>CAZUAT010000001.1:0-61446 GCA_964618415.1 uncultured Thermoanaerobaculia bacterium
CGTTCTCGACCTCGACGATGGCGCCGTCGACCAGCACGCCGATCGAGATCGCGATACCGGCGAGCGACATGATGTTGACGGTGATGCCGAAGTGGTAGAGCGGGATGAACGAGAGCAGCACCGAGATCGGGATGGTCAGGATCGGGACGATCGCCGACGGCAGGTGCCAGAGGAAGAGCAGGATGACCAGCGAGACGACGATCATCTCGATCGTGAGTTCGCGCTCGAGGGTCGAGATGGCGCGGTCGATCAGGGTCGAGCGGTCGTAGGTCGAGACCACCTCGACCCCCTCGGGCAGCGTCGGCCCGAGCGCGGCGATGCGGTCGCGCACGCGCGCGATCACGTTCTTCGCGTTCTCGCCGTGGCGCATCACCACGATGCCGCCGACGTGGTCGCCGCGGCCGTCGAAGTCGGCGACGCCGCGCCGGATCTCCGGGCCCCAGGCGACGCGGGCGACATCGCGCACTCGAACCGGGATGCCACCCGGGCCGCTCGAGATCGCGATCTCCTCGAAGGCGGCGACGTCGCGGGCGTAGCCGCGTACCCGCACCATCGCCTCGGCGCCGCTCCACTCGATCAGCCGGCCGCCGCTCTCGTCGTTCGACCGCCGCACCGCGTCGGCGACCTCTGCGATGCCGAGACCGAAGGCCGCCAGCCGGTTCGGGTCGACCGTGATCTGGACCTGCCGGCCGTAGCCGCCGAGCGAGGCGACCTCGGCGACGCCGGGGACGCTCTGGAGCGCGTAGCGGAGCGTCCAGTCCTGGAAGGAGCGCAGCTCGTCGAGCGAGTGCCTGCCTTCGCGATCGACCATCACGTACTGGTAGACCCAGCCGACGCCGGTGGCGTCGGGGCCGAGCTCGGTGCGCACGCCGGCGGGCAGCTGCGGCTGGATCTTCGACAGGTATTCGAGCACGCGCGAGCGCGCCCAGTAGAGGTCGGTGCCGTCCTCGAAGATGACGTAGACGTAGCTGAAGCCGAAGTCGGAGAAGCCGCGCACCGCCTCGACCCCGGGCGCACCCAGCAGCGCCGAGACGATCGGGTAGGTGACCTGATCCTCGAGGACGTCGGGGGAGCGGTCCCAGCGCGAGTAGACGATGACCTGGGTGTCGGAGAGGTCCGGCAGCGCGTCGAGCCGGATCCGGCCGAGCACGTGGACCGCGTAGGCCATCGCCGCCACGGTGCCGAGCAGCACCAGCAGGCGGTTGCGCGCCGACCACTCGATCAGGCGGGCGATCACCGGTGTCCCTCGTGCCCGGAAACGTGCTCCGCCGCGGCGGCCGGCGCGCCCGCCGGTGCCGGGGCGCGCTGCGCGATCGCGGCGCGCAGGCGCGACTCGCTGTCGAGCAGGAAGTTGGCGGTGACTGCGACGCGCTCGCCGGCGGCAAGTCCCGCGACGATCTCGGCGCGTCCGGCGCGGCGCTCGCCGACCGTCACCTGGCGCGGCTCGAAGCGGTCCGGCGCCGACTCGACGAAGACCAGGTCACGCTCGCCGGTCGGCAGCACCGCCGAGTCGGGGACGACGATCGCCTCGCGCGGCCGGCCCGCCATCTCGACGTCGACGAACATCCCAGGCTTCCAGTCGAGCGCCGGGTTGGCGACGTCGAAGCGGACGCGCAGCGTGCGGGTCGCGGCGTCGACCTCGGGGTAAACGTAGGAGACCGCGCCGTCGCGCGCCGCCGCCGGGTCGTAGGCGAGCACCAGCCGGGCCCGGTCGCCCGGCCCGACACGCGCGGCGTCGGCCTCGTAGAGCGCCGCCTCGACCCAGACCCGGGACAGGTCGACCAGCCGGAACAGCTCCTGGCCGGGGGCGACCTGCTGGCCGGCGACGACCGACTTGACCACCACGAACCCGGAGGCCGGCGCGATGACCGGTACGGTGCGGCGGACTTCGCCGGTCTCGGCGAGTCGCTCGACGAATCCCGCGGGCAGGGCGAAGATCTCGAGCCGCCGCCGCGCGGCCGCGAGCAGTTCCTCGCCGCTCCGACGCACTTCCGGGAGCGCCGAGGTGGCGAAGCGCAGCGCCGCATCGCGCGCCACCAGCAGCTCCTGCTGCGCGGCGATCAACTCGGGCGAGTAGATCTCGGCGACGGTCTCGCCGCGGCGGACGTAGCGCCCGGTGAAGTCGACCGGCAGCTCCTCGATCCAGCCCGAGAAGCGCGCCTCGATGCGGACGCTGCGGCGCTCGTCCGGAACGACGGTGCCGACCGTGCGCACGCCGGCGCTCCAGGTCGCGCGCTCGGCAGCGACCGTCTCGACGCCGGAGAGCCGCCTGCCGGAGGCAGTCAGCTCGACCTCCGCATGAGTTCCGCCGGACTCGGCCGGAGCCACCGGCGACCCCTCCTGGAGCACCAGGTCCATGCCGCAGATCGGGCAGCTGTCGGGGCGATCCGAGATCACCTCCGGGTGCATCGGACAGGTCCAGACCTCCGGACTCTCTACCGACCCGCTGCCGCCGCAGCCGACGATGAGCATCAGGCCCGCGACGACGAGCAGGGCGAAGCGCGAGAACGTTCGAGTCATGGCTGATCTCCCGTCGGCCCGGGGCCGAGGATTTCGCGAACGGCGGCGGCGACTGCGAACCGCTCCGCGTCCACTTCGGCGCGCTCGATGCGCGCTTCGAGCCAACGCTCGAGCGCGCTGAGCAGGGAACCGAGCTCGCGGTCACCGGCGAGGAATGCGGCACGCGCGGCGTCGAACGCCGCGGAACTCTCGGGCAGCAGCGCCTCGTCATAGAGCTCGCGGCGGCGCTCGAGCCGGCGCCAGGAGGCGAGCAGCGACTCGGCTTCCGCCCGGACTGCCAGTTGCGCGCCGCGCGCGTCCGCCTCGACCGCTGCCGCCTCCTCGACGAGCCCTGCGAGGCGGAGCCCCTCCCGGCGGGTACGGAACAGCGGCAGCTCGACACCGACCCCGGCGTAGACCATCGGGTCGAGTCCGTCGCGCCAGCCGAGGCCGGCGGCGACCGCAAGGTCCGGGCGCAGCTCGAGGCGGGCCAGCTCAGCGCGCTGCCCGGCCACCCGCTCGCGCGCCTCGGCGACAAGTGCGGCGGGGGCCAGCCGTGGGGCCAATTGAACGAAGTCCGCGGGCGGGGCGACCGCAGCCGGAAGGGCGCGCACCTCGCCGATCGGCGTGTCGGCCGGCAACGCGAGCAGTTCGCGCACTCGCGCGACCAGCCGGTCGCGCTCAGCCGCCACGATCTCCCGCTCGGCATCGTGCTCGGACAACCGGAGGCGCGTCGCCAGGGCCTCGGCCGCTCCTGTCCGGCCGGCCCCGAACCGCAGGTCGACCGCGGCGACCAGGACCTCCATCAGTTCATGTGCGTCGTCGAGCCGCGCCAGGCGCTGGTCGAGGGCATAGAGCCGCGCGTAGCTCTCCGACACCTGCCGCTCGAGCGCGCGCTCGACGGCCACCCTCTCCAGCTCCAGGACGGACGCCTCGGCGGCGGCGAGCTCCTGGCGCCCCCGGCGACTCCCGGGCCAGGGCAGACTCTGACGAACCTCCAGCTCGATCATCGACATTTCGTCTTCGCCGATGGTCAGGCGATCGAGCCCGGCATTGGCGAGGCGCGCCTCGAGCCGCGGATCGTCCAGCGCCGCCGCAGCGTCGATCTGATGCGCGGAGGCGGCGGCGCGCGAGCGGGCCGCCGCCAGAAGCGGGGAGCGCTGTCGGGCAAGCTCGACGAGGTTCGAGAGCGGCGGTGCCTCGTCGGCCCGGAAGTCGAACGGCGCGGCGGCCTCGCTGGCGACGGCGCCTGATCCGCTCGTCGCGAGCACCAGCGCAAAGGTACTCAGGTACGCAAAGCGTCGGGCGCCCGAGGGGCGCGAATCCAACACGGAACTCCTCCTTTCGAGACGGTGCTCGGGCCGCGGTGCAACGCGCACCGGGCCTCAGTTCCGCACGACAGCGGGTCTCAGTTCAGGAGGGCCAGAAAGAGGGTGAAGAGCCCGACCGCATGTCTTCGCTCGGCGCACAGGCGATCGGCGAGCGGCATGGTCGGCGCGGCCGGAACGCTGAGCCGGCCCGCCTCGAAGGACGCATCGGCAACCGGTTGCGGCGCCGGCGCTCGAGCCGCTGCGGCCAGCTTCGAGGCGGCTGTTGGCGCAGTCGGCGCCGCCTCGAGGTTCCTGCAGCAGCCGAGCGCCACCGACCAGGTGGCGCCGGGCGCGCAGTCGCGGGAGGCCGGCGCGCAGGCCCCCGCGGCCGCCATCGGGCAGGCGACCTTCGGCGCGCAGCCGCCCGCGCCGACCGGAATGCCCGGAGCCAGGATCAGCGTCCAGACGAGCAGGGCCCAGGCGGGCAGCGACAGGGCGCGACGGCCAGTCATCGCGCGGGAGTATACGCTCGCGGCCCGGCGGCGGCGCCTGCGCCGACCGCGCACCCGACTGCGGAGGAGACCGATGACTTCCACCCGACCACTCGTCTGCCTGGTGACCGGCGGCAGCCGCGGCATCGGCCGCGCCGTCGTGGAGGCCCTGCTCGCGGACGGCCACACCGTCCACTTCTGCGGCCGCGACACGACGGTGCTGCGCGACACCCACCAGAAGCTGTTCATCGCCCATCCGGGACGCGTCTTCGCGCACACCTGCAACGTCCGGCGCCAGGAGGAGGTCGAGGCGCTGGTGGGCGCCGTCGTCGAACAGTCGGGACGCCTCGACGTGCTGGTCAACAACGCGGGCCTCGGCCGGTTCGCGCCGATCGACGAGCTGTCGGGCGACGACTTCCGCGAGGTGATCGAAACCAACCTGCTCGGGCCGTTCTACGCCATCCGCGCTGCGGCGCCGGCCATGCAGGAGGCCGGCGGCGGCTGGATCTTCAACATCGCCTCCCTGGCGGCCAAGAACGCCTTTGCCGGTGGGGCCGCCTACAACGCCTCCAAGTTCGGACTGGTCGGCATGTCGGAGGCGGCGATGCTCGACCTGCGCCACGGCGGTATCCGGGTGGCCGCGATCTGCCCCGGTTCGGTGGCCACCGAGCTGCGCACGACGATGCGCCAGGAGGCCCAGGACTGGATGCTGGCGCCCGAGGACGTGGCGCGCGTGGTCACCGACCTGCTCGGCTTTCCCGAGCGGGCGCTGCCGAGCCTGATCGAGATCCGCCCGACCCGGCCGCCCAAGAGCTGAGCTGCGGCGGCAGGTCGGACGGCCGGCGGGGTTCAGGTGCCGGCCGGCGCCAGGTGCCGCGCCAGCAGGCCTTCGACGATTCGCTCGGCCGCCACGCCGCGCAGCCGCCAGGGCGGCGCGGCGAGCAGGTCGGCGGCCAGCGCCAGCAGCTCGCGCCGGTGACGAACCAAGGCCCCGCGATCGGCCTGCAGGGCGACGTCGTGCACGGCCAGCGCCACGATCGTCCACGGCGCGTCGGCGCGCGGATCGTCGAAGTCGGCGGCCGAGACGAGGCGCCGGGTGGCGTCGATGAGCCAGAGGCTGTTGCCGTCCGCCGCCCACCGCTCGAGGGTCGCCTGGAGTCGCTCCGCCACGTCGCGCCGCGTCTGCGGGTCGACCAGGTCGGGGACGCCGAGATAGACCGGCAGCGAGCGGCTGCGCAGCGTGGCCGTCAGGTCGAGATTCGACGGCGCCAGGAGCAGGTAGTGGCGTGGCGAACCCAGCCCGGGCTCCTCGATCAGCTTGAGCAGCGCGTCCCCGGCCTCGGCCGACAGCGAATCGGCCTCCCCGATCACGAACACCTGACCCCGCGCCTCGTAGGGCGCCGAATGCGCCGCGCGCAGGAACTCGCGCGTCGCCTCGGCCGAGGTCGCGGTCTTGAGGTCGCGCGCCAGCCAGGCGAAGTCGGGATGGAACGGCATCGCTCCGTCGGCCGACGGCGCCCCGATCCGGGCGCAGTGGCGGCAGCTGCCGCACGGCCGCTCGTCGGGCGACTCGCGCTCGCAAAGCAGCGCGCGCGCCACCGCCGCAGCAGCCTCGCGACGCGCTTCCGGACTGCCGCCGTGCAGGATCGTCGACGGGTAGAGCTTGCCGCTGCGTGCCAGCCGGATCAGGCCGAGCACCGGCTCGGGCAAGGCCGAGGAGCTCACTCGACCTCCGGCAACGGACCCAGCAGGTCGACGAGCGCGGCGCGCACCGCGCGCGCGGTTTCCGCCAGCGGCCCGGACGAATCGACCAGCCGGAACCGCTCCGGCTCGGCCCGTGCCCGAGCCAGGAAGCCGCCGCGCACGCGGTCGTAGAACGCCAGCGCTTCTGCATCGAGCCGGTCGACCCCGGCCTGGCGCTGGCGGGCCGGCGAGTGTCCGCGGCGGCGTGCCTCAGCCGCAGGCAGGTCGAACAGCAGCGAGCGGTCCGGCACCCGGCCGCCGGTCGCCAGCCGGTCGACCCGCTCGATCACCTCGGTCGGGACGCCGCGTCCCGCACCCTGGTAGGCGTAGGTCGAATCGGTGAAGCGGTCGCACAGGACATGGCGGCCGGCGGCGAGCGCCGGTTCGATGACCTCGATCAGGTGCTGCCGGCGCGCCGCGAAGACCAGCAGCAGCTCGACCGTGCCGTCCATGCCGGCGAACTGCGGGTCGAGGAAGACCTGGCGGATGGCGCTGCCGAGCCCCGTCCCGCCGGGTTCTCGCGTCACCAGCACCGGTACCCCGGCGCGCTCGAGCCACGCCGCCGCGCGCTCGAGATGGGTCGACTTGCCGCTGCCGTCAAGGCCCTCGAACGTAATGAACCGCGCCACGGCGGGGGAAGCTAGCACGCTAGACTCCGTCCCCATGCCCGAGCTCGCGACCATCGGCACTCCGCTGTTCTGGACCGTCTTCCTGGTCGGTGTGGTCGCGATCCTGATCCTCGACCTCGGCGTGCTCAACCGCAAGGCGCACGTCGTGCGGCCGCGCGAGGCGCTGCTCTGGGTCGGCCTTTGCGTTTCGCTCGCTCTGATCTTCGCCGCCTGGCTTTTCTGGCGTTTCGGCACCCGGGTGGGCCTCGAGTTCGTGACCGGCTATCTGATCGAGTACGCGCTCTCGGTCGACAACCTGTTCGTCTTCCTGGTTGTCTTCTCGTACTTCTCGGTGCCCCCGCAATTCCAGCACCGGGTGCTGTTCTGGGGCATCGTCGGGGCGCTGGTGTTGCGCGCGGCGTTCATCTTCCTGGGCGCGGCGCTGCTGGCCAAGTTCCACTGGATGATCTACGTTTTCGGTGGCTTCCTGGTGATCACCGGCATCAAGCTCCTGTTCGCCGGCGACGACAACGTCGATCCGGAGAAGAACCCTCTCCTGCGCCTGGCACGCCGCTTCCTGCCGGTCACCTCGGAATACCACGGCCAGAAGTTCTCGGTGATCGAGAACGGCAAGCGCCACTTCACTCCCCTGCTGCTGGTTCTGATCGTCATCGAGGCGACCGATCTGGTGTTCGCCGTCGACTCGATCCCGGCCATCTTCGGGGTGACGCGTGATCCGTTCATCGTGTTCACCTCCAACATCTTCGCGATCCTCGGCCTGCGCGCGCTTTACTTCCTGCTGCACGACTTCATGGGCCGCTTCCACTACCTCAAGTACGGGCTCGGCCTGGTGTTGAGCTTCGTGGGTATCAAGATGGTCGGCAGCGCCTGGTTCAAGGTGCCGATCGGCGTTTCGCTCAGCGTGATTGCGTTGCTGCTGGGCGGCTCGGTGCTGGTGTCGTGGTTGCGACCCCCGCGCGACGCCGAGCCGCCGGCTCAGAACCAGGCGTAGAGGAAGATCCCGAGCGCCAGCCGGTAAACGACGAACGGGGTCAGAGGACGGGACCGCACCCAGGCGAGCAGCGCGGCGATGACGAAGTAGCCCGCCAGCGCCGACACGCCGATCCCGAGCAGTAGCGTACCCGGGGCGAGGCCGACGATCTCGCCGCGCGCGAAATCGAACGCTTGCTTGGCGCCGACCAGGACACCGATGGGAATCGACAGCAGGAAGGCGATGCGCGCCGCCGCTTCCCGCGTCAGCCCGAGGGCGAGGGCGGCGGTCATCGTCACCCCCGAGCGCGACGTGCCGGGCACCAGTGCGAGCGCCTGGGCGCAGCCGATCCAGATGCCCTCGCGGATGCCGATTGCCCCCAGATCGAGTTGCCGTCGTCCGAGCCGGTCGGCCAGACCGAGCAGGAGGCCGTAGACGATCGCCGTGGTGGCGATCAGATGCGGATCGCGCCCGTAGCTCGAGATCCAGTCCTTGGCCAGCAGCCCGACGATGCCGGCCGGCACCGTGCCCCAGATCAGTGCCCAGGCGAGCCGCGACTGCGGATCGGCAGGAGCCTCCGAGCCGCGGCGCAGGCTGGCGACAAAGCCGCGCAGGAGTGCCGCGACGTCGGAGCGGAAGTAGGCGAGCACAGCGAGCAGCGTGCCGGTGTTGGTCGCGATGTCGAATTCGAGGCCCTGATCGCTCCAACCGAGCAGACGCGGCAGCAGGATCAGGTGGCCCGACGAGGAGATCGGCAAGAACTCCGTCACCGCCTGCACGAGCGCAAGCACGATCGCCTGAAGGCCGGTCACGGCGGGCGATCCTACGCCAGCGCTCCCGTTGATAGAGTCGCCGGCCTCGCATGAAGGGGATTCTTCTGGCCGGCGGCTCCGGCACGCGCCTCTACCCGGTGACCCGCGGCGTCTCCAAGCAGCTGCTGCCGGTCTACGACAAGCCGATGGTCTACTACCCGCTCTCGTCACTGATGCTGGCGGGAATCCGGGACATCCTGCTGATCTCGACGCCGGTCGACCTGCCCGGCTTCGAGCGACTGCTCGGCGACGGCTCGGACTTCGGCATCCGACTCAGCTACGCCCCGCAGCCCCGCCCGGACGGACTCGCGCAGGCCTTTCTGATCGGCCGCGACTTCGTGGGCTCCGACCGGGTTGCCCTGGCGCTCGGCGACAACATCTTCTATGGGCACGGCTTCCCGGAGGAGCTCCAGCTGGCGGCGGCGCAGACGAGCGGTGCCACTGTCTTTGCGTACCGGGTGCGCGATCCGCAGCGCTATGGCGTGGTGGAGCTCGACGCCGAAGGCCGTGCCCTGACGCTCGAGGAGAAGCCGTCCGCACCGCGCTCGAGCTGGGCGGTGACCGGTCTCTACTTTTACGACAACGCGGTGCTGGACATCGCCGCGGGGCTGCGCCCCTCGCCGCGTGGCGAGCTCGAAATCACCGATGTCAACCGCGCTTACCTCGCCCAGGGCGCCCTGCGCGTCGCGCGACTCGGCCGCGGCACGGCCTGGCTCGACACCGGCACCCACGAATCGCTGCTGCAGGCGGGCGAGTTCATCGCCACGGTCGAGCAGCGCCAGGGTCTCAAGGTCGCCTGCCTCGAGGAGATCGCACTGCGGGCCGGGTGGTTGGCGCCCGAGCAAGTGCTCTCGCTCGCCGCAGGGCTGGGCCGAACCGAGTACGCCGACTACCTGCGACGGGTGGTCGAGGAGCACGCGGACGGGCGATGAAGATCCGCCCCGCCGATCTGCCGGGCGTGCTCGTCGTCGATCCGCTCGTACACCGCGACGAGCGCGGCTTCTTCCTCGAGGTGTTTCACGCCGCGAAGTTCGCAGCGCTCGGCCTCGAGGTCGCCTTCGTCCAGGACAATCACTCCCTGTCGCGGCGCGGCACGCTGCGCGGTCTGCACACTCAGACCGCTGACCCGCAGGGCAAGCTGGTGCGCTGCACCGAAGGGGAGATCTTCGACGTGGCGGTCGACATCCGCCGCGGATCCCCGCACTTCGGGCGCTGGTTCGGCACGCGGCTGTCGGCGGAAAATTTCCGCCAGCTCTGGATCCCGCCGGATTTCGCACACGGCTTCTGCGTGCTCTCCGAGCGCGCCCAGGTCGAGTACAAGTGCACGACCCTCTACCGACCGGACGCCGACCTGTCGATCGCCTGGAACGATCCGCAGATCGGGATCGAATGGCCACTCGGCGAACCGATTCTCTCGGCCAAAGACGCTGCGGCGCCGCGCCTGGCGGAGCTGGCAGAGCGTCTCCCGAGCCTCGCCCCACCGGCCGGCTGACAGCACGTCACCTCCGGGCATGGAACCGCTCTTCACCGCGCGCGATCGTGAGCAGCTGACGGCAGCGGGCATCGAGGAGGCCGAGGCCCGCCGACAGTTCGACCTGCTCTCGGCGCCGCGGCGACCGACCCGGCTCGAGCGGCCCTGCACGGTCGGCGACGGCATCCTCCGCCTGTCGCCCGAGCGCGAGGCCGACCTCGCGGGGCGCGGGGCTCAGGCGGTAGCCGAGGGGCGGGTCAGCCGGTTCGTACCGGCGTCGGGCGCCGCCACGCGGATGTTCGCGTCCGTGGTCGCGGCGCGCGAGCGCGGCCTCACCCGATCACGCGCGGCACTCGAGGCGGCAGCCCGCGACGGTGATGTTGCGGCGGCCGATCTGCTGCGCGTCCTCGAGTTGATGCCGCAGCTCGCCCTGGCTCGCCCTCTGGCCGCCCGGTTCGGCGGCCCGGTGGAGCGGCTGATCGAGCTGGCCGGCGGCCACGGACTCGCTGCGCTGATCGACACGCTGCTCGACGAGTCCGGGCTCGGCGCCGCGCACCTGCCCAAGGCGCTGCTGCCGTTTCACCTCGACGGAGACCGGGCGGTCACGGCCTTCGAAGAACAGATCGTCGAAGCGGCGAGTTATCTGACCGATGACGAAGGCCGCTGCCGGCTCCACTTCACGATCCCGCCCGGAGAGATCGATCGCTTCCAGGCAGCACTCGCCGACTGCCGCGAGCGGCTCGAGCCGGGCGTGCACCTGGAGGCAACCTTCTCCGAGCAGCAGCGCCGCACCGACACGATCTGCCTCGACGAGGCCGGCCAGCCGGCGCGCGACGCGGACGGCGGACTGATCCTGCGCCCGTCGGGACACGGGGCGCTGCTGCCCAACCTGGCGGCCACCGGCGGCGACCTGGTGACCATCAAGAACATCGACAACGTCCTGCCGCGCCCTCGACACGGCGAGGTCGCGCACTGGAAGCGGGTTCTGATCGGTCTGGCCGTCGAGCAGCTCGAAGGCGATCCGGCCAGCGCGGCGGTCCGCCCCATGCGGATCTGCGGCGTCGTGCGCAACGCGGGCGAACCCGGCGGCGGGCCGTTCTGGGTGGCCGGCGACGATGGGCCGGCGACCCCCCAGATCGTCGAGGCGTCGCAGGTCGACCTGAGCGATCCCGCCCAGGCCGCCGCCTGGGCCGGGGCGACACACTTCAACCCGGTCGACCTCGTCGTGGCGCTGCGCCGCCCCGACGGGACGCCCCACGAGCTCGAACGGTTCGTCGACGCGCAGGCCTCGATCGTGTCGACCAAGCCGGTCGCCGGCGGGGTGCTGCGGGTCCTCGAGAGGCCCGGCCTGTGGAACGGCTCGATGGCCGGCTGGTCGACCCTGTTCGTCGAGGTGCCGGCGACGACCTTCGCACCGGTCAAGACCGTCCTCGATCTGGCTCGCCCCGAGCACGCCGAAGTCGGCTGAGGCCGGCGGCTTGCCGCCCCTCCCCACGCCGGTTACGATCCGCGCTGCCTGCATACCGCCGGGAGGCCCCATGGCACGTCTTTTCGTCCCGCTCGAATCGCGCCCCGGAGAACGTCGCGTCGCCGCGGTCCCGGAGACGGTGCGCAAGCTGGTCGCCGCCGGCCTGGAAGTCGAGTTCGAACGCGGCGCCGGGCTGGCCGCGGGCCACCCGGACGAGCAGTACGTCGAAGCCGGGGCCACGGCGGTCGCGTCGGCGCCGGCGGCCTGCGCGGGCGCCGACCTGGTCCTGCGGGTCGCGCCGCCCACCGAAGAGGAGGCCGCGGCACTCCGGTCGGGGGCGGTGCTGATCTCGATGCTCGACCCGTTCCGCAATCTCGGCCTCGTCCGCCGCCTGGCCGAGCGGGGAGTGACCGCCTTCGCCATGGAGCTGGTGCCGCGCACGACCCGCGCGCAGGCGATGGACGTGCTCTCCTCGCAGGCGTCGATCGCCGGGTACAAGGCCGTCCTGCTGGCCGCCGGCCGGCTCGGCAAGTACTTTCCGCAGCTGATGACGGCCGCCGGCACGGTGCAGCCGGCGCGGGTGGTGATCCTCGGCGCCGGCGTGGCCGGCTTGCAGGCGCTCGCGACCGCCCGTCGACTGGGCGCCGTGGTCGAGGTCTCCGACGTCCGGGCGGCGGTCAAGGAGCAGGTCGAGTCGCTCGGCGGCCGATTCATCGACCTTCCCGAGATGGGTTCGGCCGAAGGAGCCGGCGGCTACGCCAAGGAGGTCACTCAGGAGTTCCTCGACCGCCAGCGCGAGATCCTCACCGCCCGCGTCGCCCAGGCGGACGTGGTGATCACGACCGCTCAGGTGCCGGGCCGCCGCGCGCCCGTGCTGCTGACCGCAGCGATGGTCGCCGCCATGAAGCCCGGCGGAGTGGTCGTCGACCTGGCCGCCTCGACCGGCGGCAACTGCGAGCTGACCGTCGCCGACCAGGAGGTCCGCCACGGCGGCGTGCTCATCCTGGGCCCCGGCAACCTCGCCGCCGAGCTGGCGCACGACGCCAGCCTGCTCTATGCCCGCAACGTCTTCAACTTCGTCAAGCTGCTCTGGAAGGAGAAGCAGCTGGGCGTGCCGCTGGATGACGAGGTCGTCAGTGGCACCCTGCTCACGCACCAGGGCCAGGTGCACAATCCGGCCCTCGCCTCACTGCTGACCGATTCCGCCGTCCGCGCCTGAGGCGGCCGGACGCGTCGATCGGCTGGCCGGATCGGCGCCGCGATCGCGTACCGTCGTCAGGAGGTTTCCCATGGTCCGACTCTCTGGGTGCCCGGCGGTCCTCGCCTGGGCCGTCACCACCGCGCTGCTCGCCGGACAGTCACTCCGAGCGCAGACTCCTGGAACGCTCGACGCCAGCTTCGGCAACGGCGGGCTGCGGCACGTGAACATCCCGGTCAATGGCTCGCCCCGCTCGAACAACGCGACCGGGCTCTTCGTCCAGCCCGACGGCAGGATCGTCCTGGGCGGCGCCGCCATCACCGACGGCACCGGTCCGCAGCGGATGGTGGCAGTCCGGCTGACCGCTGCCGGCGACCTCGATGTCACCTTCAGCGGCGACGGGATCGCCATCATCGACGGCGATCCAGACGACGACGGCAACCCCCGGTTCGTCGACGGCCGCGTCGCACCCGGTCCTTCCGGCGGGGTCTATCTGTTCAACGGCGTGCTGTCGAGCGACAACATCGGGACCGGCTGGTCGCTGGCCCGGCTCAATGCCAGCGGCGGGCTGGTGGGTTCCTTCGGCGACGGCGGACTGGTGAAACGGATCGACCTGATGCAGGGGTTTGCCGACATCGTGGCGCTCGGCAACGGCCGCCCGGTCGTGCTGGACGACTACTTCGACGAAGGGGGCACGATCCCCAACAACGACTGGGCCGTGCGGCGCTACCTGCCGACCGGCCTGCCCGACACGAACTTCGGCAACGGTGGGACGCGCGTCGTCGGCTTCAACCTCGGCGAACTGTGGGACGACTACGCGTTCGTCCTCGCCCAGCAGCCCGACGGAAAGCTGGTGGCCGCCGGCGCCGCCGAAGTCGGAACGACCTCCGAGAACCTGGACTTTGCCGTCGCGCGCCTGACCGCCGGCGGCGGCTTCGACACCTCGTTCAGCGGCGACGGCCGCGCGGTGATCGACATGGGGGCCGACGACGACACGGTGCGCGCGATCGCGATCGACCACTCGCGCCGGATCTACCTCGCCGGCGTCAGCGGTGGCGACTGCGCGATCGTGCGGCTGCTGCCGAACGGAAGCCTCGATTCGTCCTTCTCGGGCGACGGCAAGCTGAAGTTCAGCTTTGCCTCCGACACCCCCGGCGCCTTCGATCAAGCCTTTGGCCTGGTGCCGCAGGGGGACGGCAAGCTCCTGGTCGTCGGTCGCGCCACTACGACAGCGGGTACCGGCCGACGGGTCGGGGTGGCGCGACTGAACGAGAACGGCAGCTTCGACGCCACGTTCTCGAGCCTGTCCGGTCGACCGGGTCGCCAGATCTTCGACTGGTCGACAGCGAGCGGCACGGTTTCGGTCGGTCGGACCGTTGCGCTTGCGGGCGACGGTCGGATCGTGGTCGCCGGGGGCGCCGAGCGCGCCCCAGGCGACATGGACTTCGTCGCTGCCCGGCTCCGCAACGACTACATCTTTGCCGACAGCTTCGACTGGGGCGGCTTCGGCCACTGGTCCTCACATACCGACTGAGGCAGTCACCCGCGTCCGCGAACCAGCGATAGCATGGTTGTTCGGTCCACGGATCGAACTTCCCAGTCGAGGTATTCATGTCGCGCATGCCCCCGGTGCTGTCCGCTTTCCGCCCGCTTCCTGCCGTCGTCCTCACGACGCTCGCTCTGAGCGCCGGCTCGGCCGTCGCCCAGGCTCCCGGCACGATCGACAGTTCGTTCGGAGACGCCGGCAAGAAAGTGATCGACGTGCCGATCGGCGGCAATCCGCGCAGCAACATCTGTTTCGACATCGCCGTGCAGCCCGACGGCCGAATTCTGCTTTCCGGTTCGGCATCGCTGATCGGCGCCGCGAGCGGTCCGGAGCGGATGGCGGCAGCGCGGCTGATGCCGAACGGAGCCCTGGACGGTTCGTTCGGAGATGGCGGCATCGTGCGCGTCAACGCGGGCGGCGCTTCGACGCAGTACTACGACGGCCGGGTCGAGTTCGCTCCCGGCGGGGGTGCATTTCTCTTCCACGGCACCGACGCGTCGCCGGTCGGCTGGGCGCTTGCCCGCCTCACCGCCAACGGCAGCCTGGACACGGGATTCCACGGGGACGGCATCCTGACGGCTGCACAGGCCGACCTGGGCGCCGGCGACGTCGGTGTCCAGCCGGACGGCAAGCCGCTCGTGCTCGACGACTACCTGGCCGCCAATCAGGACATGTCGATCAGCCGCCGACTGACCAACGGGGCGGCCGATCCGGGCTTCGGCGTGGGCGGATGGCGCGCCGTCGGCTTCGACATCGGCAGCCTCAAGCACGACGTCGCGCGAGTCGTGCTCGTGCAGCCCGACGGCAAGATTCTGATCGCCGGTCGCGCCGAGGCGTCGGCCTCGAACGCCGACTTCGCTGTCGCCCGGCTCACGGCTACCGGGGCGCTCGATCCGACCTTCAGCGGTGACGGCAAGGTCACCCTCTCGTTCGATCTCCCGATCGGCAACTGGGACGAGGCGCGAGCGCTGGCGGTCGATGATCGCGGTCGTATCTACGTCGGCGGCGTCGCGGGCAGCAACGGCGGCAGCAGTTCGCCCAACGAGGCGGCGATTGCCCGGCTGCTTCCGGACGGCAGCCTCGACCCCTCATTCTCGGGCGACGGCAAGCTGACCTTCAGTTTCAACGCCCCGACGGTGGCCAACTCCTACGATCAGATCTTCGGCCTCGCTCTGCAGGGGGATGGCCGCATCGTCGCTGCCGGGCGCGCCACCAACGCCGCCGGCGGCGGCCGCTGGTTCGGTGCCGCGCGCATCCGCGAGAACGGCACCCTCGACCCCACCTTCGCCGATGACGGCACGACGGCGTTCAACACCGCGACCGGCAGCGGCTCGATTTCGGTCGGTCGCGCGGTCGCGCTCGCCGCGGACGGACGGATCCTGGTCGCGGGCGGCGGTGAGACGGCGGCCCAGGACAACGCATTCGTCGTCGTCCGACTGCACAACGACTATGTCTTCGCGGACGGCTTCGACCATGGGTCGGCCGCCGCCTGGGTCGTCACCGGACCCTGACCGCCCCCCTGGGACGCGCTTCCGCACGCTCCGCCCCGGCGGTCGCGCCGGGGTGGGCTTGGGCTACACTCCCGGCCGACAGCCCGGACAGCTGAAGGGGGAGAGATCGGCATGGGGCAGCAGGACGTCAAGGAACTCGCACCCGAGAGTCTGCGTTCGTTCACCCGTCACCTGCTCGCCGACCTGCGCGCCCTCGAGGTGATGCTCGACCGCGGCACGCTCGAGAGCGGCGTGCGACGGATCGGCGCCGAACAGGAGCTGTTCCTGCTCGATCGGCGGTTTCGGCCGGCGCCGATCGCGGTCGAGCTGATCGAGCGCCTGCAGGACCCCCACTTCACGACCGAGGTGGCCCGTTTCAACCTCGAGTTCAACTCCGATCCGCTCGACTTCGGCGGCGACTGCCTGTCCCGGCTCGCCGCTCAGCTGACGCAACTCAACAGCCAGGCGCGTGCTGCCGCGCGCGACATGGATTCCGAGATCATCATGATCGGCATCCTGCCGACGATCGACATCTCGGATCTCACTCTCGAGAACATGACCCCGAAGCCGCGCTACTTCGCGCTCAACGAGGCGATGCGGCGCCTGCGCGGCAAGGACTGGGAGTTCTACATCAAGGGGGCCGACGAGCTGATCATCCGGCACGACAGCGTGATGGTGGAGGCCTGCAACACCAGCTTCCAGCTGCACTACCAGGTCGGTCCGGAGGAGTTCGCGCCGCTCTACAACGTCACCCAGGCGGTTGCCGGGCCCGTCCTCGCCGCAGCCTGCAACTCGCCGATGCTGTTCGGCCGCCGCCTTTGGCGCGAGACGCGGATCGCCCTGTTTCAGCAGTCGGTCGACCACCGCGCGGCCGGCCTCCATCTGCGCGAACAGGCGCCCCGCGTCTCGTTCGGGCGGCGGTGGGTCGACGATTCCGTGCTCGAGATCTTCCGCGAGGACATCACCCGGTTCAAGGTGCTGCTGTCGGCGGACATCGACGAGGACTCGCTCGGCTGCCTGGCGGCGGGCCAGGTCCCGGGCCTCCAGGCGCTGCGTCTGCACAACGGCACGATCTACCGCTGGACGCGGCCCTGCTACGGCGTCTTCGACGGCAGGCCGCATCTGCGCATCGAGAACCGGATCTTGCCGTCCGGGCCGACGGTGCTCGACGAGATGGCCAACGCCGCCTTCTGGTTCGGCCTGCTGTCCGGCGTCTCCCGCAACTTCCCCGACATCCGCAAGGTCATGGACTTCGACACCGCGCACGAGAACTTCGTCGCCGCGGCGCGGCTCGGGCTGCGGGCCCAGTTCGGCTGGCCCGGCCACCAGCAGGTGCCGGCCGATGAGCTGATCCTCAAGGAGCTGCTGCCGCTCGCCCGTGAGGGGCTGCAGACGCGCGGCATCGTCAGCGCGGACATCGACGGCTACCTCGGAGTCCTCGAGGAGCGGATCCGCAGCGGTCGGACCGGGTCGCAGTGGCAGCTCGACTCGTGGGCGGCGATGCGCGAGCAGGGCGGCCGCGCCGAACGACTGGCGGCGATCACCGCGGCGGCGATCGAGCACCAGAGCGCCGATCTGCCGGTGCATCGCTGGCCGATCGCCCGCCTCGAGAACGCCGGCGGATGGGAGAAGCACTACGCCCGCGTCGAGCAGTTCATGACCACCGACCTGATTACGGTCGGCCCCGACGAAGGGGTGGAACTGGTCGCCAACCTGATGAAGTGGAAGAAGATCCGCCACGTGCCGGTGGAGGACGCCGACCACCAGCTGATCGGCGTGATCTCGCAGCGGTCGTTGATCACCCTGCTCGCCGATCGTTCCGCCGACCTGGGCAAAGGACCGGTGCCGGTGCGCGAGGTGATGTCGACCGACATGGTGACCGTCGCCCCCGAGACGCCGACCCTGGAAGCCATCCGGCTGATGCGCCAGCATCGGGTGGGCAGCCTGCCGGTGCTCAAGGACGGCCGGCTGGTCGGCATCGTCACGGAGTTCGACTTCCTCAAGATCGCCGGCCAGCTGCTCGAGAAGCAGCTCGGCGCCCAGTAGCGCCACCGCGCCGGAAGGCGGCGCTCCAGGGTCAGGGTTCGAGTTCGGCGACCAGCCGTTCGAGCAGCGCGCGCTCCTCCCCGTCGGGCTCCCGGCGCAGCGCCTCGGCAAACGCCTCACGGGCGCGACCGCGGTCGCCGGCTTCCATGGCCAGCGACCCGAGCGTCTTCCACAGATCGCCGCGCAGCGGCTGCAGGCGAACCAGCGCCTCGTAGTCGGCGCGCGCCTCGGCGGAACGACCCAGCGCGTACGCCGCGCGCGCCGCGTTCTCGAGCGCGACCGGATCGGCCGGGGCACGCTCTGCAGCGGCCCGGAAGTCGGCCAGCGCTCCGATCAGATCTCCGGACTCGGCGCGCGCCGTTCCGCGCTCGACGACCAGATCGGACGCATGACCGCCCGCCCGCTCGACCTCGTCGAGCAACTGGATCGCCTCGGCGTGACGCCCCTGCTGTCGCCGTCGGCGGGCCAGGAGTACCGCCGACACCGCGTCGGCCGGATCGAGCACCAGCGCCCGCCGCAGCTCCCGCTCGCCCTCCCCCGGCCTGCCTCCCTCGAGCAGCAGCTGCCCCAGGTTGGCGGGCGGGATCGGCGAACGAGGATTCTCCTCGGCGGCGCGCCGGAACAGGGCGATCGCCTCCTCCCGACGGCCGAGATCGCGCAGGCACTGCGCCGCCACGGTCATGGCCGGGAAGTTTCCGCGGTCGGTGCCGGCGATCTGCTCGAGCGTCGGCAGTGCCTCCTCACAGCGCCCCTGCCGAGCCGCCTCGGCCGCCGCGTGAAGCCAATTCGCGACGTCGAGACGCTGACGGGGGTCGGGGAGGTCGCGCGACACGGCCGCCTCGGCGCCGCCTGCGCCGAAGAGATAGCCAAGGCTCGCGAGCTGTCGCACCTGGTCGGCGCTCAGCGGCTCTCCCGCCGCCACGGTCGGGTCGAGCGATTCCCCGGCCGCGGCCAGCATCCGCTCGAGCCGGCGCTGCCAGATGGCGACCGCCCCCGGCTCTTCGTCCGCCAGGTCGCGCAGCTCGGCGCGGTCCACGTCGAGGCGGAAGAGCGCCGGCCGGGGCGCCTGCAGAAACAGGGCCCGGCCGTCGGACAGCGCCCGCAGCGGGTACCACCGATAGGCGAAGAACGGCAGAAAGCTCTCCGAGTAGGAGATCCGGTCGCACGCCGGCTCCGGCGCGCGAGGATCGAGCGACAGCAGCGGGCGCCCGTCGAGGCCGGGGGGGACCTCGAGCCCGGCGAGAGCGAGCAAGGTCGGCATCACGTCGACCGTGCGCGCGAGGCAGTGGGAGACCACGCCGGCCGGAACCCCCGGGCCGGCGATCAACAGCGGCACGCGACGCGCGCCGGGGCCGAGCAGCAGACCGTGCGTGGCCTCGCCCTGATCGCCCAGCATCTCGCCGTGGTCGCCGACCACCAGGACCACGGTTTCCGGCGGCAGGGCGGCGAGCAGGCGCCCGATCTCGGCGTCCATGAACGCGATCTCGCCGTCGTACAGCCGGTGCGGGCCGGTCGCCAGCTCCGCGTAGCGCTGCGGCGGGCGGTACTGCTCGTGGGGATCGAAGTAGTGCACCCAGAGCAGCATCGGGCCACTGCGGTCCTTGAGGCGTGCCAAGGCGCGGTCCGTGGTGGCATCGGCGCGCCGCTCCGCCGCCTCCTCACCCGCAGGTCCGCCCGATCCCAGATCGTCGTCGTAACTCGCGAACCCCTGGTCGAGCCCGTGCTGACGCCCCAGCACGACGGCCGAGACGATTGCGGCGGTCTCCCAGCCGGCGGCGGCGAACCGCTCGGCCACAGTCTCGAACTCTCCAGCGAGGACGAACGCCCCGTTGTCGCGCACCCGGTGGCGGGGCGGAAACAGGCCGGTCATCAAAGTGGCGTGCGACGGCAAGGTGACCGGGGCTGCGGTGTCACAGCGCTCGAAGCGGACGCCACGGGCGGCCAGACCGTCCAGCGCCGGGGTGCGGGCGTGCGGGTGCCCCCAGGCCCCCAGGTGGTCGGCCCGGGTGGTGTCCAGGGTGATGAGCACGACGTTCGGGCCGGACGCGCGGCGGTCGAGTCCGGGACCGGTAGCCCGGCCCGCCGAACTGACCGTCCATATCCCGGCAGCCAGCAGAGCGGCTCCGAGCAGGCTGCGGGAGCGGGGGCGCACGGCGCGGCAGTCTAGCGCCGGCCGGGTAAGGAGGAGCCCACCCCGGGCCTCCCGCCGGTGGTCGGCAGCCATTGACAGACGCCCGGATCCCGGTCTAACTTCCCCGCAGCAACCTCAGCGCATTCATGCCGTCCATTCGGGAGTCCCGACGGATTCGCGTCTCAGGATCCGGGCGTACGGGCCACAGGTGTGTCCAGTGAGCCCCCTCCGACGCCCCGTCGAGTCTCCCCTGCCATCGGAATCGACCATCCGGTCGACCCATCCAGGAAGGAGTCAGCGCATGCAATCGCCACCCGTTTGCAGGACAGTCTTGGGCTTCGCCGCCGCGACACTGCTTTTCGTCGCGACTGCGCACGCCCAGGTCGCCAAGCGCATCACCGACGGCCTCGAGGCGCGCGCCTTCACCAGCGACCGCTTCGCGCCGACCGGTGAAGTGCTCGCCCTCGACGAAGCCCGTCACGCCCTGTCACTCGAGTCCGAGCTCGGGCTCGAGGACTTCCGCAGTGCGGTGGGCGGCGAATGGACCGCCCACGTCGATGAGCGGACCGGACGCATCTCGAACATCGAAGGATCCGGAATCCCGTGGATTGCCGGCCCGGGCAACAGCCTGGCGGCCGCCGAGGTGCCGAGCCTCGCCGTCCTCGACAAGCATGCGCGCGCACTGGCGCGCGAGCTGAGCAAGGCGCTCGGCATCGACGCGGACAGCCTGGTGCTGAACACGGGACGCTCCGGCAACCCGGCAGCGCACGTCTGGTTCGTCGACTACGACGTAACGGTCAACGGCCGGGTGATCGAAGGCGCGCGCGTCGTGTTCACGGTCAACAGCGGCAACCTGGTGGCGATCGGCACCGAGAACCTGCCGGCCCCGGGCACCCGCGCGCCGGAGGCCCGCCTCGACCGCGCGGCCGCGCTCGAGGCCCTGGCGGCCCACATCGACGGCCTTTCCGCCGACGACGAGTGGGTCGACGCCGGCTCCTTCCGGGTGCTGCCGTCCAACGCGAGTGACGACCGCTTCTCCGGACGCTTCGAAGTCGGCCGTGGTCGTGAGCTGGTCGGTGTGTGGCAGTTCACCTTCCGCCGCCCGGGCGAAGTCGGCACCTGGCGAGCGCGGGTCGACGCCGAGAGCGGAGAGCTGATCGAGCTGCGCGACATCAACGACTACGGCTCGGTGACCGGCGGCGTCTACCAGGGCGACCGTCCGGCCGCGGAGCGCGTGCTGCCGATGCCGTTCGCCAACTACGGATCCGGGCTCTACACGAACTCGGCCGGTATCTTCAGCGGCACCACCGGCACGACGACCCTCAACGGTCAGTACGTGGCGATCACCGACAGCTGCGGATCGATCTCCAAGGCTGCCGACGGCTCGGGTGTCATCGCGATGGGCAGCTCGAGCGGCACCGACTGCACGACGCCCGGCACCGGCGGCTCGGGCAACACCCACGCCGCCCGCACCCAGTTCTACAACCTGAACCGGGCCAAGGAAGTGGCGCGGGGCTGGCTGCCCAGCAACTCCTGGATCAACGCCAAACTGACCGCCCGCGTGAACCTCAACCAGACCTGCAACGCGTACTGGAACGGCTCGACGGTCAGCTTCTTCCGCTCCGGCGGCGGCTGCGCCAACACTGGAGAGCTGCCCGGCGTCTCGCTCCACGAGTACGGCCACGGCCTGGACTCCAACGACGGCAACGGCTCCTCGCCCGAGAACGGAACCGGCGAGACCTACGGTGACTTCACCGCCGCGCTGGCGACCCATAGCTCCTGTGTCGGCAACGGCTTCCTCGGCAGCTCGAACTGCGGCGGATACGGCGACCCCTGCACCTCGTGCTCCGGCGTGCGCGACATCGACTGGGCCAAGCGCTCGTCCAACACGCCCCACACGGTGGCCAACTTCACGCAGGTCCGCTGCCCCTCGTCGGGGACCGGCTACGTCGGTCCGTGCAACCGCGAGGGACACTGCGAGTCGTACATCGGCTCGGAGGCGCTGTGGGACCTCGCGATGCGGGACATGCCCGGCGCCGGCACCGGCGCCGCCTGGACGGTCGTTGACCGCCTCTGGTACCTGTCGCGGTCGACCGCGACCAAGTCGTTCCAGTGCACGACCTCGTCGAGCCCGTGGACGTCGAACGGCTGCAACACCGGCAGCCTGTTCAAGGTCTTCCGCGCCATCGACGACGACAACGGCAACCTCGCCGACGGTACTCCGCACGGTGGCGCGATCGCCGCGGCCTTCAACCGGCACGGAATCGCGTGCACGACCGACGCGGGCTGGAACACGACGTTCGCCGCCATCACGCCGCCGGCGACGCCGAGCCTCACGGTCACCGCGGGCAACAACTCCGCGTCGCTGTCGTGGAGCGGCTCGTCGGGTGTCTACGACGTCTACCGGAACGAGACCGGCTGCAACGCCGGCTTCACCAAGGTGGCCAACAACGTCTCGGCAACCAGCTACACGGACAACGCGGTCGCCAACGGCCTGACGTACTACTACCAGGTCGTGGCGCACCCCTCGTCGACCGAAGCCGCGGCCTCGGCGCCCTCGACCTGCCGCACCGTGACGCCGACCGGCGGCGGCTCATGCACGCCGCCTGCGGCCCCGACCGGCGTCTCGGCCACCGCGACCTCGCAGACGGCGGCCACCGTGTCGTGGTCCGCCTCCTCGGGTGCGACCTCGTACAAGGTCTTCCGTTCGACCACCAGCGGCAGCGGCTACACCCAGGTCGGAACGACCTCTTCGACCTCGTTTGCCGACTCCGGCCTGGCCTGCAACACCGCGTACTACTACGTCGTGACCGCCTCCAACGGCAGTTGCGACTCGGGCAACTCCGCCCAGGCCTCGGCGACCACCCAGACCTGCTCGGGCGGCAACGTGCTGACCAAGGGGGTCCCGGTGACCGGCATCTCCGGCGCCGCCTCCAGTCAGCAGTTCTGGACCATGACCGTCCCGCCGGGAGCGACGAACCTGTCGTTCCAGATCTCGGGCGGCAGCGGGGACGCCGACATGTACGTGCGCTTCGGCTCTGCGCCGACGACCAGCACCTACGACTGCCGGCCGTACCTGAACGGCAACAACGAGACCTGCAACTTCTCCACCCCGTCGGCGGGTACCTGGCACGTCATGCTGCGCGGCTACTCGGCCTATTCGGGGGTCTCCCTGGTCGGCAACTACACGGAGGAGCCGACCTGCACGCCTCCGGCTGCGCCGGGAGGGGTCTCCGCGGCCGCGACGTCACAGACGGCCACCTCGGTGACCTGGAGCGCCTCGTCGGGCGCGACCTCGTACAAGGTCTTCCGCTCGACCACCAGTGGTGGTCCGTATACCCAGGTCGGCACCGCGTCCGGCACCTCCTTCGCGGATTCGGGCCTCACCTGCAACACGGCCTATCACTACGTCGTCCGCGCCTCCAACGGCAGCTGTGACTCGGGCAACTCGGCGCAGGCCTCGGCAACCACCCAGGCCTGCTCGGGCGGCAACGTGCTGACCAACGGCGTGCCGGTAACCGGCATCTCCGGTGCCGCCTCCAGCCAGCAGTTCTGGACCATGTCCGTTCCGGCCGGAGCGACGAACCTGTCGTTCCAGACCTCCGGCGGCAGCGGCGACGCCGACCTGTACGTGCGCTTCGGCTCGGCGCCGACCACCAGCAGCTACGACTGCCGGCCGTACCAGAACGGCAACAACGAGACCTGCAGCTTCCCGAGCCCGGCGGCCGGTACCTGGCACGTCATGCTGCGCGGCTACTCGGCCTACTCAGGGGTCTCCCTGGTGGGCAGCTACACGCCTCCCGGCGGTGGCGGTTGCACGAACCTGTCCGACGTCGAGCCGAACAACAGCCGCTCGGCGCCGCAGGTGCTGTCGGGGGCCTGCAATCAGATCGCGGGGACGTTCCTCAACGACTCCAGTAGTCAGCGCGAGGACTACTTCCGCGTTGCGCTGCCGCCCGGCGCCACGATCACTGCGCTGCTCAACGGATTGACGGTCGACTACGACCTCTATCTGTACAACTCGCTGAGCGGCTCGGCGGTCGACTCGTCACTCAACGGCGGCAGCAGTTCCGAGGAGGTCTCGTGGACCAACTCGGGCTCGTCGACGGTCAACATGTACGTGCGCGTCTACCGCTACTCGTCGACGCGGACGACCTACCAGCTGCGCATCAGCTACTGAGCCACATCCGGCGCGCCTTCGGCGCGCCGGCACTCAGCGCCCCCGGGGCCTCGCGCTCCGGGGGCGTTTTTCGTTTACGATGCGGCACCCGGCCTCTCCCCGGCCGGCGCTACCGATGACCGCCATCCCGCTTCCCGACCTCGTTTCGGCCGCCATCGACGCCGCGCTCGCAGCCGGCCGCGAGATCCTCGACGTCTACTCGGGGCCGATTGCGGTGCAGCAGAAGGACGACCGGTCGCCGTTGACGGAGGCCGACCTGCGCGCGCACCGAGCGATCGCCGCCCGCCTCGCGGCGACCCGGCTGCCGATCCTGAGCGAGGAGGGACGCGATCGGCCGCCTGCCGAGCGGCAGGCCTGGGAGCACTACTGGCTGGTCGACCCGCTCGACGGCACCAAGGAGTTCGTGCGCCGCAACGGCGAGTTCACGGTGAACATCGCCCTCATGGAGCGGTGCGCCGACCCGACCGGGCCCGAAGGGATCGCCGAACCGATTGCCGGTGTGCTGCTGGCACCGGTCCGCGACCTGCTCTACTTCGCGTGGCGGGGCGGCGGGGCGTGGCGCCAGGCCGGTGCGGCCGGATCCGCGGCCGGATCCGCGCAGGAGCGCACCGCGCACGCCGAGCGGCTGCCGCTGGCGTCCGAACGCACCGTCCACACGATCGTCGCCAGCCGTTCGCACCCCAGCGCGGAGACGGAGGCTTACATCCGCCAGGCCGAGCGCGAGCACGGCGAAGTCGCGCTCACCAGTCTCGGCAGTGCCCTCAAGATCTGCCTGGTGGCGGAAGGCGCCGCGGACGCCTATCCGCGCTTTGCGCCGACGATGGAATGGGACACCGCGGCCGGGCACGCGCTGGCGACCGAGGCCGGCCGCGACCTCGTCGACCCGCGGACCGACGCGCCGCTGCGCTACAACAAGCTCGACCTGGTCAATCCCTGGTTCATCGTCCGCTGAGGGCGGCCGCCGAAGCGGCAGAGCTTCAGGCGGAACCGGCGGCCGCGGCGCGGTTGCGGTAGAGCTTCGGGTCGACGGCTTCGACCATTCGGTCGACGTCGAGCCGGCCGCCCAGAAACTCGTTCATTCGCTCGGCCTGGCGGCGCGGATCGGCAACGACGTCGGCGTAATGCACATCCAGCCGTTCCAGGTGCGCGGCATGGCGGAACAGGTAGTCGACCCGCCACAGATGACTCTCGTAGATCTCGATCATCTGCGCATCATCGGCACCGCTGTCCTCGGCCCGGCGCTCGAGCATCTTGCTCTGCGAGGCCAGAACCTCGCGCAGGTCGCGGCGCAGGAAGATCACCCGGTAGTTGTTGTCCGGCGGCAGATCCTTGAGGAGATAGGAGATTACCTTCACGGCCCGCCCGCGCGCCTGGCGCAGCCAGCTCCTATCCTCGCTCTGGCCGAGGTCCTTGACCCGCTCGTCCTCGTAGTAGCCCTTCGGGTTGTCTTCGTCGGCCTCCCGGACCCCGTCGGCCACGGCCTCCAGGCCTCCGCCGGCGAGCATCTTCATGACCATCGAAGTCCCCGATCGTGGCAGCCCCGAAACGACCACCACCGGCTCGCCGTGAAGCCACCGGCGCCAGATCCTGCCCAGCTTGCTCGCCATCGCCTGTCCGTCGACCCCTCTCTCGCCCGTTTTCCGGGCCGGCTCCCACCCAACTCCCAGTCGTTGCGCCGGATAGACTACAATGCCGGGGCTGCACCCGCCGGCCGGTCCCGGTCGCCCCGCGAGTCCGGATGGCCCGACTCCGGGAGGCTCGGCTCCGCCCGGACCTGCCCTGCACAGCGCCTCAGGTCGGCCCGGTTCCACGAATCGTGAGGAGGATTCGGCTCTTGGTCTCTGCTTCGAACACCGGCAACTCGAGCCTCGCCCGCCGCTGCATCCTGCTGATGCTCGCGCTCGCCGCCGCCTCGGCGGTCCCGGCCGAGGCCTACGTCGGTCCAGGTGCCGGCATTGCGCTGCTCTCGTCCGTCGGGGTGGTTCTGGTCACCCTGCTGCTTGCGGTCGCGTCGATCCTCGCCTGGCCGTTCCGCGCCCTGTGGCGCCTGCTGACCGGCAAGAAGACGGGTCGCCCGTGGGTAAGGCGGTTCATCTCCGTCGGTCTGGACGGCCAGGATCCGCGCATCACCGAGCGCCTGATGGCCGAGGGAAAGCTGCCGAACCTGAGCAAGCTGGCCGCGCAGGGCTGCTACCACCGGATCCGTACCACCTACCCCTCGATGACACCCGTCGCCTGGTCCTCCTACTCGACCGGCGTCAACCCGGGCAAGCACAACATCTTCGACTTCCTGGACCGGGATCGCAAGACCTACCTCCCGGTGCTCTCGTCGGCGGAGATCGGCAGCGTCGACAAGTTCCTGCGACTCGGCAAGTGGAAGATTCCGCTGCGGCGGCCCGAGATCCGGCTGATGCGCAAGTCGCGCCCGTTCTGGTCGATTCTGGGTGAGTACCGGATCTGGAGCACCGTGCTGCGCGTGCCGATCACCTTCCCGCCGGACCGCTTCTACGGCGCCGAGCTGTCCGCCATGAGCGTTCCCGATCTGCTCGGCACGCAGGGCACCTTCCTGCTCTTCACCACCCGGCGAAGTGACGCCCGGTTCAAGGAGGGCGGCCAGCGCATGGAGCTGAGCGGCGGTCCGGACCGGTTCTCGACGGTCATTCGCGGCCCCGAGAATGCGTTCCGCGCCGGCGATCCGCCGCTCGAGATCCCGATGGAGATCGTCCTGGACCGCGCCGCCGGCCGGGCCCGGGTCCGCATCGACGGCGAGGAGCACGCGCTGACGCCCAACCAGCTCACGGGCTGGATCACGCTCACTTTCAAGGCGGCGCCGACCGTCAAGGTTCGCGGCATCACCCGCATGATGGTGACCGAGCTGGGCGAGCATTTCTCGCTCTACATGTCGCCGATCAATCTCGACCCCGAGAGCCCGGCGATGCCGATCGCGCACCCCGGCTACTACTCGACCTACATGTCCAAGAAGGTCGGCCCGTTCGCCACCCTGGGCCTCGCCGAGGACACCTGGGCGCTCAACGAGAAGGTCACCGACGACGCGACGTTCCTGCGCCAGAGCTACGACATCGACAGTGAGCGCCAGGAGATGTTCTTCGCCGCGCTCGACAAGCTCGACCGGGGCTGCCTGGTCTGCGTGTTCGACGGCACCGACCGCATCCAGCACATGTTCTGGCGCTACACGGAGGACGGTCATCCGGCCGCCGCCGGCAGCGGGCCGAACGTCCGGCGCGACGCGATCGAAGAGGCATACATCCACAACGATCGACTGATCGGCAAGGTGATGGCGAAACTGCGCAAGGACGACCTGCTGATGGTCCTCTCGGATCACGGCTTCACCTCCTTCCGGCGGGGCGTCAACCTCAACGGCTGGCTGCTTGCCAACGGCTACCTGGCGCTCAAGCCGGGCTGCGACGGCTCGACCGAGTGGCTGCGCGACGTGGACTGGTCGAAGACTCGCGCCTATGCGCAGGGCCTGACCGGCATCTTCCTCAATCTGGCCGGCCGCGAGGGCGAAGGCATCGTTCAGCCGGGCGCCGAGGCGGCGGCGCTGCGCCGTGAGCTGATCGACAAGCTCTCGGGCCTGCGCGACCCGGAGCGCGACGAGGTGGGCATCAATCGGGTCTACGACGCCCACCAGGTCTACGACGGGCCGTACCTGGTCAACGCGCCCGACCTGATCGTCGGGTACAACCACGGCTACCGCGTCTCGTGGGACTGCGCCACCGGCATGGCCGCCGGGCCGCTGTTCGAGGACAACGTGAAAGCCTGGAGCGGCGATCATTGCGTCGATCCGGAGCTCGTGCCCGGCGTCTTCTTCTGCAACCGGGCGATCGACAAGCAGGACCCGGCCCTGATCGACATCGCTCCCACCGTGCTGCGCCTTTTCGGCGTCGACGCACCGCCGCACATGGACGGCAAGCCTCTGTTTGACGGGCCGCCCGCGGCCGCGACCGCGCCCGAGCGCAAGGAGGCCGATCGTGCAGCGTGAGCGTGGCGCCCGCCGATGGCGGACTCGCACCGTCGCACCTCTCGCCGCCGCGGCGCTGGCGCTGGCCGGCGGCTGCGGCGAGGCGCGTGACCCGGCGGCCCGCAACGTCATCGTCCTCGGGTTCGACGGCCTCGACTTCGACCTGACCACCCAGTTGATGAACGAAGGCCGCATGCCGAACTTCGTCCGACTCGCCGCCGCCACCGGCGGCCTGCGCAAGCTCGGAACGTCGGCGCCGCCGCAGAGCCCGGTGGCCTGGTCGGACTTCATCACCGGCCTCGACGCCGGGGGACACGGCATCTTCGATTTCGTCCATCGCGACCCGAAGACGATGACCCCGTACCTGTCGACGAGTCGCGTGACGCCGCCCGCGGAGGACGACGAGCCGTTCGAGTTCGGAGACTGCCAGGTGCCGGCTGGCGGCGGCGAGATGGAACTGCTGCGCCACGGCAAGCCGTTCTGGGAACACCTCGAGGAGCGCGGCATCGCGACCTCGATCCTGCGCATGCCGGCCAACTTTCCGCCCTCGGGCACGGCGACACACGAGCTGTCGGGCATGGGAACGCCCGACGTTCTGGGTACCTATGGCACGTTCAGCTTCTACACTTCGGAGCTGTTCTTCGACGACTCCGGTATTTCCGGCGGCGAGGTGATCGAGGCGTGGCCGGAGAACGGCGTTGTCACAGCTGAACTGGTCGGCCCGGACAACCCGTTCACCCGCAAGAAGGAGAAGGCGCGCGCGCCGTTCGAGGTTCACATCGATCCCGACGAGCCGGTGGCCAAGCTTGTGGTGGGGAACGAGGAACGCATCCTGCAGGTCGGCGAGTGGTCGGACTGGGTGCCGGTCTCACTCGATCTCGGCAAGTGCGGCAAGTGGATGATGACGCCGTCGCTGCCGGGAATCGCCCGCTTCTTCCTCAAGAGCCTCGAGCCGGAGTTCCAGCTCTATGTTTCGCCGCTCAACATCGATCCGATGAACCCGGTCATGCCGATCTCTACGCCCGACGGCTATGCCGCCGAACTGGCGGAGGCCACCGGCCGGTACTACACCCAGGGAATGCCCGAGGACACCAAGGCGCTCGAAGGCGAGATCCTCGACCGCGGGGAGTTCCTCGCCCAGGCGATCCTGAGCCGCGACGAGATGCGCGCGCAGTACGAGCACCTGCTCGCCCGCTGGCAGGGCGGCCTGCTCTTCTACTACATGGGCACGGCGGACCAGATCTCGCACGTGCTCTGGGACACCCTCGACCCGGAGCATCCACGCTACGACCCCGTCGAGGGCCCGCGGTTCGCGCACGCCATTCCCGATACCTACGCGGCACTCGACGACATGGTCGGCTACACGCTCGATCACCTGCCCGAGAACACCACTCTGGTCATCATGTCCGACCACGGCTTCACGAGCTGGCGCCGCGCCTTCAACCTCAACACCTGGCTGTGGCAGAACGGCTACCTGGTCGTGCGCGACCGGGAGGCGGCACTGGCAGCGAAGTTCTTCGGCAACGTCGACTGGTCGCAAACGCGCGCGTACGCGCTGGGCATCAACGGGCTCTACATCAATCTTGCCGGGCGCGAGAAGAACGGCGTCGTCACGGAGGCCGACCGCGCGGCACTGATGCGGGAGATCGGCGACAAGCTGCTGGCGACGATCGATCCGAAGACGCAGACCCCGGCGATCACCCGCATCTACCTGCGCGAGGAAGCGTACTCGGACGGTGGCTATCGCGAGATCGGTCCCGACATCGTCGTCGGCTACGCCAAAGGGACGCGGGCCTCGAGCGCGTCGTCGCTGGGAGAACTGTCCGCTGAGGTGTTCGCGGACAACGTCGACGACTGGCCCGGGGACCACCTGATGGACCACGAGGCGGTGCCGGGCATTCTGCTCACCAACCGGCCGCTGGCGAAGGAAGTCTCGACCCTGCGCGATCTGGGCGCCGCGATCCTCGCCGAGTTCGGCGTCGATGCCCCGCCGGCGAGCGGACGGCCGGCCGACTGAACGGAACGCAGCACGAACGGGGTTGCGGGCGGCCGACGGCCCACCGAACCCGGGAGTACAGAGATGTTTGCATCGACCAAAGTGAAGCTCGACAAGGATCTGGTGGCGAAGATCAAGCGGTACGCCGACCTGGCCGGCTATTCCTCTGCCGAGGAGTTCATCACGCACGCTCTCGAGAAGGAGATCGCCAAGCTCGAGGGAGCCAAGGACGAGGAGGAGATCAAGAAGCGCCTCCGCGGCCTCGGCTACATCTCCTGAGGCACGCCGCGGCGACATGAGCTTTCTCAACTCAGCCCTGCGGCGCCTGTTCGACCTGCTGCTCGCCCCCTTCCAGGAGCTGCCGGCGGCGGTCGGCCTGCTGGTCGTCTCGCTGCTTGCCGCGATGGGCATGCTGTGGGTGTTCAAGCGCACCTCCAACCAGCAGCAGATCGAGGCAGTCAAGCGCCGCATCCATGCCGGGATCTTCGAGATCCGGCTGTTCAACGACAGCTTTCGCCAGATCTGGCGGGCCCAGGGTGCCATCCTGCGGGCCAACCTGTCCTACCTGCGCTACTCGCTGGTGCCGATGCTGTTCATTCTGCCGCCCCTGGCGTTCGTCGTGGCGCAGCTGCAGTTTCACTACGCGTACGCAGCGCCGAAGCCCGGCGATCGAACGGTCCTGGCGGTGCAGCTGACGGAGGGATGGCGCGAGTCCGGGCTGCCGACCAGCGCATCGGGCAAGCCGCAGGCGAGCCTCGACCTGCCGGCCGGCGTGAGCGTCGAGACCCCCTCGCTGTGGACCGAGGGCGATCGCACCCTGTCCTGGCGCCTGCGCGTCGATCAGCCGGGCGACTACGTGATCGGCGTGCAGATCGGCGGTCAGCGATTCGACAAGGAACTGCGCGGCGGACGCGACTTGCAGCGCCGCTCCCCGGTGCGGCCTGGAAGCTCCTGGCTGGCGCAGTTCGTCTATCCGGCGGAGGCTCCGCTGCCGGCCAGCGTGCCGGTGGAATCGATCGCCATCAACTTCGCTCCCGCCGAGGTCGCTCTGCCGGGCTGGACGGTGCGCGAGATGGTCGGGGTGCCGGCGTGGATGACCGTCTTCTTCCTGTTCTCGATCGTGTTCGCGTTCGCCCTGCGCAAGCGGTTCGGGGTGACCTTCTGACCGCGCGCCCGACACCAGCGGCGACCAATCTGACCCGACACCCCTCTGCCGTCGGGCCTGCCGAGCGCGAGCGCGTCCTCGGCCAACGCGGCTGCGTGCTCTGGTTCACCGGTCTTTCGGGGTCGGGCAAGTCCACTCTCGCGACGGCCCTCGAGGCCGCCCTGCTCAGGGCCGGACAGGCTGCCTACGTGCTCGACGGCGACAACGTGCGCCACGGACTCAACGCCGATCTCGGTTTCACCCCCGCCGACCGCCGCGAGAACATCCGGCGCCTGAGCGAGGTGGCCGCGCTGTTCGCCGATGCGGGGCTGATCACCCTGACCGCGTTCATCTCTCCATATCGCTCCGACCGCCAGACGGCTCGCGAGCGGGTCGGCGCCGAACGCTTTTTCGAGATCTTCGTCGACACCCCGCTCGAGATCTGCGAACAGCGCGATCCCAAGCAGCTCTATCGCCGGGCCCGCGCCGGCGAGATCAGCGAGTTCACGGGCGTGTCCGCGCCCTACGAACGACCGGACGATCCGGCCCTCGTGCTCGACACGACGGTGCTGTCTCCGGAAGCATCCATCGAGCGGCTGTTCGCCCTGCTGCGGGACAACGGGATGCTGCCGGCCGTCGAAAACTCGAACGACAGCCCCGGGACAACCAGAACATGAGCAGCTATCGCCTCACCAATCTGCGCGAGCTCGAAGCCGAGAGCATTCACATCCTGCGCGAAGTAGTCGCCGAGTGCGCCAAGCCGGTCATGCTCTATTCGATCGGCAAAGACTCCGCGGTCATGCTGCGCCTGGCACAGAAGGCCTTTCATCCCGGCCCCATTCCGTTCCCCCTGCTGCACGTCGACACCCTCTGGAAGTTCCGGGAGATGATCGCGTTCCGCGACCGGATGGCCCGTGAGGCCGGCTTCGACCTGCGCGTGTGGACCAATCCGGAAGGTCGTGCGAACAACGTCAATCCGTTCGACCACGGCACCCAGCGCTATACGCACATCATGAAGACGGAGGCGCTCAAGCAGGCGCTCGATCACTACGGCTTCGATGCCGCCTTCGGCGGCGCCCGTCGCGACGAGGAGGCGAGCCGCGCGAAGGAGCGCGTGTTCTCCTTCCGCGACCGGTTCCACCAGTGGGACCCGCGCAATCAGCGGCCGGAGCTGTGGAACCTGTTCAACACCCGTGTGAACAAGGGTGAATCGATCCGGGTGTTTCCGCTTTCGAACTGGACCGAGCTCGATGTCTGGCTCTACATCCAGCTCGAGGACATCCCGGTCGTGCCGCTCTACTTTGCCGCCGACCGCCCGATCGTGGAACGCGAGGGCGCTCTGATCATGGTCGACGACAACCGCCTGCCGATCGCAGCAGGCGAAGTACCCCGCATGCGCCGGGTACGGTTCCGGACCCTCGGCTGCTACCCGCTGACCGGCGCGGTGGAATCGAACGCCGACTCGGTGGCCGCCATCGTCGAGGAGATGCTGGTCAGCCGTACCTCCGAGCGCCAGGGTCGCGTCATCGACTATGACGAGGCCGGGTCGATGGAGGAGAAGAAGCGGGAGGGCTACTTCTGATGTGCGCCGCTCCCGTTACGACACCCGGATTCGACAGCTTCGTTGCCTCCTACCAGCAGCGCGACCTGCTGCGCTTCCTCACCTGCGGCAGCGTGGACGACGGCAAGTCGACTCTGATCGGCCGCCTGCTGCACGACTCCAATGCCCTCTTCGACGATCAGATGAAGGCCCTCGAGAAGGCCTCGTCGAAGCACGGCACGACCGGCGGCGGTATCGACTTCGCCCTGCTGCTCGACGGCCTCGCGGCCGAGCGCGAGCAGGGCATCACCATCGACGTCGCCTACCGCTACTTCTCGACTCCGCGACGGAAGTTCATCATCGCGGACACGCCTGGGCACGTGCAGTACACACGCAATATGGCAACTGGCGCCTCGAACTGCGATCTCGCCGTGATCCTGGTCGACGCCCGCAAGGGCGTCGTGGATCAGACTCGACGCCATGCCTTCATCGCCTCGCTGCTCGGGGTGCGCCATCTCGTGCTGGCGGTCAACAAGATGGACCTGGTCGGCTACGACCGCGAGGTCTTCGACCGCGTGCGTGACGACTTCACGGATTTCTCCAGCCGACTCCAGGTCAGCGACGTGCACTTCATTCCGGTCTCGGCGCTGGCCGGCGAGAACATCGTGCGCGCGTCGGATCAGATGCCGTGGTATCAGGGCGGCAGTCTGCTCGCGTACCTCGAGTCGGTGCACATCGCCGGCGATCGCAATCTGGTCGACCTGCGCTTCCCCGTTCAGCTGGTTCAGCGCCCGAGTTCGGATTTCCGAGGCTTCAGCGGCACGGTGGCTTCCGGCATCCTGCGCCGCGGGGCGGAGATCCTGGCGCTGCCCTCGGGCCGGCGCAGCCGCGTGCAGTCGATCGTGACCTTCGACGGCGAGCTGGAAGAGGCCTTCCCGCCCCAGAGCGTGACCGTGACCCTGGAGGACGAACTCGACCTGTCGCGCGGCACGATGCTCGTTGCGCCCGGCAACGTGCCGCATCTCGAGCATTCGTTCGAGGCGATGCTGGTCTGGATGGCCGAGGCGCCGATGCGGCCCGGCGCGAGCTACGTCGTCAAGCAGACGACGACCGTCGCGCCCGCGACGGTCGCCGAACTGAGATACCGCATCAATGTCACCACCCTGCGGCGGGAGGACAGCGAGCAGCTCGAACTCAACGACATCGGGCGGGTGCGGATCGAGTCGCCACGCCTCATCGCGTGGGACGCCTATCGGCGCAACCGTGAGACCGGATCGTTCATCCTCGTCGACCGCCTCACCAACGCCACCGTCGCGGCGGGCACCATCCTGGAGCGGGAGCCGGCAGAGGTGCGCTACGACCGGCCCGCAGCCGTCGATGCCGGAAGCAACGTGCGTCCCCGCGCCAGCACGATCTCGCCGGCGCGCCGCGCCGAGCTGCTGGGCCAGAAGCCGGTGACCGTCTGGCTGACCGGACTGCCCCGGTCCGGCAAGTCCACCGTCGCCTTTGCCCTCGAACAGCGCCTCTTCGAGGCCGGGCGGAGGGTGCAGGTCCTCGACGGCGAAGGCCTGCGTCTCGGCCTCAACTCCGATCTCGGCTTCTCGGGGCCGGACCGGCGCGAGCACGTCCGCCGCACCGCGGAGCTCGCCCGCCTGCTCAACGACCAGGGCCTCGTCGTGATCGCGGCCCTGATCTCTCCGTCCGCGTCGGACCGTGACCTGGCGCGCGCCGTGATCGGCGAGGAGCGGTTCCTGGAGGTCTACTGCTCGGCGTCGCTCGAGGTCTGCGAAAGTCGCGACGACGATCGTCTCTTCGCGCGCGCCCGAACCGGGGAGATCACCAACGTCACCGGGATCGACGCTGCGTACGAGGCCCCGGCCGAGCCGACGCTGGACCTGCCGACCGGAGACGAGCCGGTGGAAGCCTCGGTCGACCGGCTGCTCCAGATCCTGCGGGAGCGCGGGCTGGCCTGAGGCAGGCAGCCCGCGCTTTGCGAGCGAACGACCCGGTCAGCCCACGCGGCGGAACCGACGCACCGACAGCATCAGCAGCAGCGCGCCGATGGAGAGCAGCGCGCTGAGCTGCGGCGCGACGTCGGCGAACGAGACTCCTTTCAGAAACACCCCGCGGACGATTTCCAGGAAGTGTCGCAGCGGATTGACCAGCGTCAGCCACCGGAACACCGCCGGCATGCTGCTGACCGGAAACATGAATCCCGACAGCAGCATGGTTGGCATGAAGACCAGGAAGGCCGTCAGGTAGGCCTCCTGCTGGCTGCTCGACACGGTCGACACGAGCAGGCCGATGCCGAGGGCGCAGAGCACGAACAGTGCGGCGCCCGTGCCCAGCAGCAACAGGCTCCCCCGCATCGGTACCCCGAACCAGCCCACCGCGACGAGCGAGATCAGGCAGAGGTCGACCATCCCGATCAGCGCGAACGGAATCGTCTTGCCGAGCAGCAGCTCGACGGGCTCGAGCGGCGAGACGGCCAGCTGGTCGAGGGTACCGATCTCGCGCTCCCGAACCACGGCGAGCGCGGTGAGCAGGTTGCAGATCAGCAGCAGGATGGCACCGATGACCGCCGGTACGTTGTAGTGCCGGCTGTCCAAGCCCGGATTGAACCAGGCGCGCAGCCGCAGGTCGACCGTGGAGCTGGCCGGGACGACCGATCCGGCGGTTCGGTGGCCGGCGACGATCCGCTCGGCGTACGCGCGGGCAATCGTGGCAGTGTTCGAGTCGCTGCCGTCGAGCAGGATCTGGACCCTTGCCGGCTGGTCGACCCGTTCCCGCCCGTAGCCGCGCGGAATCACGACGGCGACCAGCGCGTCGCCACGCTCGATGCTGCGTACCGCTGTGTCGATGCGGTTGTCGCTCGGCACCTGGCGGAACCACCCGCCGGCAGTCAACGCCTGGGTCAGCTCGCGTGACGCGCTGGTGCCGTCTGCGTCGGCGACCACCAGGGGTACCCCTCGCACCTCGGTCGATACGGCATATCCGAGTACCAGCAGCTGGACGATCGGGGCGACGAACAGGATCGGCAGCATCCTGCGATCGCGAAACAGCTGCAGGAACTCCTTGCGCACCAGCGCGGCGATGCGGCGGGGCTCGATCTGCGTCATTGCAGCTCCTTGCGGAAGCTCGCCAGGGCGAGTCCGAGGCCGAGCACCGCGTAAGCCACCATCAGCGCCGCCTGCGGAGCCAGGTCCGCGGCCCCCAGCCCCTTGAGGAAAACGCCGCGGACGACGACCAGGAAGTACCGTGCCGGGACGAGGAGGGAGATCAGCTGCAGCGGCCGCGGCATGACGGCGATCGAGAACATGAATCCCGAGAGGAGAAACGCCGGCAGAAAGGTCGCGAGCATCGAGACCTGGGTGGCGAGAACCTGGGACCGGGTCGCTGCTGAGATGAACAACCCGAGGCCGAGCGACCCGGCCAGGAAGAGCAGCGAGTGCACCGCCAGCAGCAGGACGCCGCCGCGGAACGGAACCTCGAACAGGAAGACGGCCAGCAGTGCCGAGCCGACGACGTCGAGCAGACCGATTCCCAGGTAGGGCGCCAGCTTGCCGAGCACCAGTTCCAACCGCGAGACGGGCGTCGAGGCCAGCTGCTCCATCGTGCCGCGCTCCCACTCCCGGGCCACCGTAAGGGAGGTGAGGAGGGCTGCGATCACCATCATGATCACCGCGATCAGCCCCGGCACGATCATGTTCCGGCTGGACAGCTCCTCGTTGTACCAGACGCGAGTCTGCGGAATGGTGAGTGGGCTCACCGGAGTGGTACCCGACGATCGCCGCCGGTCGAAAGCCGTCACCACCGCCTCGGCGTAACCCGCAGCGATCGTCGCACTGTTCGCGTCACTGCCGTCGAGCACGATCTGGACGGCCGCCGCTCTGTCCCGCGCTGAGGCAAAGCCCGGCGGAACGATCAGGACCAGCTGAGCGCGGCCCCGGGTGAGCAGCTCGTCGGTCGCCTCAGGCGAGTCCGGCCGGGCCACGACTTCGAAATAGCTCGATGCCTCGAACGCTTCGACGAGTGCGCGGCTGGGCGACGAGCGATCCTGATCGACGACGGCCAGACGAATCTCCCGGACATCCCACGAGATCGCGTAGCCAAACAGGGCAATGAGCAGCAGCGGCAGCGCGAAAGCAAGCAGGAGGCTGCGCGGATCGCGGCGCAGCTGCCGGATCTCCTTGCGCGCCACTGCCACGCAGCGGATGGGGTCGAACAGCGTCGGCCGCACCACCGTCACTCCACCGGCGCCCCGCCGGCGGCCTCGACGAGCGCCACGAAGACATCCTCGAGTGTCGGCTGGATCGGCCGCAGCTCGCCAGTTGCCACTCCCCGTTCAGCGAGCTGCGCAGGGAGCCGGGCGAGGGCCGCGTCTCGATCCTCGACCGTGACGTGGAGCCGGCGCCCGAACAGCCCGACCCGCACCACCCCGGGCAAGGTCGACACCGCCGCGAGCGCACCCACTGCGTCGGCGGTACGCAGCTCGAGCAGCGCCTCGGCACTCGCCTCCCGGAGGGCGGCCGGCGAGTCGAGGGCGATCAGGCGGCCGCGGTTCATCAGTGCCAGCCGATCGCAGTACTCGGCCTCCTCCATGTAGTGGGTCGACACGAACACCGTCGTGCCCGCAGCGGCCAGCTCGTGGATGACGTCCCAGAAGCGGCGTCGCGAGATCGGGTCGACCCCGGAGGTCGGCTCGTCGAGAAAGAGGATCTCCGGATCGTGCAACATGGCGCAGGCAAGCGCCAGACGCTGCTTCCAGCCGAGAGCCAGTTCGCCGGCAAGCCGGCCGCGCCCCGTCGCCAGGCCGGCCATGGCGAGCGCGCGGTCGCGCTGCTCGACGAAGCGGGCCCGCGGCACTCCGTACAGGCCGGCAAAGAATCGGATGTTCTCCTCGACGGTCAGGTCTCCGTACAGCGAGAAGAGCTGCGACATGTACCCGGTCACCCGCTTGATGGCCCGCCGCTCGCGGCCGACCTCGAGTCCGGCTACCGTGGCTCGACCGGAGGTCGGTGCCAGCAGGCCGTTGAGCATCTTGAGGGTCGTCGTCTTGCCGGCACCGTTGGGTCCCAGGAATCCGAAAACCTCTCCGCGAGCAACGGCAAAGCTGACGTCGTCGACGGCGACGAAGCTGCCGAACCGACGGGTCAGCTGCTCGGCGACGACCGCCGGAGCCGTCGCTCCGGCACGTGCCGCGGCGAGCGTCATGCCGTCGCCTCCTGGTGCGCCAGTCGTTCGAGAAAGACGTCCTCCAGCGTAGCCGCGATCGGCTCGAGAACCGGCGCCACGGCATCGGTTCCGTGTGCGAGCGCGGCGCGCAGACCTGGGCGAGCGTCGGCGAGCGACGTGACCGCCACGTGGAGTCGATCGCCGAACAGCTGCACGCTCTCGACTCCGGGCAACGCGCTCAACCGGTCGCGCCAGGAGCGCGCATCGGGCAGACGGACTTCCAGCAGGGGATGCGGATAGGCCGCGCTGAGCGCAGCCGGCGTGTCGACGGCGAGCAGCCGGCCTGCGTGCAGCAGCGCCACGCGGTCGAATCGCTCGGCCTCGTCGAGGTACGAGGTCGAGACGATCGCAGTGACTCCGGTGCTCACGCGCTCGTGCACGATGCGCCAGAGTTCCCGCCGCGACACCGGATCGACGCCGAAGGTCGGCTCGTCGAGCAGCAGCAGGCCGGGCTCGTGCACCAGCGCACACGAGAGGCCGAGCTTCTGCTTCATGCCGCCCGACAGCTGCCCGGCCAGCCGGCCCCGGAACGGGCCGAGCCCCGAAAACTCGTACAGACGGTCGAGCCGGGCCGCCAGCTCGCGGCGCGGCACCCGGAACAGGTCGGCATAGAAGGCGAGGTTTTCCGCCACTGTGAGGTCGGTGTACAGCCCGAAGCGCTGCGACATGTACGCGAGATCTCGCTTGACCGCCTCCGGGTCGTCGAGCAGCGAGACCCCGCCGACCCGGGCGTCTCCAGAACTCGGCCGCAGCACGCCAGCCAGCATGCGCAGGGTCGTGGTCTTGCCGGCGCCGTCGGGACCGACGAGACCGAACAGCTCGCCGGCCCCGACCTCGAAGTCGAGACCGGCGACAGCATCCAGCGGGCCGAAGCGGCGCGCCAGCCCCCGGACCTGGACTGCCGGACCTGCGGCAACGGTCACGGCGCGTCCTGGAGGACGACGTCGACGGGCAGGCCGGGCTTGAGCTCGTAGCGTGGGTCCTCGAGGATTCGCACGCGCACGGGGTAGACCAGCCGCACCCGCTCCTCGCTGGTCTGGACGTTGCGCGGTGTGAACTCGGCCTCACTGCCGATGAACGCGACCTCGCCGACGTAGGTGCGATCCGCGAAGCTGTCGGATGCGATGGCCGCCCGCTGGCCCAGGGCGACCCGCCCGAGCCGGTACTCCGGCACGTAGATCCGCACCCAGCGGTCGTCGAGATCGAGCAAGGTCACCACTGGAGACCCTGCAGCCACTGCCTCGCCCGGTTCCCGGTGCCGGGCCGCGATCACTCCGGCGCGAGGCGCCACCAGCCGAAGCCGGGCCAGCGTCACGTCGACCGCGTCGCGCGCCGACTCCGCGTGAGTCAGCTCGGCACGTGCCGCCGCCAGCCGCTCCGGCCGGGGCCCGCGCTCGAGCAGTTCGAGTCCCGCACGTGCGCCGCGGTGCCGCTGCTCGGCCAGTTCGACCGCCATCCCGGCTTTCTCGAACGCTTCGCGCGAGATCGCCCCGCCCTCGAACAGCACCCGCGCGCGCTCGCGGTCCCGCTCGGCGTCGGCAACCCGCTCGGCGGCCTCGGCGAGCGTGGCTCGCCCGCGATCGATCTCCTCGCGCCGCGTGCCGGCCTCCAGCTCCGCGAGCTGCGCCCGGACCGCGGCAACCCGGGCCTCGGCCTGCGCGCGGCGGACCTGGTGCTCGCGATCGTCGAGCCGTGCCAGCTCCTCCCCGGCTTCGACGCGCTGCCCTTCCCGCACCGACAGCACGGCGATGCGGCCCGGCAGCTCGAACCCCAGCCGGGCCTCGGTCGCCTCCACCGTGCCGGCCGCGGCAAGGGTGCCCGGCGCCGCGCGGGGCGCACGGAGCAGATACCAGCCTGCGGCGGCGAGGACCGCGACGACGGCGATGGGGACGATCGGCTTGAGCTTCATGGCTGCTCCTGATACCTGGAGACGATCCATTCGAGATCGAGTTCGCCGGCGCGGCGCGCAATCTCGACGTCGGCGAGGACGATCGCTGCTGCTGCCCGACTGGCCTCGGACCGGGTTGCGGCAAGATCCGCGAGGGCGCGCAGATAGTCGACCTGAACTCCCGCTCCGACCTCGAGGCGCAGTAGTTCGATGCGCGCGACTTCGGCGAGGCCGGCGACGGCCCTGGCCAGAGCGGCCATGCGCGCCGCGGCCTCTTCACGCGCCGCGAGCGCCCGATCGAGCGCCGAGCGCACGCCCAGCTCGGCCGCTGCGAGTGCCGCTTCGGCGGCCTCCGCGCCAGCCCGCGCTCCTGCGACGCGCTGCGCGGTGAGGCCGTGGTCCCAGACCGGAACAGCGAGCTGCAGACCGGCACTCCAGTCGCTCTCGAAGTCGAGGTGCGAGTCGCCGAACTGGAGCCACGACCCGACCAGGCCGAGACGCGGCGCGTGGCCGGCCCGCGCCAGCTGCTGTTCGGCGGCCGCGGCTGCAACCCGATGTCGCGCCCGTCGAACCGCCGGCTCCCGGGCGAGGGCCGCGGCTTCGAGCTCGCCGCGTTCGGGCCAGGACGCCGCCACAGTGCTGCGGGGCGGCGCGAGGCGCTCCACCCGGGTGGCGGCAGGATCGACACCCAACAGGTGTGCCAGCTGGCGCTCGGCGGCGTCGAGACGCGCTGCGGATGTCGCAAGCTCCGCTTCGGCCCCTGCAAGCTCTGCATCGGCCCGCAGCTGCTCGACCTGCGGTGCGCGCCCCGCGGCCACCAGCAGGCGCGCCCGCTCGAGCTCACGCGCAAGCGCGTCGACTCGCGCCTGCTCGGCTGCGTGCAGTTCGCCGCCTGCCGTCACGTCCAGATAGGCCGCGACGACCCGGGCGATGAGGTGCTGGGTCGCTGCTTCGAGGCCCGCCTCGCTCTCGGCGAGCTGAGCGTCGGCGCGGCGCAGACGCGCACGGCTCTGTCCGGCGTCCCAGAGCGTGTACGTGACCTCCAGCCCCGCCTGCACGAGTGTCTCGTCGAAGCTCGGCAGCAGATCGGGAGCGAAGCCGTGGATCGGGCTGACCGCCATCGGATCGTCGTGTCGCGTCCCGGTGAGGCGCCCCTGCACCACCGGCCCCCGCAGGGCGCGAGCCTCCGCGCCTGCCGCGGCTGCGGCAGCGGTGCCGGCCCGTGCCTCCGCGAGAGCCGGATGGGTCTCCAGGGCACGCGCGACGGCGTCGTGCAGAGTCAGAGGCGGGGTGTCCTCGGCCCACGCCGGGACGGTCAGCGACAGCAAGCAGATCGCGGCGGCGACTGCTCTCATGGCGACTCCTTGGCCGAAGCCTGGGCGTGCGGAGAGCTCCCGGCGTCCGTTTCGCCGAGCACGCAGTCGACGTGACGCCTGAGCAGACGGTGCAGCCGGGCGGGCTCCGGGCTGGCGGGCGACGAGGTCCGCGCCTGCAGGCGGCAGCGCAGGGCGATGACGGCGGGGAGCGCGACGAGCTGCAGCACCCGCTCCTCGGCCGTCGGCCAGTCGCCAGCGGCTGCAGACGATGCCGGTTCGTCGATCGCGGTGACGCAGGCCCCCAGGTGCGCGGCGTACTCGTCGACGGTGGCCCGCAGGTGGGCCGCAAGGCCGGCGTCGCCGGTCGACGCCTCGGCGACCAGCAGCACCGGCAGGCCGTCCGTGGCCAGGATGAGGTCGAGGTGGTGGCTGAGCATCCTCTCCAGCCGCTGCCGCGGCGAGAGCGCAGGATCCAGCGCCAGACGACGCACCGGTTCGAGCAGCAGCTCACGCATCCGAGCCGCCACCGCCAGCGCCAGATCGCCCTTCCCGGCGAAGTGCCGGTAGAGAGCCGGATCACTCACCCCGAGCCGTGCGGCAAGACGGCGCAAGGTCAGGGCTGACCACCCCTCGGCCCGGACCAGCTCGATCGCCGCCTGAACGAACTCCTCCTGCCGCCGCGTCAGGTCGAGGGAAGGCGGGGAGGAGGTCGGAGGCATGGGTCAGCCGGCAGTCGGTCGAGTCTGTTAGTTAGCGCTTACTAATCTAGCCGATCCGGCGGACGGTGGCAACCGGGTCGCAATGGCCCGGCTCCGCCTGTGACCCCGTTCGCTGGCGCCCCAGGGGGGTTTTGTGTACACTGCCGTGTGACAAATAGCGTCGCAGCCGCGGAGGACCGTCATGCCGCCGACTCTGAACGCCCTGCTCAAGGCGATGGTCGAGCAGGGGGGATCCGATCTTCACATCACCACGAATTCTGCACCCCAGATTCGCGTCGACGGCGTACTGCGCCCGCTCAACATGCCGCCAATGACGCCGACCGAGACCAAGCAGATCTGCTACTCGATCCTGACCGACAATCAGAAGCATCGGCTGGAAGAGACGCTGGAACTGGATCTGTCCTTCGGAATCAAAGGTTTGGCCCGCTTCCGGGCGAACATTTTCCATCAGCGCGGCGCCGTGGCTGGCGCTTTCCGGCAGATCCCGTACGAGATCCGCGGCTTCCGGGAACTCGGCCTGCCACCGGTCATCGAGAAGATCTGTGAGAAGCCGCGCGGCCTGGTTCTGGTGACCGGCCCGACGGGATCGGGTAAGTCCACGACGCTCGCCGCGATGCTGGACAAGATCAACCGCGAGCGCCACGAGCACATCATCACCATCGAGGACCCGGTCGAGTACCTGCACAGTCACAAGAGCTGCCTGGTCAATCAGCGGGAGCTGCACGCCGACACCCTGAGCTTCGGCAATGCGCTGCGTTCGGCGTTGCGTGAAGATCCGGACGTCGTGCTGATCGGTGAGATGCGCGACTTCGAGACCGTCGAGTCGGCCCTGCGTATCGCCGAAACCGGCCATCTGACCTTCGCCACCCTGCACACCAACTCGGCTGCATCGTCGATCAACCGGATCATCGACATCTTCCCGGCCCACCAGCAGTCGCAGATCCGCGTCCAGCTCTCGATGGTGCTCGAGGGCATCATGTGTCAGACCCTGATCCCCAAGGCCTCGGGCAAGGGGCGCGCGCTGGCGATGGAGATCCTGGTGCCGAACGCCGCGATCCGCAACCTGATCCGCGAGGACAAGGTGCATCAGATCTACGGCATGATGCAGACCGGCCAGGCCAAGTACGGCATGCAGACCTTCAACCAGTCCCTGGCCTCTCTCTACTTCAAACGGATGATCACGCTGCAGACCGCGATGGTCCGCTCGTCCTACCCGGACGAGCTGCAGGAGATCATCGCCCGCGGTCCGGGGTCGCTCAATCCGAACCTGACCGAGGGTTCGGGCGCCACGGTCGCCAACAGGAGCTGATGCGATGCCGAGCTTCGTCTGGAAAGGCAAGAATCGATTCGGCGCGTTCCAGGAAGGGATCCTGATCGCCGACTCCCGGGACGCCGCCGCCGCCACGCTGCGCCGCCAGAACATCCAGGTCTCCAACATCCGGGAGAAGGGCAAGGAGATCCGCCTGATGCCGCGCATCTCGCGCGGTGTCGCCGCCAAGCGGGTCGCCATCTTCACCCGCCAGTTCTCGGTCATGCTCGACGCCGGCCTGCCGCTCGTCCAGTGCCTCGAGATCCTCGGTGAGCAGGAGGAGGATCGGACGTTCCGCGAGACGATCCAGCAGGTGCGCACCGACGTGGAGAGCGGCGCTGCGCTCGCGGACGCGATGGCCAAGCATCCGAAGGCCTTCAACAACCTGTATGTCTCGATGATCCAGGCCGGCGAGGCCGGCGGTATTCTCGACATCATCCTGCAGCGGCTGGCGCAGTACATCGAGAAGGTGGTTCGCCTGCAGTCGCAGGTCAAGTCGGCGCTGATCTATCCGGTGTCGATCCTGCTGATCGCCGCCGGCGTCGTTTACATCATCCTCTGGAAGGTCATCCCGGTCTTCTCCCAGTTGTTCGCCGGCCTCGGCGGCGAACTGCCGTGGCTGACGCGCCAGGTGGTCAACGCCTCGAATTTCGTCGGCCGCTTCGGCTGGCTGGTCATCATCGGCCTGATCCTGCTCTACTTCCTGATCCGCAAGTACCACAAGACTCACTCCGGCCGCCGGCAGATCGACGCCCTGCTGCTGCGCATCCCCGTGGTCGGCATGCTGCTGCGCAAGATCGCCGTCGCGCGTTTCTGCCGCACGCTTGCCACCCTCACCTCGTCGGGCGTGCCGATCCTCGACGGCCTGGAGATCACCGCCAAGACATCCGGCAACGCGATCATCGAAGACGCCATCATGTCCGTGCGCAAGGCGGTCGAAGAGGGCAAGACGATCTCGATGCCGCTCGCCGAGACGAAGGTCTTCCCGCCGATGGTCGTGCAGATGATCAACGTCGGCGAGCAAACCGGCGCCCTCGACCAGATGCTCTCGAAGATCGCCGACTTCTACGAGGAAGAGGTCGATACGGCGATCGCGGGCCTGATGAAGCTGCTCGAGCCGGTGATGATCGTCATCCTCGGCACGATCATCGGCACGATCGTCACGGCGATGTACCTGCCGATGTACGCGATCCTCAACAAGATCGGTTGAGGCGTCCCGCGCCGCACCGCGACGCCCGCCGGTTCCGACCCGTCGACGGGAGGAGGTTCACCTCCTCCCGTCGCTGCGCCTGACGCCGTGAGCAGCACCCGCACCGACACCGAGATTCTCGGCCGATCCCTGCGCTGGCTGATCGCCATCCGCCTGGTCGTGATCACCAGCGTGAGCCTGCCTTACCTGCTCGTCCAGCTGACGACGCCGGGCTCGCTGCCACAGTTCGACCTGCTCTACCTGCTGGCCGGCTTCACCTACCTGGCGAGCCTTGGTTACATCGCGCTGCTCTACCTGGTGCCCGGACGTCCGACCGTTCAGGCGTTCGTTCAGTTCGCCGGCGACCTGCTGCTCGTCACCGGCCTGGTCGCGTTCTTCGGCGGCATCGGAAGCCCGTTCTCGCTCTTTTACCTCGTCGTCATCATGGTGGCCTCGGTGCTGGTGCGGCGTCGCGGCGCCCTGCTGGTGGCGACGGCCGCCTACCTCCTCTACGCGGCGCTGATGATCGGGCTGGCGAGGGGCCTCATCCCGCCGATCGGCAACCCGTTGCCCTCGGACGAGGTCGCATGGCGACTCCCCTACAACCTCGCCGTTCATCTGTTCGGCTTCTACGCCGTCGCCTGGCTGACCTCGATGCTGGCCGAGAGCGCTCTGCGCGCGGAGGCCGAGCTCGAAGTGCAGCGCGACAGCCTCGCCAACCTCGAGGTCTTCCACCGTGACGTCGTACAGTCGATCTCCACCGGCATCGCCACGACCGACCGCTCTGGCCGCGTGACCAGCGTCAATCGTGCGGCGCTGGAGATCCTCGGCCGCTCGGAGGACGAGCTGCTCGACGGACCGGTCGACCGGCTGGGTCTGCTGTCGATCGAGGCGTGGGACGAGCTGGTTGCCTCGCTCGAGGAAGGCCAGCGCTCGAGCCGCACCGAGACCGAGATTCACCGGGGCGACGACTCCGTGCCGATCGGCTTCTCGCTGTCTCCCCTGACCGACGCCTCCGGCGTGGTCGTCGGCACGATCCTCGTATTTCAGGATCTGACCCAGTGGAGGCGCCTGCAGGAGGAGCTGCGCGTGAAAGACCGCATGGCGGCCGCCGGCGAGCTGGCGGCCGGCATCGCCCACGAGGTCGGCAACCCGCTGGCGGCGATCTCCGGTTCCGTCCAGCTCCTCTCTTCCGCCCTGCCGGCCACCGAGTCGCAGCGCAAGCTGCTCGACATCATCCTCAAGGAGAGCCACCGGCTGGACCGGACGATCAAGGGATTCCTGCGCTTCGCCCGCCCCAAGGAGCGCTCGAGCAGTCGCTTCGACGTCGCCCGACTGCTGGCCGAGAACCTCGAACTGCTGCGCAATTCGGAGGAGGTGACCGGCCGCCACCGCTTCTCCGCCCGCTTCGATCCACCGTCCGCCTTCATGATCGGCGACTCGGACCAGATCAGCCAGGTCTTCTGGAACCTGGCGCGCAACGCGCTGCGCGCCATGCCCGGCGGTGGCGAGATCCGGCTGTCGGGGGAGCTGAGCGGCGAGTCGTACCTGATCGAGTTCCGCGATACCGGCAGCGGCATGAGCGAGGAGCAGCGCGCCCGGCTGTTCCAGCCGTTTCAGTCGCACTTCGACGGCGGGACTGGCATCGGGATGGCGATCGTCTACCGGATCGTCCAGGAGCATGGCGGGCGCGTGTCGGTCGACAGCCGCCTCAACCAGGGAACCACCATTCGTATCGAACTGCCGCTCGAGCCCGCTCCGGCTGCGGCGACGACAGGAGCCTGAAACGTGCCGCCCGCCCATATCCTGATCGTCGATGACGAGCCCAGCCTGGTCGACTTCCTGAGCGTTCTGTGCACCGCAGAAGGGTTCGAAGTCTCGAGCGCGAGCTCCGTTCAGGAGGCACGCGAGCGGCTGACCGCGCGCACTCCGGACCTGGTGCTGTGCGACATGATGATGCCGGACGGCAACGGGCTGGACCTGCTGCGCGAGATCCGCAGCCAGCAGCTCGGCCCGGCGGTCATCCTGATGACCGCCTACACGTCCACCCGCAGCGCCATCGATGCCATGAAGGCGGGTGCCTACGACTACGTCCCGAAGCCGTTCGACGTCGACGAGCTGAAGGTCGTCATCCATCGTGCGCTGGAGAAGACGCGGCTCGCCGAGGAGAACATCTACCTTCGTCGTGAGCTCGCCGAGCGGTACGCGTTCAAGAACATCATCGGTCGCAGCCCCCGCATGCAGGCCATCTTTGGTCTCATCGAGCGGGTGGCACGCACTTCGTCGACCGTCCTCGTCCAGGGTGAGAGCGGCACCGGCAAGGAGCTGATCGCCCGCGCGATCCACTTCTCCGGACCGCGTGCCACCGAGCGATTCCTTTCCATCAACTGCGGGGCGATGCCGGAAGCGTTGCTCGAGAGCGAACTGTTCGGCCACGAGCGGGGTGCCTTCACGGGTGCCGTGCGCGAGAAGCGCGGCCTGTTCCAGGAAGCCAACCGGGGGACCTTGTTTCTCGACGAGATCGGCGAGATGAGTCTGTCGATGCAGGTGCGGGTGCTGCGCGCGCTGCAGGACAAGACGGTCCGGCGCGTGGGCGGCAACACCGAGGAATCGGTGGACGTGCGCATCATCGCGGCCACCAATCAGGATCTGCGCGAGAAGATCGAGAAGAACGAGTTCCGCGAGGATCTGTTCTACCGGATCAACGTCATCCCGATCGCGCTACCGGCTTTGCGCGATCGTCGCGAGGACATTCCGCTGCTGGTCGGACACTTCCTGCGCAAGAACTGCGACGAGCTCGGCGTTCCACCCAAGAAGGTCTCGGCCGAAGCGATGCGCCTGCTGGAAGGTTACGGGTGGCCGGGCAACGTGCGAGAGCTCGAGAACCTGATCGAGCGCGCGGTGGCCCTGTCGACCTCCGACGCCATCACGGCCGCCGACCTGCCGGACGAGCTGGTCACCGGACGAGCGGCCACCGATCACGGCATCGTGCTCGCCGAGCAGGGCATCGACCTCGAGGCAACTCTCGAGCGCATCCGCGTCGATCTGATGCAGCAGGCGCTGGCGCGCACGGGCGGCGTCCAGACCCAGGCAGCGGAACTGCTCGGGATCACCTTCAGATCGTTCCGCTACTACGCCAAGAAGGCGGGGCTGACCGGCTCCCCGGAAGCCGAGTGAGCCGGCAGCGCAGACAGGAACGCACTGGACGGACCGGTCGTCTGCAGCCGGCCGACGCCCAGGATAGTCCGCCGGCCAACGGGGCCGCCCGCGAAACCGATTTCGACGACGAGTTCGAAAACCTGCCCACCCGCCAGCGTCACGGAGGCCGGCGAAGCGAAGCGGTGGAGCGACGGCTGGGGCGCCTGCAGGCGGACAGTCCAGTCGCGCCGACGCCGGCCGAGGCGCAGCTCGGCCCGCCCGGAATCGCGGCGACCATCCTGGCGCTCGACCGCGGCCTGTGTGAGGTCGAACTGGAGGACGGCCGACGACAGGCCGCACACCTGCCCAAAGCGCTGACGCTCGCTCAGCGGTCCGGCATCGCAGTCGGCGATCGGGTCCTGCTCACCGAGCGGCCCGGGCGTGCGCTTGCCGTCGCACGCCTGCTGCCCCGCAGCTCCAGGCTGTCCCGACCCGACCCGTTCCACACCCACCGCGAGCGTGTGCTGGCGGCAAACCTCGACCTTGCCGTAGTCGTCGCCTCGGTGCGCAACCCCGCGCTCTCGACCGGGCTGCTCGATCGCTTCCTGGTCGCCCTGGCCCATGGCGGTGTGCCGGCCTTGCTGGCGATCAACAAGGTCGACCTGGTGGAGGGGCCGCGCGACCACGACCCCGAACTGGCCCGCCTGCGGCCCTATGCAGAGCTGGACGTGCCCGTGCTGCTCCTTTCCGCGACGACCGGCGAAGGGATCGAGGCGCTGCGCGAGCGGTTGACCGGCAAACTCACCGCATTCGTGGGACACAGCGGCGTCGGCAAGAGTTCGGTTCTCAACGCTCTCGATCCACGGGCCGCGGCAGCTGTGGGCGAGGTCTCGACAACCTGGCAGAAGGGACGGCACACGACGACCCGGGCACGCATCTACACCCTCGGGTCCGATATCCGAGTCATCGATACGCCTGGAATCCGCGAGTTCGGTCTCTGGCGCCTGTCGGCCGGCGAGCTGGCCGGCTACTTCGACGAGTTTGCGGCGCTGGCAGGCGCGTGTCGCTTTACTGACTGCACCCATGTCCACGAGCCGGGCTGCGCCGTGCTCGCAGCTGCCCAGCGTGGAGAGCTGCCGCGCTACGCGACTTACCGCCGCATGCTCGAGTCACTCGACGACCACTGAAGGTGCAGCCGTGCCCCCGGCCGCTGAGCCAGCAGCGACCCGATCGGCAACCGACACCGGCCCGGGAAGATCGACACTCCAGAGCCCGTGGCCGGACGTACCGACCCACAGCCGGCGCTCTTCGAGCAGAGCGGCGCGCACCGACGCTGTGGGGAAGGAAGGCATCATCTCCTGCGACCGGCTGCCGTCGACGGACAGCAGCGCCAATGTCCGCGCGCCCGCGACCAGCAGCGGGTAGTGCGCGTTGCCGGTCGGCAGCGCGCGCCCCGGCTCGTCGGGCAGTCGCTCCCAGGCAGCGGTCACATCACGACGCAACCAGACTCCCTCCGCGGAGGCCACCACCAGCAGCTCGTTGCCGGCCGGCACCGGGCGCGCATCGGCTGCCGGCAGACTGATCGGCTCCGGCGCGACGCCGGCGCGCAGACGCCAGAGGCGCCCCTCCGCGCGCGCCCACAGGTCGTCCCAGACGAAAGCGAGGCTGTCCGGGCTGCCTCCCAGGCCCAGATCGACCGGAACGAACCGGCGCCGCGCGTCGCGCTCCCAGACGCGATCGCGGCCTCGCGCCAGCAGCCGGTCACCGGCGATGAGCAGCTGCTCGATGCGCGCGGTCTCGAGCTCGTCGATGCGGCGCCAGCCGTTCCCTGAGCGCTCGAACAGGCCGCCCTCGGTTGCCGCGTAGACGGTGTCGCCGACCGTCGCCAGGTCGAGGACGGTGGGCAGGTCGGACGCGCGCTCGGCGAAACTCACGCCCCCGTCCGGCGATCGATAGATACCCGACAGCGGACCGGCATGCGCCACGGCTGCGAACACCGTGTCGGCGGCGGCGGCCAGCGCGGGCACCCGCACGTTCGCGGTACCTGTCAGACGAGGCGACAGCGTCTCCCCGCCATCCTCGGAGACCCAGATCCCCGCCCCCTCCGTGCCGATCAGCACCCGCCTGGGACGTGCCGGGTGGGCCGCCATCGCGAGAATCGGCAGGGCGCCGTCGGAGGTGCGGCGGAACGTCTCGCCGCCGTCGGTCGACAGGTGCAGTCCGGCCACCGTTCCCGCCAGCACGCGGTCGGCAGAAAGCACCAGCAGCGAGGGCGTGCGGCGCTCGGCGAAGCCGTGCCGGACGCGCGTCCAGCGGTCGCCGTAGTCCTCGCCGCGGTAGATCCAGCCGCAGGTCGAAGCCCAGAGCCGCCCCGGCTCCCCGGGCACGGCCTGGATGGCGAACACCTCCGAGTCGAGCAGCATGCCGTTGGGAATTTCGCGCCAGGTCGCGCCGCCATCGAGACTGCGGAAGGCACGCCGCCAGGTCCCGGCCAGGATCCGCTCCGGCTGCTGAGGATCGACCCACAGACTGGAGACCTGGATCAGACGCGGTTCGGACTCAGAGGTGCGGCTCCAATGTGCGCCGTCGTCGTCCGTGCGCCAGACTCCGCTGCGGGTGGCGGCGAACAGGCGTCCGGCCGCACCGGGGACGAAGGCGAGTGCGTAGACCTGGTCGCCGGCCGGCAGGCCGCTGTCGTGCAGCGCCCAGCTGGCCCCCAAGTCGTCAGACCAGGCGACGCGGCCGCCGCCCCAGACGCCCCACAGACCGGCCCACAGCCGACCGGGCCGATTCGGATCGAACGCCAGAGTGCCGACGACCCAGCCCGGGAACGGCGCCGATCGGCCGAACGCCTCGCGCCACGACTCCCCTCCGTCCTCGCTGACGTAAACGTGGCCACCGGAAGTCCCGGCGAAGGCCCGATCCGGATTCGTCGGGTCGAACACCAGGCTGCGCACGTCGGCGCCGAAGATCGGAGCCGGCGCAAACTCCAGATTCGCCTGCGCCGCCGCGAGCTGGCTGCCGGCCAGCACCAGCCCGGCGAGCAAGAGAGCCGGTCGGCCGATCCTCCATCCTCGGCAGTGTCGCGCCAAGATCATGCGTCGATTCTACGTCGGGAGAGTCGGTGCGGGAGTGCGACGCGGCGTGGCCGGCACTGTCGCGACGGCCAGCAGCACGATCGTCGCCGGCAGCAGCTGATAGGCCAGGCGCGCGAAGGTCGACACGACCAGGAACGCCTGGTCGCTCGGTGCGAGCAGATAAACGGCGACATAGGACAGGCCAAGCGCGGCAACCGCTGCTGCGGCGGCGCGCAGGCGCGGACGCGCAGCGCACCAGGGCAATGCGAGCAGCAGTACCGCGAGCAGACCTCCGTCGAGGTGGGTCGTCGCCTCGCCGATCGCGCGCGCCACCGCGGTCCAGCGCTCCAGGTCGGGCGGCTCGGCGCGCGTGGGCAGATAGAAGCGTCCCTCGCGAACGGACCATAAGGCGAGCACCGCGCCAGCGGGCAGGACGGTCCACGGCAGCCGGCGGACCAGCGCCCTCGTCCCGGCCAGCGGCACGGTGCGCACTGCGTCGACTGCGATCAGAACGGCCGCCCAGACGAAACCCTCGACCTTGGCGCCCGCCGCCAACGCGGCCGCCAGCCCCACGGCGACGGCGGATGCGCGCCAATCGGGATCGATCAGCGCCGCCGTCCCGGACACCACCGCGAGCGCCATGAAGTCGTCCGCGCCGCCGGCGCCGCCGTGGATGAAACCGAAGCCACCCACAACGATCCCCGCCAGCGCCGTCGTGACCTCCAGCGCCAGGGGAGCGACCCCGGCGCGCCGAGCGACATGACGCACGGTGAGCACGATGACCACCGCCAAACCCGGAGCGACGAGCAGCGCTGCCCGGTCGTTCCAGCCGCCACCGAGCATCCCCGGCAACGCCATCACCTCCGGCACGAGCTGCGGATAGCCGGGGTTGAGGCGCCACGAGGAGACGCGCGACAGCGCCTCGAAATCCACTCCGCCGGCAAGCAGCCACCACTGCGCCTTGATCCCCCAGTGAAACACGAAGTCGGGCAGATGCGCCAGGCGCACGGACGCCAGCGCTCCGTACAGAGCCAAGGGCAACGCGGCCACGACGAGGCCCCAACCCGGCCGCGACAGGCGCGGAAGTTCGCAGCGTGGCACGCCCATCCGCCAGACCAGCGCGGCGAGCAGGGCGAGGCCGACTGCGAGGCCTCCCGTCCAGGCAGTGAACGGGTCGGCAACCGTCAGGCCGAGGTGCAGCGCGACCAGGCCCGCCAGAGTCGCGCCGCCGACCCTGCCGAGCAGTGGACCGGCTGGCACGTGGAGCGGGGCGCCACCGGCCACCAGCACGAGCAGCGCTGCCAGCGCTGCCAGCAGCACGCCGCTCACGGCGTCCGTCCCCGTCGCTCGAGTCGAAACGGACCGCGCTCGCGCACGACGATCCAGTCCGGGTCCCCGGGCTCGCGGCCCCACACCAGGCGGAGCGCAAACTGCCGCGGATCCACCGCGTCGTCGATCTGGACGAACTGCGTTTCCGGGGCCAGGTACTGGGCCCAGTGCCAGACCTCGTCCGACTTGGCTCCCGCGGGTCCGGCGGCCACGAGTACCGGGGCTCCACCCGTGTGCTGCTCGAGCGAGGTCGCGAGCAACGAGCGCAGCTGCGCCGTTTCCGGCGTCCAGAAGCGCCAGAAGGTCGGCCGGTCCGCGGCGTGGGCGGCATCGTACGCACGCGCGAGAACGGTCGACACTCCCCACCCCAGCCAGGCAAGGGCAGCCACGAGCAGCCCCGCCGCGGCCCATCGGCCGGCGGGCGAGGTACCGCCAGCATCCGGAGTCGCTGTCACGGCAGGCTCCGGGACGAAGGTGCCCGGCGCCGCCGGCGGCTCATTCCTTGGCGGTGGTCGAAGGGGTCGCCGACGGTGTGGAGGCACTGCTCTCGGCGGGCTTGGACGACGCTCCACCCTCCGAGCCGGATCCAGAGGTCGACCCGGACGCGGCTGCCGACTCGCCCTTGTCGGTTGCCGAGCCGCCCGCCGCACCGCCGCGCTTGCGGGCATAGTCCGTCACGTACCAGCCCTCGCCCTTGAACTGGAACGCCGGCGCGCTCACCAGTCTCCTGAGCTCGCCGCCACAGGCTGGACAGGGGGGAACGGCATCGTCCACCCGCTGGAGGATTTCCGTCGTCTGCTGACAGTTCTGACACCGGTATTCGTAGATGGGCATGAGTCCTGAGTTTCCTCACGGGTCCTGACGCAGCTTGATCTTGATGCCGACGCTGGCGAGCCGCTCCGGAGCATCGGGGGCGCCGGCGCGTCGGATCAGACCGAGGACGTGGAAGGCGTAGAGCAGGCGGGCCGCCTCGGCCGCAGCCATCGGCCCGCCGGTGCACAGCTCGTAGAGCGTGCGACGGCCGTTGACGCCGGACAACAGCCGATAGCCTGGCTCGTCGAGCGCGATCTCGATCAGGTCCTCGAATCGATAGGCGGGAGCGAACACGGTGTCCTTGCCCCCCATCCGACCGACGATCGATTTCGCGTTCGCGGCCCGCTTGACCCCCTCGACGATCACCTGGCGCAGCGGGATCTGAATGCGGATGATGCCGGTCAGGTCGGGCACGCCGGGGGTAAATCGCACCTCGCCCTGCTCCCAGGAGAACAGATTCCAGAGCACCGCCTCGATCTGCTCCCGGATCGCCTGGTTCACCTGCGCCGGAGTCAGCATGCCGCGCTCGATCAACACCTCGCCCAGCCGACGATGCTCCTGAGAGCGCTGGCTCATCGCCGCCTGGAACTGCTCCTCCGTGATCCGATCGGTCCGACGCAGGAAGCTGCCCAGGCTCTCGCCCAGGTCGCTCGAGGCCGCATGCACGACGTAGCCGTTGTCGAGGTAGATCCGCTTCGAGAGGTCGCCCCAGACCGCCTCGATCAGCCCGGCCACACGGGTCCGGTCGATGATCGACAACATCTCGGGCAACGCGGTGTCCCGGAGGTCGCCGCGGTACTGGGGCACGCGCTCGGCGCGGGTCATGGGAGGCCGGAATGTTACCGCACGCCCAGCGCCGCTGCCGGAATCCCGCCCGTCTGTGATGGACTCCCTTCGATGATCCGCCCGGAGGAAGCCTGGGAGCGCCTGGCGATCGCGCTGGCCGAACGTGCGCCATCGGCAGACACCGAGACGGTGGAGCGCCAGGCCGCCTGCGGCCGGGTGCTCGCGACCGGGCTGCTCGCCGCCGTCGACCTGCCGCCCCGCGATGTCTCGGCGCTGGACGGCTACGCCCTCGCCGGCGGGGTGGCAGCCGGCTCCGAGCTGCCGGTCGTCGCTCGCATCGCGGCCGGGGCGGCTCCCGGCGCCCGAGTGCCGCCGGGAGCGGCGGCCGAGATCTGGACCGGGGCTCCGGTCCCCGACGGCTGCGACCGAGTGATCGGGGTCGAACAGACGCGGCCCGGCTCCGACGGGCGGGTGCGGATCCTCGAGTCCCCTCCGCTCGGCCACGCCGTCCGCCGCGCCGGCGAGATCGCCCGTGCCGGCGCTGAGCTGCTCACTGCCGGCAGCCGCCTCGGCCCGGCCGCCCTGGGACTGGCGGCCAGCCAGGGGACCGAACGCTTCGCCGTTCGGCCGCTGCCGCGGGTGGCGGTACTCGCCACGGGAGACGAGATCGTCTCGCCGGACCGCGAACCGCCGCCGGGCGGCCTGCGCGATTCCCACACCGACTTCCTGCTCGCCGCCGCGGCCCGAGTCGGTGCTCGGGTTCGCTCGCTCGGCATCGCCCGCGACGACCCGCGTCACCTGAGCGAACTGCTGACGCCGGCACTTGCCGATGCCGACCTCGTGCTGACCTGCGGCGGAGTGTCGATGGGCGGAGCCGACCACGTCCCGGCCGTCCTGCGTGAGCTCGGCTGCGAGCTCCTCTTCCACGGCGTCGCCATGCAGCCCGGCAAGCCGCTGCTGGCCGCCCGGAGAGGATCCACTCTCGTCTTCGGCCTGCCGGGCAACCCCGGGTCGGTCATGACTGCGTTCCGACTGCTGGTCGAGCCGACGCTGGCGCGGCTGGGCGGCCGCGAGAGCGGGTTCTGGAGCGACGCATTCGCGCTACCGCTCGCCGCCCCACTGCCCGCCGGACGCGTGCGCGACCGGTTCGTCCCTGCACGGCGGATCCTCGTCGACGGCCGTCCGGCGGCACGCCCCGAGCCGATCGCCGGCTCGCACGATCTCGTGTCATTTGCGCGCGCCGACCTGCTGCTGCGTGTGCGGGCCGGCGAAGCAGCGCGGGCGTCGGGCGAGGCCATCGAGGCAATCGCCTTCTGAGCCGCGACCGCCCGGTCAGTCGGCGCCGGCTGTGGACGTCTCCTTCACCGGTTCGACCGGGAACGGCTTGCGCGGCAGCAGGTTGTCGCGCTGGGCGGCCTGCCACAGGAAGCTCGCCATCACGATCGAAGCCTGCACGAGATCCTCCCGCTGCAACCGCTCATACGTGTCCAGGTGCGAGTGATGGGTGCGCGCAAAGTAGTCGAGCGGATCCTGGATGAACTGGAATCCCGGCACGCCGACACGATCGAACGCCACATGGTCGGTCGAGCCGGTGGCGCGCTGGGTCACCGTGGTGGCGCCGAGATCGGCGAGCGGCGCCAGCCAGCTCTGGAAGATCGGACCGACCGGCAGATTCTCCTGGGCATAGATGCCGCGAATCCGTCCTCCGCCGTTGTCGAGATTGAAATAGGCGGAGATCCGGCCGTGCTCGGCCAGTCGGCGAATCGGCCAGGTTTCCTTCCGATACGCGCGCGGCAGCTCCAGCTCCGCCGGGTCGGTCGGCTCGGGACGGTCTGCGACATGCTGCTCCACGTAGGCACGCGAACCGAGAAGCCCCTGCTCCTCGCCCGCCCACAACGCCACCCGGATCGTGCGCCGCGGCTTGGCTCCGATCGCTTGCAGGATCCGAACCGCTTCGAGGACGACTGCCGATCCGGCCGCGTTGTCCGTGGCGCCCGTGCCGGCGTGCCACGAGTCGAGGTGGGCGCCCGCGATCACCAGCTCGTTGCGCTTGTCGCCGCCGGGGATCTCCGCCAGGGTGTTGTAGGCCACGGTCTGCCCGTCGAGGAACTGGGTCGCGACGTCCACTTCCAGCTCGATCCGCTCATCCTCCTCCAGGCGACGCAGCAGGCGTCGATACGGCTCGGCGGCGAGCACGAGGCCGGGCACTCCGCGCGGATAACTCGGGTCGCGGCGCATCGTGTCACCACCGACGCGCAGAATTCCGAACTCTCGCGACGACAGCTCGATGGTAGCGAGCACGCCTTCGGCCGCGAAAAACTCCGCCTGCTGGCGAGCAAACGCCAGCCGCTTGCGTGCCCCCTGGCGCCACCGCTCCCCGCGCGGCTCGTCGAGGTCGGCCGCGACCAGCTCGGCAAGGCGAGCGTCGTCCCAGCGCTCGAACTCCTGGCGCTCCGGCCCGCCACGCCGCGGGGCATCTTCGCTCCCGTCGTCGAGCAGGACGATCTTGCCGGCGAGTTTGCCGCGCCACCGCTCGAGAGCCTCGTCGTCGTCGAGAGTGGCCTGCACGATCTCTCCCCGCACGGGGCCCGACGTACCGATCGTCCACGCCTTCGGGACGGCGGCGAGCGGCAGCACCACAGGCGACACCTCGGTCACGACGCTGCGCGACCAGGTCCATCCCTGGCCGAACTCGAACGGTTCGAGACGCGCCCGCGTCAGGCCCCAGCCGGTCATCTGGTCGCGCGCCCACTCCCCCGCTCGTTCGAGGCCGGGCGACCCGGTCAGCCGCGGTCCGAATCCATCCGTCAGCTGCCGGGCGATCTCCATCACCTGCGAGCGCTTCAGGCCCTCTTCCCGGATGCGGCCGAGCGTCTCGAGATCGGGCGGCTGAGCCGCGAGGGGTGACGCTGCCAGTACCAAAACGACCAGCATCCTGCGGGACTTCGCCATGAAGGACATGCCTGGTACTCCTCCGAGCTGTGCGAGCCGCGACCCTCAGGTCACGCGGGCGAGAAGCCGGCGTGATCCGATGGCCCGGCTGTAGGCCACTCCGACGCGATACCAATGCAACAGAAACGCCTCGCGCGCCGCGCGCGCCCACCACGAGAGCGTGCCTCCGTGCGGTGGAGCCGAGCGGGCCGGCGAGCAGGCGAGATCGAACTGCAGGCCGCGGGCGAATGCCATCACGCGCGCCAGGTGCAGGGGATCGGAAACCAGCAGCGAGCGACGAAGCCCATCTCGATACATCGTCTCCCGCGCATTGAAGAGATTCTCCAGCGTGTGCCGGCTGCGATCTTCAGTCCAGATCGCCGCCTCCGGCACACCAGCCGCCAGCAGATAGTCGCGTCCCACGGCAGCCTCCGTGCGCGTGGCGGTGCCGGTGAGACCACCGGATACGACGATGAGCGGCGCCCAGCCCTCGCGCCACAATTCGCGGCCGTGATCGAGTCGACTGCGGAAGACCTCGGTCGGTGCGTCATCGACGAGTTCGCGCCCGAGCACCAGGATGGCGTCCGCCTTCCGTCGCTCTTCGACGGCGGCCCAGCGCAGGACTTCGCGCATCCGCCAGGCGACGGGCAGCCCGGCGCCGAGCGCCCCGGTCAGCAGCGCCAGTGACAGCGACGACAGGCCACCAGGCCCGAGCTCCTCGAAGAATGCGGCTACCGAACGCGCCAAGATCTCTCCAGCCTATCGAATCGCTCCGCTCGGGCGACGCCGCCGCAACCGGATTACGGCGCCTGAAAGGCGCGCACCCGAGCAAGGCGCGAAGCGAGCCGCGCTGCGTCGTCCTCCGGTGGCACTTCGCCGGCATCGAGCGCGCGCTCCCACGAACCGTAGGTCGGGTTCGGGAGCACGAACCACGAGGTGCCGAAGCGGTCAGATGCGGCCTCGGCCAGGCGCCGGCGCTCAGCCAGCGTCGCGCTGTGCGCCCCGCTCAGGAAGTCGTTGAGATCGTCGCCCAGCAGGAGGATGACGCGATGGGTCTGGCCCACCAGCCGGCGGCGGCTCTCCTTGTCGCTCGTCCACTCCGGCCGCTCGTGGCGCAGCAGCAGAACGTCCTTGTCTGCCACGAGAGGGAAGCCGGTGCGTGCCAGGTTCTCCCGCGTCGCCGCTTCGTGCTCGGCGTCCCGATTGGTCACGTAGAAGAGCGTGACACCCCGATCGGTCAGGAAGCGGGCGAAATCCACGGCGCCCGCGAGCGGCTCGGCCTCGGCCGCATCGACCCAGGTCGTCCACGCGGCCGGCGTGAAGCTGCTGTCGCTGCGCAGCATCCAGCCCTCGAACGCGGAGTTATCGAGCAGCGTCTCGTCGACGTCAGCGATCACCGCGACCGGCAGGTCAGCCGCCTCCTCGCCCTGCCCGATGGCGCTCCAGGACGGATCCGCAAGTGCTTGCTCGACGGCGCGCGCTGCAGCCAGGAACGCCTGGCGCTGCAACTGCCGCGTCTCCTCGGCGGTCTGGAACCAGAGCACCGCGTCGAGCTTGGCAAGATGCAGCGGCGACGGCACGGACGGAGCCGATGAGGACGCGGCCACGGTGGGTACCGGGGTCGCGCTGCAGGCGATCGAGCCGAGGCCGAGAGCTCCGACGACCACGCTGACAACAATCCGGTACGAGCAGTTGACGAGTCTGCGACCCACGGCGGCACCTCCTGCGACGACTCCCGGCCCGCCGGTGCGACAGCGCCTGCCGAGCCGGAGTCCGCGGGGCGGACCGGTCGGAGCGCGACGACGCGCCGGCTTCAGGGAAGAAAGGAAATTGGTGGAGCTGAGCGGGATCGAACCGCCGACCTCTTGAATGCCATTCAAGCGCTCTCCCAGCTGAGCTACAGCCCCACCGGCGGAAGGCGGAGTCTACGTGATCGGGCGTCGGCCCGACAAGCCGGGGGAGCCGGCCGCGCGCGGAAGGTCAGGCGCCGGCCGCTTCGGCCCGCGCTGTCCGCGGTCCGAGACGCACGGCAATTGCGGCGCGCAGGCGCTCGATTCCCTCGCCGGTCGCCGCGGAAACCGCCACCGTGTCGGCCGCGCCGCCGGCGAGCCCCTCACGCACCGCCGGCGGCAGGCGGTCGACCTTGTTCCAGACCACCAACAGGTCGTCGGACGCCACGCCGAGTTCGCCGAGCACCTCCTCGGCCACTTTCTTCTGGTCCTCCCAGCGCGGGTGCGAACGGTCGACGACGTGCAGCACCAGATCCGCCGCCGCAACCTCCCCGAGCGTCGACCGGAACGAGGCCACCAGATCGTGCGGCAGCTTGCGGATGAAGCCAACGGTGTCGACGAACACTACCGGCCGGCGACCGGCGGCGACATCGCCACGCCGCAGTCGCGCGTCGAGAGTGGCAAACAGGCGGTCCTCGGCGAGCGTCGCGTCCGCGGTCAGGCGGTTGAAGAGGGTCGACTTGCCGGCGTTGGTGTAGCCGGCCAGGGCGACCACCGGCACCTGCTCGCGCCCGGAGCGCTGCACCTGGCGCATCTTCTCGATCCGACGCAGGTCGCGCTCGAGCTGAGCGATGCGCCGGCGCAGCATGCGTCGGTCCGCCTCGAGCTGGGTCTCGCCCTCGCCGCCACGCACGCCGATGCCGCCGGCCTGCCGGGACAGATGCCCCCACCGGCGCGCCAGCCGCGGCAGTTCGTAGCGCAGGCGTGCCAGTTCGACCTGCTTGCGGGCCTCGTTGCTGCGCGCCCGCTGTTCGAAGATGCGCAGGATCAGGCCGCTGCGATCGAGCACCTCGACCTTGAGAATCTCTTCCAGGTTGCGCGTCTGGCTGCCGTTGAGGTCATCGTCGAACACGGCCAGATCCGCGCCGGCCTCCGCCATCGCGGCCGCCACTGCCTCGGCCTTGCCCTCGCCGATGAACAGCCGCGGATCCGGTGCCCGTCGTGCCTGCACGGCGCGACCGACCACGTCGGCGCCCGCCGTATCGACCAGCGACGCGAGCTCGTCGAGGTGGTCCTCGACCTCCCATGCCGGCTGGCCGGGCAGGGTGACGCCGACCAGATAGGCGCGCCGGCGAGCGGGTTCGGAGGGGCGGTTGCGGGAGGTCAAGAGCGCTGCGGGCCGGGCCGAGGGCGCGGCTGAGCGAGAATACCCCATCGTGGAGCCTTCGACCGACCGCTCATCCGCCGGCGCCCCACAGGCCAACGCCGCGCCCCGTCCAGCCATCACGCGCTGGATTCTGCTGGTGGCCGTCGGCGCCGCACTGGCGGCCCTGTTCTGGCCGCGGTCGGCTCCCCAGGGTCTGCCGCGCCCAGGCGGCGAACTCGTCGACGCCGACGGCGCGCGCCTGCCGCTGGCCGGCGAACTCGGCCCGGTGACTTTGATCCACTTCTGGGCCACCTGGTGCCCGCCGTGCGTCACCGAGATTCCGACGCTGGTGGAGTTCGCGGCGAGCGATCAGGCGGCCGGGGTGACGTTCCTGATGGTCGCGGTGTCGGACGATCCGCGGCGCGCCGCCGAGTTTCTCGGCGCGGCGCGCCTGCCGCTGCGCTTCGATCCCGACTGGGACGTGGCCCACCGATTCGACACCCGGCAGCTGCCGGAGACCCACATCGTGGTCGACGGCCGGGTGGTCGACTCGTTCATCGGTGCCTTCGACTGGCGCGAGCGCGCGGTGCGCGCGCGGGTTCAGAAATGGACGGCCAGGCCGCCCGCCGCCATGCCGTAGATGTCGGCATGGTCGAGGAAGGCGTAATGCGCTGACAGCTCGACGATCACCGAGAGATGGCGGGTGAGGTCGAAGTCGCCCGTGAAACCGAGCGCCAGGCCGAGGCCGCGGTCGTCCACGTCTCCCTCGACCAGGTCCCGACCGGCCAGCTCGTAGCCGCCGAGGCCGAGGTAGACGCCGTAGTCGTAGCTCGGCTGACGGAATCGGTACTCGCCGGCGATGGTGACGAAGGTCAGCTCGGCATCGTGCAGCCCTTCGACGTCGGTTTCCGACCCGAAGTCGAGCCGCCCCAGTCGCACGACAGTCAGGGTCCGGTCGTTGGTGACCATGCCGAGCGTCGCGGCGATCACGGGGTGGTCGAGGTCGCCGTCGCTCGAGTCGTCGAACGATCCGCCGACGCCGCCGAGCAGGCCGACGGTGAACGTGTAGTCGTCCTGCGCTGCAGCCGCCCGCGGCAGCAGGTGGGGCAGGGTGATCGACAGGGCGAGAGCGAGCAGGGCGAGGCGTGTGGGCTTCAAAGCGTCCTCCCGGGCGCCGCCGGACGCAGCGACGGCGCGCGAGTCTAGCACCCGCATTGCGCGTCCTTCTCCGGAGATGACGCACTCTGCGCCGGCGCCCGGTCTGCTCGCGACTCTCCTCGACCTCGTATGGCCACGCTTCTGCTTCGCCTGCACGGTCCGCCTGCCCGCGCGGGCCGGGGCATTGGGGCTCTGCGCGCCATGCTGCGCCCGGCTCCAGCCGGTCGACCCGGGGCGCAGCTGCCGCGGCTGTCTGCGCCCGCTGCCGCCGGTCGCGCGGGGCCGTCCGATCTGCCTGTCTTGCCAGCCGGCCCCATCCACGGACGGCGTCTTCGCGCTCTGGCACTACCGACCCCCTGCCAGCGAACTGATACGAGCCTTCAAGTTCCGCGGCCTCGACTACCTCGGCGCGGCCTTCGCCGCCGAGGCAGAACGCAGCGGTCTGCTGGCTCGGCTCGCTCCGGTCGACCTGGTCGTCCCGATGCCGCTGGTCTGGCCCCGCCTGCTGCGCCGGGGCTTCAACCAGGCGGAACGGTTTGCCCGCCCGGTCGCCCGGCGGCTCGCGGCGCCGCTGCAGCCGCTGCTTCGCCGCCGCGGGCTCCCGGGGACGCAGGCCGGCAGCGGGCGGCGTGAACGCCTGCAACGGGCCCCGGGCAGCTTCGCCGTGGTCCGGCCCGGACGGCTGCGAGACCGCTCCGTACTGCTCGTCGACGACGTGCTCACGACCGGCGCCACCGCCCGGGCGGCGGCCGAGGCCCTGAGGCGCGCGGGAGCCGGCGCGGTGACCGTGCTGGTGGCTGCCTGGACCCCTCCGGA
>CAZUAT010000001.1:61546-143187 GCA_964618415.1 uncultured Thermoanaerobaculia bacterium
CCCTCCGGAGGCCGGGTCGGAGCGGCTTGACAGCCCTTGCACCCGGACCTAGACTGCCGTTCCGATGGGCGGATCCGTTCTGCTTCGCCCGCCTCGCCTCCGGGCGCGGACCATTGCCGCGAGCCTCACTCTCCTGCTCGGGCTGGCACCGCTTCGTGCCGAACCGACCGCCGGTGTCGCCGGTCGAGTGCTGGCAGATTCCGACCCGGTCGCAGACGCCACCGTCTACGCTTACCAGGTCGTCGAGAAGAGCCTCCGCAAGGTCCTCACGGACGGCGCGGGACACTTCCTGTTTGCAGAACTGCCCGCCGGCCTCTACAAGATCGTCGCCCTCAAGTCCGGCTTCGCGCCGGCGGTGACGGTGGTCACGCGCAAGGCGTCGGAGCAGGCTCAGTTTCTCCAGGTCGACCTCGCCGCAAGCACGGAAGCGGCGGTCCCGAACGGGTTCTGGCGCCTGCGGTCGCAGACTCCCGGCGATGTCCTGCGCGAGCTCGGTGTGGCCACGGCGCCCGAGCTGCTCGTCCTGGCGGACGACGGCGCCGTCGACACCCCGCGCCTGCACACGCAGATCGCCGCGACGACCGCGATCGCGGAGCTGCCGCGCGACGTTCGCGCGCAGACCGTCGCCAGTCAGATCGGCATGGCCGGCCGCGTCGGCCCAGTGCACATGGTTCTCGACGGTGGCTACCGGGCGATGGCCTCCAACCCGGGTTCCGACCCCGGCAACACCTCGGTCGAGGGGGTCGCGAGCCAGCTCAATCTGAAGCTGGAAAGCGAGTCGGCCGGGAGCTTCCAGATCTCGTCGATCAATCAGTCGATGCTCACGACCACCGGCGCCGACGAGTCACCCATCGACTTCCGCAATCTGACGCTGCGCTACAAGCGCGACCTGGGCGAGCACGGCACGACGGCGCTGCTGGCGCAGTTTGTCGACGAGACCGGGATCAACGGCGATCGTCTGGTCCGCCCGCAGCAGCTGCCCACCGCGTCGCGGACGCTGCGCCTCGAGGGGTCGTACATGCGCGGCCTGGGCGAGTCCACCTCGCTGAACTCGGGCCTGCGGTACCGGGAGAGCCTGCGTGACTACGTGCGGCGCCCGGGCCAGGAATCCGAGGGCGTGGCCCTGCGGTCCGTCGAGGCCTGGAGCGTTGCCGACTGGGAGATCGATCCGACCTGGGTCCTGCAGTACGGGGTTTTCACTGCGGCCCACGACGGCACGGTCTCGCTGGCACCGCGCGGCGGGCTGGTCCTGCGGATGCGGCCGGACTGGCAGGCGTCGCTCACCGCCAGCCAGCGCTTTGCGCTGACCGACGAGGATCCGTTGCTGGGCGAGTTCGCACCCGCCACCCTCGGTTCCGCGCTCGGCTGTTCCGACGCCGAGTCGTCCTGCTACGAGTTCCAGATCGCGCACTCGGTGGACGGCTCCGAGAAGCTGCGGATCGGAGGCTCGTGGCGTGAGTTCGACCGCACGGTCCGCCTCTTCCTGCGCGACGACTTCCTGCGCGCCGCCGAGGGGATGTTCCTGGTCCCGGGTGACCAGCTGCCGGAGCTGCATGCCAGCTTCCAGGGGAAGCTCGGAGCGCACACTGTCGCCCGCTGGACCTCGAGTGTCGCCCGTGGCGGAGGCGGCGCCTTCCGGGCCGCCAATCAGCGGCTGTACGAGAACGAGGTCTCCTATCTTTCCAGTGAGGTCGACGCGACCTACCGTCCGACCTCGACCGGGATCTACATCGCCTTCCACCGCGTCGAGCAGAGTCTGGTCTGGATTCCGACCCCGGGTCGTGGGCCGACGGTCTTCCCGCCCAGCGCCACACTCGATCGCTTCGAGTTCGCAGTGTCGCAGGACCTGGCGCCGATCTTCGATCTGGCCACCGACTGGGCGTTCCGGCTCGGCCTCGAGCTGCTCGACGGCGGGACGCTCTTCCAGTCTCCGTCCAGCGCGGCTGAGAGCCTCCGCCACCGGGTCACGACCGGCGTGGCCGTCCGCTTCTGACCCCCCCCACGCGCTGCCCTGAGACGCGTGTCGGCCTGGTCCGACCGAGTCCGCCGGCGCTGGGGTCAGCGCCGTTGATCCAGAAAAACGTAGGGTCTGCGGAAATTCGGATTTCCGCGCGCAACTCTCACCAAAAACAGGGGTTTCGGGCCTCCAGCCGGCCCGGTGTTGCGGCACGCTTCCTGCTTTGTCGAAACACGGCCGGGAGACCTGTTTGAACCTCGTTGTGAAGCACCCCGCACGGCGCGGCGCCATCCTGTTTCTGCTCGTCCTGACCGGCGCTCTCGCCGTGCTCGGGTTCGACGCGTTTCGGCGCAAGCTCGCCGACTTCCAGCCCCTCGGCTTCGAAGCCGCGGCGGCCGCTGACCACTGGCAGGTGCTGCAGGTCGACGACCGCGCCACCGGTCTGGCACCGGGCGACCGGATCGTGCTGGTCAACGGCAGCGAGCCGGCCCGCATCGGCGATCTGCGCGGACAGCTCGGCCGGCAGGCCGAATCCCAACTGGTCGTCGTGCGGGGGGAGGGACTCGAGACCCTCTCCTACCGCCGCCCGCCGCTCGACCTCGACCTGCCCTGGCTGGTCCTGGCTGCCCTCGGCCTCGCCTATCTGGGCATCGGCCTCTTCACCCTCTGGCGCGCTCCGCAGGGGCTCCTGTTCTACGCCTGGTGCCTGGCCTCGGCGGTGCTGTACGTCTACTCCCCGGTGTTCCCGATCGACCGCACCGGCGTCTGGATCTACCTGCTCGACGAGTTCGCGCGCCTGTTGCTGCCTCCGCTCACTCTTCATCTGTTCCTGACCATCCCGCGCCCGGAGGGCGCCGGCACCCGACGATGGCTGCCTTTCCTCTACCTGCCGGCTGCCATCCTGGCGCTCATCCAGGCCGACCTGGCGCTGGCCGACGGGCGGTACCTCGTGGGCGCTCCGACGGCCGCCGGCCTCGCCCTGCTCGACCGCCTCGAACTCGGCCACCTGGCGGCGTTCGCCGGCGCCGCGATCCTCGTCCTGACAAGCCGACTGACGCGCATCGCAGAGTGGGAACAGCGGCGGCAGCTGCTCTGGATTCTGGTCGGCATGGCCGCGGGCTACGCACCGTTCTTCGCCCTCTACGGAGTGCCGCACATCGTCGGCGTGCGGCTCCCGGAGCTGCTCACTGTGGTCGCCGTCCTGCCGCTCGCCGCGGTCCCGTTCGCGTTCGGATGGGCGATCCTGCGCTACCGCCTTTGGGACCTCGGCCTGCTGGTGCGCAGCGGCGCTTCGTACGCGCTGACCCTGCTGTTCGCCGTCGGTGCCTTCTCGTTGATCAACCTCGCGCTCGGCCGCACCGTCCCGGACGGCATGGCCTTCGCGCGCAACGTGCTGACCTTCTTCGGGGGACTGGCCATCGCCGGTCTCGCGGTGCCGGCCCGCCGCGGCATCCACGGCGCGCTCGACCGCTTCGCGTATGGACAGGCATTCGGTCGCCGCCGCGGACTCTCCTGGCTGGGCCGTGAGCTGCTGCAGGAGCGCGACCTCGACCGGCTCTGCCAGTCATTGATCTCGGAGCTCGAGCTCGGACTCGACCTCGATCGGGTCAATCTGCTGCTCGCTCAGGGCGCGTCCCTGCTTCCCGTTCGCCCGGAGCCCGGACTGCCCGACTCGGTTCCTGTGGCGACGCTGGCGGCCCGCTTGTGGGAGGGAAACTTCGAGACCCTGTCCGGAGTCGACCTTCCGGGTGAGCCTCCGGGCGCCGAGCAGCGACTTGCCGCCGCCGGCTATCGGTACGTCTTCCCGCTGCGGGTGCGCAACACGCGAGTTGGCATGGTGCTGACGACTCTGCGCCGTGACGCCGAGCCGCTCAACAGCGAAGACGTCGACCTCGTCCGTGCGGTGCTCGACCAGGCGGCGCTGGCCATAGAGAACGCGCAGCTGCTCGACCAGGTGCAGCGTCAGCTCGAGCAGGTCGTCGCCCTGCAGCGGCACAACGAAGGCATCCTCGAGTCCTCACCGGCCGGTATCGCGCTGCTCGGAGAGGACGACCTGATCGTCTCGGCGAACCTCGCGTTCGCCACCTTTGCCGGCCGGCCGCGCGGCGAAGTCGTCGGCCGTCGCCTGACTGAGGTGCTCGACCTGGGGCCGCTTCCGGAAGCGGGCTCCGGTCCCCACCAGCTCGTCTGTCGAGATCGCCACGAGCGGGAACGCATACTCGACACGAGTGTCGCCGAGCTGCGCGACGGCGAGCACAGCGGGCACCGAGTGCTCGCGGTCCAGGACGTCACGGAACGGGTGGCGATGGAGTCGGCCCTCAAGGAGCGCGACCGCCTGGCCGCGCTCGGCGTTCTGGCCGCCGGGGTCGCGCACGAGGTCAACACCCCGCTGACCGGAATCTCCTCGTACGCGCAACTCCTGCTCGCCGAGACGGCGCCCGACGATCCGCGCCGCGCGCTGCTCGAGAAGGTCGAGAAGCAGACCTTCCGTGCCTCGAGGATCGTTTCGAACCTCCTGGACTTCGCGCGTCGCCCCGGGGTCGAACGACAGCCGGTCGACTTGCGACCGCTGATCGAAGAGACGATCGAGCTGGTGCGCGAACGGCTCGCCACGCACTCCGTAACACTCGACTGGGCCGCGCCGACGACGGATCCGCGCGTGCTCGGCAGCGCCGGCGAGCTGCAGCAGGTGGTCACCAACCTGATCCTCAACGCGATCGACGCGCTCGCGCCCGGCGGGAGAGGCCGGATCTGGGTGCGGCTCGACGCAGAGGCTGAGCGCGTCCAGATCGTGGTCGAAGACGATGGGCCGGGCGTCCCGGAGTCGCTGCGGGCCGCGATCTTCGAGCCGTTCTTTACGACGCGCCGCGGCGCCGGAGGAACCGGGCTCGGGCTCTCGATCAGCCGTGGCATCGTCGACCAGCACGGAGGACGGCTGAGCGTCGACGAGCGGCCCGGCGGCGGCGCCCGGTTTACCGTAGACCTGCCAACGCAGGCCGGAGCCGTCGACGCATGAATATCCTGGTCGTCGACGACGAGGAACTCCTTCAGGACGTCCTCGGCATGCTGCTCCGCAAAGAGGGCCACCGGCCGATCTTCGCGAAGACCGGCGAGGAGGCACTACTCGCACTCGACAAGGATCCGATCGACCTCGTCCTGCTCGATGTGATGCTGCCGGGGCTGACCGGGATGGAAGTCCTGCGCCAGATCCGTCAGCGCGACCCCGATCAGGTCGTCATCGTGATCACCGCGTACTCGTCCATCGAGGGCGCCATCGAGGCAATGCGCGAGGGCGCGTTCCACTACATACCCAAGCCGTTCAAGAACGAGGAAGTACTCCTGACGGTCCGCAAGGGGCTCGAGCAGCGCCGCCTCACGCAGGAGAACCGCGAGCTGCGCGAGCAGCTGGGGCGCCGCTTCGGACTCGACAACATCATCGGCAAGAGCCAGCCGATGCAGCAGGTGTTCGACTTGATCCGTCTCGCGGCACCGTCGAAGAGCAACATCCTGATTCTGGGCGAGAGCGGTACCGGCAAGGAGCTGGTCGCCAAGGCGATCCATCAGCACAGCCGGCGGGCCGGCGGGCCGTTCGTCACCGTCAACTCGGGCTCCATGCCGCCAGATCTGCTCGAATCGACGCTGTTCGGGCACATGAAGGGCGCATTCACCGGCGCGATCGCCACCAAGAAGGGACTGTTCGAGCTGGCGGACAACGGGTCGATCTTCTTCGACGAGATCGGCAACATTCCGGCGGAGACCCAGGCCAAACTGTTGCGCGTCATCCAGGAGAAGGAGTTCATGCGCCTCGGTGGCGTCGACGTGATCCGGGTCGACGTCCGGATCATCGCGGCGACGAACGCCCACCTCGAAGCACTGGTGCAGCAAGGGGCCTTCCGCGAAGATCTCTACTACCGGCTCAACGTGATCAGCATTCACCTCCCGCCGCTGCGCGGCCGGCCCGAGGACATCCCACTGCTGGCGCGCCACTTCATGGCGTTCTACGCCGAGGAAAACGGCAAGCAGATCGACGAGATCACGCCGTCGGCGATGGAGCGGCTGATGGACTACCGCTGGCCGGGGAACGTCCGCGAACTCGAGAACGCCATCGAGCGGGCGGTCGTGCTGGCAGTGGGCAATCAGATCGATCTCGACCTGCTACCCCCTTCCGTTCGCAGCGGCAATCCTTCCGCTTCCTCCGGGCAGGCCACCGCGCACCTGCCGGGCGTCGAAACCTCGTTCTGGGATGCCGTCTCGGCGTACGAACGCCTGCTCATCGTTCGGGCTCTGCAGACTGCCGGCGGGGTCCAGAAGAAGGCCGCCGAGATCCTCCAGGTCAAGCCCACGACCCTGCACGAGATGATGAAGCGGCTGGCCATCACGGCGGAGACCGTTCAGTCGTAACCGCAGGAAAACAGACGCCTTAGCCGCTTCACCCCAAGCCGCGCGCGAAAACGGGGGAGGTCGGGATAGAATAGCGGGCTCGCGCCGCCGGTACTCGCCCGGCGCACGCCGTGAAAGGGCAACGCACCATGAAGAAGAACCTCCACCCCGAGCTGCACCTGGTCACCGTCGTGTGTGCCTGTGGCAATTCATTCCAGACCCACTCGACCAGCAAGGAGCTGCGTCTGGAAATCTGCAGCGCCTGTCACCCGTTCTTCACCGGCCGCCAGAAGTTCATCGACACCGCGGGCCGCGTCGAGCGCTTCAAGAAGCGTTACTCGCAGTCGGCCTAGCAAGCGGATCCGGAGCACGGCGACCCCGGTGGTCCTGCCGCTGTCGCGGCCGGGCGCCGGGGTTTCCGATTTCCTGGGAGAGCGACGATGGAGCTGACCGACCGGCTGGAGAGCCTCGCGGCAACCCACGCCGAGCTCACCGCTCGGCTGGCGTCGCCCGACTTGGTGGCCGACCCGCGCCGTTTCCGCGACACCAGTCGGGCATTGGCCGAGATCGACGAGGTCGTCGCCCTCTGGCGCACCTACCAGGCCGTTGCCAGGCAGGTGGAGCAGGCCCGCGAGCTGCTGGCCGACGCAGCCACCGACCCGGACCTGGCGCGCCTCGCCGCAGACGAGGCGGCTGACGGCGATCGCGAACTCGAGCAGCTCGAAGGCCGCCTGCGGCTCGCTCTGGTGCCCCGCGATCCGGACGACGATCGCAACGTCGTGCTCGAAGTGCGCGCCGGCACGGGCGGCGATGAGGCGACGCTTTTCGCCGCCGAGCTGTTCCGGATGTACACGCGCTACGCGGAACGGCGGGGATGGCGCGTCGAAGTGCTCGATCTCTCCGAATCGGACGCCGGAGGCATCAAGGAGGTTGCTGCGATCATCGAAGGTCGCGGGGCATGGAGCCGGCTCAAGTACGAGGCGGGAACGCATCGAGTCCAGCGGGTTCCTGCGACCGAGGCCTCCGGCCGCATTCACACGTCAGCAGCGACGGTCGCAGTGCTCCCCGAGGCCGAGGACGTCGACGTCCAGATCCAGGAGAAGGACCTTCGGATCGATCGCTTCTGTGCCTCGGGGCCCGGCGGGCAGGGGGTCAACACCACTTATTCGGCGGTCCGCATCACCCATCTGCCATCCGGACTGGTGGTCTCCTGTCAGGACGAACGCAGCCAGATCAAGAATCGAGAGAAGGCCATGCGGGTGCTACGTAGCCGCCTGCTGGAACTCGAGCGATCCCGCACGGAGGCGGCGCAGGCGGCCGAGAGACGAAAGATGGTCGGCAGCGGCGACCGGTCCGAAAAGATCCGCACGTACAGCTTCCCGCAGAACCGGGTGACCGATCACCGGATCGGCAAGTCCCTCCATCAGCTGCAGGAGGTACTCGGGGGCGAACTCGATGCGCTGATCGATCCGCTCATCGAGCATGATCGCGCACGCGCCCTGGACGACCAGGCGCGCGCCTCGGTCGACTGAGGACTCCTCAGCCCGTGGCGCAGCGCTCCGCGTCTTCGAGCGGCCGCGCCACCGGAGGAGCCGGCGTCGAACTCTCCCTGACCGTTTGCGAGGCCGGTGCCGCCCCGGCATCGCCGTCGCTCAGCTGCGCCGCCACGGCCGCCAGTATCAGGACCGCCGCGACGCCCACTCGGGCCGTGAGCGGTTCGCCGGCGACTGCCCATCCCAGCAGCACCGCGACGACCGGATTGACGAACGCGTACGTGGCTACCGTCGACGGCCGAGCAACCCGCAACAGGTAGGTGTAGGCCGAGAAGGCGATGATCGACCCAAAGACGACGAGGTAGGCGAAGGCGATCAACGACCGCGCCGAAAAAGCTGCCGTGCTGACGGAGGACCATTCCCCGCCAGCGCCTCCGACGAGCAGCAGAAGTGTGCCGCCACAGAGCATCTGCATCGCCGTCGCCATCGGGCGCGACTCCGGCATCGCGGCGCGCACCGTCCACAGCGATCCGAGTGCCCAGGAGAGTGATGCCAGCACGACCGCCAGTGCACCGACCGGGTTCACGGACGAGGGGTCGAAGCCGGCCGGATCGATCACCAGAACGGCCACGCCAGCCATCCCGGCGAGCAGGCTGACCACCGTCCGCGCCCCCGCCCGGCGCAGACCGAGCACCAGCGGCGCCAGCAGGGCGATCCAGACCGGTTCGACGGCGACCAGCAGTGCCGTGACGCCCGACGGGATCAGGTGTTCGGCCCACACTACGAGACCGTTCCCGCCGAGCAGTAGCAGCGCTCCGATGCCGGCGGCAGGACCCCAGAAGCGGCGAGCGGGTCGGGGAGCTCCCTTCGCACGCGCCCAGAGATAAAGCGCCCCGCCGGCGAGCAGGAAGCGCGCTCCGGCCATGGTGAAGGTCGGCAGCGTCTCGATGGCAAATCGGATCGCCAGGTAGGTCGAACCCCAGACGATGTAGACGGTCAGCAGCGCGAGCACCAGCGCGCTGCGCGAGCCGCCGGTGGTTTCAGATCGAAGCATCAGAGACCTCCTCGCCAGCCGGCGGGAGCGGCAGTTCCCAGGACTCGCGAACGGTCCCCAGAACCACGGTGGTCCGCGTCCGGCGGACCTCGGGCAGCGGGCTCACGTACTCCTTGAGAAGCCTGCCGAGCATTTCGGTGGAGGCGCAGCGGACTTTGACGAGATAGCAGTCCTCGCCCGCGACGTGATGAACCTCCTGCACGCCAGGGATGCGGGCCAGCTGAACGCCGAGGTCTTCGCCCCCGGGCGCCTCGTCGGCCTGGACGAAGATGAAGGCCAGCAGTCCGCGCTCGATCTGAGCCGGATCGAGGCGGGCCGCGTAACCCTGAATGACGCCTCGGCGTTCGAGCTTGCGGATGCGCTCGAGCACCGCCGACGGCGCCATTCCGAGGGTCCGCCCGAGCTGAGCGTTGGAGATCCGCGCGTCTCGCTGCAGCAGGTCCAGAATCTGAAGGTCCCGATCGTCCAGCATCCCGGCATTCTAGGCCGGCACCGACGATTCGTCAACGGTTCGCAATATATCCAGGCGAAACGTCTCAATATTGAGCTTTCAATAGACGTTTCGCCAATATCGCGATTCCCGCTAGGATCCCGAAATGCCGATCGTCGCGGACCTGCTCGAGGCCGGTCGTACCCGCCTGCGCGCAGCCGGCGTCGAGCCGTCGGCGCGCGAGTCGGCCCTGTTGCTGGGCCGGCTCCTGGGTCTCGGCGAGGCTTCCGTGCTGGCTCGCGACACGGAGGCAGTTCCGGCGGAGATCGAGGATCGCTTCTTCGAGTGGGTCGAACGCCGGTCCGCCGGAGAGCCGACCGCGTACGTGGTAGGCGAGCGAGAGTTCTTCGGCCGCCCGTTCGCCGTCGATCGGCGCGTCCTGATCCCGCGACCGGAAACCGAGCATCTGGTCGAGATCGCGCTCGAGCTGCCGCTGCCAACGCGCGCCCGGGTGCTCGACGTGGGTACCGGTTCCGGCTGCATTGCGGTTTCGCTGGCCGCCGAGCGCCCGCTCTGGTGGGTGGCAGCTTCCGACATCTCGCTGGGCGCGCTCGCCGTCGCGCGTGGCAATGCTCGGCGCAACGACGTCGGCCACCGATTGGCGCTGCTGGCGACCGACCTGACCGGCGGCACCGATCTCGCCTCGTTCGACTTGATCGTCGGCAACCCGCCCTACGTCGAGGAGCACGTCGTCCCGTTCCTGTCGCGCGACGTGCGCGACTTCGAACCACGCGTGGCCCTGACGCTGGGCGCCGACGGCTTCGACGCCACACGCCGCCTGATTGCCAGCGCCGAATCGCTGCGGGCCGGCAGCTGGATGGTGCTCGAGTTCGGCTTCGGACAGGGCGACGAGGTACTCGAGATCGCTCGCCAGGCGGGTCACTTCGACCGCGCTGAGTTGCGCCCAGATCTGGCCGGCATCGAGCGCGACGTCGTACTGCGACGTGGATAGTTTCCGAATTCTCGGCCCGAGCCGCCTCGTCGGCAGCGTCGGAGCAGGCGGAGCGAAGAACGCAGCACTGCCCTGCCTCGCGGCGTCGCTGCTCAGCGACGCACCGCTGCGCCTGACCCGCGTCCCGCGCGTGCGCGATCTCGAGACCATGCGTCGTCTGCTCGGCCACCTCGGCGTGACCGGCAGCTGGCACGGTCCGGTGCTCGAACTCTGTCCCGGCGGTCCGGCCGACCCGGACGACGCTCCCTACGAGCTGGTCAAGACGATGCGCGCCAGCGTCCTCGTGCTCGGACCGCTGACCGCCCGACGTGGGCACGCCCGGGTGTCGCTGCCCGGCGGTTGTGCGATCGGCGTCCGGCCGATCGATCAGCACTTGGCCGGGCTGGAGGCACTGGGAGCGCGCATCCGGCTGGAGCACGGCTACGTCGAAGCGACTGCCACACGCCTTGTGGGGACGACCTTTCGCTTCTCCGTCCCCACGGTGACTGGGACCGAGAACCTGCTCATGGCAGCCACCCTGGCGCGCGGCACGACGGTCCTGGAGAACTGCGCGCGCGAGCCCGAAGTGACGGACCTCGCCCGCCTGCTCGCCGCCATGGGAGCCCGCATCGAGGGAGCCGGCACCGACGTCCTGCACATCGAAGGCGTGGAGACGCTCGGAGGAGCCGATCACGAAGTGATCCCGGACCGGATCGAGGGCGGAACCTATCTGATCGGCGCCGCGATCACCGGCGGCGACGTCCACCTGAACGACGCGCGTCCCGAAGATCTGGTGCCGCTGCTCGAGATTCTCGCCGCCTGTGGATGCGAGGTCGAAGTCGCACCCGCCGCGGTCCGCGTGTCGCGGCGCGGCCGGCTGCTGCCTCACGACGTCACGACCGCAGCGTTCCCCGGATTTCCGACCGATCTCCAGGCCCAGTATCTGGCGTTGATGACCCAGGCAGAAGGAACATCCACCGTTGTCGAAACGGTGTTCGAGAACCGGATGCAGCACGTTGCGGAACTGGCTCGCATGGGGGCCGATATTCGCCTCGACGGCCGGGCCGCGCGAGTCCACGGACCGGCACGCCTGTCGGGGGCGCGGGTCATGGCCACGGATCTGCGCGCGTCGGCCAGCCTGGTGCTCGCGGCGCTGGCCGCCGACGGCGAAACCGCCATCGACCGGATCTACCACCTCGATCGCGGCTACGAGTCGATGGAGTCCAAGCTGACCGAGCTGGGCGCGCGAGTCGAGCGACTCTCCGGCGACGACCACGAGCGGAGCCCCCGATGACCGACTGCCTGTTCTGCCGCATTGCCGCCGGCCAGATTCCGGCGCGGTTCGTGCACGAGGACGAAGACGTGATCGTCTTTCACGACATTTCGCCGCAGGCCCCGACCCACTTGCTGGTGGTGCCGCGCCGCCACATCGCCTCGCTCGCTGACGCCGCTCAGGAGGATGCCGACCTGCTCGGCCAGCTCGCCATCGCGGCCGGAACGGCGGCGCGCCGGGCAGGTCTCGAGTCGTGGCGGCTGGTCTCCAACACCGGCGCCGATGCCGGGCAGTCAGTGCCTCATCTGCACCTGCACGTCCTCGGGGGGCGCCCGTTCGGCTGGCCCCCGGGATGACCCGCACGCCGGCACTCCTCCTGCTGGCCGCGACGCCGACGCTGGCCAATGTCGCGCCGGATCCGCGCCCGGCGATCCTCGAGCTGAGCCTGGCGGGCCAGCACCGCCCCGCGCTGCTGCAGCTTGCCCAGAGCCAGGAGCGCGAACCGGAGCGCGCGCGGGCGCTCGGCCTCGACCTGCTGCGTGCCGATCTGCTCGACCGGCTGGGGCGCGAACGGGAGGCCTCCGAAGCACTGGCCCAGATGCTCGCTTCTGAGAGCGGCCTCGGGCCGTGGGCACGCCTGCGGCTGGCAACCCTGCAGGATCGCCAGGGCCATCCGGAGGTGGCGGCCGGCCTGGTCGCGCATCTGCTCTCGGCTTCGGCGCCCGACAGCCTGCGCCGGCCAGCCTTGGCGCTGCTCGGCAGCAGCATCGCTCAGGGCGGCGACTGCCGGCTGCTCGGCGGAGTGGCCGCCGACCGAATCCCGGCGGATCGGCGCCGCGCCTGGACGCTGCTGCAGGCGCAGTGTCTCCTCCGCCAGGGCGACCTGCCGACCGCAGCCCGGATGCTGCGCGAGCTGCTCGCCGACGACGTCCGCGACGCCCTGGCCCTCGATGCCGCCGACCTGCTGGAGGCGCACGTGGCAACCCCGCAGCCGTCGCTGCTGCGCCTGCTCGGCCTGACCGCCTTCCACCACCGCGAGTTCGATCGCGCCCTGCGCCTGCTCCCGGTGACCGCCGGGCAGGCTCGCCTCACTCCCCAATTGGGCGAAGTGGCGTACGCGCGGGCGCGGTCGCTGTACTGGCTCGGCAAGTACGAGCTGGCGGCCGAGGCGTTCGACGAGCTCGCCGCCCGGGCGCCGACGGTGGCGCTTGCCGCGGACGCGCTTTGCCAGGCGGGCCGGTCGTTCGAACTGGCCGGCCGCGGCGCCGATGCACTGGCGCGCTTTCGCGCCGCGTGGGAACGCGAACCGGACGGCAGCTGGGCGCCGTCCGCTCTTTCCGGAGCGCTTCGTCTCGAGGCCGCGTTCGGCAACCGCGACGCGGCGCGCACGCTTCTCGGCGTACTGACCCGAACGCCCGGGGCGAGCAGCGCCACCGCCCGCGCCGCGCTGTTCCTGGCGGTCGGCGAACTGGAGCGGTCTCGCACCCAAGGAGTGGCGGCGCTGCTGCTGACCGCGCAACGGACCGGCGCCGCCGAGCGCGAAGAACTGGCCTACTGGCGCGGCCGCCTGGCCGAGCTGGAGAGCAACCACGAGATCGCTGTCGCGCACTACCTCGACGCCCAACGCCGACGCCCGTATCACCCGCTCGCGGTAGCGGCGCGCCGTCGACTCGCTCGCGCGGGCCTGGCCGAAGCGGCCCGCCGGCTGGGCGAGGCAGCCGCCGGACGGGCAGAGCTCGCGAGTCGACGGGATGCCGTGCTGCTGCTCGGCGAAGCCGATCCGCTGGGTCAGCAGGCGCGGCTGGCCGCCCTCGCCGAGTTGAGCAGCCGTCGCGCGACGGCGGTCTGGATCGACTGGCAACCGGTACCGGTGGCGGACTGGCCGCTGTGGACAGCACCGGCCAGCCGGCCCGAGGACCTGCTGGCGGGACTCGGCTTGCTCGCCGAGGCGGGCGACACCACGGTGAGCCGATTCCCGGCCAGCGACCTCCGCCTCGCTTTCACCGGTGCGCAGGCGCTCGCGGCCGACGAGCGGTCGATCCGGCGCGCCCTGGCGCGGGCCGAATCGCTGTTCGAGCGCCGCCCAGCCGACCTCCCGTTCGACTGGATCGATCCGCAACTGCGGCGGCTGCTCTATCCGTTTCCCTGGGCACGCGCGATCCGCGCCCAGGCCGAGGCATTCCGCACCGATCCGGCGCTGCTTGCTGCGATCCTGCGCGAGGAGAGCCGATTCGATCCCGAGGCGCTCTCGCCCGCTGCCGCTCGCGGCCTGGCACAGTTCACCCTGCCGACGGCTCAGCGGCTGGCGCAGCAGACCCGACTCGCGCCGGATCTGACCGCCCGCCAGCTCCACGACCCGGCCATCGCCATCCCCCTGGCGGCCGCCTACCTGGCCGAACTCGACCGCCGCTTCCCGCGTTCGCGCCCGGTCGCGGTCGCCGCCTACAACGCCGGCGAAGACCAAGCCGCGCTCTGGCGGCGATACTGCGTCACGGGGGAACCAGAGGAGTTCCTGGCCCGGATCGGCTACGCGGAGACGAAGGCCTATGTCGTGCGGGTGCTGGAGAGTCGCGAGATCTACCGCGCCCTCTACGGCTCCCCCTGACTGCTCGGGCCTCGGCCCGCTGCGCGGGCCCGGCAGTCGGGTACTCCACCAGAGCAGGGTGGGCGCAAAAGCGCCGTAATGATGCGCCGGTGCGCTTGTGGCGACTTCTCCGTTCGTTTAACCTAGCCGCGCCATGCCCGCCCAAGACCCGGTCTCCGGGGAGGCAATCGCGGCCACGCCTGTCGAGGCGATCCGCGTGGCGGTGCCATCGCTGATCGGCACGCTGGGAGTCGAGTTCACCGGGGCGACGATCAGCCGCGTCGTGATCGCCCCCGCCGGCCGGGTTCGCAAGCTCTACTACCCGCTGGCCGATTACGAAGACTCGGAGTTTCTCGACGAGGTGTTCGGCCGGCTGTCGGAGTACCTGGCCGGGGCGCGCCGCACCCTCGACCTGGAGCACGACCTGGGGCCGTCCGGGCTCGACTCGTTTGCCCGGCGTGTGCTGCGGGAGACGGCGCGAACCGGCTACGCCAAGACGCGGACATACAAAGAGATTGCAGACGCCGCGGGCCGTCCAGAGGCGTACCGCCAGGTGGTTTCGATCCTCGAGAAGAACCCCCTGCCGCTGATCATCCCGTGCCACCGCATCCTGCCCTCACGTCAGGGCATCGGCGGCTACGTCGGCGGCGCTGCCCGCAAGCGCTGGTTGCTGCGCCTGGAAAAGGACAGCGCCGCCGCGCTGGTCTGACCCGCTTCAGTCGTCGGCCGGCTCGAGATCGAAATCGGCCGCCGTCTCGCGACCCGATTCGATATCGATCCGCCGCGACTCGGGCTGATGCCCGGGCCGCACGACCTCGATCCGGTGTTCACCGGGATCGACCAGCAGGCCGTTGCGCAGGGAGCTGAGCTCCCGCCCGGTGCCCACGAATCGCCCGTCGAGGTAGATGGAAGCGTCGTCGGGGGTGACGCGCAGCAGCAGACGGCCCGGATCGGCGCGGGCGTCGAGCGCTGCCGGCGCCTCGGGCTCTTCGTAACGCTGCTCTTCCCACGCAACCGCCGGCTCCTCGGCCTGGCGTCGCTCGACCGCCTCCCGCTGCTCGCGCTCGGCGCGGATACGCGCGTCGCGGCGCTCGTGCGTGCGCGGACCCAAGGCCGTGGGGTGGATCGCCTCGCCCTTCTCCATCCTGTCCTCGACGTCGATCACCAGACCGGGGTAGATCGTGTACTGCCGGGCCAGCGTCTTGTGGCCGGGCAGGTAAAACACCACGTCGTAGGTGCCCTTCTCGAGCCACAGGAAGTTGGGATAACCGTCGAAGTTGTCCGCCACGCCGACCTGCTTGCCGTCCACCCAGACTTCCGCTCGCTCCGGACTGATGTCGGTATCGAGCGCACCCAGGTTGCCGTAAGCGGCATTGGGATAGACGCGGGGGTAGCCGCCGTAGCCGTACTGAGGACCGCTGTACCAGCTCGGTCCCCACCAGCCCCAGCCAGGGCCCCAGTAGAGTCGAACCGACGGCCGGACGTACACCCGCCCACCGGCCTCGACGGGAACGGCCAGACTCGTTCCGGCGACGATCGCCACGAGCGCGGCCAAGGCAAAGTAACGCGAGATCTTCACGAGATGTCTCCTTTGTCGACTACCAACTCCCGCCAGCCGCGTCGCAGGCCCCGGATGTAATGGTACCGGAGTGACTCGTTCCACAGCTGCGGGAACCTCACTGGCAGGAACTGCAAAGCCCGGACCATAGCCTCCCGAACCCGCTGCCGCCACGCGGGCGGCAGCTCGGGAGGGCCGTCGGGTCCGACGCCCACGAAGCCGGCCAGCTCCGGGTGGCGCAGCGCGAACACTACCCCGCAGTAGCCGGCGCGCTCCTGTCGCGTGGCGAACCGGTCGAACGTCGTCGGGTGATCGTGCGCCGTCCGGGCCTGCGGCGCGTACACCAGACGCATCCCGGCGCGCTGGAGTCGGTAGGCCGCCTCGATGTCCTCCCAGGCGGGGTACGGGAACGCTTCGTCGAACGGGGCGGCCAGCATCCGGTCCCGGGCCAGCGAGACATTCGAGGTATAGAAGAAGTTGAATGGCACGTCGCCCGGTCGATCGATCAGCGCGTAGCCGAACTGCAGTCCCTGCTCGTTGAGGTGATCGAGAAACGGCGTCCGGCGCACCCGCCGGTGCCATCCGGTATAGCCCACTACGGCGATCTCGTCCCCGCCGCCGTAATGCGCATGTGCGGCGGCATGGGCTGCGAGCCAGTCCGGCTCCGGGACGGTGTCGTCGCCGAGGAAGGCGATCCGCGCGCCTCGGGCTGCCGCCACCCCCCGGTTGCGGGCGGCCGCCGGCCCGCGCTGCGCCTCGAGCACGGCCTGCAGCGGGCGGTTCCCGCGCCAGGTCCGCAGCAGTTCGGGGGAGCCGTCCGTGGAGCCGTCGTCCACGACGACGATCTCGAAACTCGGAGCCCCCCGCTGCGCATCGAGCGCGGCGAGAACCTCCGCCAGGACCGCTCGCCGGTTGTGCGACGGAATGACGACCGAGTAGTCGAGCGGACCCGGCGCCGAGGCGATCATTCGACGGCCACCAGATCGGAGAGGCGGGCATGCCGGCACTCGAGCCCACGGGGCAGCCAGGCACGAAACGCCGGGCTGGCGAACAGCTCCTCGTCGCCAGGGTAGGTGGGCACGATCCAGAGCGGGAACTGGCGCAGGATCTCGCCGTCGCTGCGCTGCCGACGCGACACCAGCTGCGTCCGCTCTCGGGCAATTCGGTCGAGATCATCGAAGAAAGCCGTCAGGCCGCCGAACTGGGCGACCGCCTGGGGATGACTGAGGTGCACCTCGTGCCCGCCGGCCCGGCGGCCAGCGACCCGGTCCGCCAGGCGCCGCAGATGCCCCGCCAGCCGCGTGCGCCGACCCGCCGGCCCCGGAGGCGGCCAAGGGATGCGACCCGCCGCGGCGAGGCGGGACGCGAACGTCAGCAGGACGGCCGGGACGAGCTGCTCCCAGAGCCCGGGCTCGAGGTTCTTCACCACCGTCGCCAGCGCGTTGCGCTCGAACAGCGCACCGCGACGGGTGTCGCCGAGCCGGACACTGGTGGCGCTCTGTCGATGCCGCGCACGAGCTGCCGGACAGGCCAGCAGCCTCTTGCCGCCCGCCCACAGACGCCAGCCGAGATCGACATCCTCAAAGTACGCGAAGTAACCCGCATCGAACCCACCGGCTTCGAGGAAGGCCCGGCGCGAGATCCAGAGATTGCCGCCGCAGGCAAAAAAGACCTCCGCGCCGGGGGCGGGCAGTCGGGCAGCTGCGAGCGAACGGCCCTGGTCGATACCGAAGGCGTGCCCGTCGAAGGTCACGATGCCGCTGCCGAAGTCGAGGCATCGGCCCTCCCAGTCGGTCAGCACGCCCGCGAGACCGGCAACGTCTGGCGGCGCCTCACGCCACATCCTCGCGTACTGCGCCACCAGGTCCGGCTCGGCCCGCATGTCGTTGTTGAGCAGCAGCAGCACATCACCCCTGGCCTCGGCCGCGAGCAGGTTGTTGCCGCCGGCAAAGCCAAGGTTGTCCTGGCGCGCGATCGCGCGGACGCGCGGGTGGCGCTCGGCCAGCCACGCGGCAGTCCCGTCGGACGAACCGTTGTCGAGCACCAGCAGTTCGAGCTCGAGTCCGGGAACCGGGTCCTGACGCTCGAGCGAAGGCAGCAGCTGCTCGAGGTGCTCGCGCCCGTTCCACGACACGATCAGGACGGAAACGACCAGCGGCGCGCTCATCGCTTCAGCGCCGTCCACCGAGCCGCCGACCCAGCCAGCGCCGCAGACGAAACGCCCACGGATCCGGCGGTGTGCGGGCCGCCCCCTGCAGACCGAATCTCTCTTTCGAGGGATCGACCCGCGGGGCCTTCAGGAACGCCACCAGCGGCTCGAGGACACGCTCCCAGGCAAACTGCTCCGCGACCTGGCGCCCGTTCGCGATGCGACGTGCGACGGGATCCCCGCCGGCGAGGACTGCGCGCAGGGCCGCCGCCAGTTCGTCCGGCGCTCCGGGGCTGACTACCCAGCCCGCCTCCTGAGTCTGCAACAGACGAGCGACGGTGCCTCCGGCAGTCGACACGCATGGACAACCGATCGCGAGCGCATCGAGGAAGCGCGTGCGCATCGCCAGGTCGGTCTCCAGGCCGGGGCGATGGGTGGCGACGAGTGCGTCGACGTCGGCGAGCAAATCGTGGCGTCGCGCGGCCGGGACCCAGTCGATCGGCCGCACCCTCTCGCCCCACCAGCCGCGCGTGCGACACCAGGCTTCCACTTCAGCGAACAGCCGCTGCGGCGTCGCATCCGGATTCGGGTTGCGCACGACGAGCAGGACCACGTCTGGATCGTCCAGTCGTTCGAGCGCCGCCAGCACGACCCACGGGTCATACCAGTCATAGAGACCCCCGAACAGCAGCCGCCGCTCGCCCGGGCGCCGCTCGGGCAGCAGCGGCGACTGACCGCCAGCGTGCAGGTCGATCCCGAACGGGACGATTCCGATCAACCCGGCAGCCTCAGGATCTGCCGCGAGCAGCTCCGGATGGACCCTGCCGAGAGCGGTGAGAAAACCTAGATAGTAGAGCCGCTGCTCAGCGGACGAGCAGAGAAAATAGTCGCCGCGCGAAAGCTGCAGCCACCATGTGGCGTGGTCGTTGCGATAGGGATCGAGTCCCAGTTCGGCGGCGTAATGCAGGTTCTCCACCAGCCATGGATCGTAGAGGTCGATGACTGCGGGCAGGCGCGGCATCTCGACGAGGACATCGTTGGCGTGCTGCCCCTGCGCAATGACGACATCACAGTCTGCGAGCTGGGCGGCCAGCGCTCCGCGACGCAAAGTATCGACCACGACTCCGTCGAGACCACACGCCGCAGCCGCTTCCGGCAACCCGGGAGAAAGCAGCCGCACCTCGAAGCCGGCCGCCGGCAGCCGCCGCGCGAACTCGAGGTACCGCACTCCGATGCCGCCCATCGACGGACGGATCGCCTCGCTGGAGACCAGCGCGACTTGTGTCACGAGCGTTCCTCGTGCAGCGCGCCCGGTTGCGGCTCGCGGCGATGCCGCCAGCGGAAACGGACCAGATCGAGCGCCATCCGCGCCGAATCCCGCAGCAAGTGCACTCTGGAGGCGGGATCGTTGCGCCACACCACCCCCACATCGACCACCCGGTGCCCACGGCGCCTGGCCAGCCAGATCAGCTCGACGTCCCACGCGAAGCGATCGACGGTGAGGTCGCGGACCAGCGCGCGCGCGACCTCGCCGTCGATCAGCTTGAAGCCGCACTGGGTGTCGGAGAGCCCGCGCACCCCTCCGAGACGCACCAGAAGATTGAAGCATCGACCCGCCATCGTGCGATACCAGGCCTGTGGCACCTCGACTCGGGACGCGATGTTAGAACGGCTGCCGATCACGACCGCCGCCTCTGGAGCCGCTCGTTCGAGTGTCTCGAGCTCCTCGATCGGAGTGGACAGATCCGCGTCGGTGATCAGCACACGGGGCGCGCGGCTGGCCAGGATGCCGGCGCGCACGGCCGCGCCCTTGCCCTGGTTGCGCGGCAGCGCCAGGAGGCGGACCTGCTCGCCCGGAAACGCTCGCGCGACCTCCGCGGTGCCGTCCGTACTGCCATCGTCGACGACCAGGATCTCGGCTGCCAGGCCTCGTTGACGCACGTAGGCGCAGACTCTCTCCAGAGTGCGCGCGAGGCGGGACTCCTCGTTGAACGCGGGGATGACGACGGTCAGGTCCAGCGGGCTCATGGGCGACCGTTCACGAGAGGTCGGACTTCGACAGGTCGACCACCCGGTGACCGACGCCGATCGGACCCGGATCCCAATGCGATGCCTCCATGCGCAGGCCTTCCACGAGTTCGCGCTGGTCGTGAATCACCAGCCCCCGTTCGTCCTGCAGCTGCACGGTCAGGCGAAAACTTCCCTTCTGATACGGCAGGTGGGGCACGACGATGGCGACTCGATACTGCTGTGCGCCGACGAACGGTTCGCATCCGCACATCCGGTTGCCCAGAGCCGAGATGACTGTGTCGTCCTCGTCGCGCACCAGCAAGCCCACACTGACCGGCCGGTCCGGGTCGTCGACCCGGAAGTCGATCTCGATGCGCATCGGGTCCCACGGCCGGAAGACGCCGACCTCGCTGCCGCCAACCAGCCGGGCGGCGAGGATGGTGGCCAGACCCGGGCGATCCTCCTCGGGCGCCGAGTCCCGGTCCGGCGGCGCCGCGGGTGCGGCCACCGCCGTCGAGCTGCCCGCGCGCTGCTTCGCGTCGAGGAAACGTTCGTACTCGGTGATCACGTCGATCGTGGGTCCCAGCGCCTCGACCCTGCCACCGCGAAGCCAGAGTGTCCGATCACAGAACGAACTGATCAGGTAGAGCGCGTGGGAGCAGAACAGCAGGGTGCCGCCGTTCTCGACGAACGCGACCATCCGATCCATGCTCTTCTTCTGAAAGTAGCCGTCTCCCACGGACAGCGCTTCGTCGACGATCAGCAGGTCGGGGCTGACCTGGGTGGCAATCGAGAAGCCGAGCCGCACCGCCATGCCGCTGGAGTATTCGCGGACCGGCCGATCGATGAACTCTCCGATCTCGCTCCATTCGATGATCTCGGCCTCACGTGCATCGATCTCCTGCTGGTCGAGGCCCAGCAGCGCAGCGTTCAACCGGATGTTCTGGCGCCCCGAGAAGTCGGGATGGAACCCCGCGCCCAGTTCCAGGATCGCCGCGGCCCGCCCGCGGACCTCCAGCGTGCCGGAACTCGGCCGGGTGACCCCGGCCAGCAGCTTGAGCAGCGTGCTCTTGCCCGCGCCGTTCTCTCCCACGATCGCCAGCCCTTCGCCTCGGTGCTGCTCGAAGGAGACGCCCGACAACGCCTGAAACGTCCGGTGCCGGGCGCGCCCGGTGAGCCACTCGGCGATCCGCGCTCCGGGCCCCGGGTAGAGGCGATACTCCTTGCCGAGGTCGCGAGCGCGGACGACTGAGGAGGAGTCCGGGCTCACAACTCGTCCGAAAACCCGGCTGAGAGTCGCCGGAAGATTCCGTACCCGCCCGCGAGCAGCAGACCTCCCACCAGCAGCATCACGGCGACGGACGTTGCCTTCGGCGGATCCCCGGAGATCAGGACCGTTCGGAACAGGCGCACCATCGTCGCCAGCGGACTGTACTCCAGCCAGCCCGCGAGGGCCCGCGGCGCGCGCTCCGAGTCGAGTACGAATCGCTCCGTATAGACGATCGGTGTGAGGTAGAAGAGCGCCGAGAGCACGAGATTGATGCCCTGCACGATGTCGCGCAGGTAGACCTGCAGCGCCGCAACGCCCAGCGAGAGACCGGTCGTCATCAGCAGCTGGCCGGCGAGCCCCAGCGTCAGCCATGGCAGGCGCGTCAGATCGAGCTCGCCCCGCACACCTTGCAGAACACCGAACATCACGAGCGCCACGGCGGCGTGGATCACCGCCGATACGACTACCGAGTAGACCAGCAGCTCGCTGGGAAACCGCATCTTCTTGACCAGCTGCGCATTGTCGGCGATTACGGTGGCGCTGCGGGTCACCCCCTCCTGCAGCGCCGCCCAAGGCAGCAGACCGGCGAACAGGAACGCCGCAAACGAGTTGGTGTGCTCGCCCGTGAGGGGGATGCGCAGGATGACCGAGAACACCAGGCTGAGCAGAATCATCTGCCAGACCGGGTGCACGAAGGCCCAGATGAATCCAAATGCCGATCCGGCGTATCGCCCGCGCAAGTCGCGCGCCACCAGCTCGCGCAGCAGGAACCGGGAGTGGGTCACGCCGACTCGACCTCGAGGCCGGTCGCGGTCGGTGTCGCCGGAAGAAGTGTGGCGCCGGCCGCGCTCAGGCGCGCTTCGACCGCCGCCCGCACCTCGGGCGGCGTGAGCACTGCGATGCAGCCTCCACCCCCGGCGCCGCACACCTTGCCGCCCCACGCACCCGCCGTCTGCGCCTCGGCGAGCAGGCGCTCGATGAGCGGTGTCGAAATTCCCTCCGCCAGCTGCCGCCGCGCCTCCCACTCGCGCTGCATCGCCTGACCGACCTGCTCCCACGAACCGCGTTCGAGGGCCGGCAGGAGCTCTGCCGCGGCGTCCCGAATCTGGTCGAAACAGACCGTGACGCGGGTGTCCCCGTCCAGGCGACCACGCACCACCTGCCAGTTGTTGCCGGCCGAGAAATGGCTCTGCCCGGTGTGGGCCACGACCAGGCGCTCACCCAGGGCCGCGAGATCCACGTCCAGTGTTCGCGCCCGTTCGCCGCCGGGTCGATGCTCGAGGAGTTGGACGCCGCCGAGTTGCGCCGGAAAGTGATCCTGACGCCCCGTGGGCAGACTCATCAGCTGCGCTTCAAGGTCGCGCGCCACGGCTGCCCGCGCCCCCGCGGTGCGCATCAAGCGCCCGGCCTCCGCCACCTCGAACGCCGCCAGCAGTGCCACCGTCAGCGCCGAACTGGCGCCGAGCCCGGCGCCGCGCGGCGAATCACTGTGCAGAGTCAGGCCGGCGCCGGTCAGCGCGTGTTGCGAGGCCACGAGCCCGACGAGGGCCGTCTCCGGTCGCGCCAGCAGTTCCTCTCTGCGCGCGGCCTCGACCTGCTCGCCACTCTGCTCGACCAGCCAGCCCGCCTGCCGCGGGGCGAGATCGACGACGACTCGCAGGTCGACCGCTACGTTGATCGTGGCTGCGCCTGAGTGCAGCAGTCCGAGCGGCCAGATGTCGAGGGTGCCGCCGGCCAGGTCGACCCGGCACCGGGTGAGGACACGGACCAAGGCGGGTCGCCTACTTGCGCGTGCTGGCGGCGGCGAGGCGGGTCGGCTCCGGCGCCGCGAGCATCGCCGGATCGAACGGCGCACCCTCGCGCAGGCTGGCCTGCATGGCGCTGCGCACCAGGCGAAACTCGACGAGCCGGGCGGAGCTGAGCGGAGCTGCCGGTACGCCACCGAGCGACATCGGGTCGATCCAACCGCCGCGGTGCCGGACCCGGTAGTCCAGGTGAGGTCCCGTTGCCAGGCCCGTCGCCCCGACGTAACCGATGACCTGGCCCTGCTTGACCGCACGCCCGGGCCGCACGCCGTCCGCGATGCGCGACAGGTGCAGGTAGTTCGTCTCGTACTGATTCGGATGGCGCAGGGTCACGGTCTTGCCACCGCCACCCTTCCAGCCCGCCGACTCCACGGTTCCGGACGCTGTTGCACGGACTGGAGTGCCGACCGGGGCGCCGTAGTCGACCCCGTAGTGCGAGCGGAACGACTTGAGAACCGGATGGAATCTGCGGTGGGAGAACCGCGACGTCACGCGCGAGAACTCCATCGGCGAGCGCAGGAACATCTTCTCCAGGGGTCGCCCCTCGCCGTCGTAGTATCCGCCGCCATCGGCGAAGCGGTACGCCTCGAGCTGGCGCCCGTTCGACTGCTCATAGGTAAGGGCCAGAATCTCTCCGAAGCCGGAGAACTCTCCCTCCACCCAGACCTCCTCGAACAGGATGGCGAACCGGTCGCCGGGCTGCAGGTCGCGGTTGAAATCGAGATCCCACTGCAGGACGTCGTCCATCCGGTAGGCAAGCGTGCCGTCGGCTCCGGCGCGGCCGATGGACGCCTCGAGCGAACCGTCGAGCTCTCCCCGGATCGAACGCACGCGCTGTTCACGCTCGAAGGGGCGGAAGATGGCGGTCCAGGCGTCGTCGCCGCGCTCCAGCCGCACTTCGCCGCGTCCGGCGAGCTCGAGCTCGAACGCCGCCACCGCCCCGTCTGAACCGCGCCAGGCAGCCCACCGCGCGCCTGGCCGCAGCTGCCGCGGATCGACGAAGCCACGCGCACCCTCGACGAGCCGATGGGCGTCGCCGGGCGACATGCCGAGCCCGGAGAGCACCTGACCGAGGGTCTGACCGCGCTCGAGCTCAGCGGTCCGGAACGGCGCGGTGGTGTTCGACGGGGGTGCCGGCGGCTCCGCGGCGCCTCCGAGCTGCGCGGGGGCGAGTGCGGCCGTCTCGAGGACGGTCGTTCCGACGAGGTTGCGATCCCAGGCCGACCAGGGCGAATCGAAGGCCACCGCGAGCGCCAGCAGTCCGCCCAGGGGGAGGCTCAGCCAGGAAAGTCCGGACCTGCCCGGCTTGCGCAGTTTCATCAGCTCGCCGCCCTCCTGAAGTCGTTACCGCCGGAACGCCCGCCCTGTTGCAGCGGCATGCCGTCGTGCTGACCGTGAGGGCGGAAATATACCATCCAACCGGCCTGAGGCCAAGCAGGTCAAGATGTTACGAGCGGGGACCACCCCGCGGCAAAGCCGCACTACGGCGTCAGTTGAGGTGTTCGGCCAGGGTCGCGTCGAGGTCGGCCGGGAGCTTGCCGGCATAGCGGGCCTGGCCGTCCCGATAGACGATCAGCCCCGGCAGGGCGGTGACTGCATGGGCCTTGGAGAAAGCCCCATCGCGATCCAGGTAGACCGGGACGGTGAGCTTCTGGTCGGCGAGAAACTCCCGGATCGCCGCCGGTTCCTCCTGGAAATCGACGGTGACCACCCGCGCTTTGGAACCCCATTTGGCCTGCACGGCATTGGCCCGCGCCACGATGTCGCGGCAGCGCGGAGACCAGGAGGCCCAGACCAGAATGACGACCGGGCCGCGGGCCAGATCGGCGCTGGTCAGCTGCCCGCTGTCGAGCCCCGGCAGGCGGAAATCACCCTGGGCGGCCACGGGCGCGGCGAGGCCGACCGCCAGCGCGGCGACAGCGGCGCCGCGGCGCCAGAACCCACGTCGAGACCCGTTCGTCATCGTGATCCTCCCGGCACCCATCTCAGTCCACCTCGAACAGCGCACGGATCCGCACCGCCAGATGACCCGGGGCGGTCGCCCGATGGCAACGCGTCCGCACCGTCAGCACCAGTCGCTCGACGCGCAGGGCACGATCCCGGCATTCCGGGCAGTGCTCGAGGTGCTCGGCCAGCTCGGCCATCGGCAGCCTCTCACGTTCCCGGTCCACCCAGAGGAACAGCACGCGCCGACATCGATTGCAGGCCATCGTCCGCTTCCCGTCCGTCAGTCGACCGCGCGCCCGCATCGGCACGCAGCTGCATGATCCAACCGTTCCACTCCGGCCGACATTCCCCTCACGCCGCCCCCACCCCGCCTCGACGACGCGTCGGCTCCTCACCTTCCTGCAGATAGTTGCGCCGCCGGGCGTACCGGAGAAGGGTCTCCTCGAGCAGGCGGCGCCCCCGATAGAGGCGGCTCATGACCGTGCCGATCGGGATCTCGAGGATCTCGGCGACCTCCTTGTAGCTGAACCCCTCCAGGTCGGCCAGGACGATCGCCATCCGATAGTCCGGGGGAAGCTCATCGAGCGCTCTCTGAACATCCTCGTCGAGCGCGGTAGCCAGGACCTCCTCCTCCGGATTGGGGATCTGGCCCGGCGTCTCGGCGCGGATCTGGCTCTCGAGGCCGCCCTCGATGTCTGCGAAGTCGCCCTCCGGAGGCAGAGTCTGCCGGCGGCGATACTCGTTGATGAACGAGTTCTTGAGAATGCGGAACATCCACGCCTTCAGGTTGGTGCCGGGCGTGAACTGATGGAGACTCCGGTAAGCCTTGAAGTAGGTCTCCTGGACGAGATCCTCGGCATCCTCCGCGTTCCGCGTGAGGCGATAGGCAGTGTTGTACAGCGAATCCAGGAACGGCAGGGCCTGACGCTCGAACTCCCTGCCGTCGATCGCTGCCCGTCGCTCCTGCGCCACGTTGCCGGCCTCCCTCCGCGTGCCATCTTACGCAGATTCGGTCGCCGCGTCCGCCGCGACTTGGTCGGCGAACGGACGGCGTCCGACCGCCAGCGTACGCAGCTTCGGTGCCAGCCCGAGCGCAGGCGGACGCGGGCTCTCGTGGCAGAATGGCAACCCTGAACCGGTGAGCCGATCCCATCCGTGTGCGCCCGCGTCCGAGCGGCTTATCGACCTGGTCGACGCGTTCACCGACCAGCCGGTGCTGCTGCTTGTCGATCTGGTAGTCGACCGGTTCGTCCACGGCGCTCCCAAGCGAATCAGCCGTGAAGCGCCGGTACTGATCCTGCGCTGGACCGGAGAATCGGTGGTACCCGGGGGTGGCGCGAACGCCGCCGCGAACGTGCGCGCGCTCGGCGGCCTGCCGTTGCCGGTCGGACGGGTGGGCGACGACGAGGCCGGGGCCGCCCTGCTTGCCGCCTTCGAGGAGCGAGAGATCCCCACCGCGGGCATCGTCGTTCGACCCGGCTGGCGCACCCCGACCAAGACCCGGATCCTGGCCGGCTTCCCGACCGGCATCAAGCAGCAGGTCGTCCGCTTCGATCAGGAGGAGCCCGCCAGCCTGACCACCCAGGAGCGGGCAGCGATCCAGGACCGCCTGGCCGCGCTGACCGGCCGGGCGCGGGTGGCGATCCTGTCCGACTACGGCTACGGCGCCGTGCTCCCCGACCTGCTGCCAGTGGTGCGCCGCGCCCTGGCGGACGATTCGACCCTGCTCGTCGACAGCCGCTTCCGGCTCGGTGAGTTCCGCGGCGCCGACGGAGCGACGCCCAACGAAGAGGAGGCCGAGGCGTTCCACGGCGGACCTCTGGGCGAGGACGCCGACGCTCACGCCGCGGGCCAGGCACTGCGCGAGGCGCTGGCCGCCCGGTTTCTCCTGGTGACGCGCGGCAGCCGCGGCATGGCGCTGTGCGAGGACGGGTCGACCGCGCTGATCCCTGTCCACGGCACCGATCAGGTGGCCGACGTCACCGGAGCCGGCGACACGGTCATCGGCACGTTCGCGCTGGCGATCGCCGCCGGCGCCACGCCGCTCGAAGCGGCCCTGCTCGCCAACTACGCCGGTGGACTCGTCGTGATGAAGGCCGGAACGGCAACGGTGAGCCCGGACGAGCTGCGCGCCGCAATCCGCGCCGATGCCGGACTGCTCGACGGACTGCGATGGGCGCGGTCCTGACGGTCGACCAGCTCGCCGCCCGCCTGGCTGCCGAGCGCGCGGCCGGCCGCCGTGTTGCGCTGGCCAACCGCCACTTCGGCCTGCTGCACGTCGGGCACCTGCGCTACCCCCAGGCGGCCCGCGAGCAGGGCGATCTGCTCGTCGTGGCGATCAACGACGACGACTCCGTGGCGCGCCTCAAAGGGGCCGGTCGCCCGCTCGTGCCGGCGGCCGAACGGGCGGAGCTGCTGGCGGCGCTCGAGCCGGTGGACTACGTCGTGGTCTTCTCGGGTGATTCGCCGGCGCCGCTGCTCGAGCAACTGCGGCCGGACGTGCACTGCAAAGGGACCGACTACGGATCGCCGGAGCGGGTCCCCGAGTACGCAACGGTGCGCGCTTACGGAGGCACGACGGTCCTGGTCGGGGATCCGAAGGACCACGCCACCAGCGACCTGATCGCGCGCGTTCGAGCCCTGCCGTGAACTCGGCGGCCACGCCGACGAGCGCGTCGGCCGAGGTAGCGCCGAATCGCGTCCTGCTGATCCGCACCAGCGCGCTCGGCGACATCGCGCAGTCACTTCCCGTGCTGGCCGCACTGCGCCGCGCCCTCCCCGCCACGCAGCTCGGCTGGGTGGTCGACGAGGCGTTCGCCCCGTTGCTGCGCGGTCACGAGCTGATCGACGAATTGATCGAAGTGCCGCTGAAGCGCCTGCGCCGGCGCGGAGCCGGGCGCGGCCGACAGCTGCTCGCTATGACGCAGCGGCTACGCGCCTTCCACGCCGATGTCGCCATCGACCTGATGGGCAACCACAAGGGCGCGATGCTCGCCCGGCTGTCGGGCGCCCGACGCCGGATCGGGGCGGCGCGGCGCAACCGGCGTGAACCGTCGAGCGTGCTGTGGATCAACCGGCCGGTCCCCATCGAGGCAATCCACGCCGTCGATCGGGCGCTGACCCTGCTCGCCCCGCTCGGACTGGATGGCGCGCCGGTCGACTTCGCGCCCGCCGCGCTAACCTGCGGGCGCGAGCGGATCCCACCGGGCAACTACCTCTTCATTCACCCCGGCGCCGCCTGGGCCAACAAGCGCTATCCGCCGGCGCTGTGGGGGCGCGTTGCGCGACGGATCGGCGAGCAGCTGGCGCTGCCCGTCCTGGTGGGCGCCGCTCCGGGGGAGGAGCAGCTGGCCGAAGCGGTGGCGGCCAACTCGGCCGGCCACGCCCGCGTCTATCCGGCTCCGTCGCTCGAGGATCTGACCGGCGCCCTACGAGGCGCCCGCCTGGTGCTGGCCGGCGATACCGGCGCTGTGCACGTGGCGCGGGCGCTCGACGTCCCCGTCCTCGCCATCCACGGACCGACCGACCCGGCCCGGCACGGGCCCTGGCGGGCCCCGGATGCCGTGGTCTTCCGGCGACTGCCGTGCAGCTTCTGCCATCGCCGGATGGACGAAGCCAAGGCCTGCCTGCTGGGGCTCGACCCCGAGCTCGTCGCCGACCTCGCGCTGCGCCTGGCGGGGCGCTCGCCGGCCGGCCAAGCTCTTGATTGACCGCCTTTTCCGGCCGCTGCTACACTCCGATCGATCCCCGCCGATTCCTGCCCCAGCGCGGAGAACGCACTCGCGCTAAGAGTCGGGCTGTTTGCGCGGGACCGGGAGACCATGAGCAATCGACTCGGGGACGTCCTCGTCCAGGCTGGCAAGATCACCCCGCAACAGCTCCAGCAGGGGCTGGCGATGCAGAAGGAGAAGGGCGGCCGCATCGGCTCAGCCCTCGTCAAGCTCGGCCTGATCTCCGACAAGGAGCTGGTCGAGTTTCTCTCGCAGCACTTCGGCGTGCCGGCCATCGACCTGTCCCGGGTCGAGATCGACGAGTCGGTAGTCAAGATCGTCCCCGCGGAAACGGCTCGCAAGTACCTCATCCTGCCGGTCGCGAAGGTGGGCGCCAAGGTCACTCTGGCGATGATCGATCCCACCAACCTGTTCGCGATGGACGACATCAAGTTCAAGACCGGGTACAGCGTCGACCCGGTGGTCGCCTCCGAATCGGCGATCCGCGCGGGGATCGACAAGTACTACGGCTCGACGCACGCCATTGAGCTGAAGAAGGTAATGGAGGACCTTTCCGAGCCGGCTCAGGCTGACGCCTCGCTCGAAGTCCTCGACGATGACCAGGAGCTCGACCTCGACACGCTCGAGAAGGAGTCCGAGGAAGCGCCGGTCGTCCGCCTGGTCAACATCATCCTCACCGACGCGATCAAGCGCGGCGCTTCGGACATTCACGTCGAGCCATACGAAAAGGACTACCGGGTCCGCTACCGGATCGACGGCCTGCTGTGGGAGATGATGCGGCCGCCGCTGCGCCTGCGGGAGGCGATCACCAGCCGTATCAAGATCCTGGCCAAGCTCGACATCGCCGAAAAGCGGATGCCGCAGGACGGCCGCATCAAGATCAAGACCCGGATCCAGGAGCGCGTCAAGGACCTCGACTACCGCGTCTCGGTGCTGCCGACGATCTTCGGCGAGAAGATCGTCATGCGGCTCCTCGACAAGGACAACCTGATGCTCGACATGGGGCGGCTCGGCTTCGAGGCCGACTCGCTCCGCCGCTTCGAGCAGGCGATTCTGAAGCCGTTCGGGATGGTGCTGGTCACCGGGCCGACCGGTTCGGGCAAGACGAACACGCTCTACTCGGCGCTGCAGCGGATCAACAAGGAAGATGTCAACATCATCACCGCCGAGGATCCGGTCGAATTCAACCTGCCGGGAATCAACCAGGTCCAGATGAAGGAGCAGATCGGCCTCAACTTCGCGGCCGCTCTGCGCTCCTTCTTGCGCCAGGACCCCAACATCATCCTGGTCGGTGAGATCCGCGACTTCGAGACGGCCGAGGTGGCCATCAAGGCCGCCATGACCGGCCACCTGGTGCTGTCGACGCTGCACACGAACGACGCTCCGTCGTCGATCAACCGACTGATGAACATGGGCATCGAGCCATTCCTGGTTGCGACGTCCGTTCATCTGATTGCGGCTCAGCGACTGGTCCGCCGGATCTGCACGTCCTGCAAGGAGCCGGTCGAGGTCGCCCCTGCGGCACTGGTCAATGTCGGCTTCGGCGAGAAGGAGTCCAAGACCCTGAAGCTGTTCAAGGGTCGGGGCTGCGAGAAGTGCTCGAACACCGGCTACAAGGGCCGCGTCGCGCTCTACGAAGTCATGGACATCCACGACGACGTGCGCGAGCTCATCCTGTCCGGAGCCTCGGCGGTCGAACTCCGCAACAAGGCGATCGAGAACGGCATGATCACGCTGCGCGGCTCGGGCCTGCAGAAGATCCGCGAAGGGGTCACGACGATCGACGAAGTCGTCCGCGAGACGGTGCTCTGATCGACCGCTGACCGCCCCGGTCGCCGCCTTGCGCAAGTACGTTGTCTTCCTGTTCCTCGCCACGATTCGCATCGTCGCGCTGACCTTCTGGCGGCGCGAGGTTCGCTGGGTGGGTGACGTTCCCCCGGGCGATCCCTGGAAGGGCGCACGAGTCGTGTGCTTCCTGCATCACACCAGTCTGTTCGAGTGGGTTTACATCTCGGTGGCCCCGCTGCGCTTCCTCTGGCGTGCCGCCTGCCACGGCGTCGTGCCCGCCGCCGACAAGACGCTGCGGCGCCCCCTGGTGGGGACGTTCTACAAGCTGCTCGCGGCGAACGTCGTCTCCATCACTCGGGAGCGGGATCACACCTGGCGCGACGTGCTGGCCCGCATCGACCCGGATTCGATGGTCATGATCGCTCCCGAGGGGCGGATGATGCGGCGTAACGGACTCGACGCGGACGGCAGGCCGATGACGGTGCGGGGTGGCATCTCGGACATTCTCGAGGCGATCGAAGCGGGTCCGCTGCTGATCGCGTACAGCGGTGGGCTGCACCACGTGCAGGCACCCGGCGAGATCGTGCCGCGGCCGTTCCGGACCATCCGGATGAACATCGAGCACGTGGAGATCGCGGAGTTCCGGCGCGAGTTGCGCGCCCGCGCCGCGAGCGACGCCGCCTTCAAGCGTGCCGTAGTCAGCGAACTGGAGCGCCGGCGTGATCTTTACTGCCCGACCCCCGAGAATCTCGCGCGGGCCGGCAGCGCCAATCTGGCCTGAGCTCGACGCGATTCAGGCGCGTGAATCCCAGGTGACGTCGGCTCCTCCCTCGAGCCGATTGGTTGCTCGGGCGAGCACGAAGAGCGCATCCGAGAGCCGGTTCAGATAGGGCAGCGTCCACGGCCCGACACTTTCCTCGCGCGCCAGCGAGACGAGCAGGCGCTCGGCGCGCCGGCAGACCGTTCGGGCCACATGCAGGGCGGCAGCGGCGCGCGTTCCCGCCGGCAGGATGAAGTTCTCGAGCGGCTCGAGCTCGTCGTTCCAGCGGTCGATCAGCCGCTCCAGAGCCACCACATGCCGCTCCTCGATGCGCGGGACCGGATGTCGCTCCTTCTCCGCCTCTGGCACGCACAGGTCGGAACCGAGATGAAACAGCTCGTTCTGGATGCGCGCCAGGTCGGCCTGGAGGGGCTCGGCCACTGGGGCGGCGCGGGCCGTCCCGATGACCGAGTTCAGCTCGTCGACGGTGCCGTAGCAGTCGATTCGCAGGTGATCTTTCGGCAGCCGGCCACCGAACCCCAGGGCGGTCGTTCCGTCGTCGCCCTTGCGGGTGTAGATTCGCGTCAATCGTGGCACGCCCGACATCCTACTCCGGCCTCTCGACCCGCGCCGCCCGGTCCTGGCCCCGCGGTTTCGTGGTCCTCGTGGCTCTCCTCCTGGGGGCCTGCGCGACGGTGCGGCAGACCGGGCGGGTCACCAGCAACGACCCGGCCACCGGCGGCATCCACGTCAGCATTCACGCCGACGACGACGATCGCGCGCTCGGGGCCGACTATCCCGAGCCGGTTCGCTCGGTACTCGAGCGCCGTGTCGACGGGGTCTGGCTGCCCGTCTTCACCAGCCTGGAGTCGCGCTGGGCGGTGGCCGGACTGGAACCGGGCAGATACCGGGTGCGGATGGATACCCGGCTCGATCCGACCGGCCGGGCCGTACCGCTCGACCACCCGGTCGTCGAGCGCGTGCGCGTGCAGGCCGGCGAGGTCGTGCACGTCGAGGTCCTGCTCGACCAGGTCTCGCCGGTCGTCGTAGCCGCTGGCGCCGCCGCCGTCGTGGTCGCGGCGGTGCTGCTGCACGAATGGCTGGGCGATCTCGACCTGCCGGAGCCTCCGCGCCCGCCGGCCTGGGCGCTCGATGCGGCATTCTGGGTCACCGTCGACTGGGCCACCGAACCCCACAGCTGGATCCCCCGCGATCGCGCGCCGCAGGTCACGTCGCACTTTCCGCGCGACGGCGATCTCGTCGATACCCGCCATCCCCAGATCGTCTTCGTGCTCTCCGAGCCGATCGACCCGACGCGCGGGGTCGAGGATGCCGTCCGAGTCGAGCTGGTGGACGGCGGAGAGATCCCCGGCCGCACGGTCTGGCACGAGGAGACCTGGTGGCTGACCTGGGAGCCCGAGGATGAACTGCCCCCTGGCGCTCAGCTGCGCGCCACGTTGCTTCCCGAGACCGTGGTCGACCGTGTGGGTGCCCCGATTGGCCGCGCGGTGAGCTTCGAGTTCGAGACGGCGGAGGACGATTCCGAGCACGGAGCGGAGCTTTGACGGCGGAACCGGCGCCGCGCGTTGCCGAGCGCGGCCTGCTGTCGTTCTACGACCGGCTGCGGGCGCGCATGCTCGCTGCCGCCGCCCGGCGCAGCCACCGCTACGGCAAGTCGGTCGTCGAGGCGATGCTGCTGGTGCCGGACGTGTTCATCCTCCTCGTCCGGCTGGCGCTGGACCGTCAGGTTCCGGCCGAGGCCCGCGCGCTCATCGGTGGGACCCTCGCCTACTTCCTGCTGCCGGTCGACCTGTTTCCCGAGGCGGTCGTCGGCGCGCCGGGCTTCCTGGACGATCTCGTCCTCGCTGCGGCGGTACTCAGCCAGGCGCTCGGGGGTGAGCTGGAGCCGCACGCCCGCCGCCACTGGAACGGCGACCAGGAGCTGCGCCAGACCCTGCAGGACATCACTTCCAGCGCCCGCAGTCTGCTCGGTAGGGACCTCTACTCCCGCCTGCGCCGCACCCTCGCCCGTCGCGGCGTCGACCTGGGCGACTGACTCGCCGGACGCCGAGGCCAACCTCCGGCCTCAGTTCTCCCAGGAAGTCGGCCAGGCCGAGCCGGCGCCGCGCGCGCCGCGGGACATGTAGTCGGACATCGTGATGCCGAACATGAGCAGGATGAAGAAGACCGCACTGGCAATCACCAGCGGGATCAGCCGGGTCGAGTACTTCACGTGCATGAAGAACAGCACGACCAGCGAGGCCTTGACCAGTGCGATGCCGAGCATCACGACGTTGTTGAGTGCTCCCAGGTCCACGTACGCCACGCCCACCGTGATGGCGGTGAACACCATCAGGGCGAGAAAAATCATGATGTAGATCCGAACCGGGACGACGTGATGCTCCGACATGGTCCTCGCCTCCGCCTCAGTGACGGCCGATCAGATAGAGCAGGGGGAACAGGAAAATCCAGATGATGTCGACGAAGTGCCAGTAGAGCCCGAAGTTCTCGACCGGGTTGTAGTACGTCGAGCTGTAGCGGCCGGCGACCGTTCCGCGCAGGAGCCAGATCAGGATGCCGAAGCCGATGATCATGTGCAGCGCGTGCATCCCGGTCATGGCAAAGTAGAGGACGAAGAACATCTCTGCCCGGTCCCCCACCTCCCCGAGGAAGTGGAAGTCCGCGCCTGGGATCAGGTGGTGATGCCACTTGGCGCTGTACTCGAAGTACTTGATGACCAGGAACGCGAGGCCCAGCACGCCGGTCGCCGTCATGTAGCCGATCGCGGCCTGGCGGCGGTCGATCTGCACTGAGCGGACGGCCATCGCCATGGTCAGCGAGCTGCCGATCAGGATGACCGTGTTGATCACGCCGAGCGTGATGTCCAGTTCGTGGCTGCCCGCCGCGAAGGCCGCCGGGTCCCGCCAGCGGTAGAGCAGGTAAGCCATGAACAGGCCGCCGAAGAACATCACCTCCTGGGCGAGGAACAGCCACATCCCCAGGGTCGACGACTCCCGCTGCTGTTCGAGCGTGTCGAAGTGGTGTGCCAGGGCGCTCGACTGACTGTGCGACACGAAGTTCTCTCCTCGCCTCAGTGGCGGCCGGCAGGTGAAGGAGCACCCGCCGCGCCTTGGCCGGCGCGCGCGGCGTAGTCGTAGGCCTCGCCGGTGACGACCGGGATCTCGTGGAAGTTATGGACCGGCGGCGGCGATTCGGTCTCCCACTCGAGCCCGAACGCGCCCCAGGGGTTGCGGCCTGCGACCCGACCGGCCTTCAGCGACCAAAGCAGGTAGATCGCGGGCAGGATGAAGCCGAGGGCGAGCACCGACGCGCCCGCGGTCGACAGCACGTTGAGCACCTGCCATTCCTCCGGGTACTGGTGATAGCGCCGCGGCATTCCGAGCAGGCCGAGCAGGAACTGTGGGAAGAAGGTCAGGTTGAAGCCGACGAACACCAGCATGGCCGAGATGCGCGCCCAGAACTCGTTGTACAGGCGGCCGGTGATCTTCGGCCACCAGAAGTGGAGACCGCCGAGATAGCCCATGATCGTGCCACCGACCATTACGTAGTGGAAGTGGGCGACGACGAAGTAGGTGTCGTGGACGTGCACGTCGAAGCCCAGCGTCCCCAGGAAGACCCCGGTCAGCCCTCCGATGGTGAACAGCCCGATGAAACCGAGCGCATACAGCATCGGGGTCTGCAGCGAGACCGAGCCCTTGTAGAGCGTGAACGACCAGTTGAAGACCTTCACCGCCGAGGGAATGGCCACCAGCATGGTGAGCAGAGAGAAGATCGTGCTCGCGTACACCGACTGGCTGGAGACGAACAGGTGGTGGCCCCACACGAAGAACCCCAGCACCGCAATCCCGATCGACGAGAACGCGACGAAGTGGTACCCGAAAATTCGCTTGCGCGCGAATGCGGCGACCAGTTCGGAGATCACCGCCATCGACGGCAGGATCATGATGTAGACGGCCGGGTGCGAGTAGAACCAGAACAGATGCTGGAACAGCACCGGGTCGCCCCCCTTGGCCGGGTCGAAGACGCCCAGGTGGAACGCTCGCTCCAGGACCAGGAGCACCAGGGTGATCGCCACCACGGGCGTGCCGAGCACGTTGATGATGCTGGTGGCGTACATGCTCCAGGTAAACAGCGGCATGCGGAACCAGGTCATTCCCGGCGCGCGCATCCGGTGCGTCGTCACCATGAAGTTGAGGCCGGTGAGAATCGACGAGAATCCGTTGATGAAGACGCCGATCCCGGTAATCAGGACGTTCGACTGCGAGAACAGCGAGCTGTACGGCGGATAGAAGGTCCAGCCCGTGTCGGCGCCGCCCATCACGATGCCCGCCAGCGCCAGCGTCCCGCCGATCATGTAGAGGTACCAGCTCAACAGGTTCAGGCGCGGGAAAGCGACGTCCTTGGCGCCGATCATCAGCGGAATGAGGAAGTTGCCCAGCACACCCGGAATGGCGGGAATGAGGAAGAAGAACACCATCATCACGCCGTGGTTGGTGAACAGCCGGTTGTAGGTATCCGGCTGCACCAGGTCTCCGGCGGGAGTGAGCAGCTCCAGGCGGATCAGCATCGCGAAGATGCCGCCGAGCAGGAAGAAGCCGCTCACGGACATCAGGTAGAGCAGGCCGATGCGCTTGTGGTCGAGCGACAGCAGCCACGACCTGAGGCCGTGCGCGGCGTTGAGATAGTTCTTGCCGTCCGTCTCGTGGGCGGTCATCGGACGACTCCTTCGGCCTCGGCGCCGGTGGCAGCCGCGGCGCCGCCAGCGAGGCCCTTGATGTAATTGATCAGCGCCCGGATGTCGTCCTCGCTCACCTGACCCTTGAAGCTCGGCATGACCGGTTGGTAGCCCGCCACGACCTTGGCCGTCGGTTCGAGGAGCGATTCCCGAATGTAGTTGTCGTCGACCACGACCTTCTCACCCGTCGACAGCTCGACCTCGTGACCATAGACACCGCGCAGCGAGGGTCCGATCACGCTCGCCTCGTCCCGGTGGCAGGTGCTGCAGGCAAGCCGCGCGAACAGCTGCTCGCCCGATTCGCCGGCCGGAGCCGGGAGCGCCGGGACCGCGACCTCGGCGAGCCAGTTCTGATACTCGTCAGCGGGCAGCACCTGCACCCAGCCGATCATGTGCGAGTGCTCGGCGCCGCAGAACTCGGCACAGAAGAGGTGGAAGCGACCCAGCTTGGTCGGCGTGAACCACATGGTCGTGTAGCGGCCCGGAACGACGTCGAGCTTGGTGCGGAACGCCGGCACGAAGAAGCTGTGCAGGACGTCTTCGGAGGTCATGGTGAGCTTGACCGGCTGGCCGATCGGGACGTGCAGCGAATTGATCTCACGCTGGCCGGTCGGGTGCTGGATCTTCCACATCCACTGCTTGCCAGTGACGAAGTACTCGGCCGCATCCGCCGGCGGACGGTAGATCTTGAAGTAGACCTTGGCGCCCCAGACGAACGTGAACAGCACGATGAGCAGCGGGATGATCGTCCAGGTCACCTCGAGCAGTGTCGACCCGTCGAACGAACCGCCGATCTGGTCGGGGTGGGTGCGCCGGTACCGCACGACGAAGCCCAGCACCATGACCGCGATGAGCACGGTGAAGAACGTGCCCATGGCGACCAGATAGAAGGTCAGATGGTCGGAGTCCCTGGCGAAGCTGGAGGCCTGCTCGGGGAGGAAGGGGATCTTGAACGACATGATCAGACGGCACCTCCGGCCGCGAGCCGCCGATTCCGGCGTCCCCGACGCTGGGCGATGAGGAAGTAGAGGACGAGTGCCAGCAGCGTCGCGACCCCCGCGAGGCGCAGCGCGAGCATCGAGGCGGCCGTATAGCGGCCGAGCCCCGCGTCGTAGCGGAAGCAGTAGAGCAGGAGCTTCTCGACCGCGCCGCCGATCTTTCCGGCCGACGACTCGACGAGCGCCAGCTTCAGATCGCGCGGCGCGAACTCGGCGCCGTAGAGGTAGCGCGACAGCCGGCCATCCGGTGTGGCAACCATGATCCCCGCGGCGTGTGCGAACTGCCCGGTCGCTTCCTCGCGCACGACGCGGAAACCGACGGTTTCGAGCAGCGTGTCGATGCTCGCCTGGTCCGCGGTGAGGAAGTGCCAGCCGCGCGTGCTCGACTCCTTGCCGCCATATGCCTCGACGGTTCGCCGGCGCGTCTCGGACGCCCGCTCCGGCGTGTCGGTCGCATCGAAGCTCACGAAGACCACTTCGTAGTCCTCACCCGGGGCAAGGTCGAGAGGCCGGGCCGCCATCGCCGTCCCGCGCTCGACCAGGCCGCACAGGACGGGGCAGCGGTAGTAGACGAGGCCCAGCACCACCGGTCGCTCGCCGAAGAATTCACCCAGCCGATGGCCGCGCCCGTCCTCGTCGATCACGGGAAGATCGAGGGGCAGCTGCGCGCCGAGGCGCTGATCGAAACCGACCGTATCGATGATGCGCTGGGCCGAGAGCGCGTCGGCCGGGTTCTCCACCGCCGGCGCGAGGCCGCGTCCGGTCATGAACTGCGCCGGGGCCGGAGCCGCGGCTGCCAAGGCCCAGAGTCCGACGGCGGCACCGGCCGCGCGACCGATCCAGCGACGACGGTTCACGGCTCGGTCGGCTCCTCGGTCGGGGTCGCGGCCGTCGCCGCCCCGAACTCGGGCAGGCGACCCGCGGCAGCGACCGCCTCGATCGAACGATCGATCGGCACACGGGCGACGCCCGTGGTGCGGTCCACCCAGCCCCAGCCGGTCAGATATTCCCGGTCGGCCGCCCGCATGAGCGCCAGCTCCTGCTCCGGGTTGACCTGCAGCCGCGGCCCCGCGGGAACGGGCACCTCGCGCGCCTCCAGCAGGGGTGAGGGCTGTGGATCGAGCGCCGCTTCGCTGCGGCCGAACCACTCGTAGAAGCCCCAGGCAGCGGCGAATGACGCGATCGTCACCAGCAGCAGGACGACCAGAACCCGGGCGACGACGCCGGACGGGATCTCGTGATCGATCGGCTCGAGCCACTCGGAAGGGGGCTTGGTCGACTGCTCAGCCATGGCCGGCGACCTCCTCGACAGCCGGGGCGCCGACCGGCAGCAGCGGCTGCTTGCGCAGTTCGTAGGCGAACGCGAAGACCCAGATGCCGCCGACGCCGATCACCGCGGCCGGATCGATCCAGCTCAGCGGGAACCCCTCATGGACGAGCGTCGGCCGCGTGAGCCAGATCAGATCGACCCAGCGCATGAACAGCACGAACGCCGCGATTGCCGCCACTCGCCCGGAGCTGCGCTTGACGGCGCGGGAGAGCAGGATCAGGAAGGGGAAGAAGAAGTGCAGCACCAGCAGTCCAACCGCGACCCACGCCCAGTAGCCGTGGAAGCGCTCCTTGAACCAGATCACTTCCTCCGGGATGTTGCCCTGGTAGGCGATGATGAACTGCGAGATCGACAGGTAGGTGAAGAACATCACGAAGGCAAACAACAGCGTCCCGAAGTCGTGGAAGCGCTTGGAGCTGAGCACAGCGCGCAGCGGTTCGCGGACCGAGAGCCAACGCGCCATCAGGATCAGAAATGTCAGGCCGGCGATTCCGGAGCCGGCGAGAAAGATGGCGCCGAACAGGCTCGAGAACCAGTGCGGATCGAGCGACATCAGCCAATCGAAGCCGAGGAACGTCACCACCATCACGAACGTCAGCAGGCCGCCGGCGCTGAAGCGCTGCATCGACCAGGCGGCGGCTGCGCCGTCCGAGGCCGCGTCCTGGCGCGCCGAGCGACGCGAGAGTACCCAGGCAAAGAATGTGAAGAGCAGAACCGCGCCCACCGTGCGCCCGATGAAGAACGGCTCGTTGAGGTACGGCTCCTTGTGGTGCAGCAAGTGATCTGCCGCGACCCGCGCCTTGTCGGTCCAGATGAACAGGTGATCCAGACCGAGCAGGAGCGGAACCGCCAGCAGGCCGATCAGGGGCATGGTGCGCGCGCCGGCTTCCATCGGGCGTCGCAACGCCAGGCCCCAGCGTCCACCGCTGAGGTGCTGCATGAGCAGCAGGCCGAGGCAGCCCAGGGCCACCGAGAACCAGAGCAGCCATCCGACCAGGTAGGCGTGAAAGAAGCGCTCCCGATCGAGCAGCGCCCCGGCGATCGTTGCCGCGCCGCCGACCGCACCGATGATGAGAGCCCGCGTGCCGAGCCCCGCCAGCGCTTGCGGCGCCCGGAAGTCGGCGGCCCGGAGAGGAGTATGCAGAGAGTTCATGTCCGCCTTGGCGCCTCTCGTTCAGTGAGCGGGAGCCGGCGGTTCGACCGCGGGCACCGGTGCATCGAGCCGCATGCGCTCGTCGGCAGAGAGCGACGCGGCATCGAAATGCTGAGATAGCTGGAGCGTCCGCACGTACGCCGCGATCGCCCACCGGTCTGCCGGCGGCACCTGGGCGGCGTAGCTGGGCATCACCCCGAACCCGTCCGTCATGACGCTGAAGAAGTAGCCCACCGGTGCCTCGCGCAGGCGATCGATGTGGAACGACGACGGCTGCTTGTAGCCACGCCTTACGACCATCCCGTTTCCATCGCCGAGCGCGCCGTGGCACGGCGAGCAGAAGATGCCGAACCGCTCGCGCCCGCGCGTCAGCAGTTCACGGGTGACCGGCATCGGAACTGTCGCCAGTGGGAGGCCGTCCGCCGAAAGGCCGGTCCAGAACTGCTTGTCCTCGCGCAGGTCACCACGCGAGACCGTGCCGGCGGGGATCGGCCGGGCGCCCTGTCCGTCCGCGAAGAACGTGCTGGCGGCCAGCGGTTTGATGCGCGGCTGGTCGTGCATGTCCTGACGGCAGCCGACAACGAGGAGAGCCGCGAGTGCCAGGATGCCGCGCGCGGAACGAGCGATCTCAGGGCTCAACTTCGTTCACCTCCACCGCTCCCGTGGCCACCAGGAAGTCGCGGGTGCGATCGCGGTCGAATCGGGCGTCCCGCGCCTCGATACAGAGAAAGTAGCCGTCGCGGCTCGCGCGGTCGCGGAAGCTGGCGACGTTGAAGACCGGATGGTAGGGCTCCGGCAGTCGGTTGAGCGCGATCATGCCCAGCCCGGCCGAAAAGGCGGCGAACAGAATCGTGCACTCGAAAATCACCGGGATGAAGGCCGGCCAGCTGTTGAACGGCTTGCCGCCGACGTTCATCGGATAGTCGATGACCGAGGTCCAGTAGGCGAGCGCGAAGCCGCCCAGCGCGCCGATTACGCCACCGATCAGGCAGATCAACGGAACCTTGGAGGGCTTGTGGTCGCTGACGACCTCGGCGATCGCCTCGACCGGGAAGGGTGTGTACGCATCCATCGCGCGAAAGCCGTCGGCGTGGGCGCGCTCGGCGGCTGCGAGCAGATCCTGCGCGGAGCGATACTCGGCCAACAGGCCGTGCAGTTGCGGGGATGTGGTCTCGGCGTTCATTTCAGTGCGCCGGCTCCTTGACCTTGCCCTCCGGCGTCAGCGTCTTGACCTCGAACATCGCGATTGCCGGCAGTACCCGGATGAACAGGAACATGAGCGCCAGGAACAGTCCGATCGACCCGAAGAAGGTCGAGAAGTCCCATCGAGTCGGCGTGTACATGTCCCACGAGGACGGCAGGAAGTCGCGATGCAGGCTCATCGGAATGATCACGAACCGCTCGAACCACATTCCGAAATTGACGAACATCGCGATGATCCACAGCGCCACGGCCGAGTAACGCACGCGTCGGAACCAGAGTGGCTGGATCGACAGAATGTTGCACAGGATCAGCAGGAACCAGATCCAGGCGTACGGCCCGAAGATCCGGTTCTTGACCATGTACATCTCGTACAGGTTGCCGCTGTACCAGGCGGTGAAGATCTCGACCGCGTACCCGTACCCGACGATGAGGCCGGTGAGCAGCATCACCTTGCCCATGTTGTCCAGGTGCTTGTCGGTGATGAAGTCCTCGAGGCCGAACACCTTGCGCAGCGGAATCGCGAGAGTGAGCACCATCGCGAAGCCAGCGAACACCGCTCCGGCGACGAAGTACGGCGGGAAGATCGTCGCGTGCCACCCCGGCGTCTGCCCCGACGCGAAGTCGAACGAAACCACCGAGTGCACCGAGAGCACCAGGGGCGTCGACAGACCAGCGAGCAGCAGGTAGGCCTGCTCGTAGTTGTGCCAGTGCCGCGCCGAGCCACGCCAGCCCATCGACATGGCGCCGTAGATCCGCTTCTGGATCGCGCCCTTGGCGCGGTCGCGCAGCGTGCCGAGGTCGGGAATCAGCCCGATGTACCAGAACAGCGCCGACACGAGGCCATAGGTCGACACCGCGAACACGTCCCAGATCAGCGGCGACCGGAAGTTCGGCCACAGCCCCATCGTGTTCGGGTAGGGCAGCAGCCAGTAGGCCGCCAGCCACGGCCGGCCGGTATGGAAGAGCGGGTAGATGACCGCGCAGGCGACGGCGAACAGCGTCATCGCCTCGGCGAAGCGGTTGATCGAGGTCCGCCACTCCTGGCGCAGGAGCAGCAGAATCGCGGAGATCAGGGTACCGGCGTGGCCGATGCCGATCCACCAGACGAAGTTGATGATGTCGAAGGCCCAGCCCACCGGCTGGTTGTTTCCCCAGATGCCGATGCCGGTGAACACCAGCTTGGTCAGCGAGCCGAGCAGCATCAGGACGCCGCCGAACGCCAGCGCCATGGCGCCGTAGAACCAGAGCGGCATGCGCCCGAAGACGACCGAGCTGATCTTGTCGCTGACGGACGCCGGAGTGTGCCCCGGCGCGATGATCGGCGGGTCGAGCGGCGCACCGCCAGCGAGAGAACGAGTGGGATCGGCGACGCTCATCCGACGAGCTCCGGATTCGGGTTCCTGACGATTGCCAGGTAAGTGGTGCGCGGGCGCGTACCCAGCTCCTCGAGCAGGCCGTAGTTGCGCGGGTCCTTCTTGCGGGCCACGACGCGCGACGATGCGTCGTTGAGATCGCCGAAGGTGATGGCGTGCGTCGGGCAGGCCTGCTCGCAGGCGGTTCGGATCTCGCCGTCCTGGATCCGCCGGCCGTCCTTCTCCGCTGCGATTCGCGCCCGGTTGATGCGCTGAACGCAGTAGGTGCACTTCTCCATCACACCGCGGCTGCGCACCGAGACATCGGGGTTGCGCTGCAGCGCGAACTGCGGGGTGTCCCAGTCCTGATAGAGCAGAAAGTTGAAGCGGCGCACCTTGTAGGGGCAGTTGTTCGAGCAGTACCGGGTGCCGACGCACCGGTTGTAGACCATGTCGTTGAGGCCTTCGCTGGAGTGCACGGTCGCGGCAACCGGACAGACCGTCTCGCAGGGTGCCTGCTCGCACTGCATGCACAGCAAGGGCTGGCTGACGATCGCCTCCGGATCGTCCAGCCCGCCCTTGAAGTAGCGGTCGATGCGGATCCAGTGCATCTCGCGGCCGCTGCGCACCTGGTCCTTACCGACGACTGGAATGTTGTTCTCGGCCTGGCAGGCGGTCACGCAGGCGTTGCAGCCGGTGCAGGTGCCAAGGTCGATGGTCATCCCCCAGGCGTAGCCCTTGTACTCGTGCCCGGGCGCGAACGACTGCGATACGTCGAGCCCCTCGTGCTCGTAGTCCGCCGCGAAGCTCGGGTTGGTCCGGTACTCCTCGAGCGTCGTCTCGCGGACCAGATGACGCCGCTCGGCCTCGACCGACTCCTCGGCCAGCCAGCCATCGATCGCGTAGTGCCCCTGCGTGCAGGCCAGGCGCTGGCGGCCACGACCGGCCGCGAGCTCCACGCCGGCCAGGTTCCAGCGCGCGGCCACGGTCGATAGAGCGCAGGCATCGACGCCGATCCCGTCGGCCACCCGCCCGGCGCGCCGTCGCCCATAGCCCAGATGCAGCGTCGCGACGCCGTCCGGCTGCCCGGGCAGAACCCAGGCTGGCGCGCTGACCTGCCGCTCGCCGGCGCGGACCTCGACCAGCTGCTCGTTGTCGACGCCCAGCTCCTGCGCGGTGCGCGGCGAGAGCAGCAGGACGTTGTCCCAGGTCAGCTTGGTGATCGGCTTGGGCAGCTCCTGGAGCCAGCCGTTGTTGGCGAACCGGCCATCGAGCACCGACGGATCGGGGCGCAGTGCGAGTTCGTACCCGGTCGCCGGAGCCATGGCCGCGAGCGCAGCAGCCGCCGCAGCGGCTCCGGCGGACGGATCGACAACGAGCGGCGCCGGAGCCGAGTCGGGCACGAAGCCATCGTGCAGCGCGCGACGGAAGTCGTCGTCCGACAGGTCGGACCAGCGTCCGCGCACCAGGTCGCGGCCGGCAGTCACGGCGCTGTTGGTCGCCGCAGCGATCGTTTCCGCGAGCGTGTGGCCGCCGTAGAGCGGCTCGATCAGCGGCTGGATCAGGCAGACGCTGCCGTCGGCCGCCCGCGCGTCGCCCCAGGACTCCAGGAAATGCGCCGCCGGCGCGTGCCACTGACACAGCTCCGCCGTCTCGTCGGCGTAGAGGCCGAGGTGGAATCGCTCCACTCCCGGGTTGTTCAGCGCGGAAGCGAAATCGAGGTCGGCCGGCGCGTCGTAGACCGGGTTGACGCCGGCCACGAGCAGCACCTGGACCCGGCCGGCCCGCAGATCGGCAGCCAGCTCAGCCAGCGAGGCCAGCGAGTCGACCGGATCGACCTCCGCGGGCTCGCTGTACAGGATCGTCTCGCCGGCCGCGCCCAGAGTCGCGTTGATCGCGTGCACCAGCGCGTGCGCCTCAGCCGGCAGCGGCTCGCCGGCAACGACCAGCGCGCGTCCGCGATTGGCGACCAGATCGCGCGCAACCGCGGCGGCGAACTTGGACAGGTCGCCGTCGAGGCCCGCAGGAAGCGCCACCCCGGGCACCCCGACCTGGGCGGCCAGCGCCAGCACCAGCTGCGGGAAGGCGCTGGGACGGACGGCCAGGCGATTGTCGGCGAGCGTGCCGGTCGGCGACGGGCTGGACTCGGCCACGTAGAGACGGTTCATCGCCGGAGCGTCGGCGGCCAGGCGCCGCCGCGCCGCGAAGTCGCTGGCGTGCCGCACCGCGCCGGGGCCGGAGACGAGCAGATCCGAGTCCAGGGCCACGATGACATCGGCCTTGGAGAGGTCGTAGCGCCAGCCTGCCGGGCGGCCGAACGCGAGCTCGGCGCCGCGCCGCGCGGTGTCGCCGCCCAGGGCGTCCCAGCGATGCCAGCGCGCCTCCGGGAAAGCCGTCTGCACGGCATCGAGCAGCGCCGCTTCGGTCGGACTGGTCACCGGCCCGGTGAGCAGCCGCAGCCCCGCTCCGCCACCGGCCTGGTTGGCGAGAGCGGCGCTCAGAGCCTCCACGTAGGCAGGCCAGGTCGAGATCCGTCCGAGGTGCGTGACTGCCTGCGAGCGGTCCGGGTCGTACAGCCCGAGCACGGCGGCCTGAGTCACCGCGGTGCTGGCTCCGCCACTTGCCGGATGCTCCGGATTGCCCTCCAGCTTGGTCGGGCGACCCTCGTGACTCTCGGCGAGCAGCGGGAGCGCCCAGCCGCCCAGCTCCATCGCGGTGGCGAAGTAGAGCGGACGACCCGGCAGGATCTGCTCCGGCTGGCGGACGTAGGGAACGATCTGCTCGATCGGCTGGCGCGTGCAGGCGGTCAGCCCGGCCAGGCCGAGCGATGCTGCCGCCAGCTGCAGGAAGTTGCGCCGCGACACGTCGCTCGGCCACTCGGATGCGAACCGCGGGAACTCGCGATGCACCATCTGCTCGAACTCGGGCGTTCCTGCGACCTCCTCGAGGCTGCGCCAGTAGCGCGGCCCGCGCGCCGCCGCCAGGCGCTCTCGCACCGTGTCGAGATCCGCCGCGACCGGCTCGGCGTCGGCGCGCTTCCACTCGGTGTGGCAGTCGCCGTCGCTGCCGAGCACGGGGAGGCGGGAGAGTTTGGAATCGACGTCGGTCATTGCGGCCTCAGCGATGGCAGGTCGAGCAACTGGTCTTCGATTGCACGTTGTAGAGCCCCGCCAGGCGCACCTGTTCCGCCTCGAAGCCCTCGGGCGGCGCCCAGGCCATGTTGGTGACCTCCTCGCGCGGACGGATGTTCGGAACCGGGTCCTTGTGGCAGTCGAGGCACCACCGCATTTCGAGCGTGGCGTGCTGGTACATCAGCGGCATGCGATCGACCTGACCGTGGCAGGTGACGCAGGCCACGCCCTTGGCGACGTGAATGGAGTGATTGAAGTAGGTGAACTCGGGCAGGTCGTGCACCCGGTTCCAGCGCAGTGGCGTGCCGTCGCGCCAGCTCGCCCGCACCGGCTCGAGGATCTCGGCGTTGGTCCACAGCTGGTTGTGGCAGTTCATGCAGGTCGCCGTCGGAGGGATGCCCGCCGCCGCCGTCGTCTCCACGCCGGTGTGGCAGTAGCGACAGTCGATTCCGATCTGGCCGACGTGGTGGTCGTGGCTGAATGGCACCGGCTGTTCGACGACCAACCCCTGGCGGTTGACGTATCCCGACCTGGCGAGCGAGAACACCGTGGCCCCGCCCCCTGCCAGCAGGCAGAGGACCACGACCACGCTGCCGCGCGCGAGGGCATTGGCACTGCGGGGAAATAACTGAGCCATAGTCGGTTTCAGCCTGTCTGTAAGCGACGTTGAGGCACGATACCGAACTGCCTCGACGGCGCGCAAGCGAATTTGTGAAAGTTTTCACGAACCGGGAGGCAACGTCAAGTCAACGAAGACTGCGCACACACAACGGCCGCCCGGCTCGCGTCTCGGCTAGGATCGCCCGTCGCCGACAAGCGGGAGAGCGCGCATGAAGAAGCATCTCGAAAGAGTCGCCAGCCCGCAGCTCGGGCGGGCCGTCAGTCTCTGGTCCTACGGCCACTGGGGTCAGCCGCTGCTGGTCTTTCCCACCGCCGCTGGCTTCGCGCACGAATGGGAGGCGCAGGGCATGGTGGAAGCGCTGGCGCCGCTGCTCGAAGCGGGGCGGCTCAAGCTCTACTGCCCGGAGTCCAACGTCGCCGAGGCCTGGACCCGCAAGGAGGGCGACGCGGCCGGCCGGATCCAGCGCCACGTCGCCTACGAGCGGTGGGTCGTCGAGACGCTGGTCCCGAAGATTCGCGAGGACTGCCAGTCGTCCGCGCTGCCACTCGCCGTGGCCGGCGCTTCACTGGGCGCCTTCTACGCCGCCAACTTCGCCCTGAAGTACCCGGAGATCTTCCGCTGGGCGCTGTGCATGAGCGGGCGCTACGCGATGACGCACTTCACCGATGGCTTCTCCAACGGCGACGTTTACTTCAACAACCCGCTGGCGTACGTCTCCAATCTCGCGGGCGAGCCCCTGGAGCGGATCCGCCGCCACACCCACCTGGTCCTGGTCTGCGGGCAGGGCAAGTGGGAAGAAGGGTGCATCGAGGAGACCCGGGCCCTCGGCGCCCTGTGCGCGGCGCGCCAGATTCCGCACGAGCTCGACATCTGGGGTGCCGACGTCTCCCACGACTGGGACTGGTGGGCCCGCCAGGCCCGCTACCACCTGACCCGCCGCTTCGGGCGCGGCTGACCGGCAAGCAGGCTCAGCGCAGGCGGCGGCTCAACGCCAGGCGCAGATGCACCAGCGACTCGTCGCTGCGAGCGCGGCCCGGCCGTTCGATCGAAAGCGGCACCCAGGCGAGATCGCCGGCCAGACTCCAGCCAGCAGGCCAGCGGCGCATCAGACCGGCGCGCACCGCCCATTCGGTCCCCGCGTACTCGAGCCGGACCCGGTCCCGGATTCCGGCGTAGAGCGCATCGACCTGAAAGGCGCTATCCAGGCGACGCACCGCCACCGTCGCGGTCCACTCGAGCGGGTGCCCCACGCGCGGCGCCCAGGCGGTCCCGACCTCGGCGCTGACAGTCGTCAGCTCCAGCCGGTCGCTGGAGGCGCGCTCGCAATCCATCGGGTTGGTGACCGGGTCCGGACGGCCGGCGATATCGCCCGGGCAGGTGAAATCTCCGTCCACGTGCCCGCGCTGGACGCCGATCCGCCAGCCGTGCCGCCAGTGACCCTGTTCCCGCAGTGCCCCGGCCAGCGCCAGCGAGGGCAGATCGGCCCGCACGCTGTCCACCTCCACCGGCGGCAGCCAGTCGACCTCGAGCGCCAGCCGAGCCGGCAGGCCGATCCGGATCCACGGGCGGGCGTAGGCGCCGACGCGGTCGATCTCCTCGACCTTGGTGCCATCGAACCCCACCCGCCGGTCGGCCGCCGACAACTTTGGCAGCCAGCCGGCATCGACGCCCAGCTCCAAGGCGCCCGGGGTCAGCTCGCTCGGCGGCCCGAATCCGCCCGGGGCGAGCGCCCCCGCAAACCAGCGCATCGCCCAGGCCTCGGGCCGCTCGCGATCCAACCGCTCGACGCCGTCGAGCTGGAGCTGTCCGGCGACCGGGGCCGCAGTCAGCGTCGCGAGCGCCCAGACGACGACCGTCGCGGCCACGGTCGGCCGGCCAGACCAGCCGCGAAAGGTCGCCGGACGCGCCATCAGTAGCCTGGCGGCGCCGGCGGCGCCGATTCGCCGACCCGGACCGACCCCTGCATCTGGCAGCAGCCCTGGTGGGAGCTGCAGCGGTACTGGAACAACGTCCCCTCCTCGTCGGCCGGGAACACGCGCTCGAACGCGTCCCCCGCCTGACGGAAGGCGAAGCCGCTGTCGAACGCTCCGCCTTCGTCCGTGACGGTATGGCCGGGCTCTCGGCCGGTAAACACCCAGCGCACGGTCTGCCCTGGCTGGACCACGATCGAGCGGGGACTGAAGAAGCTGTCATCGACCTCTACGGTGACCACGTCGGCTGGCGGCGGGGGTGGCGGCGGGGGCGGCGGGGGGGTCGTCGGCGTGCTCCCTCCGCCGCCTCCTCCGCCGCCGCAGGCGGCAAACGACAGCGCCGCAGCGAACGCCAGGGCGGCCAGGAGGCCGGGCAGGGCGGCCGCAAGCCGGTGCCACCAGCGTGGACCACCGGGACGGCGAACGAACGAGCGAACCCGGGCTTCCGGATTCAGGGCTTCGGGGTTCGGGCTTTCTGGGTTCGGAGACACGCGCACCTCCCGGGTCTGGACTCCGGTCAGTCCGACCGCACCCCCCCGCGGTTCACCCGGTGAACGGATTGAACCTCGGGCCGCGTGCAGCGCACTCAGTGCCGGGAGATACTCGACACCGTGCCGCCCACCGACTCGGAGCTGCTGCGCCGGATCGCCTCCGGCGACACCGCCGCGTTCGAACAGCTGTACGCCGCCTATGCGTCGCGGCTGCTCGCCTTCGCGCTGCGCATCACGCGCTCGCCCGATCTGGTCGACGAAGTGGTCAACGACACTCTGGTGGCCGTCTGGCGCTCGGCGGGCCGCTTCGAAGAGCGCTCCGCGGCCTCCACCTGGATTTTCGGCATCGCCTATCGCAAGGCACTGCACGCTCTGGCGGCGCGCCGCCGTCACCCGACCGCAGCCGAAGCGCCGGACACCCGCCCGGACACCTCACCGGCGATCGACGTGCGTCTGGAGCGCCGCGAGTCCCTGGCCACGGTCGGGCGCGCACTCGGCGAACTGCCGGTCGACCAGCGGGCAGTGATCGAGCTCGCCTTCGTGCAGGGGCTGTCCTACGCCGAGGTCGCCGAGATCGTCGACTGCCCGGTCAACACGGTGAAGACCCGGATGTTCCATGCTCGGCGGAAGCTGCGCGCCGCTCTCGACCGCGCCGGCCTCGCCCGGCCACACTCGGCCTGACGGCCGCCGTGTCGACGATGACGATGCCCCACCAGCGATGCCTCGAGCTGCTGCCCTGGCTGATCAACGGCTCCCTCGACCCGACCGAGGCGCGAGCCGTCGAGGACCACCTCGCGGACTGCCCGAGCTGCCGCGCCGAGTACGAAGACTGCCAGGGCCTGGCGGAGCGGGTTGCCGCCGAGGCGTCCGGGGCGCCGGTCGTGCACCCGGCGCGTCTCGATCGCCTGCTGGCGCGCCTGGGCGCCGACGAAACCGAGCTGCCCCCCTATCGTCGGCGGCGACCCCGGCGCGAGGCGATCCGCACCGCTTTCCGGCGGACACCGATCTCCGTTCGCTGGCTGCTCGCCGGGCAGCTGGCCGCACTCGTGCTCGCGCTGGTCGCACTCGGGATCGGGCGCCCTGCCCCCTCGCCGCCCGCCGAATTCCGGACTCTGGCCACGACGTCGCAGAGCGGGTCGGGCGAGGGCCGCTACGTGCGGGTCGTGTTCGCGCCCGAGACGAGCGAGGCGGAGCTGCGCTCCCTGCTGGTCGGACTGCGTGCCGAGCTGGTGGGCGGCCCTTCCCCCGGCGGGGTCTACACCCTCGCGCTCCCGGCGGCGCCCCACGACGGCCCGCAGGACGCTGAGCTCGGCCTGCTGCGCGCCCACCCGCGGGTGCGCTTCGCCGAGGCCGGCGCCGCGATCGATGCCCGGCACGACTGATTCGGCGCGCCGGCGGCGCGCCTGGTGGTGCGGGCTGCTGCTGGCAGTCGCCGGGGTCGCCGGCGCCGCCGACCGACCGATCGCCATCGCTCCGGAACGCCTGGTCCTGGCGACTTTCCGGTTCACCCAGCCCGGCTACTGGCGCCGGCTCGTCGACCAGATCGGCGAACGCTACCGGGTCGAAGCCAGCTACGCATGGACGATGCGCTCGCTCGGCGAGACCTGCGTCGTCTTCCGCCTCGAGCCCGGGACCGACCCGGCACCGGTCGTCGCGGCGCTGCGCGCCGATCGCCGCGTCGGCCTGGCCACCCAGTCCCACAACTTCCGCACACTCGGCGACCGCCGCGCCGCCGCCGAGCCGGCCTGGGACGACACCTACGCCGCCCTGCAGGTCAACCTGAGCGCTATCGGCCTCGAGCAGGCGCACCGGCGCGCGACCGGCCGCGGCGTCCACGTCGCGGTCGTCGATACCGGCGCCGACTTCGAGCACCCCGAGCTGGCCGGCCGCCTGATCGAGAAGCGCGACTTCGTCGATCTCGACCTCGGCGCGTTCGCCACCGATGTCCACGGCACCGCGATCGCCGGGGTCATCGCGGCTACTGCCAACAACGGGCTCGGCATGGTCGGCGTCGCCCCAGAGGTCGACCTGTCGGTCCTCAAGGGATGCTGGCCCGACCCGCCCGGCGCTTCGACATCGACGTGCAACAGCTACACGCTGGCACGGGCGATCGACCACGCAATCGCAACCGGGGCCCGGGTGCTCAACCTGAGCCTGACCGGGCCCGAGGACCCGCTGCTGACCCGTCTGCTGATGCGGGCCGATGCGGCCGGAGTGCTGGTCGTGGCGGCGACCGACGACGAGGAGGCACGGCTGACGTTTCCGGCCTCCCTGCCGTCGGTACTCGCCGTGCGCTCGGCGGAGGGCGGCCATGCAGGGGACGCTGCCGACGCGCTGGCCGCACCGGGCGCCGACATCCTCTCCACCCGCCCGGGTGGCGGGTACGACTTCTTTACCGGGAGTTCGTTCGCTGCCGCGCAGGTCAGCGGCGTCGCAGCCCTGCTGATCCAGCGCGAACCGTCGCTGTCGCCCAGCGAGCTGCGGCACCGGCTGTCGGCCGTGCGGCGGCTCGACGCGTGCGCCGCGCTGACGCCGGTCGATGCTGCGACCGACTGCGCGCGCGCCGACGGGCCGCCCGCTACTCCCAGCGCAGCGCTTCGATCGGCGGCAGGCGCGACGCCTTGAGCGCCGGCCAGGTGCCGAAGACCAACCCCACGAGGGTGCAGAAGCCCAGGCCGTAGACGACCCACTGCGTCGGGACGTGCGCGGCGAAGTCCGTGAACAGGGTCACCACGTTGCCGAGCGCGAATCCCACCGCGACACCGATCAGCCCGCCGAGATTGCACAGCAGCACGGCTTCGAGGAGAAACTGAGTCAGCACCCACCGCCGACGCGCGCCGAGTGCCTTGCGCACACCGATCTCGCGGGTGCGCTCGGTCACCGAGACCAGCATGATGTTCATGATGCCGATCCCCGCCACCAGGAGGGCAATGATCCCGATCACGAACGCCCCCGCCTTCACCCCGGCAGTCGCCCGATTGAACGACCGGATCTGGCTGTCGTTGGTGAACAGGTCGAAGTCGTCCTCCTCGCCCGGCCGCACCCCGCGCTCGACTCGCAACACGGCCCGTGTCTCCTCGACCGCCTCCTCGAGCAGCTCCGGGGTGCGCGCCCGCACGGTGATGTTGACCGACCGCTCTCGGTTTCCGTCCTCTGCCGTGAGCCCGTAGCGATCGATCCAGGTGGTGACCGGTATCAGGACGTAGTTGTCGTAGCCACCGCCGAAGGAAGACCTCTTCTCCTCGAAAACGCCCACAACGGTATAGCGGTGTCCGTCGAGACGGAACTCCTGGTCGATCGGATCGACGAACGGAAACAGCTGCTCGGCGAGCGCGTAGCCGATCACCGCCACCTTGCGCCGGACGCGCAGATCTTCGTCGGTCAGGTTGCGACCTTCGCCGATCAGATGGGTGTTGTTCGGCGCGTACTGCGCGTCACCGCCCACGACGGACAGCCGGGGCTCGGTCGACTCCGAGCCCGCGCGCGCGACCGAGCCGAAGCGCCAGAGCTCCGAACCGACGAGATCGACCGACTGGACCTTCTCCCGGATTGCATCCGCCTGCGCGACGGTGAGCGGATTGCGGGCCTGGATCTTCCGCCAGTCCCGGTCGCCCGGTCCGAAGCCGCCCGCCGGCCACTTCTGAACCTGAAAGGTCTGCGAACCCAGCACCGAGAGCTGCTGCTCGATCTCGGTCTGCACGACCGAGATTCCGGTCATCACCGCGATGATCGACGCCACACCGGCAACGATGCCGACCAGCGTCAGAATCGAGCGGAGCTTGTTGGCCCGGATGGCCTCGAGGGCCATCGGCAAGGTCTCTGAGATTCGCATGGCAGCTCCCCGTCTCGTCACTCGTACCGCAGAGCATCGATCGGATCGAGGCGCGATGCCCGCCAGGCGGGCACGATCCCGGATACGACCCCGACCGCCAGCGACACGGTCACCGCCACCATCACGATGCCGGGCGACACGCTGGCGGGCATGAGCACGCGGTCGATGAGAGCGGCCACCCCGATCGCCAGCGCCATGCCCACCAGCCCGCCGATCATGCAGATCGCAGCCGACTCGAGCAGAAACTGCGCCAGGATCGCCGATCGGCGCGCGCCGATCGCCTTGCGTACGCCGATCTCGCGAGTCCGCTCGGTGACCGACACGAACATGATGTTCATCACGCCGACTCCCCCCACGAAGAGCGAGATGCCGGTGATCGTGATGCCGATCAACAGCACCACGCCCATGACACTGTTGAACATCTGCACCAGCGAATCCATCTTGTTGAGCGAGAAGTTGTCGCGCTCCGCGGGCTCGAGGCGCCGGATCTTGCGCATCTCGCCGATCACCTCGAACTCGAACTCGTCGAGCGGCACAGCGGCCGGAGCCTTGACGGCGATGTCGATGTTGCGCTGCTGGCCGCCGAAGGCGCGCATGAACGTGGTGATCGGCACGAACACGCGGGAATCGAGGTCGGCGCCGCCGAAGAACCCGGCTCCGCCCTGCTTCTCCATCACGCCGACGACCCGGAACGCGTGCCGCCCGATGCGGATCGACTTGTTGAGGGGGTCGACGTTGTCGAAGAGCCGTTCGGCGATGTCGGCTCCGATCACCGCCACGGCGCGCCGCGCGCGCACGTCGGAGGCGGTGAGGAAGCGACCGAACTCCGGGACCGCGCTCGAAACGAGCATCTGCTTGTCGGTGGTGCCCAGAATGTCGATGTTGTCGAGCGTGCGCGAGGAGTACTTGAGCGGCCGCTCGGTGTGAGTGCTCGGGTTGACCGCCAGGGCAGCGTCCAGCTGCCGCTCCAGACGCTCGGCGTCGCGCAGCGAAACGGGTGGTCGGTTGCGGAACTCGAAGAAATTGCCGCGAATGATCCACGGCATGCGCGACACGTACACGACGTCCGTTCCCAGCGCCGAGACGCTTTCGCGAAACGAGTTGCCGAGCCCGTTGACCGCCGTCATCGTCGTCACCACACCGAGCACCCCGATGATGATCCCGAGCGTGGTGAGGACGCCGCGCGCGGTGTTGGCGCGCAGCGAGCCGAAGGCGATACGCAGCGCCTCGACGAATTCCTGACGGTTGAGTCCCATGGCCGGCCTCAGGTCGATGCGCTGTCGGACGATGCTGCGCCCGGCTGAGAGACGGCCGGAACGGCGCCCGGACGCCCGGCATCGTCGGCCGTGGCGAGGTCGCTCTCGATCAGCCCGTCCCGAAGGCGGACGATACGCTCGGCGCGACGCGCCACGTCGTCCTCGTGGGTGACCAGAAGGATCGTGTTACCGCCCGCGTGCAGCTCGTTGAACAGCTCGAGGATCTCGTCGCCCGTGGCGCTGTCGAGGTTTCCGGTCGGCTCGTCGGCGAGCAGCAGCGTCGGTCGGTTGACCAGGGCGCGGGCGATGGCCACTCGCTGACGCTGGCCGCCGGAGAGCTCGTTCGGCTTGTGGCGCATCCGGTCGGCGAGGCCGACGCGCGCGATCGCCTCTTCCACCTGGCGGCGCCGCTCGGCGCGCGCGACTCCGGCGTAGACGAGCGGCAGCTCCACGTTGCGGAACACGTCGGCGCGCGGGATCAGGTTGAAGGTCTGGAAGACGAAACCGATCTTGCGGTTGCGCACGTCGGCGAGGTCGTCCTCGGACATCGCCGACACGTCCTCGCCGTCGAGGACGTACCGGCCCGAGGTCGGCACGTCGAGACAGCCGACGAGGTTCATCAGCGTCGACTTGCCCGACCCCGACGGGCCCATGATCGCCACGTACTCGCCGTCCTCGACGGTGAGCGAGACGCCGCGCAGTGCGCGCACCTCGATCGCCTCGAGGGTGTAGGTCTTGACGACCTGCTCGATGCGCAGTCCCATGAGAGTCTGCTCAGCCGCGCCCGCCGGCAGCCGACGGCTTTTCTGCCGTCACCGCCGTGCCGTCCTTGAGATCCCGGCTGATCGCCCGGTAGCTGCCCACCACGACCTGCTCGCCCGGCTGAACGCCCTCGAGCAGCTCGATGTGCGTATCGCTCTGGATTCCGGTGGTGACCGGCCGCGCATGGGCGACCCCGTCCTCGACCACGAATACGACCTGAGCGAAGCCGTCCTTGTCGACCGGGAACCGCTCACCGGCGGGCGTTCCCCCCTCGTCCTTCTCGTTCGCGCCACCGCCGACGATCTGATCCGGCGTGCGCACGGCCACGCTCTGAATTGGAACCCCGAGCGCCTCCTCGCGGGTCTCGGTCGTGATCACGGCCGAGGCCGTCATACCCGGCCGCAGGCTCGTGCCCGGGTCGAGGATCGCAATCTTCACCTCGAACTCGGTCTTCTGTTCGGCAGTGCCGGCGCCGCCGACCTTGGCGCTGTTTGCGATCTCGGTCACGCTGCCCTCGAAAGTCGTGCCGGGCAGCGCGTCGACCTCGATGACGGCGCGGTCGCCGACCTCGACGCGCACGATGTCGTTCTCGTCGACGTCGACCAGCGCCTCCATGCCGGACAGGTTCGAGAGCACCAGGATCACGTCCTCCTGGAACTGGGAACCGAGCGCGATCTCGCCCATCTCCTTGTTCAGCATCGAGACGGTGCCCGAGATCGGCGCGTAGATCGTCGTCTTCGACAGCGCATCGCGGGCCTGCTTGAGCGCCGCCCGGCTCTGCTCGACCTGATCGAGTGACGACCGATGGCGGGCGCGTTCGACTTCGGCGGCGGCGCGCGCGGCGTCGAGCGACGCACCCGACTCGAGCTGCTGGGCAAACAGGCTCTCGACCCGCTCGAGTTCACGGCGCGACTGCGCGAGGTTCTCCTCGGCGACGCGCGCCTGCGCCTGGCTGACCCGCAGATTGGCCTCCGCGCTCTCCACCTCGGCCAGGTAGCGCTCGCGGTCGAGTTCGAGCAACAGGCGGCCCTTGTCGACCCACTCGCCCTCGGCCACGTCGAGGCGGGTGATCTTGGCCGACACGTCGGCACTGATGTTGACCTGGGTGACGGGTTGCACCCGTCCGGTCGCCTCGACCGACTGCACGATCGTGCGCCGCTCGACCGGCTCGGTCTGCACTTCGACCGCTCCGTCGCCCTTGCCCCGACCACTCAGCGCCATTCCGGCGCCCGCCAGCACGACGGCAGCCACGCCGCCCACGATCCACTTCGTCCGCTTCGACATTGCCCGCCGCTCCCCTCGAATGGTGCCTCGGCCGGAACAGGCGCCCCGGCATCCCTACCTACGCCGGGCAGGCGGCCGGGTTTCCGTCCGTGCGGGGGCGGCGGCAGGACGGCTCCCCAAAACGACCCCGGCCCGCTCTCCGGACGGACCGGAGAAGCGGGCCGGGAGCGCCGGCTGGCGCCGGGCGAGACGAGGTCAGCGGCGGCGCTGGCCGGCCGCCTGAGCCATCGGGTCGAAGCGGACCTCCGAGTATCCGGCCGGCACCTCGTAGGTCCCCACCGGAGCTTCCTTCTCCTCGACCGATTCGAGCTGCTGCCAGCTCTTGAGTTCCTTGCCCATCATCGTGGTCGTGGAGTCGGTGCGCACCGGGAAACCATCCAGCTTCTGGGCGAGATCCTTCATCCACTGCTGGTTCGGAGCCAGGCTGGCGTTGGCAATCGCGATCTCCTTGTACTTCGACCAGTCGATCGGCAGGTCTTCGGTCAGGCACTGGTCCATGGACATCGTCATCATCGGCATCGAGATGTCCACCCGCGTGAACTTGCAGGTGCGGCCCCCGTACTCGCCGGTCCGGCCCGTCGGCGTCACCGTGGTCGTCGCCGCCATCATGCGAGCCATCTGCTCCATCATCGGCGCCATGTCGGGGCTGACCATCTTGGACATGTCGAGCGGCACGTCGAGTGCCGAGTAGTTCTTCTCGGCGTGGTCGATGACGTAGAACTTCTTGCGATCTGGACGCAGCAGGATGGACGTTTCGCCCATGTCGTAGCGCACCCCGCCGTCGCCGTACCAGTAGGTGTAGGTGCTGTCCTCGGCCGGGGTGTTCTGCCCCATCATCTGGAACGCGTCGGTGTGGCTGCGGATGGTCAAGACGGTGTCGGCCGCCAGCGGGGCGGCAGCGGAAATGGCGAACAACAGTACGGAAATCCGTCGGAACATGACCTGCCTCCTGAGTCGATAACGGTCGGCGATGCGCATCGGCGCGGCCGGCATTGAATCCTACCAGCCGACCCGCCGGCCGGGTCTGGTATCCGGGCTCCCGCGGCAGGGGTCTAAGCTTGCGCCATGAGCCCCCAGAGCCCGCTCCGACGCCGCGCCCGCGCCTCCCGCCTCGTCTCGCTGCTCGCCCCGGTCCTCGTCGCGCTCGTCGCGCTCGCCTGTCGCCCGGCAGCGGCGACCGACCCGCTGCCGGGAGAAGATCCGCCGATGACCGGCCGAGCCACCTGGAGCGAGGTCGACCGCCTGATCGACGAGCAGAAGCTCGCCGAGGCGGCGAAGCTCCTCGACCGCCTGGAGACGGCCGCCCGGGAGGGCCAGAACGATCAGGAACTGGCCAGCGTCCTCGTCCGCCAGACCCAGATCGGCCTCGCCCTCGGCGGCTACGAGACCGCGGTCGAGGCGCTGCGCGCCAAAGCCTGGCCGGAAGAGCCGCTCGCCCGCGCCACCGTAGAGCTCTACGACGCGCACGCCCTGCTCGGCTACCTCGGCGCCTACGGCTGGGAGATCCGCCAGCGCGAGAAGGTGGTCTCGGGCGCGGCGCAGGATCTCAAGCTCTGGACTGCCGATCAGATCGTCGCCGAGGCCGACCGCGCATTTGCGCGGGTCTGGGCGCAGCGCGACCGCCTCGGCGAACTGGCACCCGATGCGCTCGCCGAGCTGCGTCCGAACGACTATCCCGACCGGATACGCCCCACGCTGCGCGACGCGGTGGCCTACCTCTGGGCCGAGCGCCTGGCCGACAGCGCGCACTGGTCCGCCGACGAGAGCGCCGAACTGTGGAAGCTCGACCGCGACGCTCTGGCTGATGGCCGCACCGTGGAGCCGACCCCCGAGCGGCTGGCCGACGACGCACTGCACCCGTTGGTGCGCCTGGCGGCGCTGCTCGGCGACCTCGAGCGCTGGCACCGCGGCCGCCGCGAGCCAGGTGCGGCGCTCGAGGCCCGCCTCGAGCGCTTCCGCCATCTGCTGCAGGCCTACTCGGAACCGCAGGATCGGGCGGCGCTCGCGGCCGCGCTCGAGCGCTCCCTGGCCGAGTTCCGCGCCCACCCGTGGTGGTCGATGGGGATGGCGCTGCTGGCGGAGACGACCGACGGCTTCGACGCCCCCGAGGCGCGAATCCGTGCCCGCGCGCTGGCCGTCGAGGGTGAGCAGGCCTACCCGAACTCGCCGGGCGCCAGGCATTGCCGGGTCGTGCGCGAGCGCATCGATGCGCCTGCCTATGCGCTGCAAGCGATGGCCATCGACGCGGCCGACCGGCGCTCGGTCGAGATCACCCACCGCAACCTGCAGCAGCTCCACCTGCGCGCCTACCGGCTTCCGGACGAGCGGTTCGAGGCACAGCCGGTCCGCTGGACGGGCTGGAACGACGAGCGCGTGAGCGCCGTGCTGCGCGGCACGCCCGAGGCCAGCTGGTCGGTCACCCTGCCGCCGACCCCCGACTTCCGGGACCACCGCACGTTTACCACCCCCCCGCTCACCGCGCGCGGGCGCTATCTGGTGGTGGCCTCCGCCGAGCCCGGCTTCCGTCGCAACAACAACTCGCGCCAGGCCGTCGAACTGCGCCTCTCGGACCTGGTCCTGCTGCGCGATCCGGCGTTCGGGCAGGCACCTGGGGCCGATTCGGTGCGCGTCCTGTCGGGCTCGACCGGGGCGCCGGTCGCCGGGGCCGAAGCGACGCTCTATCGGTGGCGCTGGGAGCAGAAGCCGGAGCGGGTCGAGACGCGCACCAGCGACGCCGGCGGTCTGGTCCGCTTCGCCCTGCCGCCGGGCGGGGACGGACGCGGCATCGCCGTGGTGGTCCGGCACGGCGAGGACGAGGCGGTCTGGTCCCAAGGCTACTGGTGGCGACCGCCGTCTCCGCCAGGCGCGTCGTCAGCGGCCCTCGTTTTCACCGACCGCGCCATCTACCGGCCCGGGCAGAAGCTGCTCTGGAAGATCCTCGCCTACGAAGGGGAGGCCGCCAAGGGGAGTTTCCGCGCCGTCGGCGACCGCTCGCACGTGGTCGAGCTGCTCGATCCGAACGGCGAAGTGGTCGCTACCGGCGAGGCGAGGACCAACGATTTCGGCACCGCGGCCGGCGAGCTCGAGATCCCTAGCGGGCGGCTGCTCGGCAACTGGACCTTGCGCACCAGCGCCAACGGCCGGACGTCGATCTCGGTCGAGGAGTACAAGCGGCCGACCTTCGAATTGACCCTCGACGCGCCCGTCGGCGAGCCGCGTCTCAACCGTCCCCTCGATGTCCCCGGCGACGCGCGTTACTACTTCGGATTGCCGGTCGCTTCGGGAACGGTCTCCTGGCGCGTCGTGCGCGCGCCGATGTGGGAGTGGGCGCGCCACGGCGGCTGGTGGTGGCGACCGCCGGCGCCGCCGCGCACGATCGCCTCGGGCTCGACCGAGGTCGACGCCGAAGGCAAGTTCGCCGTCCGCTTCACCCCCGAGGCCGACGAGCGCGAGCGCGACGCCTGCGGCTGCTACCGCTTCACCGTCGAGGCCGAACTGACCGACGAGGGGGGCGAGACCCGCTCGGCGTCGCGCTCGATCGCGGTCGGCTGGGTCGGAGTGACCCTGGCGGTCGACGGCGATCCGTTCCTGCTCGGTCCGGAGAGCCCGCGCGCGTGGACCGTGCGCCGGCGCTCGCTCGACGGCGAGGCCCGCCCGGGTGCCACGAGCTGGCGGCTGGTCGAGCTCGCCCAGCCCGAGCGCGCGCCGCTGCCGGCCGAGCTGCCACGGCCGGTCGAGCCGGATCGCGAGCGCTGGGCAACCGCCGGGGATCGCCTGCGCCCACGGTGGGACACCGGAATCGACTCGGCCGAGCTGCTCGCCGGCTGGTCGAGCGGACCCGAAGTCGCCCGCGGCACGCTCACCCACGGCGAGGACGGCGCCGGCCAGCTCCCGCTCACCGACCTCGCCGCCGGGGCCTACCGGCTGATCGCCGAGACGCGCGACACGCATGGCGAGGTCTTTACGCTCGAGCGCTCGTTCGTCGTCGTCGACGACGCGCGGCCGCATCTCGCCGTCCCGCTCGAACTCCGGTTCGAGAGTCCGTCGGTCGCCGTCGGCGGCACCGCCCGGCTGTTCGTGCACTCCGGCCTGCCGGGTCAAACGATCGTCCTCGAGCGGCTGCGCGGCAGTGAGGTCCAGGAGCGGCGGACGCTGACCGCCGGCCGCGATCCGGTCTGGATCGAGTGGCCGGTCGCGCGGACCGACCGCGGCGGCTTCGGCGTGCGCGCCACCGTGCTCGCCGACCACCAGGCCGTCTCGCGCTCAACCTCCATCGCCGTGCCGTGGGACGACCGGGGGCTCACGGTCGAGCTCACCAGCTTCCGCGACAAGCTCGAACCGGGGGCGAGCGAAACGTTCCGAGTTGCCGTGCGGGACCACCGCGGCCGTCCGCTGGGCGCCGGTGCTGCCGAGCTGCTCGCTTCGATGTACGACCGCAGCCTCGACTACTTCCGCCCGTTCGCGGCCCCCCGCCCCTCGGCGCTCTATCCGGCGTTCGGCGCCCCCAGCGCGCTGGCACACGCACTGGCCGGAGCCGGCGCCGTCTGGCAAGACGCGGAGGACTGGGGGCGGTGGGCCTCGGCGCCTGTCTTCTCGGCCGACGCCTTCGTCGGCATCCACCCGTACGGGATCGGCGGTCCGGGCTTCGGCGTCCAGCGAATGATGAAGGGTGCGGTCGTGATGGAAAGTGGCGCGGCCCCGCCGATGCCGGCCGCTGCGCCTGCACCGCAGGTGCGGGCCGAGGCGTCCGCCGACGAGAGCAGGCGAGATCAGCTCCAGTCGGTCGGCTATCTCGCGGGGAACGCGGATGCGGCGACCCTCACAGCGCCGGGCACGACGGCCCCGGCCGAAATCACTGCCCGCGCCGACTTCTCCGAGACCGCCTTCTGGCAACCGCATCTGGTCACCGACGCAGAAGGCACGGCGGCGATCGAGTTCCGGGTCCCCGAGTCGCTGACCTCCTGGAAGCTCTGGGTGGCGGCGGTCACCCGTGACCTCGCCTCCGGCTACGTCGAGCAGGAGATCCGCACCGCCAAGGACCTGATGGTCCGGCCCTACCTGCCGCGCTTCCTGCGCGAGGGGGACCGCGCCGAGATCCGGGTCGCGATCGACAACGCCTCGGAGGCAAAGCTCGCGGGCGAGGTTCGCTTTCGCATCGAGGACCCCGAGTCGAAGGCCGACCTCTCCGCCGACTTCGGCCTGCCCGCCGGCGGCGGCACCGCGAAGTTCGCCGCCGAGGCCGGGCGGGGGACGACGGTCGTCTTCCCGGTCGCGGCGCCGGCGGGCGTGCGCCCGCTCGCGATCCGCGTCGAGGCGCGCGCCGGAACGCTCGCGGACGGCGAACTGCGGCCGGTTCCGGTGCTGCCGTCGCGGATCCGCCTCGCGCAGTCGCGCTTCGCGGCGCTCACCGGCGGTGAGCGGCGCGAGCTCACCTTCGACGACCTCGCCGCCGAGGACCCGACCCGCATCGACGAGCGGATGGTCGTCACCGTCGACGGCCAGCTCTTCTACGGCCTGCTCGACGCCCTCCCGTATCTCGTCGAGTACCCCTACGAGTGCACCGAGCAGACGCTCAACCGGTTCGTTTCGGCCGGCGTGCTCGCCTCGATGTTCGATCGCTACCCCGGGCTCCAGTCGATGGCCGCCGAGCTCGCGAAGCGCGACACCCGCTGGGAGCGCTTCGACGCCGCCGATCCCAACCGCCGGATGGCCCTCGAAGAGACGCCGTGGCTCCGGCAGGCGCGCGGCGGCGCGGGCGAGGACGACCAGGCGCTGCTGCGCATCCTCGACCCGAAGGTCGCCCGCGCCGTGCGCGCCGAGGCGCTCGCCAAGCTCGAGAAGGCGCAGCTGCCGTCGGGCGCCTTCCCCTGGTTCCCGGGCGGGCCGCCGTCGCCGTACATGACCCTCTACCTGATGTACGGCTTGGGGCGCGCCAGCGAGTTCGGCGTCGAGGTGCCCGAGCGGATGGTGCGCCGCGGCTGGACCTTCCTCGCGCAGGAGATCGAGCGCGACTGGTGGAAGCACGCGATCGAAGAGGACTGCTGCTGGGAGCTGCTGACCTTCGCCAACTACGTCGCCTCCACCTACCAGGATCCGAAGTGGATGGAGTCGGTGCTGCCGGTCAAGCGCCGGCGCGAGATCCTCGACTTCTCGTTCAAGCACTGGAAGCAGCACTCGCCGATGCTCAAGCTCCAGCTGGCGCTCACCCTCACCCGGATGGAGCGGCCGCAGGACGCCCGGCTCGTGCTGGCGAGCGTCATGGACTCGTCGAGGACCGACCGCGATCTCGGCACCTACTGGGCGCCCGAGGACCGCGCCTGGCTCTGGTACAACGACACGATCGAAACCCACGCGTGGGCGCTGCGCGCGCTCTCCGAGGTGGCGCCCGAGGACGCCCGCGACAAGGGGCTCGTCCAGTGGCTCTTCCTGAACAAGAAGCTCGGCCACTGGAAGTCGACCCGCGCCACCGCCGAGGTCCTCTTCTCGGTCGCTGGCTGGCTGCAGAAGAAGGAGCTGCTCGGGGCGCGCGAGGAGCTCGCGGTCACCTTCGGCGGCCGCACGACGCCGTTTGTCTTCGAGCCGGATCGTTACACAGGCAAGAAGAACCAGATCGTGCTCGAGGGCAACGAGATCGTCCCGGAGCGCGACGCGACGATCGTGGTCGAGCAGAAGACCGACGGCTTCGCCTTCGCCTCGGCGACTTGGCACTTCTCGACCGAACAGCTGCCGCCCGAAGCCCGCGGCGATCTGTTTCAGGTCGAACGCCGCTGGTACCGGCGGGTCAAGCAGGGGAGCGAGACAACCCTGGAGCCGATCGCCGAGGGGGCGCGCCTCGCAGTGGGCGACGAGCTCGAGGTGCAGCTGTCGATCCGGGCGAAGGCGGCCGCCGAGTACGTCCACCTGCGCGATCCACGCGCCGCCGGGCTCGAGCCGGATCGGTCCAACTCGGGCTGGCGCTGGGATCTGGGCATCGCCTGGTACGAGGAGGTGCGCGACTCGGGCACCAACTTCTTCTTCGAATGGCTGCCGGCCGGCGAATACACGCTGAAGTACCGCGTCCGCGCCGCCACCGCCGGCGAGTTCCGGGTGGCGCCGGCCGAACTCCAGTCGATGTACGCGCCGGAGTTCGTCGCCTACTCAGCCGGCGCCCGCCTCGCCATCGCACCGGTTCGCGCGGCGATAGAATCGCCCGCACCATGACCAAGCCCTTGCGCATCGCCATCACCGGCGCGGCCGGCAACATCGGCTACGCCCTCGCCTTCCGTCTGGCCGCCGGCAATCTCGCTGGCCCGGACCGCCCCGTCGTCCTCCAGCTGCTCGAGATTCCGCCCGCTCTGTCGGCCCTGGAGGGGGTTGCCATGGAGCTGCGCGACTGCGCCTTCCCGCTGCTCGACGGCGTCGTCACCACTTCCGACGCCCAAACCGCCTTTGACGGCGCCGACGTCTGCTTTCTGGTCGGCGCCAAGCCGCGCGGGCCGGGCATGGAGCGCAAGGACCTGCTGGCCGAGAACGGCAAGATCTTCGGGCCGCAGGGGCGAGCGATCGCCGCGCGGGCCGCCAAGGACGTCCGCGTTCTCGTCGTGGGCAACCCGGCCAACACCAATGCGCTCATTGCCGCCTCGAACGCCAAGGGGCTCGATCCGCGTCAGTTCCACGCCATGACCCGCCTCGACCACAACCGGGCGATCTCGCAGCTGGCCGAGCAGACCGGCAGCCACCCGCGCGACGTCCACCGGATGACGATCTGGGGCAACCACTCGTCGACCCAGGTGCCCGACATCGCGCACGCGACGGTCGGCGGCAAGCCGGCGCCGTCGCTGGTGGACACCGCGTGGACGAACGACGTCTTCGTGCCTACGGTGCAGCAGCGCGGCGCCGCGATCATCAAGGCGCGCGGCGCCTCGTCGGCCGCCTCGGCGGCCTCGTCGGCGATCGACCACGTGCGCGACTGGCTGCTGGGCAGCCGCGACGGCGACTGGGTCTCGATGGCAGTGCCCTCGGACGGGAGCTACGGCATCGCCCCCGGCGTCGTCTACAGCTACCCCTGCGTCTGCAAGGGTGGCGACTTCGAGATCGTCCAGGGGCTCGAGATCGCCCCCGCGACGCGCGAGAAGATGGCCGCCTCAGAGGGCGAACTGCGCGAAGAGCGCGCCGCCGTCGAGAGCCTGCTCGCCTGAGCGGCCGCGCCTGCCTGACCTGCGCGCCGTGAACGCTGCCATCCGGTCCGGCAGGCCCGGTGATGCGGCGGCGGTGGCCGCCTGCATCGACCAGGTCGCCCGCGAGCGCCGCTACCTGGCCGTCGTCGAGGGCTTCACGGCGGAGGAAACCGAGCGTTTCCTGGCCCGCCTCGTCGATGCGGGCGGGGTGCATCTGGTCGCCGAATGGAACGATGAGATCGTCGCCACCTGCGACATCGCTCCGATCGCCATGGAAGGGATGCGCCACGTCGGCCGGCTGGGCATCGCTGTCCTGGCGACCTGGCGCGGGCGCGGCATCGGCCGCCGGCTGCTGCGCGAGGCGGTCGACCGCGCGTTCGCCAGCGGGCTCGCCCGCGTCGAACTCGAGGTATTCGCCTCCAACACTGCCGCCATCCGCCTCTACGAGTCCGAAGGCTTCCGCCTCGAAGGCCGCCGACGCTGCGCCCGTCGGCTCGACGGAGTGGAGGACGACCTGCTGATCTACGGCCTGCTGGCCGACGAACCCCGACCGCCCGCCTCGTCCTGACGCTCCAGCCGCACCGCCAGAGGGGCCGAGCCGAGCAGGCCCAGGATCATCGTGGTCAGGTTGGTGACGTTGCGCACCTGAAAACGGAGTTCGTCGCCGGCGGCGACGTGGAGCGACCTGGTGGTCCACAGCAGAGTGTTGCTGGCGCGCAGGCGGTGGTGGCCGGGCTCGATCTCACGCGTGACGGCCTCGCCCGGGGCCAGTTCCGCGATCGGTTCGCCGTCGAGTTTGAGGGAGATGAGGTAGCGATCGCCCAGATCGCCGGGCGGCGCACGTTCTATGGTCAGCCGCGCGGGAAGGGAGGCAGGCACGCGGGGTATTGTCTCGCGAATGCGTCGCCGTCGCGACGCCCGGCGAACGGAGTGTGCGCATGAGCGAGACCGAGCCGTCGAAGCCCACCCTGAGTCGGATCGGCCAGCTGGCGATCCCGGTAGCCGACCTGGAGCGGTCGGTCGCCTTCTACCGGGACGTGCTCGGGATGACGCTGCGCCATCGGTCGGGGACCGAGCTGGCGTTCTTCGACTGCTCCGGAGTTCTGCTGATGCTCGACCAGCCGGCCTGGCGGCGCGGCAATCGGTTCGGCAGCATCGTCTACTTCACGGTCGACAACCTTGCGACGACCTTCGTTCAGCTGGCCGAGGCAGGAGTCGCGTTCGAGGGGCCGCCGCGCGCGGTGGCCAGGCTGGCCGACCGCGAAATCTGGATGGCGTTCTTGCGCGACCCTGACGGCAGTCTCATCGGGCTGATGTCGGAGGTCGCACCGGACTAGCGACCGCGATCCAGCCGCGCACGGCGTTGACCAGGCGGACCCGATGCGCCCGGCGCAGATCCTCCGGCCGCAGCGGTGCCTCGATCGCCTGCCCACTGCGCAGCAGATGCTCGCGAAACACTCCCGGCAGCAGGCCCGACTCGAGCGGCGGGGTCACCCACGGATCACCGGTGAACTGAACCATCAGGCTGGTCCGCGTCCCCTCGGTCAGCTCTCCGGCGGAGTTGACGAGGAGGAGTTCGTCGATGCCCGGTCCTGCCGCGCGAAGCGCCTGCTCGTACGGCTCGCGCAGCGAGGTCTTGTGGAAAGCGAGCATCCCCTCCGGCGCCGAGCCTGGTGGACCGATCGCGACCGTCCAGGCGCCACCCCGCTCGACGTACGGTTCGACCTCCCAGCGCTGGGAGCCATCCCGCCCGAGCAGCAGCCGCACGCGCAGGTCGACCTCCGAACGCGCTGCGCAGACCGCCTCCAGCTCGCCGCGGACCTGCGCCGCAAACTGTTCGTTGTCGGGTAACGGAAAGTCGAAATGGCGAGCTGAAGTGCAGAGCCGTTCGAGGTGCAGATCGAGCAGAGCGACCCCCGGAGGTTGGCGGCCGCCTCGCCAGCGCATCGTCTCGATCAGCTCGAAGTCGGGCGGCGGACCGTCGAGCACTCGCGCCTTGGCCAGGCACTCGCGCCACTCTTCGGCCGGGTCGGAGTCCCACGTGATGCCGGCCCCGACGCCATAGCGCCATCGCCCGGCCTCGCGGTCGATCTCCACGGTTCGAATGGCGACCGAGAACCGGGCGTCCCCACCCGGTTCGATGCGTCCGATCGCTCCGCAGTAGACCCCGCGTGGTTCGCCCTCCAGCTCCCGGATGAACCGGCTGGTCGCCGCCTTGGGGGCGCCCGTGATCGACGCGCAGGGAAACAGGGCGCGAAAAAGTTCCGTGAGGCTGGCGGCCGAGCGGGCCGTCACCGTGGAGGTCAACTGCCAGACCGTCGGGTAGCGCTCGACCTCGAACGCCCGCGCCACGACCACCGAGCCGGGCGTCGCCACGCGCCCCAGGTCGTTGCGGATCAGATCCACGATCATCAGGTTCTCGGCCCGGTCCTTGGGCGAGGCCGCCAGGTCGGCGGCGCGGCCGGCGTCCTCGCGGGGGAATCGCCCGCGCGGGCGCGTGCCCTTCATCGGCCGCATCACCAGCTGGCCGTCCCGGCGCTCGAAGAACAACTCCGGCGACAGCGACAGGATCGCGAACCGGTCTCCCTCCAGCCAGGCCGCATAGGGCGCCTCGCCCGGGGCGAGCAGCTCCACCAGCAACTGCTCGCCGGAGGCGGAGGCGCCGAGCCGACCGCACAGGGGGAACGAGAAGTTGACCTGGTAAGTCTCGCCGGCTGCGATCGCGGCGCGAATAGCGGCCACCGCCGCGTCGAACGCTTGCCGGTCGACCCTCGCCGAGCGGTCGGCAAAGCGCGCCGGACGGTTCGGCGCCGCAATCGAGCGCGTCGAAGGCACCGTCCAGACCTCGGGCGCGCGGAAGGTCGAGAAGGCCGCCAGCGGCGTCGCGCCGCGCGCCGGTGGGTGAGCGACGAGCGCGTCGTCGAACGCGGGTGCCGCCTCGTACCCGACATAGCCGACGGCCCAGCCGCCCGCGGCAGCCTGCTGCTCGGCCCATGCGAGCAGGCTCGGCAGCTCGTCGACCCGGCGCGCGACCCGGACTGCGGCTGGACGCTCGAAGCGCAGGAACGCGTCGCCGCGAGGCTCGGCCCGCAGCAGGGCGCGCTGGATCCCGTCGTGCACCGACGGATTCTCGCCGCTTGCCGGCCCGGATGCGAGCCTGCCCCGCGACGGGCGTAGGATGCTGCCGCGCCTCGACGAAAGGAGTCCGTCATGAAGCCGATCCGCCGCCCATCCCCGCAGTCGCGTTCGACCCGCGTGCCGGGCAGGCGCGCGCTCGCGCTGTGGGCCGCGCTCGCCGCCGGCTCCGTCGCGGCCGGTGCTCAGGTGCCCGCACAGGCGGTGCTGCAGGCCGATCCGGCGGGCGTCCAGGCGATCAAGGCGACTGCCTCCCTGACCGTGCTCGCCCTGCCGGTGGATGCCCACCGCCCGGCCGCGGAGGGGGCGCTGCTCGGCGACCTCGACTTGGCCCGCCTCGAACAGGAAGTCGAGCAGGCCCGCGAGCGCCTCGAGCGCGCACGCAGGGAGAAGCGCGATATCGCGGTGCGGGGGGGTGTCCGGCGGCCGGGCTCGACCGGCAGCAGCCGCGACTCCAACCCCGCCGGCGCCTGGCAGGAGATGGCGCTCGAGAGCGCCGAGTCGGATGCCATGCGCGACATGGTCGATGCGCAGACCCGCCTCACCGAAGCGCCGGTGCGAGCGCCGCGCAACGGCTACGTGGTCGAGTACCTCTATCCGGTCGGCTCCCAGGCGCGCAAGCGCAAGCCGTTCCTGAACTTCGTGCCGATCGAGTCGACCCGGCTCACCCTCACCCTGGCGAGCGACGCGGCGGCGCCGTTTGCAGCTGGTGGGCGGGTGGCCGTCCAGGATTCGAGCGATCCGGAGCTGCGGTTCGTGGCGCGGATCGCGAGCAGTTCGCCGGCAGGGAACCGGACCGTGCTGCAGCTGGTACCGGAGGAGCTGCCGTTCCTCACGCTCGACACGACGACGGCGGTGGTCGTGTCCCCGTCTCGCTGACAGACCGGCGCGCCCATCCGGGCCCGGTCAGAGCCCGGCAAACTGCACGGCGAGCAGCGCGCCGACGAGCGAGGCGAGAAAGTTCACCGCGGAACCGTCGAGCAGACGCCGCCGCTCGAGCGTCGCGCCGGCCAGGCTCTCGAAGCTGGTGGCGAGCAGGGCAACGCCCACCAGCGTCGTCGTCACCCGCGCGAGCTGCCCGTCCGGAAACTGCATGCCGGCCGCCAGCCCCGCCACGACGGCGGCCGCTCCCAGGCCCGCCGCGGTACCGACCAGCGAGACACCGCCCTCGGTGCCGGCCGGCACCGGCCGCAGCGTCGTCGCTAGCCAGGTCCGCCCACCGACCGCCTTGCCGATCTCCGACGAGACCGTGTCCATCGCCGCCGTCGTGAGCGCGCCGGCGAGCAGCCAGCGGCCGACCTGAGGGTCGGTGCCGACCAGGCTCAGCAGCGCGCCGGCGGCCGGCACCGACAGCTTGGCGACGACGCTGGCCACCCCTCGCCGGGCCTCGAACGGCTCGGCGATGCCGGCGGCGCGCTTGCGATCGATCCCGACCTGGGTTGCCAACGTGCCGAGCAGGTAGAAGGCGGCGACGAGGCCCCAGGCCGCCCAGCCCGCCGCGGCGAGCACGATCGTCCCGCACAGCGCGCCGACCGCCGCGCCGCCCGCGCGGGCCCCACCGGTCGCCACCGCGGCGATGGCCAGCAGCCCGTTGACCAGCGCCGCCGTGCCGGCTGCCCTCAGGAGCGACAGCTCAGCCAGCACGCCCCAGGCGCCCTGGGTGTCGGCAAAGGCGCCGGCGACGAGCGCCGCCATGAGGGGCGCCGTGACGTTGTCGTCGAGGCCGAGCGGCAGCGACTCGACCAGCGCCGCCGCCAGGGCTGCCGCGGCCGCGAGTCCGAGCGCGAACCCGGGTGCGTATCGCCCCGGCGCGGTCCAGACGAGCAACAGCGCCGCCGCGCACGTGCCCCCCGCCACGAACGAGCCCAGGCCGAGCCAGCTCTTGGCAGGATTCCACGGCAGCGAGGCGTGGCGACCCCAGCGGCCGCCCAGCAGCGACGCGAACCCGTCGCCGAACGCCAGCACGCCCCAGCCCGCCGCGGCCACCTCGGGACGGCGATGCCAGACCAGCAGCATCGTCAGGACGACCACCGGATAAGCGACGATGCCTGGCGACCAGCCCCGCCGGCGATCGGCCGGACGCCAGAGCTGGCGCCCGCCGACGCGGGGCAACAGGACGACATTGAACACGATGGCGGCCGCAGCCAGAGCCGCCGCGCCACCCACCCCGAGCGGTCGCACGGCCAGCGCGGGCAGGCCCATCGCGATGTGCAGGAGCGTGCGCGCCGGCAGAGCGGCGGCGCGGTCGCCCGTCCGGTCAGCGGGAGCGAGCGGCGCGGCGCGCCTCCTGCCAGACCTCCTCGAGTGCGGCCTCGAGCGTGTGCCCGACGCGCCAGCCGAGTCCTGCCAGGGTGCGGCAGGAGCCCGCAAGCAGGGGCACGTCGACGGGACGGAATCGCTCCGGATCGATCTTCACCTGGACGTTCACTCCGCTGACTGCGCGCAGCAGCTCCAGGGCCTCGGAGATCGTGATCGCCTTGCCGCTGGCCAGGTTCGCCACCGCGCCCGGCTCGCCCCGGTCGATCAGCAGGCTCACGCCCGCGACCGCATCGGCGACCGGGACGAAGTCCCGCCGCGCCGCCAGATTGCCCACGCGCAGCACGGCCGGCGCCGTACCCAGTTCGATGGCCGCCAACTGAGCTGCGAAGCTCGGCAGCGCGAAGGTCGGCGCCTGTCCCGGCCCGACCAGGTTGAACAGGCGCACGACCGTCGCCCCTGCCGCGACTGCCAGCCGCTCGGCGGCGGCCTTGGTCAGGGCATAGGGCGATCGAGGCGCCGGCGCGCGGCGCTCGTCGATCGGCTGCTCGTCGTCCGGGACCTGCCCGTAGACCTCGGCGGTGGACGCAAAGAGGAGGCGGGCGTTGCCCTTCTCGGCAGCGACGTTCTCGGTGCCGAGGACGTTGACCTCGAAGTAGTCGGCCATGCGCTTCCAGGAGTCACCGACGTGCGACAGCGCCGCCAGGTGCACGATCCGCTCCGGCTCGACCGCGGCGATCGCCTCTCGCACCTGGGCCCGATCCCGCACATCGGCGGCGACGAACCGCACCCCGGCCTCGAACTGCGCAGGTTCGACACCCAGCGCGATGACCTCGTCACCCCGCTTCGTCAGGTGCGCGACCAGATGGCGCCCGAGGAACCCCGATGCGCCGGTGACCAGGATGCGCACCGGCCGACCTCTCAGCCGGCGACTGCGACGCGGCGGGCAGCGAAACGCTGCCGCCAGTAGTCGAGCGTGTCGGCGATCGTCGTCGCGAGGGGAATCTCGGGGGCCCAGCCGGTCGCCGCGCGGAACCGTGAGGCATCCCCGAGCAGTACTTCCACGTCCGAGGGCCGCAGGCGCTCCGGATCGACCTCGACCCGCACCTCGACCTTCGAGAGGCCGAGCAGCTGGTCGAGCATCGCGCGGATGGTGATCCCCTGCCCGGAAGCGATGTTGTAGACCTCACCGGGTTCGCCATGCTGCACGGCGAGCCAGTAGGCGCGCACCATGTCGCGGACGTCGGTGAAGTCGCGCACCGAGTCGAGATTGCCGACCCGGATCACGGGCTCGCGCACGCCGGCCTCGATAGCGGCGATCTGGTACGCGAAATTCGACATCACGAACACTTCGCCGCGGCGCGGCCCTTCGTGGTTGAAACCTCGCGTCCGGATCACGCGCAGGCCGTAGCTGCGGAAGTACTGATAGCCGAGAAAGTCCTGGGCGACCTTGGACACCGCGTACGGCGAGAGCGGGCGCAGCGGATTGTCCTCGCGGATCGGCGTCTCGTCGGGCAGCACCAGGCCGTACTCTTCGGAGGAGCAGGCGATCTGGACGACTGGATCGAGACCGGCGGCGCGAATCGCCTCGAACAGGTGGATCTGTCCGATCGAGTTGATTTCGAAGGTCTCGGCCGGCGCCACCCAGGAAGTGGGCACGAAGCTCTGCGCGGCAAGATGGAAGATCGCGTCCGGCCGCGACTGTGCCAGCGTGCGCGCCAGCGAGGTCGGATCGCCGAGCTCGCACTCGACGAGCTGGATGCGGCCCTCCAGGTGCTCGATGTTCTCGCGCCGGCTCCGCCAGCGACAGGTGCCCCAGACCTCCACCTCCGGATGCCGGGAGAGCAGGAAATCTGCCAGGTGTGAACCGGCAAAGCCGGTGATGCCGGTGATCAGTACCCTCTTCATCGTGGTTCTCCGCTCGATGCAAGATGTTCGGCGAGACCTGCCCGCCAGTCCTCGACGCTGCGACCCGCCAGGCTCTCGAAGCGCGAGACGTCGAGGACCGACCACGCGGGACGCGGCGCGGGGCGCGGCACCTCGGCGCTGGTTGCCGGCAGGATCTCGATCCGGGAGCCGAGCTGGCGCGCGATCTCGCGGGCGAATGCGAACCAGGTGACCGCTTCGCGGTTCTGGTAGTGAACGATCCCCGTACAGCCGGATTCTCCCAGATCCGCCAGGGCCCGCGCCAGAAACGGTGCCCAGGTCGGTCCGCCGGTCTGGTCGTCGACCACCCGCAGCGGCCCGGCGCCAGCCTCCATGCGGCCGCGCATGGTGTCGACGAAGTTCGGCCCGCCGTGCCCGAATACCCAGCTCGTGCGGACGATCAGCGCGTCGGCGACGCCCGCCAGGCGCCGTTCGCCCTCCAGCTTGGTGGCGCCGTACACGGAGCGCGGGCCGGTGGGATGGTCCTCGCGGTACGGCGCGCTCGCCCTGCCGTCGAAAACGTAGTCGGTCGAAAGATGGATCAGTCGCGCCCCGACCCGCGCCCCGGCAGCGGCGATCAGGCCCGGCGCCTCGCCGTTGATCCGCATCGCGAGCTCAGTCTCGCTCTCGCACTGATCGACCCGGGTGTGGGCGGCGCAGTTGACGACCAGCTCGGGCCGGCTCGCGTCGACCGCGGCCGCGAGAGCCGCCGGGTCGGTGACGTCGCACTGAGCCCGGGTGAAACCGGTGCATGGCCAGTTGCGGCGTGTCGCCTCGGCGAGCATGGCGCGACCGACGATCCCGGCTGCGCCGAGGACCAGAACTCTCAAGGGCGACTCACTCGTCGTCCGACCCGCCGCTGCTCAGATCGAGGAAGGTGCCGACGTTCTTGAGATTCAGCATGAAGCGATAGTCGCGCGACTCGTAGAGGCTCGTCCGCTGTTCGCTGGCCTCGATCATCGCGCTCCAGCATTGCGACGTCCAGGTCAGGAAATAGCGCTGCTGCTGGACCTCGGAATTCTCGATGTCGTAGCTGACCTGGCCGGTGAACTTCAAGCGCCGCGGGACGATGTCGAAGCGGGTCCCGAGTCGCACCTGGTCGGAGGTCGTGGTCTGCAGCTCCGCGTTGTAGCGCGTGAACCAGGTGAGGTCGAAGAATGCCTTGCCGATGTTGCCACGCGCCGAGAGCGAGGTTGAATCCAGGCGATCGAACAGCGTGCCCCAGTTCGCCTTCGCCTGCAGTGAGAAGTCCGCTGTCGGATTGAGCCGCAGCGTGGCGCGGATCGGCCCCTCGGACATCTCGCGCGACCCGTCCCGGGTGCTCTGGAACGGCTCCTCGTCGTCGAGCGAATAGGCCTGCGCAAGCTCGAACGACAGCATTTCGAAAGCCCCGCCCTCGGTCGGGTCGGACGGCTTGGCGAGAACGCGGTTGACGAGCGCCACTTCGGCGTAGTTGTTCTCGTCGAAGGCGTCGATCTCGTCGAATCGCAGAACGCGAAACTGATCGTCGAACTCGCCGCTGTAGCGCCAGCGCAGGCGCGGCTCGATCAGGTGCTTGAACTTGCCGTAGCGGCCCACCTGGGCGTCGAAGATGCGCGACAGCGACGGCCCGATGACGTCGACGGCGGCCTGGGGCACGACGCGGTCGAGCGACTCGTCGCACCGGAACGTGCCCGCCTCGACCCGGGTGTCGCCGCAGAACAGCGCGTTCTCTCCGGTCTCCGGGTCGATCCGCGCGACCGGTGCGGTGGCCTCCCACCAGGTCGCCCGCCCGGCCGCGGACATCGCCACCGAGAGCCACGGCGCGATGCGCAGCGGATAGGTCAGCTCCGGCGACAGATCGAACCGATTCCACGACTCGTCGTGTCCACCCTCGCTCGACGACTGGATCATCGTCCCGGTCGTGTCGACGGACAGGTAGAGATCGCTCGCCCCGAGCTTGAGCTTGTTGATCCGGTAGTTGAGGTCGGGCAGCTGCCGCTGGGTCGTGACGCGCCCGTTGTTGAGGAACGTCTCGCGCTGATCGACGAGTACGTTGACCGACTGCGCGCCCCAGGAACCGGAAAGGAAGGCGTTCGAATAGAGGAAGCGGCGGGTGTTCTGGCGCTCGGCGCGCTCGAACTGCCGGAAGAAATCGTAGTCGGAGTAGTCCTCGTAGTCGACGACGCCGCGCAGCCCCCACGGAAGATCGGTCGTGGTGTGATCGAAGCGGGCCCGCCACTCCTCGCCATCCCGATCCGAATCGCGCAGGAAGTAAACCTCGGCCTCGCCCTGCGTGCCTTCGGACGGCCGGTAGCGAAACTCGCTGCCGGCGCCGGCGAAACCCTTCGAGTAGCCATCGAGATAGAACGTCGCGTCGGCGCTCGGGCCGAGCACCTGGTAGTAAGCTAGGCCCAGGTAGCCGCCGCGCCGGTCCGAGTAGCCGATGTTGGGGATCAGCAGGCCGGAGGTGCGGTCGGTGCGCGCCGGCCAGAGCATGTAGGGCCAGTAGAGCAGCGGCAGCCGCTTGGCGCGCACGCGCGCGTTGCGTGCCCGGGCGTAGCCGCCGATCTCGACGTCGGCGCGGCTCGTGCGCAGGCTCCAGTCCGGCACCTCGTCGCCGGTGCAGGTCGTGAAGATGCCGTCGCGGATTTCGTACTCGTTCTCGCCCGTCTTGGCCAGCACGTCGCCGGTGAAGTAGTAGTCCGGCTCGACGTAGGCCGTGGCGTTCCAGAACGTCCCGGTGCGGGTGGCGAGGTCGAAGTCGACCCGGGCGGCCGCGATGCGGCGCGAGCCCTGATCGAAGATGACGTCGCCTTCTGCCTCGACCGTCATCGTCTGGCGATGGAACGTCATCCGTGCAGCCCGGACGGTGACGTCTCTGTACTTCAGCTCGACGTTGCCCTCGAGGCTGGCCGACTCGTCGGCCGTCGTCTCCATCCGATCCGCCACCCCCGAGATCCGGCCTCCGCCTCGCTCGGCCGGGATCGGCAGCTCGAAGCTGATCCGGTCCGGCCCGGGCTCGACGGCGGGCGCTGCGGCGGCGTCCGGCTCGGTTCCCGGCGGCTCCGCTGCGGCGTCCTCCAAGGCGGCCGAAGCGGGCTCTTCGGCGACGGGAGGCACGGGCGGCATCGGCTCCTGGGCCGCGGCGATCGCGGCCAGGCTACCGAGCCACAGCGCGACGGCGAACGCCGCTCTCATCCGGGCAGGCGCTCGACGACGACCGCGGTCGCCTCGCCGCCCCCGATGCAGATGCCGGCGCAGCCAAACCGCCCGCCACGCTCAGCGAGTGCGTCGAGAAGCGTCACCAGGATGCGGGCGCCCGAGGCGCCGATCGGATGGCCGAGCGCCACCGCCCCACCGCGGACGTTGAGCTGCTCGGACGGGATGGCCAGCTCCTGCGCGCAGGCCATCGCGACGACGGCGAACGCCTCGTTGATCTCGAACAGGTCGACATCGGCGACCGTCAGCCCGGCGCGATCGAGCGCCTTGCGGATCGCCTCGATCGGCGCGGTGGTGAACCAGTCCGGCGCCTGGGCGTGCGAGGCCTGGCTGACCAGGCGCGCGATCGGGCGCAGGCCGCGCCGGGCCGCCTCGTCGGCCGTCGTGAGGATCAGAGCCGCCGCGCCGTCGTTGAGCTTGGAGGCGTTGGCGGCGGTAACGGTGCCGTTCTTGTCGAAGGCGGGCCGCAGGCCGGCCATCTTCTCGAGGTCCGCCTTGAACGGCTCCTCGTCGCGGTCGACGACCGTCGGGCCCTTGCGACCCGGCACCTGCACGGGCACGATCTCTTTGCCGGCCCGCCCCGACTCGGCGGCGGCCCGCGCCCGCGCGTAGCTCTCGCGCGCGAACTCGTCCTGCGCCTCGCGGGTGAAGCCGTAGCGCGCCACGCACAGCTCGGCGCAGTTGCCCATGTGCTTGTCGCCGTAGGGGTCCCACAGCCCGTCGTGGATCATCGAGTCGACGAAGCTGCCGTGGCCCATGCGCAGGCCGCCCCGGGCTCCGACCGCCAGATACGGCGCGCGGCTCATGCTCTCCATGCCGCCGGCCGCCACCAGGGCGAAATCGCCCGCCCGCAGATCGTTGGCGGCCGACATGACGGCGCGCATCGCCGAGCCGCAGACCTTGTTGAAGGTGACGGCCCCGGTCGATTCGGGGCAACCCGCTGCCAGAGCGGTCTGGCGCGCTGGCGCCTGCCCCACTCCGGCGGTCAGCACGCAGCCCATGTAGACCTGCTCGATGTCGGCGGCGGCGATCCCGGCGCGCTCCACGGCTCCGGCCAGGGCATGTCCGCCCAGCTGGGGCGCCGGAACGTCCCGGAAAACCCCCTGAAAAGCACCGATCGCCGTGCGCGCGGCGCTCAGAATGACGACGTCGGACATCGGGATTTCCTCCGGGGCTTGCGGCCCGCCCGGTCGACCGTGAGAATGTCGCCGACGGGGCCGCGCGAGCCGGGTCATGCTACCACGCGCGGTCCGCCTCGACTGCTCATGCGAACCCTTGCCATCGACTTCGGAGAGCGTCGCATCGGGCTCGCACTGTCGGACGCCGACGGCCGCTTCGCCCTGCCGTGGAAGGTGCTGGAGCGGCGCAGCGACGAGTCGGCCATCGCCACACTGACCGACTGGATCCGCGACGAGGAGGTGACTGCCCTCGTCGTCGGCCTGCCGCACCCGCCGGGAGACTCCGACCGCGCAGCGGCGCCGAATCCACTCCTGGCGCGCGCCCGATCGTTTGGCAACAGACTGGCGGCGGCCACCGGACTGCCGGTCGAGTGGATCGACGAGGCACACACCTCCACGGCGGCCGCCGAACGTCTGCGCGAGGCCGGCGTCGATGCCCGCCGCGCGCGCGGCCGCCTGGACGCGGTGGCAGCGCAGATCCTCCTCCAGGAGGCCCTCGATCGCCGCAGCGCAGCGCAGCGGGCCGGTGCGCCGTGAGCGCCCCGACGCGCCGCCGTCGCGGCTGTGCGGGCGTGGTGCTGCTCGCGTTGCTGTGCGTCGTCGCGGCCGCCGCGCTGTTGCGCTATGCCCAGCACGAACTGAACCGGCCACGCCTCCTCGCACCGACCGATTTCACGGTGGCGCCGGGCGAGACCTCGCGGGCGGTGCTCGATCGGCTCGAGCGCCAGGGGCTGATCGGCTCGGCGCTGGTGGCGCGCCTCTGGCTCGGGCGCGTGCGGGGAGATCCGGCCATCCACGCCGGTGAGTACCGGTTCGAAGGAACGCAGTCCGCCATCGATGTGATCGAGAGGCTGGTGCGCGGCGAGGTGGTCACCTGGCCGGTGACCCTGATCGAGGGCCTGACCTTCCAGGAGACGGCGGCGGCGCTCGCCGCGGCAGGCTTCGGCTCCGAGGAGCGGTTTCTCGCCGAGTTCGCCGACCCGGGACGCGTTCGCGACCTCGACCCTGCGGCCGACAATCTCGAGGGCTATCTCTACCCGGACACCTACCGGTTCCCGCGCGGCACGGACGAAGCCACGATCACCACCGCCCTGGTTTCTGCGTTTCGACGCCGGTTCGAGCGCGAGGTTCGCCCATTGCTCGCTCCCGGGGATGCCCGGCCGCTGCGCGAGCTGGTCATTCTGGCCTCGCTGGTCGAGAAGGAGGCCCGGCTCGAACCCGAGCGTCCGGTGATCGCGGCCGTCTACGCCAATCGACTGCGGCGCGGGATCGGCCTCTATGCCGATCCGACGATCATCTACGGTCTGAAACTGGAGGGCCGCTGGGACGGCGATCTGCGCCGGCGGGACCTGGAATCCGACTCGCCCTGGAACACCTACCGCGTGGCCGGGCTGCCGCCGGGCCCGATCTGCTCACCCGGCGCGGCCAGTCTGCGCGCCGCCGCCCGACCGGCCGAGGTGCCGTACCTCTACTTCGTGAGCCGCAACGACGGCAGCCACGTTTTCTCGACCCACCTGGCCGAGCACAACCGGAACGTGGACATCTGGCAGCGCCAGTACTTCCGCAAGCGCGCCTCCGGCGGAGCCCAGAAGGCCGAACCCGCGCATTGACAGGCACCGCGGTGACAGTGGAGACTTCCACAGACCGGTACGGCGCAGGCGTGTCACGGGAGAACGAGGTCCGACGGGCCGTCTGCGCCTCGTCATGGGGGTGTCATGAACACGCGCGACCAGTTCGGCCACTATCTCCTGCTCAAGAAGCTCACCGAGGACGCTCTCGGCGAGACGTTCCGTGGCGGCAAGATCGGGCGACAGGCGCTCGAGCGTGTCGTTCTGCTGCGCATCTATAACGGTCCGGGGCTCGATCCGGAACGGGTCGCGCGGACGGTGCAGAGTCGCGCCGGCCTCGCCCAGGTGCTCAAGAGCCCGAACGTCGCCAATGCGGTCGACTCCGGGCAGGTGCGCGGCGTCCCCTACGTGGCCTTCGACTACCTGTCGGGCCGCACCCTGGCCCAGCTGGCCGAGCAGGCGATCAAGCGCGGCCAGCCGATCCCCCTCGATCACGCGCTGCTGCTCGCCGAGCGGATCGCGGCCGGCTTGTCGGTGGCTCACGAGACACGCTTCCTCGACGACCGCGTGCACCACGGCATGCTGACGCCGCACCAGGTCATGGTGTCGCACGAAGGCGAGGTCCGCATCGGCGGGTTCGAGGCCGCTCCGGCCCTGCGCGCCTCGGCCGGGCACCCGGTGATCAAGCAGGGGGTCGGCCGCTACCTCGCCCCGGAGGCGCTCGCCGGCCAGCCGACCGGCAAGAGCGACGACGTCTACTCGGTGGGCGCCATCCTGCTCGAGATGCTGACCGGGCAGCCGGTGCCGGTCCCGCCTCCGAACGGCTTCGCGTCCTACATCGACCAGGCCGTGGTCGCCGCCGACGGCGGCAACATCCATCCCGACCTGGCAGCGCTGCTCAAGCGCAGTCTCTGTGCCCGTGAGGAGCGAGTCGGCGACATCGTGGCCTGGCACAAGACGCTCGCCAAGCTGATGTCCGACGGGCAGTACAGCCCGACGACGTTCAATCTCGCCTTCTTCCTCCACAACCTGTTCCGCGACGAGATCGAGCGCGAGACGCAGGAGCTCGAGAACGAGAAGACCCAGGCGATCCAGATTCCGGTGCAGCCGGCGCCCCCGCCGGCCGCGCCGCCGCCGGTCGCGCCGCAGGCCGCCTCACCGGCGCCCAGCCCGGTCCGCGACGCCGGCGCCGTGCGCGAGAACACGGACGTCCTGCGCGAGCGCTACGGCATCAGCGAGACCAAGCCAGCGGCCAACCGGACCGGTCTGATCGCCGCCGCAGTCGGCGGCGTTGCCGTGCTGGCGGTGGGCGGCTGGTTCCTGTTCGGCCGCAGCAAGGGGGCCGAGCCCGTGGCTGCCGCGCCCGCCGCAGCTCCCGCCGCCGAGGCGCCGGCCGAACCGGCCGAACCCGCCGGCCCGACCTCCGAGGAGATCCAGGCGCAGATCGCGAGCATGGTCGCCGAGCAGTCGAAGCAGCTCGAGGCGAGCGTCAAGGCCCAGTACGACGAGCAGATGCGCGCGCTGCAGAAGCAGCTCGAGGACGCGCGGCGCGTCGAGGCGACCCGGACCGCCCCGCAGCCGGCGGCCCCGACGGTCCAGCAGCGCACCGTCGAGACCCTTCCCGCGGCGACGGCCACGGAGCCGGCCGCAGCGCGTACTGCGCCGACCACCGCCGCAGCGACCACTCCGTCGCCTGGCGCCAGCGCCCCGACCGGGACGCCGAGCCCGGCCACGACCCAGACCGCAGCTGAACCCACAGCGCCGCCGGCCGCGACGCCGGCGACGACCGCGCCGGCACCCGTCCAGACTGCGGCCGAACCGGCGGCCCCGGCCGTGCGGGTCGGCGAGCTGGTTACCGCCGGACCGGGTGTCTCCCCGCCGCGGGTAGTCCGCCAGCCGCCGCTCGCCTATCCGCCCATTGCGCGGCGGATGAAGAAGGAGGCGGTGGTGACGGTCAACGTGCTGGTCGATGAGAACGGCCGCGCCGCCGAGGTGCGGCAGGTCGGTGCCCAGGCCGGCCTCGGCATGGACGAGGCGGCGCTCGACCACGCCCGCAAGTGCACCTACGCGCCCGCCACCAAGAACGGCGTGAAGGTGCGCATGTGGTACGAGCTGCGCGTGGCCTTCTCGCTGGGCAGCTGAGCCTCCAGATCCACTGCAATAAGAAGAGGCGAGGCGTCTCACGACGCCTCGCCTCAGTGGCCCGTCAGGGCGCGAGCGACCGTTACAGGTCGGCAGCCTTGATCGACGCGGTCAGCTGCTGAATGACCGGCTTCATCACCTTGTCGAACATGCGGGTGTCGTTGTCGACGCCGCCGCCGAAGCCGGCGATCGAGAGCTTGAAGTTGGCGTCCTCGCCGCGCGCCTCGTCGGCCCACACGATTTCACCCGTCTCGGTGTCGATGATGCGGGCATTCATTGCCGCGGTGAACGTCTTCTTGCCGGCCGAGAAGCCGACTCGGTACGCACCATGCGCGCCGGTTTGCATGGCGCCGTACTCGGTCACGGCGCCGGTGAGCAGGTAGCGCACGCCGAGCAGTTTGCCGGCGCGGGTGGCGGTGGCCGGGTCGATGTCGCCCGACAGGGCCAGATTCTTCTCCTGCATCAGCGCCGCGAGCTGCTCGCGCTCGACGACGCGGAAGCGGCCGGACTTGACCAGCTCGGTCACGAACACGTCCTGCGCCGCCTCGGCGCCGCCGTGGTACCACCACTGGTTGTCGGCCTTGTTCTTGAACTCGAGGACCGCGATGCGCGGCTTTTCGCTGGCCGCAGCCGGCGCGGTGGCAACGATGGCGAGGGTCGCGACCGCCAGACTGGTCGCAAGGGCGAGACTGCGCTTCATGGGTGTTCCTCCTTGGGAGATCCTGCCGATTCTAGGTCAAACGGTCCCGGCCGGCACAGCCACGGACAGTTCCTGGGCGTCGACCACACAGATCGCCGCCATGTTCACGATGTCGGTCACTTCCACGCCTTTCTGCAAAACGTGGACCGGCCTGGCCATGCCCAGCAGCACGGGCCCGACCGCCTCGGCTCCGGCGAGCCGCCAGATCAGCTTGTACGCCGTGTTGGCGGACTGCAACTCGGGGAAAATCAATACGTTAGCCGGTTCGCGCAGCTCCGACCACGGGTAGTGCTCCTCGAGAATCGACCCCAGCACGGCGGTGTCGGCCTGCATCTCGCCGTCGATGATCAGGTCGGGCTGGCGCTCGCGCGCGAGCTCGACGGCCCGGCGCACCCGGCGGGCCGCCGGGTGCGGATTCGAGCCGAAGTTCGAGAACGAGAGCATGGCCACCCGGGGCACGACGTCGAACCGCCGAGCGAAAGCCGCCGTGGCCAGGGCGATCTCCGCCAGGGTCTCGGCGTCCGGCTCGATGTTGACCGTCGTGTCGGCGAGGAAGAACAGCCGATCCTTGAGGATGAGCACGTAGGCGCCGGCCACCCGATGGATCCCCGGCCGCGTGCCGATGATCTGCAGGGCCGGCCGGATGGTGTCGGGATACTCGTAGGTGAGGCCGGAGATGATGCCGTCGGCGTCTCCACTGGCGACCATCATGGTGCCGAAATAGTTGCGCTGGCGCATCAGCTTCGCCGCTTCTTCGCGGGTCACCCCGTCGCGCCGGCGCAGGTCGTGCAGCCGGCGCTGGTACTCCTCCTGCCGCGGCGACGACTCGATGTGCACCACCGTCACGTCGTCCGGCTGCAGACCGAGCTCGGCCATCTGGGACGCGATCCGCTCCGGCCGCGCCAGCAGGATCGGATGAGCGATCCCCTGGTCGGCGAGGATCTTGGCCGCCCGCAGGATCTTCTCGTTCTCCCCCTCCGGGAAGACGATCCGGCGCGGCGACCGTCGCGCCCGGTCCACTACCACCCGCATCAGCTCGAGCCGCCGCGAGACCAGGTTCTCGAGCTGACGCCGGTAGGCGTCGGGATCGCCGAGCGGCAGGCGCGCCACCCCCGAGTCGACCGCGGCTCGGGCCACCGCGGGGGCCACCTCGAGCAGCACCCGGTAGTCGAACGGTTTCGGGATCAGATAGTCGCGCCCGAAGCGCAGGCTGTCGAGTCCGTACGCCTTGAGCACCGAGTCGGGGACGTCCTCGCGCGCCAGCGCCGCCAGCGCGCGGGTGGCGGCGAGCTTCATCTCCTCGTTGATGTCGGTCGCCCGCACGTCGAGTGCGCCCCGGAAGATGGCCGGGAAGCCGAGAACGTTGTTGACCTGGTTGGGGTAGTCGCTGCGCCCGGTGGCCATGATGACATCCGGCCGTGCCGCCACCGCCTCCTCGTAGCCGATCTCCGGCACCGGATTGGCCATCGCCAGCACGATCGGGTCGCGCGCCATGCGCTGCAGATCGGCGGCGGTGACCAGGCCCGGCCCCGACAGCCCGACGAAGACATCCGCGCCGACGAGCGCTTCGGCCAGCGTGCGAGCGTCGGTCTCGGCGGCGTACTCGAGCTTCTGCGGATCCGACTCGCCCGGCCGTCCTTTCCAGATCACCCCTTTGCGGTCGCAGAGCACGACGTTCTCTTTGCGCAGCCCGAGCTGACGATAGAGCCGCACGCAGCCGAGCGCCGCCGCCCCGGCACCGGCAAAGACGACGCGCACCTGCTCGATCTGCTTGCCGGCGATCTCGAGGGCGTTGAGCAGCGCCGCCCCCGAGATGATCGCCGTGCCGTGCTGGTCGTCGTGGAACACGGGGATCGACATCTCCGCCTTGAGCCGTCGCTCGATCTCGAAGCACTCCGGCGCCTTGATGTCCTCGAGGTTGATGCCCCCGAAGGACGGCTCGAGCAGCTTGACGGCGCGGATCAGCTCTTCGGGGTCCTCGGTCGCCAGCTCCAGGTCGAAAACGTCGATGCCCGTGAAGCGCTTGAAGAGCACCCCCTTGCCTTCCATGACCGGTTTG
>CAZUAT010000002.1:0-38645 GCA_964618415.1 uncultured Thermoanaerobaculia bacterium
CCCCGGTGAGAGCGACATCGCGCGGGAGTGTAGCCGAACCCGGGCGCCGGCGCTGTGGGCGTCATCAGACGCCCGGATGTGGGGCTCGTGTCCGTGAGTCGTTATGGAACCAATCCGCCGCCAGCAAGCATGTCCGCACCCGCGGCGCATGGGTGCCACGATTCGGCGTAGAATGGGCCGGTTCCACGTGGGCGGCTGTTTTGGCCGCGTGAGAAGCGCTTCGGGGAAGGAGTTCGGATGAGGTTTCGCGGTTTCGTGGCCGCATGCGTCGTGATCGCCGCCCTGGGCATCGCTGGCCACTCTGGCGCGGCGACAGTTGGCCAGGCCGACGATTTCGGTTTGCGCTGGTCGTGGGGTGCGATCCAGGGATGGGGAGGGATTCGAGGCGCTGGAGACGTCAACGGGGACGGGACTGCTGAGTTTCTCGTCAATGGGTGCGGGAGCAGGTGCTGGATTCTGTTGGCCAAGGCCGCTGACGGCTACGGCCAGCTGGCGACCTCACTGCCGAACGCCTGGATCACGCTGCTCAAGCTGGTCGAGCTCCCAGGAACCTCTCGCTCAGTGGTGCTATCCGCCCGCGACGAGCAGGTCACGGTCACGGAGTGGATTGACGGCGTGCGAACATCCCGAAACCTCATCCTGCCGACAGCCACCGCGACTGACATCCTCTTGGCCGATCTGGACGGAGACGGCAGTATCGAGTTGATCAGCGTGGATCATTTCGATCTCTACGTTCAGGACTGGCTGACCGGAGCGGCGGTCACTACGCGGTTTGGCTTTGGCGGCGTCTCTCTCGGGGCGGGGAATAGCGACGCCGATCCGCGGCCCGAGATCGCCATCGCGACCGGGCACGGCTCCTGCTGGGTGCTGGATGGATGGACGCTTGCGGTCGACTGGGGAGCCCCGTGGGGATGTGGTGATGCGCTGCGGTTCGCTGACCTGGACGCGGACGGCGTGGACGAAGTCGTGTCGGCGGTACCAGTCGGCACCGGCGAAACCAACGTTCGCGCTTGGCGTCCCGCTGATGGAGTGGAGCTCTACGACGTAGGACCGTTCCTGGTGAGTGATCCACGGATTACCGCGGCGAACCTCGATGGAGTCCCCGGTGCGGAGCTGATCCTGAGCGGCCCCGTTTCGCCCATCCTGCGAGTGTTGCGAGGAGCAGACGGCGGTCTCATGGACTCTGTCGAAGCGGGCGGGTCGTGGTCTGTCGATGTCGCCGACACCGATGGCGACGGCGAGGCGGAGGTCGTCCGGTCCGGGGAGCTGAACAGTCAGGTTTTCGCCAACCTGACTGTTCACAGCGGGTCGGATCTGACTGTCGAGTACAAGCTTCCGTCGCGATGGCTGCAGGCGGCAGGCGGCGGCGCTGGCGATCTGGACGGAGACGGAGATTTCGAACTCGTGGCAGGGGGATGGTCCGACTACGTGCCGGGATCTGACGGACCGTTCGCGGGGGCGTGGGTGTTTCCGGCTGCCACGGGCGGTGAGCCGGTCGCCCATTTTCTGACTGGAGAGCGCTGGTGGAACGGGCTCATCGTGGACTTTCGCGCGGCGGACATCGATCATGACGGCGTTGCCGAGGTTTGCGCGACGTTCTCGTCGGGAGCGACGACGCTTGGGTGTTACGACGGTCCGAACCTTGAGCCGATGTGGACGTCGATGCTTCCGGATTCATCCGCGATGAGCCTTCTGGCCGATGTGGTCGGCGACTCAGCACCAGAGTTTCTTGTCCAGCGGGACGCCGGAGATGGATACACCGCCATCAGCGCACTGCAGGCCGTTGACGGATGGCCTGTCTGGACCACTCCGGCGCTTCCTGAGCTGTACACCGTGGACGAAATTTGCTTCGGAGACTTCGTGGCGGCTCCCGGGTCGGAACTGCTGGCCATGTCGCAGTCGGGTGTGGTCGCGCGGGTCGAGCCTGCCACGGGCGACCTGGTCGCCGCTTTCTCGCTACAGGAGGTCGCAGCGATGGCGTGTGGAGATATCGACGGCGACCTTCAGACGGAGCTGATTGCAGGACGATGGGATGGAACGATCTGGCAGGTCGATGTCGAGGCTGGTGCATTCGACGAGGTGCTGCTGGATGTCGGCGAGCCGGCCTCTGCCATCTTGATCGGTGAATTAGTGGCTGGGGGTGGGGCAGAGTTGGTCGTGGCTCGCGGCGGTTCGGTGCAGGTTCTCGATCTCGCGACTGGAGCCATCCGTTGGTCTGCTGATGCCACCCTGGGGGGCCTGCGAGTACTCGACGTCGATGGGGATGGTTTGGACGAACTGGCGTCCGTCTCGTGGGAGGCCGTAGTCGTCCTCGGACGCGGCTATACAGGCGCGGTCCTGTTTGTCGACGGGTTCGAAGGCGGCACGCTGGGTGAGTGGTCGCGGTCAACCACCTGAGGAGCCTTGACCGATGCGTACATGCAGAACGCGCGTGACCAGCGCTGGGACCGTTGCCCTTGCCCTGGCGCTGTGTGCCGGCCCGGCTGCTGCGTTTCCAGGGGTCGCGGAGGAGTTCGACCTGCGTTGGTCCTGGGTCGAGATCCACAAGCCACAGGGCGTTCTCGGTGTCGGAGACGTCGACGGCGACGGTGCGGCGGAGGTTCTCTTCGCAGGGTGCGGCGGGTACTGCTGGGTCGTCCTGGCCAAGGGCGCCCAGGGGTACCACCAGCTGCGTTCGTCGGTTCCGACTCAGCACCAGGGAGTAACCCGCATGGTGCAGATACCGGGGACGGGCCGCTCCGCCATTGTCGATGCGAGGAACGGACAGCTGACGGTCACCGAATGGAAAGATGGGGCGCCGAGTTCCCGCCTGTTGCCGCTGTTGGACGCGGAGCTGCAGGACTTCGCGCTCGCAAACCTGGATGGGGATGCCGATCTGGAGCTGCTTTCGATCAACGAGTTTGACCTGTTCGTGCAGGACTGGCTGACGGGGGCGCACATCGTTACGCGTTTTGGTTTCGGAGGGACAAGCCTCCAGCTTGGTTCGATCGATCCGGATGCGGCGCCAGAGATTGGAGTCGCGAGCGGTTCGGGTTCGTGCTGGGTACTGGACGGGGCGACGCTTGCAGTGGACTGGGCGATACCCTCAGGGTGCGGCGACAGCCTGCGCTTCGGGCGCCTTCTCGGCGCACAGACCGACCAAGTGATTTCGGTGCAGGCGGTGTCGGATTGGGAGTTCGTGCTCCGTGCCTGGAACCCGCCGGTTACGGTTCCGCTGCATGAGTCCGAGTTCCTCCCTGGGCGATGGCCCGTCATCGCAGTCGGTGATCTCGACGGAACGGGTGGGGACGAGATTGCGCTCGCCGACCTCGACTACCAGACGATCCGGATACTCGACGGACAGAGCGGTAGCTTGATCGAGGCGGTGGAGGCCGGCGAGTGCGCAAGTATCGATGTCGCGGACACGGACGGTGACGGGGAGATGGAGATCGTCCGGTCGGGCGCTCCCTACGGGACGCTGCCAGTCGATTTCTCCGTGCTTGCCGGATCGACGCGCGAACTCGAGTACCAGGCCCCCTACCTGCAGGTGAGATCACTGGGGGCCGACGCCGCGGATCTGGACGGGGATGGGGATGCTGAACTCGTCGTCGGCGGCGCATCCATCGACCCCAGCACCTCGGACTGGATGCCGGAGGCGATGATATGGCCGGCTGCATTTGGCAGCGCAGTTGTGCGCCGGCCACTCGGCGAGGCGGTGCATGGGGGGGGTGGTCACGTCGGAGACCTGCGTGCGGCAGACATCGACGTGGATGGCGACATCGAGGTGTGCGCCACGGCGATCAGCGGCTCGACGACAGCCTGCTATGACGGGCGGAGTTTCGCGCAGATCTGGCGCACGGTAGTCCCCGGTTCGGGGGGCATGACTATTCTCGCGGACATCCAGGCCGACGCCGCATTGGAGCTGGTGATGCAGAAGGCAGGTCCGGACGAGAGCGCTACGCTGAGCGCGATGCAGGCGGTGAACGGATGGCCGCTGTGGACGACTCCTCCGCTGGATCTCGACTATGGGTACCTGCCTTTGCTCTGCCTGGGAGACTTTGCCGAGGAACTGGGCGACGAGATTCTAGTAGCGGACATCGACGGCCGCGGGGTTGCCCGTGTCGATCCAGCTAGCGGCGCAGTGCTTGGCAGCTTCGAGGTCGAAGAGGTGGGCGCCATGGGCTGCGGAGACGTCGACGGTGACGGGCGCCAGGACCTGGTCGTCGGCCTGTGGAACGGCACGATTGCTCTCGTCGACGTCGCCACCGGCACTGTGGGGGAGCCGCTGTTCATTGCGGATGACAGCCCCTACCAGATTCTCGTCGGAGATCTGCTCGGAGACACCCAGCCGGAGATTGTATTGAGCCTGTACGGCGCGCTTCAAATTCGCTCTGTGGCTGGGGGCGCGGTGCTCTGGTTCATCGATGAGTTTGCCGCGTACGATAGCGGCCTGCGCATTCTGGATATCGATGCAGACGGCCGCAATGAGCTGGTCTCCGTCATGTCTGGGCAGCTGCTGGTATTCGGGTTGCCGTACGTCGGCAGTCCGCTCCTGGTTGACGGTTTCGAAATCGGAGATGTCGGACAGTGGTCGCGTGCTGCGTACTGAGCGCTGTGGGAGGAGGAACCTCCTCGATGCGCCCGCATGCGCCAAGGCGGAAGGCGATCCCGGTTCGCGGGACATCGGTGGAGCACTGGGGGCGGGTCGTGCGATGAGCACACGAGCCGTTTCCGAGGCGGCGATTGCACTCCTTCTGCTCACGCCTTGTCCGGCCGCTGCCGCGCAGGAGACTGGCGCCGGTGATTTTGGCCTTCAGTGGTCATGGTCGACGCCGGAGGGCTACTTTGGTGTGCAGGGAGTCGGCGACGTCGACGGCGACGGGTCAGACGAGTTCCTGCTATCTGGTTGCACCGGCCGATGCTGGACTCTTCTGACTCGTGCAGCGGTCGGCTATCGACAGATGGCAACTTCGCTCCGCGGGTATCCCGAACATCTGATTCGGATGCTCGATCTTCCCGACATCGGACGGTCTGTCGTCGTGGATGCAGGTGACGACTGGATCACGGTCACGGAGTGGATCGGCGGTGCTCGCACGACGCGAATGCTGCCTGCGCCCGGGCAAGACCTGAACGACTTGTTGCTCATCGATCTTGACGGGGACGGGGCGCTCGAGCTGGTCTCCGTCGATGAGTTCACGCTGCACGTACAGGATTGGCAAAGCGGTGCGGTGTTGATCTCCAAGCCGGGGTTCGGTGGGCTCGACCTGGATCAGGGCAACATCGATGCCGATGTGACACCAGAGATCGGCCTGGCTACTCCATATGGCTCGTGCTGGGTGCTGGACGGATTGACCCTTGCGGTGGATTGGGGGCTGCCGTCCGGTTGCGGTCAGGTCATTCGGTTTGCACGCCTCACGCCGGACTCGATGGACGAGGTAGTCAGCGCCGTGGCCTCGGGGCCGTTGGGCTGGACGTCCGTGGTGGCATGGGATCCGCCGGCGAGCGCACGACTGTTCGAGCAAGGCCCGTACCCCGTGCATGCCGCGCGAATCGTCGTCGCTGACCTCCAGGGCGATCCGGGTGACGAGATCGTGTTCGGTGGCGCAGGCGGAGCTGGTGCGGGTCTTTGGATACTGAGTGGATCGGACGGGGCCGTCCTGCAAGCTGTCGAGCACGAGTTCGCCCGCGAGCTCGGCTTGGGTGACCTGGATGGTGATGGTGATTCGGAACTCGTCCTCACGGGTCGTCATAACTACGACTGGATTCCGATCCGACTGAGCGTGCTGAGTGGGGCAGATCGGACGGTTGAGTACACCGCTCCATGGATGTCTCTCGACGCAGGATCGACGGGCGTCGCCGATCTGGACGGTGACAGCGACCTCGAGCTTGTTGCCCTGGGGTGGTCCGGGTCCGCGGAGCTCGGACCGGAGGCTGTTGCCAGCCGTTGGGTCTTTCCCGCACGCGGCGGCTCCGAACCGGCTTGGTACCCAGTCGAGCCGGCCTTCCCATCGAGCGTGCGCCTCGGCGAAATTCGTGCGGGCGATGTTGATGGAGACGGGGTCACAGACCTGTGTGCTACGCACCTTACAGACGCGTACACGCAGGTGGGCTGTTACCGAGGAGGTGCACTCGAGACCATTTGGGAGGCCGGGATGCCGGTTGCCGCCGGACCGACGCTGCTCGCCAATGTCACCGGCGGGCCGGAGCTCGAGTTCCTGGTTCCGCGTACCCTGGCAAATGGAGCCCCGGGGATCTCGGCTCTGGAATCTGGCGATGGCTCGCCCGCTTGGACGACGGCAGGTCTCGATCCCGAGATCGCGACCGTGCGGCTCCTTTGCTTCGCGGACTTCGCCGAGCGACCCGGCCCAGAGATCCTGGTCGCTTCATGGGAGTACCGCGGCGTGGTCCTACTCGACCCGGCCACGGGTTCAGTCATTTCGCGGTTCTCACTGGGAGAGGCGACCGCTATGGCGTGCGGGGACCTGGACGGCGACGGGCGCCATGAGCTGGTTGCTGCGCTGCGGGACACCAACTCGATTGCACGCGTCAATGTCGAAACGGGTGTGATCGGGACGACTATCGTCGCGGCGAGCGATCGGCCAACCGGTTTGGCGATCGGAGATCTGGTGGGAGATGGCGCTGCTGAGCTGGTGGTCCGACTGTCTGGCTGGGTGCAAGTGTGGCAGGGCGACGGCGCGGCCCTAGTGTGGGCGGAGGCAGCCGGGCCAGATCCGAGTCGTCACATTGAGGTGGTCGACGTGGATGCAGACAACCGCAACGAGCTGGTCCTGACCGAGGAGGATCAGCTGTTGGTCTTCGGCCGCCCCTACGCGGGAAGCGTGCTCCTGATTGACGGCTTCGAGCGAGGCGATCTCGCCGAGTGGTCCCGCGCCGCGCGGTGAGGCACGGCGGGTGACGGGGTTGACGCCGATTGCGACGCGCAGCGCGGCCCTGACGCTCTGTCTGCTCGTCGCGATCGCCTGTGACGGCCGGGGTGTCCGGTCGCCGCGGGAGCCGGTTGCAGGGCCGCCGGTCCAGCAGCCGCCGGGACCTTGGTTCGTGGTCGACGAGGCGGCGCTGGCGCTGGTCGATGAGGAGCGGGTCGGCAAGGTCGGATTTCCGGGGCGCCTACAGTTGCTGCAGCGGGCCGACCTGGAACCGCCGGTCGATCACCCGATCCGGCGATCCGGCGGCGTGGTGATCGTCCACACGGAGATCGCTCCCAACGGTCGCATCGCCCGGGCGCGCCTGGTGCGTGCCTCGCCGTTCCAGACGCTCGAACCGGCGCTCGTGAGCTGCCTGCGGCAGTGGGAGTTCGAGCCGATCCGCTACCGTGACGAACCGTGGTCGGTCAGATACACCATCTCCCTCGCCGTCCATCCGCCGAGACGCACTCCCGGATCCATCGAGGGACAGGCGAACGGGTAGCGGATCCGGACGCGCCGACTCAGTGCGTCAGGTGCACGGCCCCCCGCCGGAGGTCTCGCTCCAGTTGCACGCGTCGCCGGACTCGAAGTCGCCGTGGAAGACAGCCTCGGCGAGGCGCCGGCCGACGATGCGATACCCAGATCCGGCGTGACCCAAGTCCTGCCATGTCGCGACGAACCCGCCCTGTGAACTGGCGGCAACGGCGGGACGCCACTGCATCAGAAACGTCGTGGAGTTCACCTGGAACTCCCGACCCATCGGCGTTGCCGAGGCGTCGAGGTATCGTCCCACGACCCCGAAGTCCGAGCCGTCATGTCCATCGGCGGCCCAGACGACGAGGAGACCGCTGTCGCTGGCGCGGGCCACTCTTGGCTCGAAGGCACTGAAGAGGCCCGAATCTACGCGGAACTCTTGGCCCACGGGTGCAGCGCCCGCATCGAACCGTTGGCCGAAGATTCCGCTGACGGCCGTATCGCCGGACCAGACGACCAGGAAGTCGCCGTCGGCGCTCATCGCCAGCGATGGCGAAGTCTGGCTTCCAGACGTGTACGAGTTCACCAGGAACTCGGGAGTCAGCGGCTCGCCCGCGGCGTCGAACCGCCGGCCCCAGATGTCCGAGTCGCTTGCGGACCAGACCACGACGAAGTTCCCCGCGGAGTCGGCGGCTACCGCTGGTTGGGTGGTGTCGATGGATGTGTCCTCGTTCACCTGCAGGGTGTCCGAGAGTGGCGCACCGGAGGCATCGAATCGCCGGGCGTGAATGCGCGTACTGCCCTTCTCTGGGGTCTGGCTCCAGACGATGATGAAATCGCCGTTGCCATCGGCGGTCGCGGTGGCCCGTAGCGGCGACTCCGGGAACAGACTCCCGAGCTCGAACTCGTCTCCGCTCGCATCGCCGGACGACGAGAACCAGCGGGCGAAGAAGCCCGAGGACGGACCGTACTGCAGGTCCCATCGAGTCCAGACGACCACGAACTCGCCATCCGCGTTCGCCGCGACGGACGGGTAGACGTCGGCCCATGTCGTGGCGGCGTTGACCGAGAACTCCTCCCCGAGCGGGTTGGCACCGGCGTCGTATCGGCGTGCCGTGATTCCCTCGTAGTACCCGTTCTGTGCCGCCTGATGCCAGGCGACGACGAAGCGACCCTGGCCGTCGACGGCAATCGCGGGGTAACCATGGTCCCGATCGGTCGCGACGTTGACCTGGAACTCGGGCCCGACCAGCTGAGCGTGCGCGGCGCCGGCTTGCGCGGCCAGCAGCACACCGATCACGATCGAAATGCTTCCGCAGGGAGTTGTCATCAGAGCACCTCCTGACGCGAACTGGCTCCTATGCAGTCGCGCACATGGTACCACCTGCTCAGCTGCGGCCGTCTCATGGTCCGACATGCACTTTCTGGAGCGGTTTCTCGGTAGAGTTGCGTCTCGCCAATGACGACTTCCGACCGCGTGCCGGGCGCCGGCGAGGAGCGCGTTTCCGCCCGGTCCTGGCGGTTGCTGCTGTTTCTCACCGCACTCAACGTCCTCAACTTCGTCGACCGGACGCTGATTGCGGGGCTCGCGCCGCTGCTGATCGAGGATCTGGGCCTGAGTCGGGCCGAGATCGGGCTGCTGGCCGGGTTCGGGTTCGTCTTCTTCTACTCGCTGGTCGGGCTCTTGCTCGGCGTGGCCGCGGATCGGTGGCGGCGGATCCCGCTGGTCGCCGCCGGCGTGGCGCTGTGGAGCGCGATGACCGCCGTGTCGGGCTGGGCGCGCAGCTTCGTGCAGCTGGCCATCCCGCGCATCTTCGTGGGGGTGGGGGAGGCGACGCTGACGCCGTCCGGGCTGTCGATGCTCGGAGATGCCTTTCCACCGCGGCGGCTGGCGATGGCGACCGGCGTTTACTACGCCGGCATCCCGATCGGGACCGCCGTCGGCCTGCTCGTCTCCGGCTGGATGGCGCCGCGCTGGGGCTGGCGTTCCTGCTTTCTGGTCCTCGGCGCGCTGGGGATCGCTGCCGCGGCGCTGCTGCTGCTGGTTCGCGAGCCGCAGCGACGCCAGACCGTTCCAGCGACCAGCGTGCGAATCGGCGCACTGCTGCGCGATCTCGCCACGGCCCTGCGCTCGCAGAGCGAACTGGTGCTGACCTTGGTCGCCGGCGCGCTGCTCGTCTACGGTTCGGCCGCCGCGATGCTCGTCGTCACCTGGCTGGTGGAAGAACGCGGCTATCCGTACTCGCGGGCGGCTTACACGGCCGGCCTGATGGCGGTGTGCGCCGGCTTCACGGGCAACCTGGCGGGCGGCGCGTTCGCCGACGCGTGCGCCCGGCGCCGACCTGACGGGCACCTCTGGAGTCTGATCCCGATGACCGCGATCTCGATGCCGGTCACTCTCGCGTTCTACTGTATGGAGCCGGGCACGCCGCTCTTCCTGGTCTGCTGGTTCGTCGCCGTGGCGGGTGGTTCGGCCTACTTCGGCCCACTGTTCGCCAGTCTCCAGCGCCAGGCGCCGGCGCACACCCGCTCGACCGTGATCGCGCTCGGTCTGCTCGCGGTCAACCTGCTCGGAGTCGGTCCGGGTCCGCTCCTCACCGGCTGGCTGGGGGACCGCCACAGCCTGACGCTCGGTCTGGCGAGCAGCCAAGTCGTCGTCGCCCTCGCCCTCGTCCCGCTCCTGATCGCGACCCGCCGCCGCCCGGAACGACCGACGATCGGCTAGGCTAGCTGGGCCGTATCGAAAGGAGAGCCCATGCCGCGTAGCCGCCAGATTCCGCTTCTTGTCAGTGCCGCCGCCGTCGCCCTGCTCGCGGTTCTCGCCGCTCCGGCGTTCGCCCAGCGTGGCGACGACGCGCAGCGCAAGAGCAAGAACGGCAAGACCGAAGGCGAGATCGCCGGCGTCACGGTGACCGTCGAGTACGGACGGCCGAGCGTCGCCGGTCGCGCGATCTGGGGCGCACTCGTGCCCTACGGCAAGGTCTGGCGCACCGGCGCCGACGAGGCGACGACGATCACCTTCTCGCACGACGTCGAAATCGAAGGCAAGTCGCTCGCGGCCGGCACCTACGGCCTGTTCACGATCCCCGGCGAGAACGAGTGGACGGTCATCTTCAACAAGACGGCCCGGCAGTGGGGCGCCTACGGCTATGTCGAGGCCGACGACGCGCTGCGCGTCGAGGTCCAGCCGGGCACGGGCGAACCGGTCGAGGCCCTCGACTTCGTGATCGAGAGCGACCGCGTCATCCTGCGCTGGGAGAAGGTCCGGGTCGGATTCCGAGTCGCACGCCATGCCGCGTAGCCGCCTCCTGCACGATGAGTCCGGGCGCAGAGGCCGGGTCGGCGCGCGCGTGCTCCCCGGGCGCACGGTGACAGCGGCGCTGCTCGCCGTAGCGCTCACCGGCTGCGCGACGATCGTCGTCGAACGTATCGGCAGTGCGGCACCCGCGGCGCGTTCGGCCAGCGAGGTGCGGCTGCTCGACGCCTGGCCCGCCGAGCCGTACCGGTCGATCGCGCGGATCGAGGTGCGCGATCGCGGCCTGGGGCGCAGTCCCGAGCGGCTGCGCGCCAAGCTGGTCGCCGCCGCGGCCGGGCTCGGAGCCGACGCCGTGGTCCTCGACCTCGAGGGGACCCGGCGTGCGGTGGCGGGCGTTCCCGGCCACATCGGGATCTACGACGATCCGGTGGTCGCCGGCACGGCGATCGTCGTCGGCGGCGAGGCGGGCGAGCCATGAGCGAGCGTCCGGGCATGCTCCTGACGCTGAGCGCGATCGGCTACTTCGTCGGCGCCGTCGCGCTGGTCTTCGCACCGCAGGAGACTGCCGCCGCCCTGGGCGCGAGCGCGGGCCCGGGGCAGGCGGTGCTGCTGCAGGTCGTCGGCAGCGCCCTGCTTGGCTTCGCGATGCTCAACTGGTCGAGCCGGCACTCGCGCCTCGGCGGGATCTACGGTCGCCCGCTGCTGCTCGCCAACCTCGCCTTCACCATGACCGCTGGTCTCAATCTCCTCCGCCCGACCCTGAGCGATCTCGGCCGCCTTGCCCTCACCCTGCCGACGGTGGCCCTCCTCCTGCTCGCTATCGTCTTCGCCACCCGCCTCTTCGCCCGCCCCGCCTGACCCCCTCCAGAAATTCCGTCAGAGGCCATTTCCGCCTCGACCGCTCCCGAAAATTCCCTCAGAGGCTATTTCGCCCCACCGGGTACGCTGCGACGGCCTTTGCGGGCGATGCGGGCGGCGGTGGAGCCATGCGGCCGGCCTGCCCGGGTCGTCGAAGCGGTCCGGCCGAGAGAGATGAGGCCGAGGGACCATCGCTCTCACCGGCTCCCGCTCGAGCGGAACGATGTTGCCTCTCAACACTTATGCGACGCGACTGCAGAGACGTCCCGCCGCAGACCACGATCGGAAAATGGCCTCTGACTGAATTTTCTCCGGAGGGCGGGGAGGAAATGGCCTCTGACCGAATTTGCGAACTTCGCGGGGGGTGGGCCGTAGACTGATCGAGCAGCGCGGGCAAGGAGGGAGTATGCGGTCGATCGGGCGGCGGATGAGTGCGGGACTGGTGGGGATGTGCTGCGTGGTGGCTGGCGCGGCTGGGGCTGCGGAGCGGCCGGGCAAGGCGGCGGAGGATCCGGCGGCGGAGATCAATGCGGCGATGCCGGGCTCGCGGACGGTCCGCTTCGAGACCGATCAGGGGACCTGGATGTCGGTCGACGTCTCGCCGGACGGCCGGCGGATCGTCTTCGACCTGCTCGGCGACCTGTACGACCTGCCGATCGAGGGCGGCCAGGCGCGGCGCCTGACCTCGGGCGCGGCCTGGGATTCACAGCCGCGCTACTCGCCCGACGGCCGCACGATCGCCTTCACCAGCGACCGCAGCGGCATCGACAACCTCTGGCTGGTGGGCGCCGACGGCTCGGACCCGCGCGCCGTCACCAGCGAGAAGGAGACTTACGTCCGCACCCCCGCCTGGACCCCGGACGGCGAGTACCTGATCGCGCGGCGCGAGGACGGCACGCTGGCCGGGATCCCGCCGGTCGAGCTCTACCTGCACAGCCGCCACGGCGGGGCCGGCGTCCAGCTCACCGACTCCGACGAAACGCACAACGCCGCCGGGCCGGTCGCCTCGCGCGACGGCCGGTTCTTCTACTTCGCCCGCCGCCAGCGGCCGTTCAGCTATATCCCCAACCTGCAGGACGGCCTCTGGCAGATCGCGCGCTACGACCGCCGCACCGGCCAGGTGTCGCAGGTCACGACCGGCATCGGCGGCGCGGCTCGCCCAGCCCTGTCCCCCGACGGTGCGCGGCTGGCGTTCGTCAGCCGGCGCGACGGGGAGACCGTGCTCGTCGAGCGCGACCTCGCCAGCGGCGCCGAGCGGATCGTCGCCCGCGGCCTGGGGCGCGACGAGATGGAGGGCTTTGCGGCCGCCGATCTCTATCCCGGCTACACGTACACCCCGGACGGCGCGGCCATCGTCCTCGCGGACCGCGGTCGCCCGACCCGGATCGACCTCGCCGCCGGGACGCGCACGCCCATTCCGTTCGAGGCCGAAGTCGAACAGGCGGTGGCGCCGCGAGTGGCGTTCCAGGACGGCGTCGAGACCGGGCCGCTGCGGGTGCGCGTGCTCAAGCACCTGGCCGAGACACCGGACCGTACCGCCCTCGTCTTCGAGGCGCTCGGGCGGCTCTGGCGACAGCCGCTGGCCGACGGCCGGGCGGCCGGATCGCCGACGCGGCTGGTGGTCGACGACCCGGCGCTGCCGACGCGCGAGTATGCCCCGGCGATCTCGCCCGACGGCGCCTGGGTGGCGTACGTCTCCTGGAGCGATGCCGAGCTGGGACACGTCTGGAAGGTGCCGACGGCCGGCGGAACGCCGATCCGGCTCAGTGAGGTGGCGGCTCACTGGGGCAACCCGGTCTGGTCGCCGGACGGCCGGCAGCTGGCCGTCTTGCGCGGCTCCGGCCTCGAGCTGCGCGGTCGCCAGCCGGAGGAGGAGGACTCGTTCGAGCTCCACCTGCTCGACGCCCGCGGCGAGACGCCAGGTGCCAGCCGATTGGTGACGGCAATCGGAATCGGCACCGGTCAGGTCTTCCACCCCCATGTTTCGTTCCTCCGGGACGCGGACGGCAGCGAGCGTCTGCTCTTCGCCGAGGAGGTGCCGGGCAAGAAGTCGACCGACGAGGACAAGACGGACTTGGTCTCGGTGCGCCCGGACGGCACCGATCGACGCGTCCACCTGCGGCTGCCCGTGACGTCGGAGGTGGCGCCGTCGCCGGACCTCGCCTGGGTGGCGTTCACCTCGCGCGACACCGTCTACCTCGCGCCGTGGCCGCCGTTCGCCACCGAGGAGCCGGTGGAGCTGAAGCTCGAGGGCGGACCGCTCCCGGTGTTGCGGCTGTCCGATCCGGCAGGCGCCTTCCTGGCCTGGGGCGAGGGGGGGCGCACGCTCACCTGGAGCCTGGCCGACACCTTCCACCGCCTGCCGATCGCCGATGCCCTCGCCTTCGTTGAGAGCGAGCGGCGGCGAGCGGCCGACGAGGCGCGCGACAAGGCGCGTGACAAGGCGGGCGACAAGCCCAAGGGAGCCAAGCCGGCCGAACCGGAGCCCGACCTGCGCCTGCCCGCCTCGCAACAGATCCGGATCGCGCTGACCGTGCCGCGCGCCACTCCGGAGGGGTCGTTCGTGCTGCGCGGCGCGCGGGTGATCACGATGAAGGGCGACGAGGTACTGCCGTCGGCCGACATCCTGGTCACCGGCAGCCGGATCGCCGCCATCGGCGCGCCTGGCAGCTTCGCCGTGCCGGCGGGTGCCGCCAGCTTCGAGGCCGCGGGCGCGACGATCATCCCGGGCCTGATCGACACCCACGCCCACCTTCACTACTCGGCCTTCGAGCTCTATCCGGAGACCAAGTGGGAGTATCTCGCCAACCTGGCCTACGGCGTGACCACGACGTACGACCCGTCCGCGCCGACCATCGACGTATTCGCACAGGCCGAGATGGTCGAGGCCGGCCGGATGGTCGGTCCGCGCACTTACTCGTCCGGCATGGTCCTCTATGGCGGCGAGGCGCAGGACTACTGGGCTCAGGTCGAGGATCTCGAAGACGCGCGGCGCCAGGTGGCGCGAATGAAGGCCTGGGGCGCCCGGATGATCAAGGTCTACCAGCAGCCGCGCCGCGCGCAGCGGCGCTGGTTCGCCGAGGCGGCCCGCCAGGAAAAGATGCTGCTCACCGCCGAAGGAGGCGGTGAGCTGTTCGCCGACCTGACGATGGCGCTCGACGGTTTCACCGCGTTCGAGCACTCCCTGCCGGTCGAGCTGGGTGCCGACGTCGCCCGGCTGCTGGCCGAGTCACGCACCCACTACACGCCGACGTTGCTCGTCTCCTACGGTGGCCCGTGGGGGGAGCTCTATTTCTGGCAGGAGCGCAACCCTCACGACGACGAGAAGCTGCGGCGATTCGTTCCGCACTTCATGATCGACAACTGGGGGCGCCGCCACCCCTGGGTGCCGGCCGAGGAGTACCAGTTTCCGATCGTGGCCGCCGGTGCCGCGGCCGTGGCGCACGCCGGCGGCAACGTGTCGCTCGGCGCTCACGGCCAGCTGCAGGGCCTCGGTCCGCACTGGGAAATGTGGGCGATGGCGGGCGAGAACGCCCGCCCCGGCGACGATGTGCTGACGCCCCACGAGGCGCTGCGCGCGGCCACCGAGCGGGCGGCCGAGAAGCTCGGCCTGCTGCCGGACCTCGGCACCATCGAAGCCGGGAAGCTGGCCGACCTCGTCGTGCTGGAGGCGAATCCGCTGGCCGACATCCACGCCAGCCAGCAGATCCGCTGGGTGATCAAGAACGGCGAGCTCTGGGAGGCCTCGACGATGCGCCGACTCTGGCCGACCGAGCTCGCCCCGGTCCGTCAGTACTGGCAGGACGCCGGGGCGCCCCGGCCCTGATCCGACGGCTGCCGCGACTCACGGCCCGACCGCCGACCAGGCGTCGGTGTCGCCCGACTCGAAGCTGTCCAGGAACAGGGCGCGCGAGAAGATCACGTTGACTGCCCCGGTCTCGGCGAACGCTCCGATCGTCTCGGCCGGCACTCCGATCGCGAGGTCGCTGCCGGAGTGACCGGCAAACCGGCCGGTCACCAGCACGCCGCCGAACTCGTCGCCGATCTCGACCGGATTGATCGTCTGCAGCCAGGTCTCGGCGCCCGCGGCGGTGAGACCTTCGCCGGGTGAGCCGTAGAGGATGTGCACGATGCCGCCGCCGAGCACCGGGCCGAGATCCTCGAGCGGGGCGCCGATAGCCAGGTCGTCGATGCCGTCGGCATCGAAGTCGGCCGCGGCCAGGGCGCCGCCGAACTGATCGTTGAGTTCCGACTGTTCGGGCGGCAGATCGTCCTGCAGCCAGAGCTGCATCGGGTCGCCGTCAAAGTCGAGGATCACCACCGCGCCGGCAGAACCGAGCAGCGGCGGACCCTCGAGATCCTCTTCCGGCACGCCGACGGCCAGCTCGATCAGACCGTCGCCGTCGAAGTCGCCGCCTGCGAGCACCGACCCGAAGCGATCGAAATCCTCCGGGGCTCCGGGCACGCCGGCCGACGCGGCGGTGTAGGTGGAGTTGAAGATCGTGCCGCCGAGATTGGAGACGATCAGCAGGCCGCCCGCCTGGTCCTCACCGTTGACGTCGAGGCCCGGGGCGCCGACCGCCAGGTCGTCCCCGGGAAACAGGGCGTTGAAGTCGGCGGCAGCCAGTGCCGCGCCGAGGCGCTCACCGGTCTGCGGCGTGCCGGCCAGCCCGTTGCCTCGTGCCAGCGTGAGGGACTCGCCCGCGACGAGTCCGAAAATCGAGCCCCACAGGATGTGGATCGTGCCGGCGTCAGCGGTCGCCCCCACGTCCTCACTGCTGGCCCCGATTGCGAGGTCGGCGAAGCCGTCGTCGTCGAAGTCGCCCACTGCCAGCGCCCCGCCGAAGCGGTCGCCCGGCTCGGCGCTCTCGTCGATGGTGGCGAGATCCTGATGCCAGAAGTCGTCGCCGTCGCCGGTCAGGCCGTCTTCGTCGCCGTAGATCACGCTGACCGCCCCGGCATCGAGGTCGGCCCCGATGTCCTCCTGCGGGATGCCGATGACCAGATCGGCGCAGCCGTCGTTGTCGAAGTCGCCGGCCGCCAGCACGCTCGAGAAGCGGTCGTTCGCTTCCGCCGAGTCCTGCAGCACGGGGCTGTTCTGTCCCCAGACCTGCGGATCGACCGTGGTCGGTCCGCTTTCGTCGGCGTAGAGCACGATCAGGCGACCGCCGTTGACCGCGCCGACCAGGTCCTCGCCCGGCATGCCGATGGCGAGGTCGTCAAAGCCGTCACAGTCGAAGTCGCCGGCGGCCAGGGCAAAACCAAACTGTGCGCCGGCCTCCATGGCGACCGGCATGCCGGGCGAGTTCTGGTCCCAGTACTGGGTGCCGGTCGGGCCGAGCTGAGCGCCGGCAGGCAGCGGCAGTGCGGCGAGGAGGAGCAAAGCGAGAGCAGGGACACGGCGTGCATGGAGCGTGGCAGCGGCCATCGGGAGCTCCTTCGAGATGCGATGGGCGGCGCCGGCCCACCGCGGTTCGTTCCGAGACGAGACTGCCCGGAACGGAGGGAGTCTCGCGTCACGGACCCCGACAGGTCCTTCCGGTGCGGATACGAAGCTCTTACCGCTCCCTTGCCGGGCCGTACAATGCCGGGCGTGGACGACCGTTCTGACGCCGGCGCACCCTACCGGCCCGCAGACGCTGCTTCGCCGCCGTTCCGGATTGGTCCGTGGAGGGTGGAGCCGGGCCTCAACCGCCTGGACGGGCCGACCGGAGAGGTGGCGGTCGAACCCCGGGTGATGGAGGTCCTCGTCTGCCTGGCCCGGCACGCCGGAGAGACGGTGAGCAAGGAGCAGCTGCTCGCGGAGGTCTGGCACGGCGCCTTCGTCGTCGAGGGGGTGATCCCGAAGGCGATCTTCGCGCTGCGTCAGGCGCTGGGCGACGATGCGGCGGCGCCGCGCTACGTGCTCACCGTGGCGCGGCGCGGCTACCGCCTGCTCGTGCCGGTCGAGGACGTGGAGCCGGGCGAGTCGGTCCAGCCGCGGCGGCCGGACGGGCCCGACGGGCCCGACGGAGTGGGGGGCGGCCCGGCTGCGGGGGCCGCGGCGGGCGCGGAGGGCACTCCGCCCGTCACACGCCCACTGCGCACCGCGCTGCTCGTGGCGGTGGCCCTGCTGGCCGTAGCAGCGGTCGGCTGGCTGCGTCGCAGCCAGCGGGCGATTCCGCCACAACCGCGCGCCGCGATCACGGAGCTGGCGGTGGCCCGCTTCGGCGCCGCCGGCGGGGTCGACGCCGAACTGCTGGCCGGCGCGCTGTGGGCCGAGACGGTCGGCGAGCTGGTGCGCTGCGAGCGGCCGGCCGTACAGCTCCTGCCCGCCGGTTCCGATCCGCTGGCCCAGGCCCGGGCCGAGGGCGCCGACGCTCTGCTGCTCGGCACGGTGGACGCTTCGGGGCCGACCGTGCGGGTGGAACTGCAGCTGCTGGATACGGCGAGCGCCCAGCTCGCCTGGACCGGCAGCTTCGAGCGCGAACCGGGCGAACTGCTCGAGCTGCGGCGACTGCTCGCCGCGGCGGTCGCCGAGCGGGTCGGCGCCCGCCTCGACGACGGGGGAGCGGGCGCGTCCACCGAGCTTCTTTCCGAGGCGACCTACCGCCGCTTCCTCGAGGCGCGCCACCTCTGGATGCGGCGCGGCGGCGACCTCGCGCGCGCACACGAGCTGTTTGCCGCTGTGACCCGGGAGGCACCGGAGTTCGGAGAAGGGTTTGCCTGGCTCGCGCTCAGTCACGTCACCCGCGCCAACTACCTCGCCAGCGAGCCGGTCGCGGAGCTGGCAGCCGCCGAGGCAGCCGCCCGACGCGCGGTCGAGCTGGCGCCTGCCGATCCGGTTGCACACACCGCCGCCGGGCTGGTGGCGATCAACCGGCGGGCGGCGGCAACGGAAGCGATCGATGCCTACCGCAAGGCGATCGCGCTGGCACCGAGTTTCGCGCTGCCGCGCCAGTTCCTGGCCGAGACGTATATGGCGCGCGGGAGGTTCGATGACGCCCTCACGACGCTGGACGGAGCGCTGGCGCTCGAGCCGCTCTCGCCGATGCTGCAGGCGGTACGAGGGCTGATCCTGATGGCTGCGGGCCGATCCGAGGAGGCCATCGCGCAGTTCGATCGAGCTCTCGTGCTCGAGCCGCGGTTCACCTGGCTCTATCGCTACCGCGGCTACGCGCTGATTCGGCTCGGTCGCGAGAGCGAGGCGATCGACGCGCTGCTCGGGGCCCCGCGACGAGCCCAGCAACGACCGGAGTGGCTCGACGGGCACGAGGCGGCGGTGGCCGCCGAAGGACTCATCGGCTACTGGCGGCGGCATGCCGAGGGGCTCGAGAGCTACGTCGGGAGCGGCGGTGCCGGGGCCCGGCCCTCGCAGCTCGCGGAGGCCTATGCCGCGATCGGGCGCGACGCCGAAGCGATCGCCCTGCTCGACACGGCCATCGAGCGCGGCGACGGGGAGTACTTCCTCGTTTTGCGCTGGAGCCCGGCGTTCGACCACCTGCGCGGCACGCCCGAGTTCGAGCGCGTCTACGCGCGCCGTGGGCTGTAGACTCCGCGCCCCTTGACCCCGCTCGCTCTCGCCGCCGCAGCCTCGGCCGCCTTCGGCTGGTCACTGTGTGACCTTTCCCGCCGCGTGCTGGCGGGTCGAATGACCGCCTGGGCGCTGGTGTTCTGGGTGACGGCCGGCGCACTGCCGCTGCTCGTGGCCTGGGCGGCGCTCAGCGGCGAGCTCTGGATCGATCCGCGCGGCTACCTGGCGCCGGGGCTCGCATCGCTGGCGGTCAACGTCGCCTCCAATTTCCTGTTCTTCCGGGCCCTGCAGCTGTCGCCGCTGTCGGTGACTCTGCCGGTCCTGTCGCTCTCGCCGGTCTTCTCGGCGCTGCTCGGGCTGGGCTTTCTCGGCGAACGGCTGAGCCCACGCGGAGTGACGGGGGTTGCGCTCGTCGTGACCGGGGCGCTCGTGCTGGCGATCCGGTGGCGGCGCACCGGCGAAGCGGGCAGTGGCCGGCGCGTGGAGACGGGAAGTCTGGTGATGATGGTCGTGGCGCTCGGCTGGGCCTCCACCCTGCTGCTCGACAAGCTGGCGCTTGCCCATATCGGGCCGATTCCTCATGCCCTGGTGCTGCACATCGGCGTCGCCGCAGTCGCCGCGCTGGTGCTCGGCCGAAGCGGGCTGCGGGCGACACTGCAGCAGCTGCGGCCCAACCGCCTGGCGCTGCTGGCAACCATCGTGTTCGGTGCCTTCGCGCTCGGCAGCCAGCTGATGGCAATCCGGGAGCTGCCGATCGGCTTCGTCGAGACACTCAAGCGGGGGATCGGGGCCGCACTCGCGGTGGTCTGGGGCCGGGCGTTCTTTGCCGAGCCGGTGACAGCGGCCAAGCTGTCCGCCGTCGCACTGCTTGCCGGCGGCGTCGCCCTGCTCACCCTCTGACCGCCGGCGGCCGCCCCGGTCGGGTAGAATCGGCCGCGCCTGCCCCCCACCCGCGACCCGCTCCGATGCGCCCCCAGATCCTGCGAACTGCCCGTGTAGCCGGGCGGACGTGCGCGCGCGCGACCGCATGCGCGTTGCTGCTCGCGGCGGGTGTCGCCACGCCGCTGCTCGCTGCCACGGTGCCGAGCGAACCGTGGGAGGTGGGGTTGCCGTTCGTGCGCGCCTACAACGTCGCCTCGGGTCTGCCGCAGAGCACCGTGCACGATCTGCTCCTGGGCCGAGACGGTCGGCTCTGGGTGGCGACGCAGGACGGTCTGGCGCGCTTCGACGGCCATGGCTGGACCGACGTCGAGCTGCCCGTGCCGGAGCGCTCGAACTTCGTCCGCGCCCTGCTCGTCGATGCCGGCGGCGCGCTCTGGGTCGGTACCCAGGGCGGCGGCCTGTTGCGCTGGTCGGACGGCGCGTGGACGGTGTTCAATGGCGGTGCCGAAGGCTCGGCGGGGGAGCTGCCGGGGCCGGGCGACCTGCGAGTCAACGCGCTTGCCGAGACCGCCTGCGGTGAACGGCGCTGCCTTTGGGTGGCGACGCACGACAGCGGGCTGGCACGTTTCGACGGCAGCACCTGGCGCCACTGGACGACTGCCGACGGCCTGCCCGGCGATCGGATCTGGGATCTGCTCGAGGTGAGCGACGAGACCGGCGACCGCCTCTGGCTCGCCACCGACGGCGGTCCGGCGTGGCTCACGCTGCCGGACGGATCGATCGAGCAGCCCCCCGGCGCGCCGCGCGAGGCCGCCAACAGTCTCGCGGTGCGGCGCAACCGAGGCTCCGGGCGCGCCGAAGTCTGGGTCGGTCTCTACGGCGACGGATTGGCCGGCTGGGTCGACGACGTCTGGCAGCGCCTCGGCGTCGAGGCCGGCCTGACCTCGCCTTTCGTCACCGATCTGGCCAATCGCCCCGGCGACCCCGGAGCCCTCTGGGTGGCCACCGACGGCGGCGGCCTGCATCTGTTCGACGGGCGGCAGGCGCGTCCGTTGTCGCTCGGCGCCGCCAACTCGTCCCACGCCATCTACCGCGTCCTGGAGACCACCGCCGAACAGGGTGCGGCGGCGATCTGGGCCGGCACCCGCCACAACGGGCTGCTGCGCATCGTGACCGGCTTCTGGCGCTCGGTGGCACCGCCTGGCGGGCTGACCGGTCTCACCGTGTCGGCCCTGATGCTGCGGGAGGGCGAGCGGGGAGGCACCGAACTCTGGCTCGGCACCGATGGCGGCGGACTGGCCGTGTGGCGCGAGGGTGCCTGGCAGCGCTTCTCGACCGCCACCGGCGACCTCGGGCACGACGCCGTCCTGGCGATCGCCGCCACGCAGCGGGTGGGCAATCGGCCCCGGGTCTGGGTCGGTACGCGCAACGGCGGGCTGGCGGAGTGGGACGGCCGGCGCTGGCACCACCACGATCGAGCCTCGGGCGCGCTGCCGAGCGACCTCGTTCAGTCGCTGATCGAAGCGCCCGACGCGGACGGGCGGATGCGGCTCTGGGTCGGCACCCGCGAGGGGGTGGCGAGCTGGGATGGCGCGCGCTGGGAGCTGGCCGATCCCGAACAGGGCTGGCCGACCAGCTCGGTGTCGGCGCTGCTCGGCACCGCGGCCGCGGATGGCACGCCGACGCTGTGGATCGGCAGCACGAGCGGACTCCATCGGTGGCAGGGCGGGCGGATGACCCAGTATGCCGACGACCTGACCAACCGCAGCGTGCAGGCGCTTCACCTGCGAACGCAGGGCGATCGCCGTGAGCTGTGGATCGGCACCGACGGCGGCGGGGTGATGACGCTCGATCCGGATTCCGAGGGCGCGCGCCCGCGACCGCTCGTCCTGCCCGGCATGGGCCCGCTGCCCAACAAGGTCATCTACTCGATCGTCGAGGATCGGCTCGGACGGGTCTACCTGCCGTCCAATCGCGGCGTCATCCGCCTCACCCTCGAGCCGGGCGACACCCGGCTCGAGCTGATGACCGAGGAGCACGGCCTGCCGAGCAACCAGGCCAGCCGCGGGGCCGCCGCGCTCGACCCGCGCGGCCGGCTCTGGATCGGCACTGTCGCCGGTGTCGGCGCGTTCGATCCGCTCCAGGAGCCCCGGGTTCAGCCCACCAAGCCGCTGCTGCTCGACGCCCTGGCGGGCGACGGGTCCGGCCGGGCCCTGCGGGTGGGGGAGCGTCTGGCGCACACCGAGGCGCGCCTGCGATTCCGCTCGACACTGCTCTCGTTCTTCGGCGAGTCACTGACCCGCTACCGCACGCAGCTCGAACCGATCGATCCGGAACCGACCGAGTGGAGCGCGGCGCGCGAGCGCGAGTTCGGTCGCCTGCCGGCCGGCAACTACCGCTTCCGGGTCTGGGGGCGGGACGTCGGCGGCCAGGTCTCCGGGCCGACCGAGCTCGCCTTCACCGTTGCACCGGCGCCCTGGCAGACTGCCTGGGCCCGCCTGGCGATGCTGGCTGCGCTGCTGGCGGCCGTCTACGCCCTGGTGCGCGGGCGCGGCAAGGTGCACGAGCGGCGCGCGCGTCGCCTCGAGGACCTGGTGGCGGCGCGCACCTCCCGGCTGGCGCGGGCCAACGCGCTGCTCATCGAGCTGTCGTACGTCGACTCGGTGACCGCCATCCCCAATCGCCGGCGCTTCGACGAGATGTACGAGTCCGAGTGGCGCCGTGCCGAGCGCACGCATCTGCCGCTTGCCCTGGTGATGGTCGACGTCGACCGGTTCAAGGAGTTCAACGACACCTACGGGCACCAGCGCGGCGACGAATGCCTGCGCCAGGTCGCCTCCGCGCTGGCCGACGGCCTGTCGCGCAGCGGCGACGTCATTGCCCGCTACGGCGGCGAGGAGTTCGCGGTGATCCTGCCGGCCACCGACACCGAAGGCGCACGCCGGGTGGCCGAGATGCTGCGTTCCCGGGTGCAGGAACTGGCGATTCCCAACCGTGGCTCCGACCTGGCGGGCCTGGTGACGGTCAGCTGCGGGGTGGCCTCGCTGCAGCCGGTCGAGGGGCTGCTCACGGACACCCTGCTCACCGCCGCCGACCGGGCGCTCTACGAGGCCAAGCGCGCCGGCCGCAATCGGGTAGCGGTCGCCGACTGAGCGCGCCGTGCCCGGCGTCAGCTTCGCGGCGATGCCGGCCAGGGTGCCGGGAGCGCCGCGCTGGCGGCGCGGTGGGCGTGCAGCTCGGCCATCGAATCGCCACCGAACTTGTCCAGCAGGGCGTCAGCCAGCACGAGCGCCAGCATCGCTTCGGCGATCACCGCCGCTGCCGGCAGCGCGGTGACGTCACTGCGCTCGTACTGGGCGGCGGCCGGTTCCCCGGTATCGAGGTCTACCGACGGCAGGCCGTCGCGCAGGGTCGAAATCGGCTTCATGACGATCGTCACCACGACGTCCTCGCCGTTGGTCATTCCGCCTTCCAGCCCCCCGGCGCGATTGGTCGCCCGGCGCAGGCGCCCGGAGCCGGCATCGCGCACGATGGCGTCGTGGGCAGAAGAGCCGAAGCTGCGCGCCGCAACGCCGGCCGCGCCCAGCTCGCACCCCTTGATGGCCGGGATCGAGAGCATCGCACCAGCAATCCGGGCGTCGAGGCGACCGGTCCAGGCGACGTGGGTGCCCAGCCCCACCGGCACGCCGTGGGCGATTACCGTCGCCGTGCCGCCCAGCGTGTCGCCGCGCTGGCGCGCCGTGTCGACGAGCGCCACCATCTCGGCTTCGAGGTCGCGCCGCACGGCGCGCAGCGGCGAGCCGTCGTCGACCCGACCGAGAGCCTCCCAGTCGGGCACCGGGTCATCCGCGCCGAGCGCTCCGAGGGAGCGCACCCCGCTGCGCAGCTCGATCCCGCACTCGGCGAGCAGCATGCGGGCAAATGCGCCCGCCGCCACCCGCGCCGCAGTCTCGCGCGCCGAGGCGCGCTCGAGCACGTCGCGCAGGTCGGTGCGTCGATACTTCTGTCCTCCCGCCAGGTCGGCGTGGCCGGGCCGCGGGCTGTGCAGGCGGCGCAGGTCGACGAAGGCCGGGTCGAGTTCGGCCGGATCGGCGGAGAGGGCACGTTGCCAGGCGCCGTAGTCGCGATTCTCGATCCAGAGGGCGAGCGGCGAGCCGAGCGTCTCGTCACCGCGGACTCCGCCGCGGATCTCCACCTGGTCGTGCTCGATCTGCATCCGTCGCCCGCGGCCGTAGCCGTGCTGGCGGCGTGCCATCTGACGTGCCAGCAGCGCGCGGTCGACCCGCAGTCCCGCCGGCAGGCCGGCCAGGATCGCCGTCAGCCCGGGCCCGTGACTCTCTCCGGCCGTCTCCAGATGCAGGCGTCGCAGCACGCCGCGCAGCTTATCGGAGGGCGGACGGGAGTCGGAGGGCAGAGTGGTCCGCCGCCGGCATTGCTCGCTCTTGAGACCCGTGTGGCGCGAGCGATAGCGGCGCGCCGCCGGACGCGGTAGGTTCGGGCCACGATCGAACCCATGCCTGACCGACGAACGGAGGAACCTTGAACGGAGAGTCCGGGAACGGGAGGTTGGACGCCGAGGGGCGGGGCCGGGCCGCCGCCGGCGGACACTTCGCGGCGGCGGCGCGACCGGCCCTGCTGGAGGATCCGCGGGCGCGCAATGCCGCCATCGTGCTCGTGGGCCTGCTGCTCGCGGCAGTCGTGGTGGCGCTTGCCATGCTCGGGGCGGCGCGGGGCGAACGGGCCGAGCGCCAGCGCCTGGAAGGCGAACTGGCGCGGCTCGAGGCGGCCTCCGGGGAGATCACGCAGCTGCGCATGCGCACCGACCTCGCCGAGGCGCGCGCCCAACAGCTCGACCAGCAGGTCGAGCGACTCCAGACGCCGACCGGGGGCGTACCGGTGGCGGTCGTCGACGGGGTGACCGCCGGCGGGGAGCCGGCGTTGCTCCAGCTGGGTCCCAGCCACCTCTATGGAGTGCTGCAGCTCCGGGTGGGGAAGGCCGCCCAGGCCGGGCTGACCGCGCGCCTGCGCAACCGCGACGGAATCGAGTTCTGGCGTGCCGAAGGGCTGACGGCTGATTCTGGCGGCTTGCTGACGCTCGTCGTCCCGGCGCAACACCTGCCCCCCGGTCTGATCGGGGCCGAGGTCGACGGGCCGGTGCAGGAGCGCTATCGGATCCTGGTGCGCGCAGCGGGTTGAGTCAGCGCGTCGGCAGGAAGCGCTCGAAGGCCCCCACCAGCTCGGCGGGGAAGCGGATCGGTCGCCGGGTGGCGGCATCGACCCAGACGTGCTCGGTGGTTGCGGTGGCGATCAGGTCTCCCGCCTTGCCACCGCGGTGTGAGCTGGCCCGCTCGATCCGGTACTCGAAGGTCACGCCGCGACTGCCGACCCGCTGGACCCAGCAGGCGGCGCGGACGACGTCGCCATAGAACGCCGCGGCCCGGTACGAGAGCTGCGCGCCGGTGACCAGCAGGAGCAGGCCGCGCTGCTCGATCTCGGCGTAGTGAATGCCGGCGTCCAGGCAGAGGCGGGTACGGGCCAGTTCGCACCAGACCAAGTAGTTGGCGTGGTGGACGACCCCCATCTGGTCGGTTTCCGCGTAGCGGACCTCGATCTCGACGTCGACGTGATGTTCGGGAAGGCCGCGCACGCACCGCGCAGCTTAGCGCGCCGCCGGGCAGCTGCGATATCCTGCGGCGCGCGGAGAAGGAGGGGCGCGCGAGCGTCCACGGGAGCGCGCCGTGCCGATCCATCCATATCAGGGAAAGCTGCCTCGACTGGGGGAGCGGGTGTTTCTTGCCCCGTCTGCCCACCTGGCCGGCGACCTCGAAGCGGGCGACGACTGCTCGTTCTGGTTCCACGTCGCCGCGCGTGGCGACGTCCACCGGATCCGCATCGGCGCGCGCACCAACGTCCAGGACGGCACGGTGCTGCACGTCACCCACCAGACCCATCCGCTGACGATCGGTGACGACGTCGTCATCGGTCACTCGACGATGATCCACGGTTGCACGCTCGAGAGCGGCTGTCTGATCGGCATCGGCGCCCGCGTGCTCGACGGCGCCGTGATCGAGAGCGGCGCTCAGGTCGGCGCCGGAGCGGTGGTGACTCCAGGTACCCGCATCCCCTCCGGCATGCTGGCAGTCGGCATCCCGGCCCGCGTCGTGCGGCCGCTCTCGGACTCCGAACGTGACGGAATCGCCGGCATCGCCGCCCGGTATGTCGGAGTGAAGGACCGCTACCTGGCCGAACTCGGGCGCGGATGGTGAGGGAGGCCGTGACGCGATGAGTCCACGCTTCCAGGTCCCGAAGGGGACGCGCGACCTGTTGCCGCCGGACACCGCCCTGTGGGCGGAGGTCGAGGCGACTGCGCGCCGCGCCTTCGGCCGCTACGGCTATGGCGAGATTCGCACCCCGATCTTCGAGGAGACCGAACTGTTCGCCCGCGGCGTCGGCGAGAGTTCCGACATCGTCGGCAAGGAGATGTACAGCTTCACCGACCGCGGCGGGCGGAGCATCACGCTGCGCCCCGAGAACACCGCGTCGGTCTGCAGGGCGTATCTCGAGCACGGGATGCAGAGCCTGCCCAAGCCGGTGCGGCTTTTCTACGTCGGCCCGCAGTTTCGCTACGAACGCCCGCAGAAGGGGCGCTACCGGCAGTTCCACCAGATCGGCGCCGAGCTGATCGGTGGCCGGGGGGCGGAGTCCGACGTCGAGATCCTGCTGATGCTGGTCGCCTTCCTCGGCGAGCTCGGCTTCGCGGACCTCAAGGTGTTGGTCAACACCGTCGGCGACGCGGAGTCGCGCTCGGCTTTCAGACAGGCACTCAAGACGTACCTGCTTCCGTTGCAGGAAAGACTTTCCGAGGACAGCCGGCGCCGATTGGAGACCAATCCGCTGCGGATCCTCGACAGCAAGAGCCCCGAGGACCAGGAGATCGTGGCCGCGGCGCCGAAACTGGTGGAATCCCTCACCGAGGCGAGCCGCAGGCACTTTGCCGGGGTACTCTCCTCACTGGAAGCCTTTGGACTTTCGTTCCAGGTGGAGTCGCGCCTGGTGCGCGGTCTCGACTACTACACGAACACCGTCTTCGAGATCGTCTCGGAGGGACTTGGCGCGCAAAACGCCATCTGCGGCGGCGGCGCCTACGACGGGCTGATCGCCGAACTGGGGGGCGAGCCGACGTACGGCGTGGGCTTCGCCATCGGTGAGGACCGCCTGCTCGAGGTCCTGCCGGCGCACTCCCCGGCGCGCGGCGCAGCGAACGCGGTCCGCCCCGTCCTCGTCGCGTGGGCCGGCGGAAAGTCGCCGGACAGCCACGGGCCGGCCTCGCCAACCTTCGCCCTCGCCGAGGAGCTGCGCCGCGCCGGTATCGCCGCCGTCGACGCCGCCGGCCGCACCGGCAAGGGGCTCTACGCCTACGCCGATCAGCTCGCGAGCCCGTGGATCGCTTTCGTCGGCGAAGTGGAACTGGCCGCCGGTACCGTCCAGCTGCGCGACACCGCCACCCGCCAGGAGCAGACCCTGCCGCGCGCCCAGGCCCTCACCGAGCTGGCCCGACGGAGCACGCCATGACCCTCCACCGGCCGACAGAAGCAAGAGCTCGTAGAGGGGAAAGGCAGGGAAGTGGCGGCCGTCACCGGATCTGGTCTTTCCGCTCTATGGAAGCTCTTGTCTCTTCGTCTTTGTCTTCGCGCTGGTCTCTAAACAGAAGGCTTTTGCTTTTCGCCGCGCTGCGCGCAGCGGGAACGGGGTGATGGAGCGCTGATGATGACCCGTACGGGTGCCGGGACGTTGAATCGCTCGCGCATCGGCGAGGTCGTGCTGCTGCAGGGCTGGGTGCAGCGGCGGCGCGATCTCGGCGGTCTGCTGTTCATCGACCTGCGCGATCGCAGCGGCGTCGCGCAGGTCGTCGTGCGGCCGGAGGCGACGCCCGAGCTGGCGGTCTCGCTCGAGGCGGTGCGTGCCGAGTGGGTGGTGGAGTTCGAAGGCGAGGTGGTCGCCCGCGAGTCGGTCAATGCCGCCCTGCCGACGGGCGAGGTCGAAGTGATTGCGCGGCGCGCTTCGATCCTCGCTGAGTCCGAGACCCCTCCGTTCTCGCTCGATCCGAGCGCCGAGGTGTTCGAGGATCTGCGTTTGAAGCATCGCTACTTCGACCTGCGGCGACCCGAGCTGCAGCACAACCTGATGCTGCGTCACCGGATCGCTCAGGAGACCCGGCGCTGGTTCGACGAGAACGGCTTCCTCGAAATCGAGACGCCGATCCTGACCAAGTCGACTCCTGAGGGAGCGCGCGACTACCTCGTCCCGTCGCGGGTGCACCGTGGCGAGTTCTACGCGCTGCCGCAGTCGCCGCAGCTGTTCAAGCAGCTCCTGATGGTCGCCGGCTTCGACCGCTACTTCCAGATCGCGCGCTGCTTCCGCGACGAGGACCTGCGCGCCGATCGCCAGCCGGAGTTCACCCAGATCGACATCGAGCTGTCGTTCCCGACCGAAGAGATCGTCTACGGGCTGATCGAGGGCCTGTTCGAGCGGTTGATGCCGCTCGTCGGCGTGACGGTCGCAACGCCGTTCCCGCGCATCACCTGGGCGGAGTCGATGGCGCGCTACGGCGTCGACCGGCCCGACCTGCGCTTCGGCGCCGAGATCGTCGACGTCACTCCGCGCCTCGCCGACAGCTCGTTTCGGGTCTTCGCCAAAGCGTCGAGTGAGGGCGGCGTGGTCCGCGCGCTCGTGGTCCCCGGAGGCGGATCCGTGTCGCGCTCGAAGATCGACGCCTGGGGAGACCTGGCAAAGAAGCAGGGGCTGCCGGGGTTGCTCACGCTCAAGCGCAGCAATGGCGAGGTGGTCTTCTCGGTGAAGGAGGGGCTCTCCGAGGCGGAGCGGTCCGGGCTCGCCGACGCGCTCGGCCTGGCGGACGGCGATCTCGCCCTGCTCGCGGCCGGCAGCGGCACGACGGTCGCCCCGGCGCTCGGAGCACTGCGGCTCGAGCTGGCGCGCCAGCTCGGCTGGATACCCGAGAACCGCTGGGAGTTCGTCTGGGTCACCGACTTCCCGCTGCTCGAGTGGAACGCCGAGGATGGACGCTGGTACGCGATGCACCATCCGTTCACCAGCCCCGATCCGCGCGACCTCGAGCGGCTCGAGAGCGATCCGGGCACGGTGCGGGCGCGCGCCTACGACGTGGTGCTCAACGGCGTCGAACTCGGGGGCGGCTCGATCCGAATCCACGATCCGCGCGTCCAGTCGCGCGTCTTTCGCCAGCTCGGGATCGAGGAGGACGAGGCGCGCCAGCGGTTCGGGTTCCTGCTCGACGCGCTCCGATTCGGGGCGCCGCCGCACGGCGGCCTGGCGCTCGGGCTCGACCGGATCGCCATGATGCTGGCGGGTGCCGGCTCGCTGCGCGACGTCATCGCCTTCCCCAAGACCGCCTCCGCGAGCTGTCTGATGACCGAGGCGCCGTCGGTGGTGGACGCCGGCCAGCTGGCCGAGCTGGGGATCGCGCTGCGCCGCGACTGACGGCGAGCGGAGCGGCGATGGAGCGGTTCGAACTGCGCTGTACGGGCGCGCCGGTGGTCACCCGCCATCGGATCGGCGCCGGCGCGCTGGCCGCGGCGGGCTCGGAGCTGGCCGCCGCGGTGAGTGGCCGCACCGCCTTCGTGATCACCGACCCGACGGTCGAGGCGCTGCACGGCGGACGACTGCAGGAGCTCATCGCCGCAGCGCGCTCCTTGCACGTCCTGCGCGTTCCGGCCGGAGAGCCGGCCAAGCAGGTCGAGGTCGCCGCCGGCCTGTGGCGCGACCTGGCGGCGAACGGCGGCAAGCGCGACTCGATCGTCGTCGCCTTCGGCGGCGGCAGCGTCGGCGACCTGGCCGGGTTCGTCGCCGGCGCTTTCGCCCGCGGAATCGACTGGATTCAGTTGCCGACCACGCTGCTCGCCCAGCTCGACGCCTCGATCGGGGGCAAGACGGCGATCGACCTGCCGGAGGCGAAGAACGCCGTCGGCCTGTTTCATCACCCGCGCCTGGTCGTCGCCGATACCGCGATGCTGGCCACTCTGCCTCCCGAGCAGCTGCGCTCCGGGCTGGTCGAGGCGATCAAGGTCGCGGCGCTGCTCGACCTGGCGCTTCTCGAGCGGATCGAGCGCGACCTGCCCGCGCTGCTCGCCGGCGAAACGGCGGCGCTCGGACCGGTCGTTGCGGCGGCGGCGCGGCGCAAGGCGGAGCTGGTCGAGCGCGACCCGGACGAACGGGGCGAGCGCCGTCTGCTCAACTTCGGACACACCCTCGGCCACGCGCTCGAGGCCGAGGCCGGCTACGGTCGGCTCCTGCACGGGGATGCCGTGGCGCACGGGCTTCGGTTCGCGCTGCGCCTGTCCAGGGTCGCCGGCGGGGACCCGGCTTTCGCGGAGAGGCTCGAAGCGCTGCTCGATCGCCTGGCGGTGCCGTCTCTGCCCGCGCTGTCGGCGGCCGCGCTGGGGGCTCGCATGGGGCGGGACAAGAAGGCGCGGGAGGGCGCGCTGACCTGGGTGCTCGCCATGGGGCCCGGGATCGGACAGCTGGCCGACGATCTCGATCCCGCCGCCGTTCAGGGCGCCCTGGAGGAGTTCCTGCGGCACGCCGGCGCCGACTCTCTATAATCCGGTCACCGTGGAGTCCGTCGTCCGCCGGCTGCGCCTGCGCCCGCTCGTTTTCCTGCTGCTGCTCGCCGTCGGCGCCGTGCCGCTCGCCATCGCGACCGGCCTGCTGATCCATCAGAACCGCGAGCTGCTCGAGACCGAGGAGAAGCGCTACCTGACCGAGTCGGCGCAGTCGCTGTCGCGCGAGCTGCACGACTACCTGGAGGGGACGCGGGCCCGGCTCGAACAGTTGGGGTACTCGATCCTCGCTTTCCCGGGGCCGACGCGGCTCGATCAGCGGCTGCGCGAACCGTGGATCGGCGAGTTGTTGGAGCGCTTCGTGCCGGCCAATCCCAATCTGCTCGCGCTCGGCGTGCTGGACGGGGAGGGACAGGGACCGCGGCTGGCGCCTGCGGATCTGGACCCGGCACTGTCCGAAGCGCTCGACGGAGCTTTCGCCGGCGCCGTCACCTCGGGCGCCCGCGACTGGCGCTTTGCCAATACGACGCAGGGCAACGAACCGGTAGCGGCGCTCGCGCTGCCGGTCGCGGCGGGCGACGGCGGCGAGGTGCTCTACGTCCAGGCGTTGGTGCGGCTGCACCTGATCGAAGCGGTCTTCGAGCGGGAGGCGCAGGGCAGCACCGGGGTCTTCCTGGTCGACCGCGGCGGACGGCTGATCTGGAGCGAGGGGGCCGACGAGCGCACGCAGGCCGCCATCGCCGGCTCCAACCTGGTGCGCGACTTCGTGCGCAAGCCGCTCCATCTGACGGCCGAGTACACCGTGCCGACCAACACCGGGCCGGTGCCGATGATCGGCCAGGTCAGCCCGGTGGGCGAGAGCGGCTGGGGGGTGGTCGTCCACAAGCCGGTCGCTGCGGCTTTCGAGGCGGCGCGGCGGATGGTCTGGAGCGCCGTCATCGCCACGGTGCTGCTGCTCGCCCTGGCACTGCTGCTCGCCTTCCTGGCGACGCGCTGGATCGGTGAGCCGATCGACCGCCTGATTGCCACCACGCACGAGATCTCGACCGGCAACTTCGGCAAGCGCCTGCCGGAGGATCGGCGCATCGCCGAGATGGCCGAGCTGGCGGCAGACTTCAATCGGATGAGCGGCTACGTCGAGGAGTATGTCGGGCGACTGCAGGAGGCGGCCCGGCAGAACCGCGAGCTGTTCATCAGTTCGATTCGCGCGTTCGCAGCCGCTATCGACGCCAAGGATCCGTACACCCGCGGCCACTCCGAGCGGGTGGCCGAGATCGCGCGGACCATCGCGCGCCACATCGGCCAGAGCGAGGAGATGCAGCAGAAGCTCTGGATCGGCGCGCTGCTGCACGACATCGGCAAGATCGGCATCGAGGACCGGGTGCTGCGCAAGGGCGGCGTGCTCACGGCCGAGGAGTTCGCCATGATGAAGACCCACCCGACGGTGGGGGCGGAGATCCTGGCCCCGATCGAGCAGCTCAAGGAGATGATCCCGATCGTGCGCTGGCATCACGAGAACTGGAACGGACGCGGATACCCGGACGGGCTGCGCGGTGAGGAGATCCCGCTCATGGCGCGCATCGTCGCGGTGGCCGACTGCTTCGATGCCGTGACCACCAACCGGCCGTACCAGAAGGCGTACGACCGCCGCCACGCGGCCGAGATCATCACCAAGCTGGCCGGATCCCGCTTTGACGCCAAGATCGTCACCGCCTTCCTGCGCGCCCACGAGATGGGCGATCTCGAGAAGCTGGTCGGGACGTCGAGCGCGACGGCCGCCATCGAAGTCGAACTGCCGGTCGCCGCCAACATCTGAGGAGCCTCATGCCGCACCAGTACATTCTCGGCAACCTGCTGGCCAACAACTCCGGGGCGGTCGGCGTGCTGTTCCTCGACGACTCGGGCGAGACGATCGACGTCGCGTGCTCGGACTTCAGTCCGTACCAGATGAAGATCGTCGGCGCCTACGTGGGCATCTACCTGCGACAGGCGCAGCACTTCCTGGCCGACATGGGGCGCGGCGACGTGCACTGGTTCCATATCGAGAAGGAGAACCTGCACCTGTACGCGCGCCCGCTGCCGGACGGCTACTATCTCGTCCTGGTGCAGCGCGCGCCCGGGCTGACGGCGCGCGCCCGGCGCACTCTCGACCAGGCCGCCGGCCAGCTGCGCCAGGAGCTGTTCGGCTCCGCCTGATGGCCGAGGGTTCCGGACTCTGGGGCCGGCTGCGCGCCGGTCTCGCACGCACTCAGGAGCGGATTGCGGAGCGGCTCGGCTCGGCGCTCGATCTGCCGGCCTCGCTCGACGACCAGACGGTGGAGGAACTCGAGGAGGCGCTGATCGCCTCCGACCTTGGCGTCGAGACGACCGGGCTACTCATCGAGCGGCTGCGCGAGCGGGTCCGGCGCTCCGACGTCGAGCGGCCGGAGCGACTGCGCGAGATGCTCGCCGCGGAGATCGAGCGGCTGCTCACCGAGTCGCCCGAACACCCGCCCTCCGACGAGACGGGCTGGCCGCGCATCACCCTCGTGGTCGGTGTCAACGGAGCCGGCAAGACGACTTCGATCGCCAAACTGACGCGTCGCGAGCAGGCGGCTGGACGGCAGGTCCTGCTGGCGGCGGCCGACACGTTCCGGGCGGCGGCGATCGAGCAACTGGTGCTGTGGGGCGAGAGGCTCGGTGTCGACGTGATCCGCCAGGCTGCCGGTTCGGACCCCGCGGCGGTGGTCTACGACGCGCTGCAGGCGGCGCGCGCGCGGCGTGTCGACCATCTCATCGTCGACACCGCCGGCCGGCTGCACAACAAGGAAAGCCTGATGGCCGAGCTCGCCAAAGTGCACCGTGTCATCGAGCGCGAGGCGGCGGGCTGGACGGTGCGCACGATCCTGGTGCTCGACGCGACTACCGGCCAGAACGCGCTCGCCCAGGCGCGCGCATTCTTGACTGCGGCGACGGTCGACGGCGTCCTGCTGAGCAAGCTCGACGGCACGGCGCGCGGCGGCATGGTGGTGGCGGTGGCGCGCGAGCTGCGCCTGCCGGTGCTCTGGTTGGGGGTCGGAGAGACGGCCGACGACCTGGTCGATTTCGATCCGCGGGAGTTCGCTGCTGCCCTCGTCCGCTGACCCGCTCGCGCGCGCCCTCGCCCTGGCTGCGCGCGGGCGATACACCACGGCGCCCAATCCGAACGTGGGCGCGGTGGTCGTCGATTCATCCGGTGTCGTGGTGGGAGAGGGCTGGCATCGCCGCGCCGGGGAGCCCCATGCCGAGGTGCTGGCGCTCGAAGCCGCAGGAGCGCGGGCCCGCGGGGGGACGCTGTACGTCACGCTCGAGCCGTGCGCGCACCACGGCCGGACGCCGCCTTGCGTCGACGCAGTCCTCGCCGCCGGCATCGCCCGCGTGGTCGCCTGCCACGCCGACCCGGACCCGCGCACGGGCGGACGCGGCTTCGCGCGCCTGGTCGCGGCCGGAGTCGAAGTCGACTTCGGGCACCGAGTGGCAGAGGCGGTGGAGCTCAACCTGCCGTTCCTGGTCGACCGCGTCCACGGGCGTCCGGCGGTGACGCTCAAATGGGCTGCATCGCTCGACGGCCGCCTGGCGACGGCCGGTGGGGAGAGCCAATGGATCACCGGCGCGCCGGCGCGACGGCTGGCGCTCGAGCTGCGCGAGACGCACGCCGCGCTGCTGATCGGCAGCGGCACGCTGCTGGCGGACGACCCGCGTCTCGATCGGCGCCTGGGTCGCGCCGATGGTCCGAACCTGCGCGCGGTGGCGGACCGGCGGCTGCGCATGCCGTCGACTGCACGGCTGCTCACCGTGCCGGGCCCGGTCGTTGTGTACACTGAGAACGACGATCGGGAGCGTCGCGGAGAGCTGGAGAGGGCGGGGGCCGAAGTCGTCGTGCTGGCGAGAGTCGACCCGGCGGCCATGCTGTCCGACCTCCACCGCCGTGGCTGTCAGAGCGTGCTCGTCGAGGGAGGCGCGATGCTGGCGGGGGCGTTCCACGACGCCGGTCTGTGGGATGGCGTCGAAGCGCTGCTGGCCCCGCGCCTGATTGGAGGGGCAACGGCTCCGGCCGCCATCGGCGGGGTCGGGGTGGCGGCGCTGGCTGCGGCGGGGAAGCTGGAGCGGGTGCGGGTGCGCCGCATCGGAGACGACTTCCGGATCACGGGGATGCGAGGCGGATGTTCACGGGAATTGTCCGGGAACTCGGGCGACTGAAGCGGGATCCGTACCCGTCCGGCGACGGCGGGATGCGCCTGGAGATCGCCCACAGCGCCGAGCTTGGCGCCCGCCTCGAAGTGGGGGCGAGCCTGGCCGTAGCCGGGGCCTGCCTGACGCTGATCGAGTCGGCTCCGGAGCTGTCGGTCGTCGAGCTGTCTTCCGAGACGCTGGCGCGCACCCGGCTCGGGCGCCTGTGCGCCGGCGATCCGGTCAATCTGGAGCCGGCGCTGCGGGCCGGCGAAGCGCTGGGGGGTCACTGGGTGCAGGGGCACGTGGACGGGCTCGTGGAGCTGGTGTCGCGCCGCGACGTCGGGGAGCACAGCCGATTCACGTACCAGATTCCCCGGGCTTTCGACGCGTTGATCGCGGAGAAGGGGTCGGTCACGCTGGACGGGGTCTCGCTGACCGTGGCGGCGCGCGATGCGAACACGTTCGAGGTGGCGCTGGTCCCGTTCACGTTGCAGGCGACGACGCTCGGCCGGCTGCGCCCGGGCGCGCGCTGCCACTTCGAAGCCGACGTGGTGGCGCGCTACGTCGAGCAGGTACTGGCGGCGCGGGCTGGTACGGGTGCTGGCAGCGGCAACTCCGGCGGCCCGTTCGGGTTCGGGCGGTGAGCTGGAGCGAGCGGGTCCCGGAACCGGCCACGCTCTGGATCCGCGCCGTGCCGAAGCGATGGCCGGCGCCCGAGCGGCCGGCGGTCGATCTGGCGACACGACGCCTGCGTTGGCCGGAACCGGATGCGGCCCCGGGCGATCTGCCGCCGACGCCGCCGGTCCGCCGCGCCGATCCCTGTTACGTGCCGCCGGTGCCGCGGTCGCTGCAGGCTGCGCGCGAGCGGTGGGTGCTCGATCTGGAGCGCACGGGTGGCACGGCGGTCGTGCACCTGACCTTCGAGGAGGCGGCCGAGCCGGCGGCGACGGGGGTGCGCTGGATCGACGGGCTGGCCCTGGTACTCGGCCAGGTCGCGCCGGAGGCGATTGCCGAGTTGCCGCTCGAGATCGCGGTTGCTTTCCCGCTGCTGCCCGGCCTGTCGCCCGGTCCGGTCAGCTGGCAGCGCTGGCTGGAGCCGCTCTCGGCTGCCGGCCGCCGGCTGGTGCATCCGGTGGCGGTAGAGCTGACACCGGCCGACCGCCGGCGGCTCGTCGACCTCGCTGGCGAGGCGCACTGGGAGGGGATCTTCCACGGCGACGTGCAGGGGGAGCGAGCCTTCGCGATCGCTGCCGCCGCGACCGGGCTGGAGACGCGAGTGCCGCGACCCGGTGGTCCGCGCACGGTCCGTCAGGGGCGCAACCGCGATCTGGCCACGGCGCTGGCGGAGGCCGGTCACCTGATGCTCCGTCTAGCTCGCTCGGAGCCGGAGGCGCAGGCGCTGCTGGCGTCGGCCCGACACCTGGAGGCGACGCCGCTGGACGTCTCGGCGCTGACGCGCGAGGGCAATCTCCCGGTACTCACCTGGCTTTCTCCGCTGGCGCGGGAGATCGTCGGCGAGATGGTCGCCAGCGGTCACAGCGAGCGCCTGCAGGCGCTGCAGGCTGAATGGCGCACGCCGGACGCTCCGGAATGAGTGGCCCGGTCGACGCCGCCGGATCGCCGGCCGAGGAGTCCGGGCTCGGCCTCTATCTGCACGTGCCGTTCTGCCGCACGCGGTGCCGCTACTGCGACTTCTACCGGGTGGGAGAGAACCGGGGGCGGATGGACCGGTTCCTGGTCGCACTGCACCGGGAGATCGACGGCTGGACGGAGTATCACGGCCGCCCGGTCGATTCGATTTTCCTCGGGGGCGGCACGCCGTCGCTCCTCGAGCCGGCCGAGATCGGCGAGGTGTTGGGGCACCTGCGAGAGCGCTTCCCGACGCGACCGGAGGTGGAGGTCACCGCGGAGGCGAATCCGTCCGATCTGACGCCGGAACGCCTCGGCGGGCTGCGCGCAGCCGGGGTGAACCGGCTGTCGATCGGCGTGCAGTCGTTCGTCGATCGCGAGCTGCAGCTGATCGGCCGCCGCCACGACGCAGCCCGCGCGGAGACGGTGTTCCGGCAGGCGCAGGAAGCGGGCTTCGAGCGGCTGTCGATCGATCTGATGATCGGCATCCCGGGGCAGACGGACGGCAGCTTCGCCGCCTCGCTCGGCCGCGCGCTGGAGCTGGCGCCCGATCACCTGTCGCTCTACCTGCTGGAGGTCCACCCGGGCTCGGAGATCGACGGCCTGCGCCGCAATCGCCCGCGCCTGTTCGCGGGTGAAGAGGCTCAGCGTCGTCGCTACCTGCAGATGCGCCGCCGGCTCCTGGCGGCCGGCTATCGGCACTACGAGATCAGCAACTTCGCCCGCCCGGGCCAGGAGTGTCGACACAATCTGCGCTACTGGCGCTGCGAGGACTGGCTCGGCCTCGGCCCGGCGGCGCACTCGGCCATCGACGCGCGCCGCTTCCGCCACCTGCCCGACCTCGAACGCTGGATCGCCGCCCCCCTCGAAGTCGAAGAACTCCCGGCCGACCGCGCCAGCGAGCGAGTCTTCCTCGGCCTCCGCCTCGAAGAAGGGATCGACCCAGCGCTCCTCACCGCCACCGGGCTCGACCCGACCGACCTCGAGACCCGAATCGCCCGCCTCTCCGACTTCGTCGAACACCACAACGGCCGCATCCGCCTCACCCCCGAGGGGTACCTGCTCTCCAACCCCGTCCTGGCCGAGCTGCTGCGGTAGGTTCTGCCTGCGGAGTGGTCTCGACCAGCACGGGTCCGACCCCCTCGCAGAATGTCGCTGAGTTGGGGGAGCCGATGACCATGACGGCCAGGACTCGATCGCTGGTGGCGTTTGCGCACGTGGCGAGCGTGGAGCGGAGTATCCGGTTCTACGCGGACCTGGGGTTCACGATGCGGAACCAGCTGGTGCCGGAGGGCGGGTCGGCGCCGAGCTGGGCGTGGCTGCAGAGCGAGCGGGCCGAGCTGATGCTCGGGCTCGCCGATGCGCCGGTCGACGCGGCGCGGCAGGCGGTGCTCTTCTACCTCTACTTCGACGACATCCGGCAGACGCGCGACGCGCTGGTGGCGCGCGGGCACTCCCCGGGCGAGATTCGGTATCCGTTCTACATGCCGGGCGGCGAGTGCCGCCTGGAGGACCCGGACGGCTACGTCCTGATGCTGGCGCAGATCTAGCTCCAGTTGACCGCGTGCGACCCGTGGCCGCCGAGATCCAGTGACTGCGATCGTCCTGTTCGACGGCGAGTGCGGGCTGTGCACGCGGTCGGTGCAGTTCATCCTCCGACACGAGGCGCGGCCGGAGCTGCGCTTTGCGTCGCTGCAGTCGAAGGCCGGGAGGCAGATCCTCGCCGAGCACGGAGTCGAAGGGGAGTGTGCGGACGGCCGCAGCGTCGTGCTGGTGAGCGATGGCCGGGTCTACACGCGCTCGACGGCCGCGCTGCAGATCGCTGCCTGCCTGCGCGGTCCCTGGCGCCTGCTGCGCCTCCTCCGGATCGTCCCGCGGCCCCTGCGCGACCTCGTCTACGACTGGATCGCCCGTCGCCGCCATGCCTGGTTCGGCCCGGCTGATGCCTGCCACTTGCCGACTCCGGAGCTGCGCGATCGGTTCCTGAACGACTGACGAGTATGACGCTGCCCCGGTCACGTCAGGCTGCTCTCTCCAAAGCCGGATCTCGATGCTGATCGCGGGAGCGCTTGCGTGCAATTCTGCGCTGGCCGCCGCGCCCGGCAACGTCCGCGTCTCCCGGGCGGCCTCAGGCCTCACCAAGGCCCCCGTGGTCAACGCCTCGCAGCTCTGCACACTCGACCGCGAACTGCTGACGCAGCGCGTCCGAGCCCTTCCAGCCGCATCGATGCACGCCGTCGACGAAGGACGGCGGCTCGTGGTCGGAGTCTGAAGCGAGGCCGTCCGCCAACCCGAGACGAGCCTGGAGCAGCGCGACCTAAACCGCCTGCGCAGGCGTTGAG
>CAZUAT010000002.1:38745-126299 GCA_964618415.1 uncultured Thermoanaerobaculia bacterium
TGGAATTGGCTGTCGGCTGAGGTCGGTTTCACAATTGGAGTGCTGCGCCCTATGTCTCGTCTCCTGGTGGTCGGTCTGGCCCTCTTCGGTTCAGTGGCAGCAGTTGCCAGTGTGCCGGTAACCCAGGGGGCGCGAATTGCGCGCATCGAACTGAGTAGCGAGAACGGCCGCTCCGCGAAAGTCGGCGGGGCGAACGAGCTGAGCTCGACTCGAGGCGTAACCCTCTACCTGGAACATCCGGATTCGGGGGAAGTTCGTACGATGGAGTTCGTGCCGGGCATGAGGGCTCCGGCCGGCGCCTGGTTCTGGCATCTGGAGGGTCCAGGCTGGATCGGACTGGTACCGCGCCCCGAGCAGATCGCCGCGGGAACGGCCTCGATTGTCCTGGCGGCCGAGGCAGTGCCAGCCTGCCTCGTTCAGTTGCATGGCGCGGATGCAGCCGCCAGCTCGTCCCGCCTGGACGTCTACTCGGAGACCTGGGACGCGCTCTATGCCATCGATCTGCGACAGCGGCGGGAGTTCCAGGTGCCGAGGGGGCGCTTTGGGATTGTGTTCCGCGAAGGCTCCGAAGTGCGAGCCATCGCTGCGCCCTTCGAATGTGACGGGAAGCGCACAGTCGAGGTGCAACTGCAGAAGTCGCTGGCCGCTGGAACCGAGTCGACGCTTGTCCGGCTGCAGCTGCCGCTCGAGGTTGCCGTGGGCGGACCAGTGGAGACTGTGATGCGTGAACTGGGTACGGCGGGGCTGCGTAACGTCGTCGAAGATTCGCTGCGCGTCCGCACTCGCGGCAACCAGTTCCTGTTCTTCACTGATCGCCCCGCGCGCCCGGCTGAACTCCTGGTGAGCGGGGCGGAGATCAAGTCGCTGCGCGAGCTGTTGCCAGAGATGGAGCGCGGTGTGCGTGAGGTCGAGTTGCGCCTTACTCCGCGCGCGGTCTTGACCGTCCATACCGATCTCCGCTCGCTGCGTCGGCACGCCCAGGCGAGATTGAGCCTGCTGCGGTGTCATGACTCGCCCCTAGATCGGTACGCACTCGACCAGCTAGTTGGTCGTGGGGAATGCAACCAGGTTGCTGAGAGTCCCATAGCGGAGGGGCTCCGCAAGCATCGTTTCGAGCAGCTGGATGCCGGCACCTATGTTCTGAGCGCGCAGATCGACGAGGAACGGATCGACTCGTCCGAGTTTGGCTACACTCCATTGATCAGTGCGGACGACGTGGACATGGAGCTCCCAGAGCCGTGGTCGCTGCAGGAGATGGAGATCCACGGACAGCTTCTCGAGTCCGGCGCGCCGGTACCTGGCATGGTTCGTGTCTCGGGGCATGGCAGCGATCGGCTCGAGTACCAGGAGTTCGCCACGGACGACGATCTCACTTATCACTGGTACTTCATAGGTCGACCGTTTCGTCAGCGCGGGGACTTTCGCCTGCGTTCCAGTGCGGATGACGGGCGCCTCGAGGGGTCCGTTGCCGCTGAACCGTGGACGCGTGTACAGGCCTGCGTCGAACTGGGCGGCTGCTTTGTGGTCGCCAGTGAGGGCTACTTTGTGGGAGGCGGCCGCTTCGATATCGAGCTTCCTGCCACGCCACCGATCGAGCTGCTGGTGCTCGACGCCGACACCGGCATGCCGATCCCGCAGGCGAAGGTCCTGATCCTGGGCCGACGTCACAACTTGGCGTTCGACCACGGCGTCATCGAGCGGGTCGACGCGCCGGGCTTCCGGGACGAACTCTGGGCGGACGCGAACGGTCGGGCCACGATCCGAGTGCCCCACGAACCGGACCTCGCGGTCCTCGTCGCGCGGCGCGAGTACGAGCCGCACCGCCTCGACCTCGTGCAGGCGTGGGCGGCCGGCGGCGAGCAGATCGTCGTGCACCTGAAGCCGAAGCGTGACGAGCCGGGCGGTACCGAGATTCGCAACGCCCGGGGCGAGCCGGTAGCCGGTGCGCAGGTCGTGGTCGTCGGGCCGGATGGCGATTGGCTTCGCGTGCACTGCTCTGAACGCACGAACTCGCGGGGGATGCTGCGCGCGCCACCTGAGTGCCAGCTCGACGATGCGCTCGGTGTGCTGGTTGTGCACCGGTCGCTGGGAACCCACCGCATCCGGCCGGCCGCCTTAGTCGGGCAATCGGTCCTGCAGCTGGCACCCGGATCCGGTGCGGTCGTACTCCGGGCGCAGGCACCCGACGGAACTGCGGCCGCTGCACGGCGGGTATGGCTGGGGCTCGATGGTCGACCGATGCCCGCGGAGCTCTACTGGTTGTTGCGGGCAGAGGGGCGTCTGCCTCACCTCGTCACCGATAGCCGCGGAGAGCTGGTAATCCCCGCGCTCGGCGGCGACGAGGACTGGTACGTGACTATCAGCGACGCGACCGGCCGAGAGTACGGACCGATGCTGCAGGTGCGAGTGGAGGCCGGTCGTCCTTCGATACGGACCGTCGTGGTCGACAACTGAGTTTCGCGCTGGTGGCATGGAGGGGACGATGGATCTCGGATCCAGTTGGCGGCAGTTGACTGCAATCGTCGCGTGGTGCTGTATGGCCGGGTCTGTAGCCGGCGCAGACGGAGTGCCGGCCAGGCCAGACGGGGGGAGCGTGTTGGCCCGAGCTGGCGAGCGAACACTCAGCCTGGAGGATGTCGAGCCAGCCGCCCTTCAGGCCGCCGAGCGTGCGCGCTTCGAGCGGATCGGGAAGGTAGGCCGGTACGGGTTCGAGCTGTTCGAAGCCGTTGTCCTGGCCCGGGAAGCCTGGCTGGACAATGTACTGGTGGAGCGGGAGGTGGCGGCTGGAGTGGAGCTGCCACAGCCTGCTCGAAAGGCTCTCGAGCATGGGGTAGAGAGCCTCACCGGTGCCGAGTTCAACGCGCGCGAGTCGTACCTCGGTGGCCTGCGGGAAAAATACAGGTGCGAGCTGGACGTGCCTGCGTTTCGGCAGGCGGTTGGCCGGCCCGGAGCCGCCAGGAGGGGGCGTTCGGATGCATCGGTCACAATCACCGAGTTCATCGATCTGCGTTGCCCGGCGTGCGCGAGGATGACCGAAGTGACGCGGGCGGTAGCGGACGAGTTCGGTGATGCTGTCGCGATCGAGGACCGACTGTTCGCTCTGGCGCCCCGCGGTGGCGACTCCTATCGGCTGGCGGAGGCCGCAATGTGTGCGGGCGAGCAGGACAAGTACTGGGAGTTCAGGGATCGAGCGCTGGCGCACACAGGAGACTCGCGCCCGGCCGACGTGCTCCAGATGGCTATCGCCGCAGACCTGGGGCTGGACCTGAGTCGCTTGGAGGGGTGCCTGGAGACGGGGCAGATGGCGGACGTGGTCCGGCGGGACCAGGAGGAAGGTGCGGCACTCGGAGTCTTCGGGACTCCGACCATCTTCGTGAATGGGCGCCGGTACATGGGGGGTGGGGCCGAGCAGATCCGCAGGATCGTGGAGCTCGAGCTCTACCCCGAGCGTCGACGCGAGGGCTGTCCGCGCGCCGCCGGAGGCTGAGCCCGGCTGGAGGGCGAAGTCGCCGCCCGCAGTAGAGTCCGCCCATGGATGAGCGGATCGATCTGCGGTCGGACACCGTGACGCGGCCGGATGCGGCGATGCGGCGGGCGATGGCGGAGGCCGAGGTCGGCGACGACGTCTACGGCGAGGACCCGACCGTCGCGGCACTGGAAGCGGAGGCGGCGGCGGTGCTGGGCTTCCCGGCGGCGCTGTTCGTGCCGTCGGGAATCATGGGCAACCAGATCGGCGTCCGGCTGATCTGCCCGCGGGGCAGCGAGCTGCTCCTCGACGCGCGGGCTCACATCCAGCTGTTCGAGATGGGGGCCGCGGCGGCCCTGTCGGGTGTCCAGACGCGGCCGCTGCCGTCCGACGACGGCCTGCCCTCGGTCGAGGCGGTACGCTCCGCCTTCTCGCCCCGCGGCGGCTACCAGGTGGCGACCGGCGCGCTGGCGCTCGAGAACAGCCACAACGTCGGCGGCGGGCGCGTGTACGCGCGAAAGCGGATCGAGCCGCTGCTGGCCCTCGCCGCCGAACTCGGCCTGCCGGTCCACCTCGACGGCGCGCGACTCTGGAACGCCGCAGTGGCCCTCGGCACCACCCCGGGCGAGCTGGCGCGCGGCTTCGACACCGTCATGTGCTGCCTTTCCAAGGGGCTTGGTGCCCCGGTCGGCTCCATCCTGGTGGCCTCCGAGGCGCGGATTGCCGAAGCGCGGGCGATCCGCCGGCAACTGGGCGGTGCCATGCGGCAGGCCGGTGTGCTGGCCGCCGCCGGCCTCGTCGCCCTGCGCGACGGCCCGGCGCTCCTGGCAGCCGACCACCGCCGCGCCCGCCGGCTGGCTGAAGCGATCGCCGCGCTGCCCGGCGTCGAGCTCGATCCGACCGAAGTCCAGACCAACATCGGGATCTTCCGGGTCCACCGGTCGGAGAAGCCGGCGCCGGCGGCAGGCTTCGTCGCGGCCGCTCGCCGCCGCGGCGTCCTGCTTTCGGCGATGGGCACCGACCGGGTTCGCTTCGTCACTCACCGCGACCTGACCGACGACGACATCGAGACCGCCATTGTCCGGCTGAAAGAGGAGTTCGCATGACCGATCCAGGCACCCACCGTCCGCTCACGGCAGCCGTTCTGTCCGCCCTCCTGCTCACCCTGTTGCCCGGCTGCCGCAGCGAGGAGCCGCCAGCAGCCGAGTCGCAGCCCGCGCCTGCCGAGAGCGAACCGTCAGAGCCGCAGACGCGGGCCGAGATCGAGCGGATCCTGCGGGAGCGCATCCAGGCCGGGCCGGTTGTCGACACCTCAACCACCGACGAGCCGGGCGAGCTGACCTCACGCGCCCTGGAGGCCTACTGGAGTGCCCGCGAGGCCGTGCTCGGGCGGGACTTCGAGGCCGGCATCCAGCGGCTCGCCGAGGCGATCCAGCTCGATCCCGGCTTCGGCGAGGCCTGGTATCAGCTCGGGGAGACCTACCACGCCGATGCGCTGGCGCAGGCCGCCACCGCCCCCGAACTGGCGGTGGCCCAGGAGCGCCGCGCGGTCGAGATGCTGCGCGAGGCGAACCGGCTGATCGGCGCGGGCTCGGTGCGGGTGGCCGACGCCTTCGAACTCGACGATCTGCGCACCTCGCTCACCAGGCGGCTGGCGCAGATCGATCCACTGCCCGAGACGGATGCTGACATCGTGCAGCGCCTCAAGGATCTCGTCGTCGAGACCGAGGGCGAGCCGCCGGTGATCGACTTCGACATGTCTGACGAAGGCGAGGAAGGCGAGTTGGACGGGGAGGGCGGCGACGCATCGGGCGCACCCGAGCCGATGGACGGGGCGGAACCGGTGCCGGAGGTCGAGGCAGTCTGACCGCGGACCGTTCAGTCGGGCAGGCGCGCGACCAGCTCGATCTCCACCCGCGCGCCGCGCGGCAGGCCGGCCACCGCGACCGTCGAGCGCGCCGGCCGATGCTCGCCGAACGCCTCCGCGTAGATCGCGTTGAGCACCCCGAAGTCGGCCATGTCGACCAGGAAGACGGTCGTCTTGACGACGTCGGCGAAGCTGCAGCCGGCCGACTCGAGGACCGCCGCCAGATTGGCGAAGACCCGCCGCGCCTGCGGCTCGAACTCGGCCGAGACCAGCTCCCCGGTGCCCGGTTCGAGCCCGATCTGGCCCGAGGTGAACAGGAACCCTCCGGCATTGCCGGGGACCGAGACCGACTGGGAGTAGGGGCCGATCGCCGCCGGGGCGCCGTCACTGTGGTGGCTGCGCATCAGTCCTCCGTCTGCTCCGGCTCGCGTGGGCGGTCGAACTCGACCACGCCGATGTCCGGCAGGTTGCGGTAGCGCTCGTCGTAGTCGAGACCGTAGCCGACCACGAACTCACGACCGATGGGAAATCCGCAGTAGTCGATCGGAATGTCGACCTCGCGCGCCTCGTGCTTGTCCAGCAGCGCGCACAGGCGCACCGAGCGGGCGCCGCGGAAGCGGAACAGGTCGAGGATCGTGCGCAGCGTCCAGCCCGTGTCGACAATGTCTTCGACCAGCAGCACGTCGCGGCCGCGGATCGACAGATCGATGTCCCGCTTGATCCGAACCTCGCCGGCGGCAGTCCCGGAGCCGTAGCTCGAGGTCTGGAAGAAATCGACCGTCACCGGCACCGTGAGGCGGCGGGTGAGGTCGGTGAAGAAGTAGATCGACCCCTTGAGCACACCGATGACCACCAGGCCGTCGGACTGCGCGTAGTCGCGATCGATCTCGGTGGCCAGTTCGATCACCCGCCGCTCGATGGTGGCGGCGTCGATCAGAGTCCGGATCGCGTGGCTATCTTTCTCACTCGTCATGTCTTACAATCTCGGACCACTTTCCGGGCCGGCGCCGTGACTGAACTCGATCTCTCGTCCCAGCATCGCCGTTACGTCGACCTGGGCGGTCGCTTCAAGGCCGGCTGGACCTTCCACCAGTTCCTCCAGGGCCTCCAGAAGTTCTTCGTCGAAGCGGAGATCCCGCGCTATCCGTCCGACTTCCAGGAGATCCACACCACCCTGAAGGCGGTGGCCGAAGAGCTCAACGGCTCGGATCCGGAGAAGGTCGCCGCCGACCTCGACCGCGCCGCGCGCCAGCTTTCGCAGATGACTGCGCTGCTGTCGGCCGCCGATGCCCGAGTGGCCCCGCCGCTGCTGCGCCAGTTCTTCGAACGGGTTCGCAACTACGACGATCAGATCCTAGCCCAGATGGTGCGCTTCTATCTCCTGCTGGCGCAGGAGGAGGGGCTCAAGGGCGACCGCCTCGACAAGGTCGACTTCCTGATTACCAAGCTCAGCGAGGAACTCGATCCGGTCTCCGGAGCGATGCTGATGCGCGACCGGGCCCGGCTGCGCACCATCTTCCAGGGCTTCTGGGCGATGTTCGAGGACCTTTCGCCCGACGCCGCCTGGCTCGAGCAGCGCCGCGACGAAATCGGCGAGCTGCGGCGCGAGCTGGCCAACCTGCCCAGCCTCGACGCCCTGGCGGACAGTCGGCTGGTGCTGCGCTACCGAGAGACCAAGCAGGTGCTCGGCCGCTACCTCCTGCACCCCGACGTCCTGGCGGCGGTGGTGGAGACGAACCTGGCGATCAAGAACAAGGTGCGGCAGAATTTCCGCGCCGAAGAAGAGCGGATCCTGCGCGAATCACAACGCCTGCTCGAGCTGGAGGAGCAGATGCCGGTCGACTCCGAGCTCGACCAGGAGCTGACCGTCTTCCGGCAGCGGTTCGAGCAGTTCGAGGTCAAGCACCGGACGGACAACGTCAAGCTCGAGGACATCGCCTTCCTGCGCCGGCAGGTCGAAGGGCTCATGCCGCGCCTGGTCCGCCCCGCCGGTTCGTCGCGCGTCGAGGACGAACCGGGTGAGAGCTCGCCCGGCTCGGGCTCGTCCGAACTGCCGGCCGACGACAGCCTGACCACGCAGTATCGCGAGATGATCGAGGCGCTGCACGGCACCGACCGGCTGACGCCGCCGCGCGAGGTCGCGCTGGGGCGCGAGGTCTACAGCCTGCGGCTCGAGTCGCGAGAGATCGTCGCCTACCGCAGGGTGCACGTTGCGCCGGAAGGCGACCTCCCCACCGAGCGATTCCTACTCGAGGCGGCGGCGTTGCGGCTGAAGATGAACGAGGAAGCCGCCGAGATCACCGAGATCCTCGACGAGACGGCGGTCACCCGGGAGGCGCCGGTGTTCGACCGCGCCCGCCGCACGACCAAGCTCGGCGACGCCTACGCGCAGCGCTTCGGTACCCTGATCGACGGATCGGTGCGGGCCGGAGCGTTTGCCGAGGCGCAGCAGCTGCAGCTGCTGCGCATGCGGCTGATCCGCGACTACAGCGGCCTCTGGCTGCTGGTCAATCGCCCCACTTCGACCTGAGCCCCCGCTGCACCTCGGCGCTTTCGCCGCTGGCGTTGCCGCGCTCGCCGCGCTGCATCCGGATCAGCAGTTCGACACGCCCGGCGACGCCCAGCTTCTCGTAGACGTGGTGCAAGTGGACCTTCACCGTGCCCTCGGAGATGCCGAGCCGCTGGGCGATCGTGCGGTTGCGCGATCCCTCGGCCACCATTTCGACGATCTCGCGTTCGCGCGGCGTCAGGTGCGCTGCCTCGTCGGCGGTTTCGGCGCCACGACCGGCCGCATCCTCGAGGGCGCGGGACACGAGAGCGGGGTCGAACCACTGGCCGCCGGCGTGGATCCGCCGCGCCACCTCGACCACCAGCTCGGGCGCCATCTCCTTGAGCACCAGGCCGCGCGCACCGAGGCGCAACGCCTCGACGACCTGGGCCGGTTCGATCGCGGCGGCGAGCAGCAGGGCGCGAGTCTCGGGCGCCACCTCACGAACCTGCGCGAGCACTCCCAACCCGTCGAGGCGCGGCATGCGCAGGTCGAGGACGACCAGGTCCGGCCGCTCGCGCTGGATCGTCGCCACGGCCTCCTCGCCGTCGCGGCAGCGAGCCACCACCGCGAAATCAGGCTCGGTCCGGAACAGCCGCTCGAGGCCGTCCAGGACGATCGGGTGGTCGTCGACCAGGACGACCCGGATGCGCGCCGGGGCGGTCTGCGGGCTCAAGCCGCCGACTCCTTGCCGACCGGCAGCTCGATCTCCAGTCGCGCGCCCTGGTCGCTCGACTCGAGGCCGAGCCGGCCGCCGCGCGAGCTGATCCGGTGCCGCAGCGAGCGTGGTCCGGCGTCGAGCCGCGCCAGTTCGTCATGGTCGAAGCGACCGCGCAGCGGAAAGCCGCTGCCGTCGTCAGCGACGGTCAGCGCCAGCCGGTCCTCGTCGGGACGGGTCAGGCGGACGGAGATGCGCCGCGCGCCGCCGTGGCGCACCGCGTTGACGATCGCCTCACGAACGAGAAAGTAGAGATCACGCTCGGTAACGTCCGGCAGGTCGTCGTCCACCGGAGCCGCGTCGAGGTCGACGCGCAGTTGCCACTCGTGCTCGGCGCGCTGGATCAGTTCTGCGAGGCGTTGTGCGAGGTCAAAGCCTCGCGCCTCGTGCCCGGGCGGTTCGAGATCCTGGATGAAGAAGCGCAGGTCGCGCTGTTCGAGGGAAACCAGGCGCTGCAGCTCCTCGAGGCTCTCGGTGGCGGCACCGGCCGACTCCGGCAGCAGGCGCCGCGCGGCGGCGAGGCGCAGTCCGAAGCCGGTCCACGACTGCAGCGCTCCGTCGTGCAGATCGCGGGCCAGACGGACCCGCTCCTCGGTGGCGGCACCGGCGCGCATGCGGTCGATCAGCTCGAGGCCTTCGATGCGCGCTCCCGCCAGCGCGGCGGTGATCTCTGCCAGCACCAGCTCGTCGGCGGTGGCGGCGATCGGGTCGACCACGAACATGCGCAGGCGGACGAGCTCGCCGTGCCAGACCGCCGACAGGAGCGATCGCCCCCCGAGCCGGGCGGCCAGCTTCGGGTGGAGCGGCTGGTCGCCGCTCCAGCGCGCAAAGTGGCCGCCATGATGGGTCAGAACCTCCGCCGTGCGGTCGCGGCGGGCGAGCAGGAAGCCGCCCTGGGCGAGCTCGTCGTGCACCAGTTCGTCGAGGCTCAGGCCGAGCCCGCCGCTTGGGAGCACCCCGGCGCGGCTGGCGAGGCGCAGCCGCGGCCGGTCGCGCACCGACCAGGCGAGCACCAGGTCGGCGCCGGGATGGACCCGCGCTGCGTGGGCGAGCAGCTCACCGAGCACCCGGTCAGGGTCGCCGGCGGTCAGATGCGGCCAGTCGGCCAGCAGCGCCAGTTCGGCGCGCGTCCGCTCCTGGTGCCATCCGAGGTAGCCGAGCAGGAAGGCGACCACGGCCATGTAGACCCCGCGGATCACCCAGTCGTTGAGCTGGAAGCTGGGGTCCCGCAGCACCTCGGCGAAGTAGTAGCCGAAGCCGAGGAAGGCGGCCAGGCTGGCGACCGCCGTCCACAGCGTCCCGCGCCAGCGCCAGCGCAGCGTGGCGCAGACCAGCGAGAAGACGAAGTAGGCGATGAACGGGCTGGCCGGGCCGGAGGTGAAGTAGGTAAAGGTCGAAAAGAAGAGCAGGTCGAAAACGTGCTCGGTCAGGGCCCCCCAGCGGCTGGTGCGCGGCGCCCGCCAGGTGTAGAGGGCGAGCAGACTCGAGTACGCGAGGTAGGCGGCCAGCAGCCCGTACGCGATGGCGGCGTACTTTGCCGGCTCCGATGGATCCCGCCAGAGCGCCAGCAGCGAGGAGGCCGCGATGACGACGCGGCCGCCGGCGATCAGGCGCTCGGCGCGTCGCCGGGGGGGGAAGGGCATCGGCACGCGGCGATCCTACCGGGGCGACCGCAGCGCCCGATCTACCGAACGATAGAGGACTGATGTGCAACCTTGGTCCGATTCCCGGCCGTTCGACGCCCGGATAGCCTTCGCGCATGATCCGAAATCGCTCTCTCCTGACGCTCACTGTTCTGCTGCTCACCCCCGTCGCCCTCGTCGGCTGCGGACGCAAGAAGCCGGCGATCGCTCCCGCCGCTCCCGACGTGGCCGTCACCGAGCCGGCGACGCCGACGGTCGCCGACCCGGCCGAGTCGGACCCGATCGAGAACCCGCTCGATGGGGACCTGCTCGCCGCCAACGAGCATGCGTACGCCACCGGACTGCTGGGCGACATCTACTTCGAGTTCGACCTCGCCTCGCTGAGCGAGCAGGCGCGCGAGCGCCTGGCGCGCAACGCCGACTTCCTGCGCTCTCACCCGGAGTTCGTAGTGCGTATCGAAGGGCACTGCGACGAGCGCGGCACCAACGACTACAACCTCGCCCTGGGCGAGCGCCGGGCGCATGCGGCGCGCGACTACATCGCGCAGCTCGGCATCCCCGCTCAGCGGTTGCGCACGGTCAGCTACGGTGAGGAGCGGCCGGTCTGTGCGCGCTCTGACGAGTCGTGCTGGCAGTCCAATCGCCGCGCTCATTTCGTCCTCGTCGAGCGCCTCGGCAGCTGACCCCGGCTGGGGTCAGCGAGCGGTCAGCCGGCGGTGAGCCGGTCGTCGGCCAGCAGCTCGGCGAGCAGCTCGGCCAGACGACCGGACGCCTGCCGGCCCGCCTGCAGCACCTCCTCGTGGTCGAGCGGTGTGTCGACGACGCCAGCCGCCGGGTTGGCGACGAGCGAGAGGACCAGGCAGTGCATCCCGAGGTGGCGGGCGGCAATGACCTCGTGCACCGTCGACATCCCGACCAGGTCGGCGCCCAGAGTGCGCAGCATCCGCACCTCGGCCGGCGTCTCGTACGCCGGCCCGGGCAGGCCGGCGTAGACCCCCTCGGGCAGCTCGAAGCCCAGCCCGGCTGCCGCTTCGCGCGCCAGCCGGCGCAGCGCCGGGGCGTATGCGCCGGTCATGTCGGGAAAGCGTGGTCCCCAGGAGGCGGGCGGTTCGCCGGCCAGCGGGGAGCTGCCGGTCAGGTTGAGCTGGTCGGCCACGGCGACCAGGGTGCCGGCCGGCCACTCGGTGCGCACGCCGCCGGCTGCGTTGCTCATGACCAGCGTCCGGGCGCCCAGCAGTGCCGCCAGGCGCAGCGGGAAGACCACCTGGGCGGGCGTGTAGCCCTGGTAGCCGTGCAGGCGACCGCGCAGGTAGAGCACCTGCCGACCCGCCGCGGTTTCGAAGCGCTCGAGGGTGTGGGCGTGCCCGGCGACCGTGCGCAGCGGAAACGGCAGCCAGTCGGCCAGAGAGTCGGTGCCGTGACGGCGTCCCGGCAGGTCGACGCTGAGCCCCGAACCGGCGACCACGACGACCTCCGGCTCGGGGTGACCGGCGGCGCGCCAGCGCGCCGCGGCCGCATCGAGAGCCTCCGCGAGGTGATCCATGGCCGGCGATCCTATCCGTCCGACGCGACCGCGCTATCCTTCGCCGCGATGTCCGAACTCGATGAACAGATCGCGGTCCGCCGCGCCAAGCGCGACCGGCTGCGCGAGCGCGGTGTGGAGGCCTACCCGGCACGCGCCCCCCACGATCACGAGCCGGTCGAAGTGCGGGCGCGCTGGGGCGAACTCGACGCCGCGGCGCTCGAGGCTGCGAATCTGAGGCTGCGAGTGCCCGGGCGGGTGCGCGCCTATCGCGACCAGGGCAAGCTCGTCTTCCTCGACCTGTCGGACGGGCGGGAAAAGATCCAGATCTTCGCGCGCAAGGAGAAGCTCGACGAGGCCTCGCGGGCGCTGATCGAGGAGATCGACCTCGGCGACTACCTGCTCGCCGAGGGGCCGCTCGGCCGCACTCGCACCGGCGAGCTGTCGATCTTCGCCGAGCGGTTGACGATGTTGGCCAAGGCGCTGCGGCCGCTGCCCGAGAAGTGGCACGGGCTGGCCGATGTGGAGGCGCGCTACCGGCAGCGGTATCTCGACCTGATCGCCAACCCGGAATCGCGCCAGGTGTTCGAGACGCGGGCCCGGATCGTCGCCGGCATCCGGCGCTTCCTCGACGCGCGCGGCTTCCTCGAGGTCGAGACCCCGATGATGCAGCCGGTGCCCGGCGGCGCCGCCGCGCGGCCGTTCGTCACCCACCACAACGCCCTCGATCTGGAGCTCTACCTGCGCATCGCCCCCGAGCTCTACCTGAAGCGGCTGGTGGTCGGGGGGCTCCATCGGGTCTACGAGATCAACCGCAACTTCCGCAACGAGGGGATCTCGACCCAGCACAACCCCGAGTTCACGATGCTCGAGTTCTACCAGGCCTACAGCGACTATCACCAGCTGATGGACCTGACGGAGGAGCTGATCGTGGGGCTGGTCGAGGAGATTCACCCCGAGAAGAACAAGAGGCTTCCATATAAGGGAAAGACGATCGATTTTGGTCGGCCTTGGCCCCGCTGGACGATGGCAGAGGCGCTGACGAACCTCGCCGACGTCTCGGCGGAGCGGACGGCGACCTCGGAGGGACTGCTCGCGGAGATGCGCCAGCGAGGGATCACACCGCCGACCTCGGCCACCCTCTATGGAGTCTTGTTGCCCTTTCTCTTCGAGACTTTGTGCGAGGACAAGCTGGAGCGCCCGGTGTTCATCATCGACCATCCGGTCGAGATTTCGCCGCTGTCGAAGCAGAAGCCCGAGGACCCGCGCTTCACCGAGCGGTTCGAGCTCTACATTGCCGGCATGGAGATCGCCAACGCCTTCTCCGAACTCAACGATCCGGACGTCCAGGCCGAGCGCTTCCGCGCCCAGCTCGCGGCGCGGGACGCCGGGGATGCCGAGGCGCACCGGTTCGACCACGACTACGTGCGAGCGCTCGAGCACGCCATGCCGCCGGCCGGCGGCGAGGGGATCGGCATCGACCGGCTGACGATGATCCTGAGCGACCGCCAGTCGATCCGGGACGTCATCCTCTTTCCGCTGCTGCGCCCCGAACCGACCGGTGCCGGCGGCGCGGAATCCGAATCGCAGTGAGTCGCGGCGCGGCCGCCTCGTTCCCGCTCTACCTGGCGTGGCGCTACCTGCGCAGCACGCGGCGCGACGCGTTCACCAGCTTCCTGTCGGCGGTCGCGGCGGGCGGCATCGGCCTCGGCGTGGCCGCGCTGGTGCTCGCGCTCGGCGCCCTGGCCGGGATGCAGCAGGCGCTGCGCAGTGAGATCGTCGCGCGCACGCCCGGCCTCGCGGTGACGCTGCCGCACGACGCCGATGCGCTGGCCGTCGCCGACCGGCTGGAGCGTGCTGCCGGCGTGACCGGCGTGCAGCGGATCCTGCCCGGCCGCGGCTGGCTGTTGACCTCCGGGCGGACGCAGCCCGTCGAACTGGTCGGCTTTTCGGGCGCCCTGCCGCCGTCGTTTCCCAACCCGTCGGGGTCGCAGCCCGGGCTCTACCTCGCCGACGTCGACGCCACCCGATTCGGACTCGTGCCCGGCGACATCGTCACCCTGGCGGCGCCGCGGCCGACCCTCACGCCGCTGGGGCCGCAGCCGCGGCTGCTCTCGGTGCGCCTCGAGGGGACGTTCGAGGCGGCGCCATCGGGCGACGAGGCGCGCGCCGCGCTGCCGCTCGAACGCGCCGAGATCCTGCTCGGAGCCGACCGGCCGGTGCGTCTCGAAGTGGCGGTGGACGACCTGGAGGCGGCTCCCGCGCTTGCCGCCGCGTGGCGCGAGGAACTGCCGGCGGGCACGCGCATCGAGACCTGGCGCGACCTCAACCGACCGTTGTTCTTTGCCCTCGCGCTGGAGCGCACCGTGCTGTTCCTGGCCGTCTCGCTGATTGTCGCGGTGGCGGCGGTGGCGCTGTTCTCGGATCTCCAGCTGGTCGCCTCGACCAAGCGGCGGGAGCTGGTGGTGCTGGGCGCGCTCGGTGCCGGTCCGGCTCAGCTGCGGCGGATGTTTCTGCTGCTCGGTGGCATGCTCGGCGCCCTGGGGGCCGTGGCAGGCGGGCTGGTCGGCTGGGTCGCCGCGGTCGTCTGTGACCGGTTCGAGCTGCTACGTGTGCCGACCGGCCTGTTGCTGTTCGATGCCCTTCCGTTCCGGGTGCGGCCGCACGATGTGGTTGCGGTCGTGCTCATGACCCTGGCGCTCACCTTCGCCTGTTCGGCGCTCGGCGCCCGGCGGGCGGCGGAGGTGGCGAGCGGAGAGGGCGATTCGCGCGGCGGGGGCCCGGGGAGCCTGCGCGCGTGAGTGTCGCGGTTGCGGCCCGCGGGCTGGTCAAGTCGTACCGCGACGCGGCGCGCGAGGTGCCGGTGTTGTGCGGCGTCGACCTGGACCTGGCGCCGGGCGAGCTGGCAGCCGTGGTCGGGCCGTCGGGATCGGGCAAGTCGACCCTGCTGCATCTGCTCGGCGGGCTCGATCGACCGGACGCCGGCACGGTCGAGGTGGGAGGCCGCCGGATCGACACCCTGGCCGCCGACGACCTCGCCGCCTTTCGCAATCGCACCGTCGGATTCGTCTTTCAGTTCCATCAGCTGCTGGCCGACTTCACGGCGCTCGAGAACGTCGCCCTGCCGGGGCGCATCGCCGGTCTGGCGCCGCGCGAGCTGGCCGAGCGCGCCGAGGCGCTGCTCGCCGAGGTCGGCCTGGCCGAACGCGTCGACCACTTCCCGAGTCAGCTGTCGGGCGGGGAGCAGCAGCGGGTGGCGATCTGCCGCGCGCTGCTGCTCGAGCCGCCGCTGGTTCTGGCCGACGAGCCGACCGGCAATCTCGACGCCGCTGCCGGGGAGCAGGTCTTCGCGCTGCTGCAGGAGATGGTCGCCCGCCACGGGACCACAGCGCTGGTGGTCACCCACAACCGCGAGCTGGCGGCCCGGTGTGCTAGGCTTCTGACCTTGGAAGAGGGGCGGCTGCGCGTCGGAAGTGCCTGAGCTAGCTCGACTTCCGAGCCTGCTGCGACGACGGAGGCGAGGTGTTCGAGAAGTTCAACGAGAAGGCCCGGCGGGCGCTCTTCTTCGCCCGCTACGAGGCGTCGAAGCTCGGCAGCCGGGTGATCGAGTCCGAACACATACTGCTCGGGATCCTGCGCGAAGGGGAGGAGTCGGTCGCCGAACTCTTCCGCCGCTTTCAGATCAAGCCGGAGGAGCTGCGCCGCGAGGTCGAGGGGGAGCACGTCTTCGTCGAGCGGATCAGCTCGACGGCCGAACTGCCGCTTTCCGAAGAGTCCAAGAAAATCCTTGCTTACGCCGCCCACGAGGCGGAGTCGATGCTGCATCCCTCGGTCGGCTCGGAGCACCTCCTGGTCGGCATCCTGCGCGTCGACGGCTCGGTGGCTCAGCGCATCCTCGCCCAGCAAGGTCTCGACGTCTATTCGCTGCGCGAAGAGGTGCTCGGGCTGGCGAAGGAGAAGGACAGCGCGCAACAGAAGAAGGAACTGCCGTTCCTCGCTGAGTACGCCCGCGACCTGACCGCGCTCGCCCAGCAGGGCGGCTTCGATCCGCTGGTGGGTCGCGAGCGCGAGGTCGAACGGATCATCCAGATCCTGTCGCGGCGGACCAAGAACAATCCGATCCTGCTCGGCGAGCCGGGCGTCGGCAAGACGGCGATCGTCGAGGGGCTGGCGCAGCGCATCGTCGAGGGCCGGGTGCCGATCTTCCTCGCCACCAAGCGGGTGCTGGCGCTCGACCTTTCGCTCATCGTGGCTGGCACCAAGTACCGCGGCCAGTTCGAGGAGCGTCTCAAAGGAATTCTCAAGGAACTCAAGGACAACAAGGACGTCATCGTCTTCATCGACGAGATCCATTCGCTGATCGGGGCCGGGTCGGCCGAAGGGTCGCTCGACGCCGCGAACATCCTCAAGCCGGCGCTGTCGCGCGGCGAGGTGGCGTGTGTCGGAGCCACGACACTCAAGGAGTACCGCAAGTTCATCGAGAAGGACCGCTCCCTGCTGCGCCGCTTCCAGGCGGTCACCGTGCACCCGCCGACCACCGAAGAGACGCTGTCGATCCTCGAAGGAATCAAGGAGCGCTACGAGTCGTTCCACAAGGTGCGCTACGCCGACGAAGCGCTGCGCACGGCGATCTACCAGTCGACCCGCTACATCACCGACCGCTTTCAGCCCGACAAGGCGATCGACGTGCTCGACGAGGCCGGCGCCAAAGTCAAGCTGCGCAAGGTCCGGGACACCCAGAATCTGCGCCAGGTCGAGCAGGAGATCCGCGAAGTCGTCAAACAGATGAAGCAGGCGATCTCGGACAAGCAGTTCGAGGACGCGGTCTACCTGCGCGAGCGTGAGATCGAACTGCGGGACGACCGCGAGCGGATGCAGGCGACGTCGGGGACCGACGATGAACTGGAGGTCACCGCGCGCGACGTGGAGGAGGTCGTCTCCTCCTGGACCGGCATCCCCGTGTCCTCGCTGCAGAAGGACGAGGCTCAGCGGTTGATTCGCATGGAGGACTGGCTGCGCGGTCACGTGGTCGGCCAGGACACGGCGATCAGCGCCATCTCGCGCGCCATCCGGCGCTCGCGCCTCGGGGTGGCGAGCCCTCACCGTCCGATGGGCTCGTTCATCTTCCTGGGCCCGTCGGGGGTCGGCAAGACCGAGGTGGCGCGACGGCTGGCGGAGTTCCTGTTCGGCTCGCAGCAATCGCTGATCCGCTTCGACATGAGCGAGTACATGGAGAAGCACGCCGTGTCGAAGCTGATCGGGTCGCCGCCCGGCTATGTCGGACACGAGGAGGGCGGCCAGCTCACCGAGCGAATTCGACGCCAGCCGTACTCGGTGGTGCTGTTCGACGAGATCGAGAAGGCGCATCCGGACATCGCCAACCTGATGCTGCAGATCCTCGACGACGGGACGCTCACAGACTCCTACGGCAATGCGGTCGACTTTCGCAACACGCTGGTGCTCATGACCTCCAACCTGGGCAGCAAGCTGGTGCTGCGGGGCGGCCGGATGGGGTTCGGCGGCCAGAGCGAAGACGAGGCGTTTCGGCGGATCGAGGAGGAGATCCTCTCCGAGCTCAAGCGCTCCTTCAGCCCCGAGTTCATCAACCGCGTCGACGAGGTGATCGTCTTCCACCCGCTGGGTGCGGCGGAACTCGAGAAGATCATCGACATCCTTCTCGGCGAGGTCAATGAGACGCTGGCCCAGCGCCGCCTGCGGGTAGAGGTCGACGCGGCGGCCCGGCAGTGGCTGCTCGACCGTGCCGGAATCGACGCCTCGACGGGCGCCCGGCCATTGCGGCGCACCATTCAGCGCCACGTGCAGGACGCGATCTCGGAGCTCCTCATCCGCTCCTCGGGCGAGGAGATCGAAGTCGTCGAGGTCACCGTCGAGGGCGGAGAACTCGCACTGCTGGCCCGCCGGAGGGAGCTGGCGCCGAGCGGCGCCTGAGCCCGCACCCGGCCGGAGACACGCCCGGGAGGCCCGTGCGGGGCCCTCGGTATTCCGTTTGCAGCGTTTTTCGGGGATGATCTTCCGCCCGACGGACTCATGCGCGCCGCCAAGACGATCTTTCTGACCCTCGCCCTGACGCTTTTCCCGGCGCTCGCCTCCGCCGAGACGATCCGGGCCATCGAGTTCCGCGGCCTGCGTTCGGTGGCCGAGGAGACGCTGCGCTTCTACCTCGGCCTCGAGGAAGGGCGCGAGCTCGACGAGGCCGCCCTCAACCGGAACATCCTCGACTTGTGGAGTCGGCGGCTGCTCGACGACATCCGGGTCGAGAAGGAGCCGGCAGGGGACGGCGTCAAGCTCGTCGTAACGGTCGTCGAGCGGCCGATCCTGCGGTCACTCGACTTCAAGGGGCTCAAGCGCCTCTCGCGCACCGACATCAACGACCGGATGGCCAAGGAGCAGATCGACGTGCGCGAACGCGATCCGCTCGACATCGGCGAGATCCGACGCCTCGAGGTGGCCATCGAGGAGATGTACCGCGAGAAGGGCTTCCGGTTCGCCGACGCCACGTGGACGATGGAGGAGTCGGCTCCCGGCGAGCGCCGGGTGCTGTTCGCCATCGACGAGGCCGAAAAGGTCCGCATCGGGAAAATTGGCTTCGATGGCAACAAGGTCCACGGCGACCTGCGCCTGCGCTGGACGATGAAGAAGACCAAGGAGACCAACCTCGTCTGGCGGATGTTCAAGAAGGACCTCTACAACGCCGCGACCGTGGAAGAGGACCTGGGCCTGGTGCGTGACCTCTACCGCGCCGGCGGCTACAAGGACATCGAGCTGGGTGATCCGGAGCTGTCGGTCATCAACCGCCGCGGCAAGCGCCGGCTGGCGATCGACATCCCGGTCGACGAGCACGAGCGATGGAAACTGGGCAAGATCTCGACCGAAGGCAACCAGGTGTTCGCCACGGAGGCTCTGCTGCGCCGGTTCGAGAAGCCGCGCGGCGGCTGGCTGCGCTCGAAGGTGCTCGACAAGGGCGTCGAGGCGATCAACGAGACCTACCGCAACTACGGCCACATCTTCGCCCGCATCACGCCGGAGATCGTCGAGGCGGGCGATCTGGTGGCCGACCTCGTCGTGCGCATCGAGGAGGGGGATCAGTATCGGGTCGGGCGCCTCGAGTTCGAGGGCAACACACGAACGCGCGACAAGGTCCTGCGGCGCGAGTTTCGGGTGCACGAGGGCACGCTTCTGAACATGGGTGCCATCAAGAGCAGCCTGTTCAAGGTCAATCAGCTCGGTTACTTCAAGCTCGACGAAGACGAGCCGATCTCCTTCGAGAACTTCGACAGCGAGAAGAAGACGGTCGACCTCGTGCTGCACGGCCAGGAATCGGACCGCACCGAGGTGCAGGTGGGCGGCGGCTACAGCGAGGGGTACGGCTGGTTCGGCCAGCTCTCGCTGCGCACCCAGAACTTCCTCGGGCGCGGCGAGTCGGTGGGCGTCTCGTTCCAGTCCGGCCGCTACGCCGACGAGTTCGACATCTCCTACTTCATCCCCTGGTTCCTGGATCGCCCGCAGTCGGTCGGCCTGCAGGTTTTCGACACCAAGCTCGACTACAGCGACATCTTCAACTTCGAGAACGCCCGCGAGAGCAGCGGCGCGGTGGCGACCTACGGGCGCAGTTTCCGCCTGTTCAACAGCTTTTCGACCAGCTTCACCCGCTCGGAGCTGTCCGGCACCACCACGATTCGCAACGCCCTCGGCGAGCTGGTGCCGATCGAGACCGACCTGTCGAACTCCTCGCTGCGGTTCGCCTACCGCTACGAGAGCCGCGACAGCCGTTTCGAGCCCACGGTCGGGACCGCGCTTTCTACCTCCCTCGAGTACGCCGGCGGATTCCTGGGTGGCGACAACTACTTCGTCCGGCCGGAGGTCGGGCTGAGCTGGTTCCGTCCGCTGGTGGAGAGCGGCAAGGTGCGGCCGCTGATTGCGTTCAATATCGAGGGCGGGTTTGCCGATCCGTTCGGAGGGCGCGAGCTCGACTACTTCGAGCGCTACTTCCTGGGTGGCGAGAACAGCGTCCGCGGGTTCAACTACCGGTCGATCAGCGTGCGGTGTGAGGGCGGAGAGCCGATTCCGATCCGGCCCGAGGATCCCGTCTGCCACCGGGACGAGATCTACCCCGACGAGTTCGGACGCTCGCGCGGCGGCGACAAGTACGCCCAGTTCAATCTGGAGCTCCACCTCCTGCTGGGTGGCCCCTTCCGAGTGCTGGCGTTCTACGACGCCGCCAACGTCTTCGGTGACGACCAGTCGATCGACCTCGGGCGCCTGCGTTCGTCCGCCGGGATCGAGCTGCGCGTCTTCGTGCCGGTGTTCGGTGCTCCGCTGCGGTTCATCTACGCGACCAACCTGGACGAGCTGCCGCTCGATCGTTTCGAGTCGTTCCAGTTCAGCATCGGCTCGACCTTCTGATTTCGCCCGCTATTTCGCGCACCCGCGCTCTGGCCCTTTACGAGGAGTACTCGACATGAAGCAGCGATTCCGATTCGTTCTCTTTGCGGCTTTCGGACTGGCGGCGCTGACCGCCACCGGCGCGCGCCTGGAGGCGCAGGAGACCAAGGTGGCAGTGATCGACGTGCGGCGCCTGGTGACCGATTCGGTGGCCGGCAAGGCGGCGCTCGACGAGCTCAAGCGGATGCAGGACGAGAAGGTCGCCGAGGCGCGTACGCGGCAGGAGGAACTCGACACCCTCCGGCGCCGGATCTCGGAAGGACGCCTCTCGCTGGCCGACGACAAGCTCGCCGAGCTCAGCAAGGAGCTGGAGGAGAAGGCGACTGCCTTCCGCCGGTTCCAGGAGGACGCCGAGCGCGAGCTGTCGAAGCGCCAGGACGAGACCTACGCCGCGATCGAACGTCAGATGGCGCCGATCATCGAGGCGGCGGGCGCTGAGGGCGGCTACACGCTGATCTTCAACAAGTTCCAGAGCGGGCTGGTCTTCGCCGCCGAACAGGTCGACATCACCGACGAGATCATCCGGCGCTTCGACGCCGCGGCGGCGTCGGCCAAGCCCTGACCGCGTGACGGCGACGCTCGGTGAGCTCGCTGAGCTGACGGGAGGCCGCGTCGTCGGCGATCCGGCCCGGCAGATCCGGGCGGTTCGTCCCCTCGACTCTGCCGGTCCGGACGACCTGTCCTTTCTGACCGGCGCCGGCTACCTGGCTGCGGCGCGGGCCAGCCGGGCCGGCGCAATCCTGACCGGTCGGGAAACGGCCGGCCTGGCGGGCGACCAGCTCGTCGTGGCCCGGCCTTCGCTGGCTCTCGCTGCCATCCTGCGCCGCTTTCATCCGCTTCCCGCTCGGCGCCCCGGCATTCACACCACGGCAATCGTCGGGGAGGGCGCGACGGTCGATCCGACCGCCACGCTCGATGCGTGGACGGTGGTCGGCGAGCGCAGCCGGATCGGCGCCGGGGCCCACCTGCATCCGCACGTGGTCGTGGGGGCGGACTGTCGGATCGGCGAGCAGGTCGTGCTGCACCCGCACGTCGTCCTTTACCCCGGAGTGACGGTCGGCGACCGGACGGTGATCCACGCCGGCACGGTCCTCGGCGCCGACGGGTTCGGTTACGCCACCGACGGCGGCGTGCACCACAAGATTCCACAGGTCGGCGGCGTCGAGATCGGCAGCGACGTCGAAGTGGGCGCCCTGAGCGCGATCGACCGCGCAGTGCTCGGCGCGACACGAGTTGGCGACGGCACGAAAATCGACAATCTGGTCCAGGTCGGACACAATGTCGTCATCGGTCGCGCCTCGATACTGTGCGGGCAGGCTGGCATCGCCGGCAGCGCTCGCCTGGGTGACGGAGTGGTACTCGCCGGGCAGGCGGGCGTCGGAGGGCATCTGACGCTGGGCGATCGCGTCCAGGTCGCTTCGAAGTCGGCGGTTTACGATTCGGTAGACCCGGGAACGCAGGTCGCCGGAATTCCGGCGGTGCCGATCGGTGCCTGGCGGCGCCAGCAGGCGCTGCTGCGCCGCCTGGCAGCGCTGTTCCGTCGCGTGCGCGGGCTCGAGCGCCAGCCTGGCGACGGAGCGGCCGAGACGACAGAGGAGGAGCTGGATTGAGCCAGAGTGCCTGGGACAGTCGATGGGTGATGTCGATTCTGCCGCACCGATACCCGCTGCTGCTCATCGATCGCGTGCTGGAGATCGAGCCGAGGCAGCGGATCGTGGCGCTGAAGAACTTCACCATCAACGAGGAGTTCTTCCAGGGGCATTTTCCGGGGCACCCGATCGTGCCCGGGGTGCTGTTGATCGAAGCGATGGCGCAGGCGGGCGGCCTTCTGCTGCTGCACGACGACCCGCATCGCGAGGACAAGCTGCTCTATTTCGGAGCCATCGAGCGGGCGCGTTTCCGGCGCCCGGTGGTCCCCGGTGACCAGGTCCGATTCGAGGTCGAAGTGCTGCGGATCAAGGCGGCGCACGCCAAGATCGGCGGCCGCGCGCTGGTAGACGGCAAGGTCCACGTCGAGGCCGAGCTGCTTTCGACGTTCGTGCCGCGTGGCCGGGCCGACGGAGCAGCGGCTGGCGGAGACGGCGCGGAGCCCCGTTGAGCGCCCGCGTCCATCCGCTCGCCTGGGTCGATCCGTCGGCCGTGCTGGCCGACGACGTCGAGGTCGGGCCTTTTGCGCGCATCGGCCCCGAGGTGGAGATCGGAGAGGGCAGCGAGATTGCTTCTGGCGCCCAGATTCAGGGTCCCACGCGGATCGGGCGCGGCAACCGGATCCATCCCAACGCCTGCGTCGGCACCGACCCGCAGGACCTCAAGTTCGCCGGCGAGCGGGTCTCACTCGAAATCGGCGACCGCAACGAGATCCGCGAGCACGTCACCATCCATCGCGGCACAGGCAAGGGTGGCGGCTGGACCAGAATCGGCAGCGATAACCTGTTCATGGTCTATTCGCACGTGGCCCACGATTGCCGGGTCGGAGATCGCACGATCTTCGCCAACAACGCCACACTGGCCGGGCACTGCGAAGTGGAGGACGACGCTGTCGTCGGCGCATTCGCGGCGCTGCAGCAGTTCGGTCGCATCGGGCGCCACGCCTACATCGGAGGGTACTCCCGGCTGCTTTCCGATGCGCTGCCGTTCGTCAAGACGGTCGGCATGCGGCCGGTGGTGCTGGGTGTCAACCGGATCGGGCTGCAGCGCAAGGGCTTCGATGCGGCGCGCATCCAGGCGCTGCAGACGGCCTTCCGGATCTATCTGCGCAGCGGTCTCAACTCCGGCGCGGCGCTGGAAAGGCTCGAGGGCGAGATGCCGGACAATCCAGACGTCCGCTACCTGATCGACTACGTCCGGGGCGCGCGACGCGGCGTGATCCGGGCCCTGCCCGGCCGCCGCGGCGGCGAGGAAAGCGGTGCCGAAGACTGACCTGCGCGCCGGAGTGTTCGGCGTCGGCGCGCTCGGGCGGCACCACACGCGGATCCTCGGCGATCTGGCGGGAGTGACGCGGGTCGGCATTTACGATCCGAACCCGGAGGCCGCCGCGGCGGTAGCCACCGAGTACGGTGCCCAGGTCTTCGATTCGTTCGACGAACTGGCCGGGTCGATCGACGCTGCGGTCGTGGCCGCCCCGACGGTGGCGCACGTCGAACTCGGCACGCAGCTGCTTTCGCGCGGCGTGCACGTGCTGGTGGAGAAGCCGATCGCCGCGTCGGTGGACGGCGCCGACGCCCTCATTGAGGCTGCGGCGGCGGCCGGCCGCGTGCTCGCAGTCGGGCACGTGGAGTTTCACAATCCCGCCGTGGCGGCGCTGCTGGCGGCCGGCGGGAGCCCGCGGTTCGTCGAGATCGAGCGGCTGGGCACGTTCACGCCGCGCAGTCTGGACATCGACGTCATCGCTGATCTGATGATCCACGATCTGCAGCTGCTGCTGGCGATGGACGACAGCGGCCTGCGCGAAGTGCGCGCAGTCGGCATTCCAGTGCTCTCGGGACGCATCGATATCGTCAATGCGCGCCTGGAGTTCGAGTCCGGCATGGTGGCCAACGTGACCGCGTCACGGGTCTCCGGCGAGCGGGTGCGCAAGCTGCGGGCGTTCTATCCAGATCGCTACCGGTCGCTGGACTACCAGGCGCAGGAGATCAAGGGCTATCGGCTGGACGGCGAGGGGCCGGGGCGACGGATCCTGCCGGAGGCGATCGATATCGAGAAGGGCGAGCCGTTGCGGCTCGAGCTCGAAGGCTTCCGCGACGCCTGCCTGGCAGCGGGCGGCGCGGGCAGCGGCGGTCGGATCGTCGACGGATCGGCCGCGCGTGCAGCACTGGCATTGGCCGAGGAGGTGGCGCGCTGCGCCGCCGGATCGCCAGCCGCCGCGTGATAATCTGGCGGTCCGCGTGTCGGGGCCGGCGGCGCGCCGGATCCATCCAAATCGAGACTGAAACGCCCCAGGCGGGCGGTTTGCGGAGGCGGTGATGAGTGAAGTGCGCATCGGCGTGATCGGAGGCAGCGGCCTCTATGCGATGGAGGGGCTCGAGGTCGAGCAGGAGCGGGTGGTCGAGACGCCGTGGGGGGCACCGTCCGATCCGTACGTGATCGGCCGCATCGACGGTCGTCCGGTCGCCTTCCTGGCCCGCCACGGCCGCGGTCACCGCTTCCTGCCCACCGAGGTCAACTACCGGGCCAACATCTACGGTTTCAAGAAGCTGGGAGTCGAGTTCCTGATTTCGGTCTCGGCGGTCGGGTCGATGAAGGAGCAGTACGTGCCCGGCCACATCGTGGTCCCCGACCAGTTCTTCGATCGCACCCGGCATCGCGCGGACACGTTCTTCGGCAACGGCATCGTGGCCCACGTCTCTCTGGCTCGTCCGGTATCCGCGGCGCTGGCGGACGTCCTCTACAACGCGGCGGCCGCCGAGCGGGCGACGGTGCACCGCGGCGGGACCTACCTGTGCATGGAGGGGCCGCAGTTCTCGACCCGCGCCGAGTCGATGGTCTACCGGCAGTGGGGAATGGACATCATCGGCATGACCAACCTGCAGGAGGCGCGCCTGGCGCGCGAGGCGGAGATCGCCTACGCCTCACTGTCGATGGTGACCGACTACGACTGCTGGCACGAGGAGGAAGAGGCGGTCACCGGCGAGGGCGTCATGGAGGTGCTGCGCCGCAACGTGGAGCTCGCCCAGCGGGTCGTCCGACGCGCGGTGGCGGACCTCGACGGCGTGGAGAACGACTGTGCGGATGCGCTGCGCATGTCGCTGATCACCGAGCCGTCGCTGGTCCCGGAAGAGACACTGGCGATGCTCGAGCCGCTGGTCGGCAGGTACCTGGACCGCAGCGGCAGTCAGCTCGCCTGGAAGCGCTGAGCGCTCAGCGGACGCCGGGCGGACGAGGCGACAGCGAACCGATGCGCATCCTGGTCACCAACGACGACGGGGTCTACTCCGAGGGGATCCGGCTTCTCGCGGCCGAACTGGCGCGGCTGGGCGAAGTCGTCGTGGTGGCGCCGGACCGCGAGCAGAGCGCGACCGGGCACAGCCTCACGCTCTCCCGCCCGCTGCGCATGCAGCCGCTGCAGGACGGCTGGTACGCCGTCGACGGTACGCCGACCGACTGCGTCAACCTCGCCGTCCTGGCGCTGCTGCGCGACACGCCGCCCGATCTGGTGGTTTCGGGGATCAACTTCGGCCTCAACGTCGGCGACGACGTCACCTACTCGGGCACCGTCTCGGCGACCTTCGAGGGGTCGATTCTCGGCATTCCGTCGATCGCCTTCTCGCAGGAGGTCAGCGAGGGGTTCTCGTTCGAGCGCGCCGCCCGCCTGGCCGGTCGGCTGGTCGAAGAGCTGATTGCCGAGCCGATGCCGCCCGGCATGCTGCTCAACGTCAACTTCCCGGCCGGCGAACCGCGCGGCGTGGTCTTCTCGCGCCTCGGCAAGCGGGTCTACCGCCAGTCGGTGATCGAGAAGGTCGACCCGCGAGGCCGCAAGTACTACTGGATCGCCGGCACGCCGGAGTGGCAGGAAGACCCGGATACCGACCACGGCGCCGTACAGAACGGCTGCATCTCGGTCACGCCCCTCCACCTCGACCTGACCGACTACCGGGGCCTCGACACCTGGGGCGGCTTCGCGGGGCGCATCGACGGGATCCTGAGGAGCGACGCCGCCCGTGCTCGATGACACGCTGGCTCGCGATCGGATGGTGCGCGAGCTGATCGAACGGCGCGGCGTGCGCGATCCCCGAGTGCTGGCGGCGATGCGCGAGGTTCCGCGCCACCTGTTCGTGCGCGAACACCTCTGGAGCCAGGCCTATGGCGACCACGCGCTTCCGATCGGCGAGGCCCAGACGATCTCGCAGCCGTTCGTGGTCGCCCGCATGACCGAGATCCTCGAACTCGATCCGGCGACGCACAAGGTGCTCGAGATCGGCACCGGATCGGGCTATCAGACGGCGATCCTGGCCCGGCTGGCGCGGTGGGTCTACAGCCTCGAACGGATTCCGGATCTCGCCCACCAGGCGATCCGTCGTATGCGCCAGCTCGGGATCCTGAACGTCAAGATCCAGGCGTTCGACGGTACCGTGGGCTGGAGCGACGTGTCGCCGTTCGACCGCATCCTGGTGACCGCCGGCGCGCCGGTGGCGCCACGGCCGCTGCTCGACCAGCTGGGGCCCGGCGGCCGGCTGCTGGTTCCGGAGGGCGACCGGCGCCGGCAGCGCCTGGTGCTCTACGAGCGGCTGGGTCGCAAGACAAGACGCACGGAGTTCGACGAGGTCGCCTTCGTCCCGCTGCTCGGCCGCCACGGCTGGCAGCCCGGCGATGGCGGCGAACGGTGACCGCGCCGGCGGCCGGAGAGGCGCCGGGCAACTGAGGGGCGGCCGCCGCGCAGACGGCGTCGCCGGGAGACATCGGTGGACGATCTCAAGCAGTACATCCGTGAAGTGCCGGACTTCCCCAAGCCGGGCATCAACTTCTTCGACATCACGACTCTGCTCAAGGACCCGCTGGCCCTGCGCATGGCGGTGGACCGGTTCGTCTGGCTGTTCTCCAAGGAGCACCGGCCGGACAAGGTGATCGGCATCGAGTCGCGCGGGTTCATGTTCGCGCCCTCGGTCGCCTACAACCTCAACGCCGGGTTCGTACCGGTGCGCAAGCCGGGCAAGCTGCCGGCAGCGACGGTGGCCGAGACCTACGAGCTCGAGTACGGCAGCGACAAGCTGGAGATGCACGCCGACGCGATCACCCCGGGCGAGAGGGTCCTGATCGTCGACGACGTCGTCGCCACCGGGGGCACAGCGCTGGCAACCGCCAAGCTGGTCGAAGGGCGCGGCGGGCAGGTGATCGGGTTCGGCTTCATCATCGAGCTGACTTTCCTGCCGGGCCGCGAGAAGCTGGCCGGCTACGACATCGAGTCGCTGATCCGCTACTGATAAACTGCCGCCAGGCGGCTGTAGCTCAGCTGGATAGAGCAGGAGCGTCCTAAGCTCTTGGTCGGGGGTTCGACTCCTCCCAGCCGCACCAGCCCGCCTGCGACGGCGGTACCACATCGAGATCCAGATCGAGCCGGTCGGAGACCGGCAGAGGCGAGAGGGCGTTTTCCATGGCTCACGAACTGTCCCGCGAAGAGCTCAAGCGCAACGAACTCGGCGAGGCCGTCGAGGCCGGTGTGTCGTTCGCGGAGAAGCATCTGCGCGTCATCCTCGGCATCGTCATCGGCGTCGTCGCGGTCGCCCTCGCCGGCTGGGCGGTGTTCGCCTGGCGCGGCGCCCGGCTGGACTCAGCGAGCGAGGCTTTGGGGCGCGCGCAGCGGGTGGCGAGCGCCGAGATCGTCGACAGCGGCGCGCGGCCGGACGATGCGGTTCGCCCGACCTTCGCCGCCGCGGCCGAGCGGGACGCCCAGGCCCGTCAGCTGTTCGATGCGGTCGTCCAGCAGTATGACGGCACCGGCGCGGCGCGGGCGGCCCGGCTGCGCCTGGCCGAGCTGGCGTTCGCCGCGGGGGACTTCGCCGCAGCCCGGGCCCACTACGTGGCGGTCGGCACGAGCGACGACGCGCTGGGCGTCGGAGCCGCGATCGGGCTGGCGGCGGTCGACCGCGCGGAGGGGCGCGGCGCCGAGCTGATCACCCGCCTGCAGAACGACCTCGCCAACGCGCGCGGCCCGCTGCCGGCGGATCTGCTGCTGGTCGAGCTGGCACGCACTCACGCGGCGCTCGGCAATCGCGCCGACGCGCGCGCCGCCTGGCAGCGCCTCGTCGACGAGCACCCGGGCTCTGCCTGGGCAGCCGAAGCGCGCGGGCAGCTCGCCGGATCCACCTCCGCTTCCCGCTGAGGCCGGAGGCGGGCTTGAGCGGCCCCTACCGGATCCTCACTGACCTGCGTGCGGGCCGCCGGCTGTCTGCCGCCGATCTCGGGGCGGTGGCGCGCGGAGCCGTCGACGGCTGCTGGAGCGACGCGCAACTGGGGGCCTTTCTGATGGGCGTCGCCGTCCGCGGTCTGGATGTCGAACAGACCCGCGCCTTGACGCGCGAGATGCTCGACAGCGGCGAACGGTGGGAGTTGCGACGCACCTTTCCCGGGCTGGTCGACAAGCACTCCACCGGCGGCGTCGGAGACAAGGTGTCGATCGTGCTCGCCCCGCTGCTGGCCGAGTGCGGCGTGCCGATCGTCATGCTCACCGGGCGCGGTCTGGGGCACACTGGCGGCACGGCCGACAAGCTCGAATCGATCCCGGGCCTGCGTCAGGAGCTGGATCGGGCGGCGGCGGTGCGCGTCCTCGAGCGCACGGGTATGGCCCTCGGGCTGGCCACCTCGGGCATCGCGCCCGCGGATCGGCGCCTCTACGCCCTGCGCGACCACACCGCGACCGTCGACTCGCTGCCGCTGATCGTCGCCAGCATCCTGTCCAAGAAGCTCGCCGCCGGAGCGGCGGCGATCGTGTTCGACGTCAAGGTGGGCGACGGCGCCTTCCTGGCCGATCGCGAGGCGGCGCGCGAACTGGCGCGCCAGCTGGTGGCGGTCGCCGAGGAACTCGGTACATCGGCCTCGGCGCTGCTGACCGACATGAGTCAGCCGCTCGGTGACTGGGTGGGGCATGCCGCGGAGATCGCCGAGGCGCTGCAGGTCATGCGTGGTGAGGGCGCGGCAGAGACCGCGGAGCTCACGATCGTGCTGGCCCGGGAGGCGGCGGCGCAGGTGGGCGTGGAGCTGACGGAGCCGAGGTTGCGGGCCACGCTCGCTTCGGGCCGGGTCGCCGAACGGTTTTCCCGCTGGGCCGTCGATCAGGGCGCCTCGCCGGCATGGATGGCCCGCCCCGAACTGCCGCTCGCACCCGTCGAGCAACCGATCCGGGCGCCCCATGGCGGTGTGCTGGCGCGAGTCGCCAACCGTCGCCTGGGGCTGCTGCTGGGCGAGGCCGGCGGCGCCCGTCGCGGACCTGGCGACGAACTGGACCGGGGTGTCGCCCTGCACTACCGGACGCGGCTCGGCCGACGCGTGGAAGCCGGCGAGGAGCTGGCGCGGATCTACCTGCGCCGCGACGACGCGGCTCTCGTCGACCAGGTTGCGGCCTGCTTCGAGGTCGGCCCCGAGGGAGTCGCGCCGCCGCTGATCGTCGAACGGGCGGCGGGGGGGCCGCCGTCCCCGGCCGCGCCCGCCGACTGAGCGGTCAGCGCCAGATCTTCTGCTGGCGGCTGTCGCCGAGCCGGAACTCGGCGCTGCGCCCGTCGACGCGCACCAGCGGGCGGTGGGTGGAGTCGCCGGGCATGCGCGCCCGTTCCGTCAGCTGCGTGTCGTCGCTCAGCTCGGCGAGGGTCCACTCGTCGGTGAGCGCGTCGAGCCAAAGCAGGAACGGGACGTCGCCGCCCGCCTCGAAGGTCGGCTCGAGAGATCCGGGCGGTCCGACCGCCGCCAGTTCGCGGCTGCCCTCGTCACTCCAGCGTGCCAGGACGACTCGGTACTCGCCGTCGTGGAACCGGTTCCAGGCGATCAGCGCGCCGCCCGGGACCGCGGCGACCGCCGGCGTGATGTCGGGCACGTCGTTGGCCTGGCCGACCCGGCGCGGGCGACTCCAGGAGGTGCCGTCGCCGACGGCGGCCAGGATCTCGTCGTCGGTGCCGTCGAAGGCGCTCCAGACCAGCAGCGTGCGGCCGTCTTCGAGCCGGGTGGCGCTGAGGGCGACCTGGCTGCCGGGGCCGGGCGGCGCGATCTCGATCGGCGCGCCGAACGCGCCGCCCTCCCAGTTCGCCCACCGCACCGAATAGCCGCGCGGATCGTGTCCTTCCAGCCAGGCGATGCCCGGGGCCGTCTGCCCGCCGGCCACGACCACCGGCCACAGCCGGGAGGCGCCTTCACTGCCCGCCGACGCTGCCGGCGGCGCGACCCGCACGACACCGGCGTCGGTGGCGCGCCAGAGCGCCAGCTCGGTGCGTTCCCCGGCCAACTCGAAGCCGGCCAGCAGCCAGCCATCGGGCAGGTCGGCGATACTGCTGATCTCGCTGCGACCTTCGCCGGCGAGCTGCGCCGACTTCGAACCGGCATCGACGCGCCACCCACCTCCGGCGCGCCAGACGACCGGTCCGCCGGCGGTCTGCGAGCGGGCCACCAGCGCCGGCAACGTGCCACCCATCCGGCGCGCCGCAGGCTGGGCGACGGCTGCCGCGGCAACGAGCGGCGCGAGCAGCAGCAGCGCCCGGACCAGTGCGCCGGTGCGGCGAGGGAGGATCGTGCGGGCCGGGATTCGGGAGTCGAAAGCCATGGCGCGCTCCATGGTACGGACCGGCGCGCGGGCCTGTCAAACCAGTCGCCGGCGGTATCATCGCGACATGCGCGCGGCGGTGCTGGCGGTCGGGTCGGAACTGCTGTCGACCGATCGCCTCGACACCAACTCCCTGCGCCTCGCGGCGCTCCTGGAGCGGCACGACTGCGAACTGGTCGGCAAGGCGGTGGCGGCTGACGACGAAGCGGCGATCGCCGACGAGATCCGGCGCCGGCTTGGAGTCTGCGACCTGCTGATCGTCACCGGCGGCCTCGGCCCGACCGCCGATGACGTCACCCGTGAAGGGTGCGCGCGGGCGCTGGGCCTGGGGCTGCGCGACGACCCGGCAGTCTGGGCCGAGATCGAGCGCCGCTTCGCGCGCTTCGGGCGCCGGCCGTCGCCGAACAATCGCCGCCAGGCGCAGGTCCCTGAAGGCGCCACCGTGCTCGCCAATGAACGCGGCTCGGCGCCCGGTCTGCGCCTGGAAGCGGCCGGGACGACGATCTTCCTGCTGCCCGGCGTACCGTGGGAGATGGAGCGCCTGCTCGAACGGGAGGTCGAGCCCTGGCTCGCCGGGCGCGCCAGCGGGCGGGGCCGCGAGCGGCGGACTCTGCGCCTGGCGATGCGCCCGGAGTCGGAAGTCGACGAGGCGCTCGAGCCGGTCTACATCGAGTTCGAACGGCGATGGATCACCGTGCTCGCGTCACCCGGTGAGGTGAAGATCCGGCTCACCGCCGCCGGCGAACCGGAAGCGCGCGGGCGGCGGCTGACGGCGATGGCCGAGCGAGTGCGGCAGGTACTGGGCTCGACGATCTACGGCGAGGGCGAGGAGGGCGGCCTCGAACAGGCAGTGGGCGAACTGCTGGCGGCCGCCGGCGCCACCGTGGCGGTGGCCGAGTCGTGCACCGGCGGGCTGGTGGCCGAGCGGCTGACCCGGCCGCCCGGGGCGAGCAGGTACTTTCCCGGTGCCGTGGTGACGTACGCCAACGCCGAGAAGACTCGGCTGCTGGGAGTCGATCCCGACATGCTCGAACGCTGCGGTGCGGTGAGCGAGGAGGCGGCGCGCCGGATGGCCGAAGGGGCGCGCGAACGATTCGGCACCGACTTCGCCCTCGCGGTGACCGGCATCGCCGGACCCGAGGGCGGAAGCGCCGAGAAGCCGGTGGGCACCGTGCACATCGCGCTGGCGGCGGCCGGGGGGACCGAGCATCGCCAGCTTCGCCTGGTCGGCGACCGCGAACGGATCCGCTGGCAGGCCTCGCAGGCGGTGCTCGAGCTGTTGCGCCGCCGGCTGCTGGCCGCCGCGGGGAGCGTCGACGCGTGAGCGGCCGCGGCGCGCTGCTGCTGGCCGGCTCCTACCTGCTCGGTTCGATCTCGTTCAGCCTGCTGGTGGTCTGGCTGAGCGCCCGGATCGACGTGCGGACCGTCGGCAGCGGCAACGCGGGCGCGACCAACGTGCTGCGCACCAGCGGGCGGTGGCTCGCCCTGCTGGTCGTCGTGCTGGACATGGCCAAGGGGTTCGCCCCGGTGCGCTTCGCGCTGGTCTCGGGACTGCCGGTGGCGCTCGCCGCAGCGGCCGGATTTGCGGCGATGATCGGGCACAGCTTTCCGGTCTTCTTCGGCTTCCGGGGCGGCAAAGGGGTGGCGACTGCGTTCGGCGCGTTCCTCGCCCTGATGCCGCTGGCCGCCGGCCTCGGCCTCGCCCTTTTCGTCCTCGTGGTGGCGCGTACCCGCTACGTGTCGCTGGGCTCGATCGTCGCGGCGCTCGCGCTGCCGCCGCTCGTCGTGCTGCTGGGGCGCAGCGGTCTCGCGCCGGCCCTGCCCCCCGGCGCGGTCGCGGTGATCGTCTGCGCGGCCGCGCTGATCCTGTTTCAGCATCGCAACAACGTGGCCCGGTTGCGGGCCGGTACCGAGCGTCGGCTCGGCGAAAGGAGCCGCACGTGAGCCTTCTGGGAGTCCTCGGAGCGGGGTCGTTCGGGACCGCGGTGGCGGTGCATGCCGCCGGTACCGGTCGGCCGACCCGGCTGTGGGCGCGGCGCGCCGACCAGGCGCGTGAAATGCACGAGCGTCGCGAGAACACGCTCTATCTGCCCGGCATTCCGTTCCCGGACCGGCTCGAAGTGACCGCCGACCTGGAAGCGATGGCCGAGGTGGAAACGCTCGTCGTCGCAGTGCCGTCGCACGGCTACCGCGCCGCGCTCGCCGCGTTCCTGGCTCGGCGCGGGGAGCGCCGGCCGCTGACCGTCGTTTCAGCGACCAAGGGAATCGAGATCGACACGCTGGCGCGGATGAGCCGGGTGTCGATCGAGGAGGGCGAGCGCAGCGGCACGCCGATCCGGTTCGCGGTGTTCTCGGGCCCCACCTTCGCGGCCGAACTGGCGCGCGGCATGCCTTCGGCCGCCGTGGTGGCGAGCAGCGACGAGCAGGTGGCGGCGACGCTGCGCGAGGAGCTGGCCTCGCGCAGCCTGCGCCTTTACTCTTCTGGGGACGTGGTCGGGGTGGAGCTCGCCGGCACGGCGAAGAACGTCATCGCGATCGCCGCCGGTGTCCTGGCCGGGCTCGGCCTCGGCCACAACATCCTGGCGGCGCTGATCACCCGTGGACTGCACGAGATGACCCGCCTGGCGGTCGCCTCGGGCGGCGACCCGGAGACGCTGCGCGGACTGGCCGGCCTCGGCGACCTCGTGCTGACCTGCACCGGCGGCCTGTCGCGCAATCGCCGGTTGGGCATGGAGCTGGCCCGCGGTCGGACGCTCGCCGAGGTCCAGAGCGGCACGTCCGAGGTGGCCGAGGGAGCGCGCAGCTCGCTGGCGCTGCGCCAGCTGGCCGCCGAGCGGGGGATCGAGATGCCGATCGTCGAGCAGATGACCGCAGTCATGTACGGGGGCAAGAGCCCTGAGGCGGCGCTCACCGACCTGATGTCGCGCGAACTCAAGGACGAGGCGCGGCTCTGATCGCCCCGGCGTCTCGATAGACTGGCGGCTCCATGGCCGGCGACCACCAGTTCCTGCTCATCCTCGATTTCGGCAGTCAGTTCACCCAGCTCATTGCGCGTCGGGCGCGCGAACAGCGCGTCTACTGCGAAGTGCATCCGTTCGATCTGCCGATCGAGGAGATCCGCCGCCGCGCGCCGATCGGCATCGTTCTGTCGGGCGGACCGCAGAGCGTCTACGACAGCGACGCGCCGCTGCCGCGGCCGGAGCTGTTCGAGCTCGGCGTGCCCGTGCTCGGCATCTGCTACGGCATGCAGGCGGCGGCGCGGCTGCTCGGCGGCGAGGTCCAGTCCGCCACCCACCGTGAGTACGGGCGGGCCGAGCTCGAGGTGACCGAGCCGGGGGCGCTGTTCGCCGGTCTGGCTGCGCGCGAGACCGTCTGGATGAGCCACGGCGACCGGGTGACCGCGCCGCCAGCGGGGGCGCGCGTGACCGCGCGCAGTGAGAGCGTCGACATCGTCGCGTTCGAGGACGCCGAGCGCCGGCTGTACGGAATCCAGTTCCACCCCGAGGTCAGTCATACCCAGAACGGCAGCGCCCTGCTCCACAACTTCCTCTATCGCGTCTGCGGGGCGCGGGGCGACTGGACGATGGCGGGCTACCTGGACGAGGCGGTTCGTGGGCTGCGCGACCGCATCGGAGAGGACCGCGTCCTGTGCGGGATCTCCGGCGGCGTCGACTCGGCGGTGACGGCGGCTCTGCTGCAACGCGCGGTCGGCGACCGGCTCACCTCGGTGTTCGTCGACACCGGGCTGCTGCGGCTCGACGAGCGCCGCCAGGTGGAGGACAGCCTCACCGACGGGCTCGGTATCCCGGTCGTCACTGTCGACGCGGGGGCTGAGTTCCTCGCCGCGCTGGCCGGCGTGACCGACCCGGAGGCCAAGCGCAAGACGATCGGCCGCCTGTTCATCGATGTCTTCGAGCGCGAGGCGAAGCGGTTCGAGCGCGTCCGCTATCTCGCCCAGGGGACGCTCTACCCGGACGTCATCGAGTCGACTTCGGTCAAGGGCCCGTCGGCGGTGATCAAGTCGCACCACAACGTCGGCGGGCTGCCGGAGCGGCTCGGCTTCGAGCTGATCGAGCCGCTGCGCTGGCTGTTCAAGGACGAGGTCCGGCAGCTCGGCCGCGAGCTCGGCCTGCCGGCCGAGTTCATCGGTCGGCATCCGTTCCCGGGGCCGGGCCTGGCGGTGCGGATCCCCGGCGAGGTGACCGCCGAGCGGGTTCAGGTGCTGCAGCAGGCCGACGCGATCTTCCTCGCCGAACTGCGCGCCGCGGGCTGGTACGGCAAAGTCTCCCAGGCGTTCGCCGTCCTGCTGCCGGTGCGTTCGGTCGGCGTCATGGGCGACTTCCGCACCTACGACAGCGTCCTCGCGCTGCGCGCCGTCGAGACGCAGGACTTCATGACCGCCGACTGGAGCCAGCTGCCGTACGACCTGCTCGGCCGGGCCGCCAACCGGATCGTCAACGAGGTGCGGGGCGTCAACCGGGTGGTCTACGACGTGACCTCCAAGCCGCCCGGGACGATCGAGTGGGAGTGACCGGAGCGGTGAGGCGGAGTCGATGATTCCTGGAAACGCGGCAGGCGAGAGGGCGATCGAGATCGACGGCGAAAGTCTCGATTTCGACACCTTCCGGCGGGTGGCGCTGGGCGGCGAGGCGGTGCGGCTCGGCGAGGCAGCGCGGGCGCAGATCGAGGCGGCGCGCGGAGTGATCGACCGCGCCGTGGCGAGCGGCGAGGCGGTCTACGGCGTCAACACCGGCTTCGGCAATCTGGCCAACGTGCGGATCGACGACGCCGACCTCGAGACGCTGCAGCGCCACCTGCTCCTCTCCCACGCCGCCGGCGTGGGCGAGCCGCTGTCGGACGCGGCGGTGCGGGGCATGCTGCTGCTGCGCGCCAACACCTTGGCGCGCGGCCACTCCGGAGTGCGCGTCATCCTCGTGGAGCGGCTGCTCGAACTGCTGCGGCTCGGCATCCTGCCGGTCGTGCCGTCGCGGGGTTCGGTCGGCGCATCGGGAGATCTGGCGCCGCTGGCCCACCTCGCGCTGCCGCTGATCGGGGCTGGCGAGGTGCGCGTGGGCGGTCGGCGCCGGCCGGCGGCCGAAGCCCTGGCCGAGGCCGGCCTGGCGCCGCTCACGCTGGCCCCGCGCGAAGGGCTGGGCTTGATCAACGGGACGCAGGCGATGACGTCGCTGCTCGCCCTGGCAGTACTCGAAGCCCGCCGGCTGGTGCGCGCGGCCGACCTGGTCGGGGCGCTCACGACCGACGCGCTGCGCGGCACGGACGCCGCGTTCGACGAGCGGATCCAGGCGGTGCGACCGCACCCCGGTCAGGCAGCGGCCGCCGCGAACCTGCGCCGGCTGCTGGTCGGCTCGGCGATCCGCGAATCGCATCGCCACGGCGACACGCGGATTCAGGACCCGTACTCGATTCGCTGCATGCCGCAGGTGCACGGCGCGGTGCGGGACGTGCTGGACGATGTCGAGCGGAAGGTGCGGATCGAGATGAACGCCGCCACCGACAATCCGCTGGTCTTCGCGGCGGCCGACGAGACCGTCTCGGGCGGCAACTTCCACGGCGAACCGATGGCGATGGCCGCCGACTTCCTGGCCATCGCGCTGTGCGAGCTCGGGTCGATCTCGGAGCGACGCACGGAGAAGCTGACCAACGACGTCTTCTCCGGGCTGCCGCCGTTCCTGGTCGCCAACGCGGGACTCAACTCGGGGTTCATGATGGCGCACGTGACGGCGGCGGCGCTGGTGTCCGAGAACAAGACGCTGGCCCATCCTGCCTCGGTCGACTCGATCCCGACCTCGGCCGACAAGGAGGACCATGTCTCGATGGGGATGGGTGCGGCGCTCAAACTGATGCGCGTGATCGACAACCTGCGGTCGATTCTGGCGGTCGAACTCACCGCCGCCGCGCAGGGGATCGATCTGCTGCGGCCACTGGCCAGCAGCGTGGCGCTCGAGCGGCTGCACGCCGATCTGCGCCAGTCGATTGCGCCGTGGGACCACGACCGCGAGATGGCGCCCGATCTCGAAGCGGCGCGTCGCTTTCTCTCGACCGAGGTCGACCGCCACCTGGACGGGCTTGGCTGACCTGCAACTGCGGCGCGAGAAGCGGGAACTGCAGAGGGACGAAGCCGACGATCGGGTGGAAGGCCCGGGAGAGCATCGCGCGTTGCCTGGGAGGCCCGCGCGCGACCTCGCCGTCGCGCGCGGCAGCAACTCGATACTGGACACCGCCGGAATGGCAGGTCGGAACAGCGCACCCAGCCGGAGGCTCGCGATGGCCAGGCTATTCGAGGCTGCCCGACGCTGGGGTGTGCGGAATCCGTACTGCCGATGCTTCCGCGGAACCTTCCACTCCCGACCGTCGAGGGCCATTGAACCGCCCCCGGGGCGCGAAGTCAAGGCGCCGGCCTGGGGCGAAACACCCCGTATTTCATCCAAAATCCCGGATCTTCTTGAGCCGCCGGCACCTGCGGCGACGTGACAGTTTTTCCCCGCCTCGCCGCCGACGCCCCGCCGCCCGGGCGGCGGCCGGCGCTCCGTCCAGGTCGAACTAGAATCGCCCCATGAACCCGGCTGCAAGCCCTCCCCGGACCGTCCAGGCGCCCCGTGGATCGGCGATCTCCTGCCTCGGCTGGCAGCAGGAGGCCGCCCTGCGGATGCTCATGAACAACCTCGACCCGGAGGTGGCCGAACGACCGGCCGACCTGGTCGTCTACGGCGGTTCGGGCAAGGCAGCGCGCAACTGGGACTGCTTCGAGGCGCTGGTGGCGACGCTGCGCCGGCTCGGCGCCGACGAGACGCTGCTCGTGCAGTCGGGCAAACCGGTGGCGGTCTTCCGGACTCACCCCGGCGCGCCGCGGGTGTTGATCGCCAACTCCAACCTGGTGCCCCACTGGGCGACCATCGACGAGTTCCGCCGCCTCGAGGGGCTGGGGCTGACGATGTACGGCCAGATGACCGCCGGTTCCTGGATCTACATCGGCACCCAGGGGATCCTGCAGGGGACGTTCGAGACGCTGGCCGAGTGCGCGCGCCAGCGCTTCGGCGGCACGCTGGCGGGCCGCCTGGCCGTGACTGCCGGGCTGGGGGGCATGGGCGGCGCGCAACCGCTCGCGGTCACGATGAACGAGGGCGTCTGCCTGGTCGCGGAGGTCGACCGGTCGCGCATCGACAAGCGACTCGAAACGCGCTACCTGGATCGCGTCGCACCGGACCTCGACGCCGGGATCGACGCCGCGCTGGCGGCCGTGGCGGCGCGCGAAGCGGTGTCGATCGCCGTCGAGGCCAACGCCGTCGACCTGCTCGAACGGCTGCTCGAGCGGGGCGTGCAGCCCGACCTGGTGACCGACCAGACCTCGGCGCACGACAACCTGCACGGCTACGTGCCGCATGGCCTGACCTTCGCGGAGGCACTGGAGCTGCGGGCGGTCCATCCCGAGACCTACGTCGAGCGCGCGATGCAGTCGATGGCCACGCACGTTCGGGCGATGCTCGAGCTGCAGCGGCGGGGCGCGGTGGTGTTCGACTACGGCAACAACCTGCGCGGCCAGGCACAGGAGGCCGGGGTCTCCGACGCTTTCGAGATCGGCGGTTTCGTGCCGCTGTTCATCCGGCCGCTGTTCTGCACCGGGCAGGGGCCGTTCCGATGGGCGGTGCTGTCGGGCGATCCGGCGGATCTCGCGGCCACCGACGCGGCGATCCTCGAAGCGTTCCCGGACGACGCAAAACTGCATCGCTGGATCCGCATGGCGCGCGAGCGCGTGGCGTTCCAGGGGCTGCCAGCGCGGATCTGCTGGCTGGGCTACGGCGAGCGGGCCCGCGCCGGCCGGGTGTTCAACGACCTCGTCGCCTCCGGCCGGGTCTCGGCGCCGATCGTCATCGGACGCGACCATCTCGACTGCGGGTCGGTGGCCTCGCCCTACCGCGAGACGGAAGGCATGCGGGACGGCTCGGACGCGATCGCTGACTGGCCGCTGCTCAACGCCCTGCTCAACGCCGTCAACGGTGCCACCTGGGTGTCGCTCCATCACGGCGGCGGGGTGGGGATCGGCAACTCGATCCACGCCGGTATGGTCATCGTGGCCGACGGCACACCGGAGGCTGCCGAGCGGCTCGAACGCGTGCTGACGGGCGACCCCGGCATGGGCGTCGTCCGGCACGCGGACGCCGGCTATCCGGAGGCGATCGCCTGCGCCGCCGAGCGCGGGGTCGATCTGCCGATGTTGCGTCGCCCCGCGGAGGACTGAGGCCAGGCAGCGGCTTTGCAGCCCCGGGGATCGATCGCCAAGTCCCCGGCTCTGCTGACTGCCCGAATCCGTGCCGCTGCCGCCATGAAGCGCCGACGCCCGCTGTCCGCTGCTACCGACCTCTTGCTGCTGGCAGCGCTGTCGGCGGCCCCGGCGCTGACTGCCGCGCCCGGCGCAGTGCTGCTGGGCGTCGCCACCGGGCTCTGGGCGCTGCAGGTCGGACGGCCGCGGGAACGGCGGGTCGGCGCGCTCACATTCGGCCTCGGGGCGGTCCTGCTGACCGTCGCCGCGCTGAGCGCCTGGCGGCCCGCCACCCCCCCGTCCCCCGTCGACCTGGAGCGCTCGCACGCGCGCTGGTGGGCGGAGCTCGACGGCGCGGCTCGCACGGCAGCGCAGACGCTCGGTGCTGACCTCGAGTCCGCCGCCCGCCGCGAGGTGCTCTTCGAGCGGCTGCAGGCGATCGGCGCCGGCGGGCGGGGGCGAATCGCCCGCACCCTGCTGCTCGTCGATCGGGACGGAGAAGCGGTCGCCTGGGGTGGTCCCGGTCTGCTGCACGACCTGCGGCCGGAGGAGATGACGGCCCCCGGTCGGGGGCTGCGTCAGAGCGCGACCGCCGCCACGCTGTTCACCTCGGTGCCGGTCGAAGCGCGACGGGGCTGGCACCTGGTCGCTGGAGCGAGCTTTGCCCGCGACGGAGCTCCGCCGCTGGCCGATCCCGCCCTTGCCGCGCGCGCACCAGGTGGCTGGCACCTGGTGGTCGGAGAAGGGGAGGGCGCCCCGACAAAGTTGGTCGTGGGGGCGGGCGACGGCCCAGCGGCGGAAGGCGGGGCGTGGCAGGGCGTGGCGACCGGTCTGGTCGCGCTGGGTCTGCTCTGGATCGCGGCTTTACGGGCAGTCGGGCGGGCGCTGCTGTCCGGAACCGTGCTGCCGCCCCGACAGCCGGTCGCCAGTGTCCTGGTGCCCGCCGCGCTCGCCGCACTGCTGACAGTCCATGCGCTCGGTGCGAACGCCTCGGAACAGGGCGGGCTCGCCCTGGCTCTGACGACCGCGCTGGTCGGGATCGAAATCGGTCGCCGGCGGTGGGCGGGCAGGCTGGTGCCGGTGGCAACCCTGCTCGGCCTGCTCATGCCGGTGGCGCTCGCCCTGGCGCTGCGTTCGCTGGCCGACCCGCTGGCCCCGTGGAGCGAGGCGCGCTTCGGGGACGGCTCGGCGCTCGCCGGTCGTCTGGCGCTGCTGCTGGCCATCTTTGCACCCGTGGCCGTCGCGGCCGGGGGCGCGGCGTCGCGGCGGGGCGGGCGCTGGGGCTGGACGGCCGCAGCACTCGCCCTCCTGGGCGGGGCCCTGGCGGGCCGACCGATCGTCGCGCTCGTTGTCCTCGCCGCGGCCGGCCTGGCCGCGACCCGGATGGCAAGCGGGGCTCGGCTCGGGCTCAACCTGTCGACCGCGGCAGCGCTGCTCGTCAGCGGTCTGATCGGCGGCGGCGCCGGGGCGGCGGGCGAGCAGCTGGCGATCGAGCGCGCGCTGCCGCGTCAGGCCCGGCATCTGATGCCGCCTTCGCCCGCAGAGCTGGTGGGCGTCGCCGCCGCCATGGACGAGGCGCTGGCTCGCCACGACCCCGCCCGGTTTCTGCCGGCGGATGGCAGTGTCACGGGGCGTGGTGACTTGGCGTTCGCGATCTGGCGGGATTCCCCGCTGGCCCGCGTCGACCTGCTCTCGGCGCTGGTCGTGGAGTTCGAGGACGGTGGGCGCTCGACCTTCTCCTACGGGTTGCCGATCGACGCGGCCGGTGACCTCGTGTCGGCGCCGGAGCGGTGGTCGGACCTGGAGGAACAGAGCTGGCCGGAGCGACGGATCGGCGGCGTCATCGAGCGGACGATTCCGGCAGTCGGCGCGGCCGGCGACGAGTTCGGAGCGGTGCGCCAGCTGCGCTGGTGGGCCGTGCCGCGCGTCGGCTTCGGTGCCGGCGCGACGTGGACACCCGATCTGGAGTCGACGCTGCTGCGCGGCCTCACCCTGGGAGCACGGCCGTTCGGGCTCGCGCCACAGGTGCGATACGTGGTGCGCGGCGCCGAGGGGAGCTGGCGCGCCTCGTCCTGGCTCGAAGGCACACCGCCGGTCGAGCGCTGGCCCGCGCCGGGCACGATCGGGGAGGTCATGACCCCCGACGGGACGGCGCGAGCGGCGGCGGAGACGGGCGGGTCGCTGCGGGTGGCCGTCTTTCTGCCGCGGCCTGGACCCGGTGCGGCGCTCGAGCGGACCGGTTCCGTCGCCGCCGCGCCGCTGCTCGCCCTGCTGGCGCTGCTCGCGCTCGGCTGGCTGCTGGCGCTGCCGCGCAGCGCCGTTCGAGACCTCCTGCGGCGGGCCACGCGGTCGTACTCGAAGCGGCTCGTGATCGTCTTCGCGGCACTGCTGCTGCTCCCGGTCGGCGCGTTCTACTTCTTTCTCTCGCGAACGCTCGAGCGCCGGATCGTCCGCGCGCAGGAGGACGCGGCGCGGGCGGCGCTCGGTTCGGCGCAGCGCGTGCTGGGAGAGTACGTGCTGACCCTGCAGCCCGGCTTCGGAGTTGGCACGGCGATCGATGACGTGCTGCTGGAATGGCTGTCGCGCGTCGTGCGCCACGATGTCCACCTCTACTGGGGCAGTGAGATCTACGCCTCGTCGAAGCGCGACCTGTTTGCCGCCGGGCTGCTGCCGCGTCGGCTGCCCGGCGACGTGCAGGCGCGCCTCGAGCTGGGCGGCGACCGGCTGGCGCGGCGCACCGGCCAGGTCGGTGCGGCCGAGTATCTGGAGCTGTACACGCCGCTCGCGGTCCCGGGTGAAGTGGAAGCCGACGACGGCTCTGCGACGCGGCTCGTCCTGTCGATGCCTCTGCTCGCGCAGCAGGAGGAGGCGGTGGCGGAGGCGGCGCGACTACGCCGGCGGGCGCTGCTGGCCTCGCTGGCGTTGCTGGTGGCGCTGGCGGCGACCGGCGCCCGGGCGGCGCGCCGCTTCACCCGGCCGATCGAGGAGCTGGTGGCCGGCACTCGGCGCATCGCCGCCGGTGCGCCGACACTCGGCGTGCGCCCCGGAGATGCCGAGCTGGAGGCGCTCAGCGAGGCGATCGATCGGATGGCGGCGCGCATTGCCGCCGGCCGCGAGCGACTGCTGGCAGAGAAGCGCCTGGTCGAGCGGATCGTCGAATCCGTCGCTGGAGCGGTAGTCGCGCTCGACGCTGCCGGGCGGGTGCTGATCATCAACCGCTCCGGCCGCGACCTGCTGGCGGTCGAGCCGGGCGACGATCTGATCGCCCGTCTGCGGGCACAGGTCGACGATCCGGTCCAGCCGCGTCCGGAGCTGCGCGCGGTGGCCGAGTTCGCGGACACCACGGCCGCGGATCCGGCACGGCACGCCGTCCACCTGAGCGACGCGACGGCCGAGGATCGGGACTGGACGCTGGTGCGCGTGCCGCTCGAAGAGGCGGGCGAGGCGGCCGTGCTGCTGGTGGTCGAGGACGTCACCGACGTCGTGCGGGCGCGACGGCTCGAGGCGTGGGCCGAGATGGCGCGCCTGATCGCTCACGAGATCAAGAACCCGTTGACGCCGATCCGGCTCTCGGCCGAGCATCTGCGCGAGGCCTGGCAGCGCGATCGAGCGCACTTCGAATCGGTGTTCGAGCGCTGCACGCGCAACATCCTCACCCAGGTCGAGGAGCTGCGGCAGATCGCGTCGGAGTTCTCGACCTACAGCCAGATTCCGCGTCTCGAACGCCAGGCGGGGGACCTCAGCGCCGCCGTGGGTGCCGTGGCCGAGGCCTACCGAGCGTCGCCACCGCCAGGGGTAGAGGTTCGCCTCGACCTGCCCGCCGAGTCACTGCCGGCCGACTTCGACCCGCGGCTGCTGCCGCGGGCCATCCGCAATCTGATCGAGAACGCGGTGCGGGCCGTCGCCGGCGGCGGCACCGTCGAGGTGCGAGTGGCGCGGGAGGGCCAGATGGCGACCGTCACGGTCAGCGACGACGGGCCCGGGGTGCCGCCGGACCAGGTCGGCAGGGTGCTCGAGCCCTACTTTTCGACCCACGCGACGGGCACCGGCCTCGGCCTTCCGATCGCGGCGCGGATCGCCGAAGAGCATGGCGGTTCGCTGGTCGCCCGCAACCGAACTGGCGGCGGATTCGAAGTCGTCGTTACAATCCCCCTTCAATGAGCCCCCGGGGTGCCGTGCGTGTCGCCGCCGCCGTGGCTGGATGCAGCCTCGCCGCGATGCTGACGGCGGCCTGCGGCCCCGGCCGGCGCGATGCCGTCGTTCCCGGCACGGCGGTCTGGCTCTCCGCCGCGGCCGCGCCGCTGGACCTGGCGACGCTCGACCGGCTGCGGGCCGGCGGCGTGACGACCTTCTTCCTGGAGGCGGCGCAGGTCGAATGGTCCGGCGGCGCGAGTCGACTGGTGCCCGGGGGGATGGCCCGCCTGCCGCGGCGTGACCGCGCCACGCTGGTTGTCGCCGGGGATCGCCCGCCGGCCGGACTGGACAGCGACGCCGCCGCGGCGGGTCTGGTCCAGGGAGTCGAGGCGCTGCGCCTGGCCGCTGAAGGGGCGGGTCATCTGCCCGCCGGCCTGCACTTCGAGCTGCGCGGGCGAGGCGGACTGGCCGCCCTGGGCGCGCTGCTGGCCGCGCTGCGCGACGAGACCGACGGCCGGCTGCTGCTTTCGGCCGGTATCGGACGGAGCGACCTGGACGATCCGGAGCTCGCGAAGCTGGCGGCTGAGGCCGATTTTCTGGTGGCGTTTCTTTACGGACAGCGGCCGGGCGACGCGGAGGATCCACGCAGCTGGGATCTCCAGGAGGTCGAGCGGGGGCTGCAGCGCCTGGAGACCCTCAACTGTCCCTACTACGTGACTGCGGTGACGGCCGGCAGCGCTTCGCTGCGGGATCGCCGCGGCAGCCGGCGCGAGGTCTCCACCTCGTTCGACATCGCGCAACTGGTGCGCGACAGCCGCTTCGAGCTCAAGCGGGGGTTCTCGCTGGAAGGTATCGACCGCCAGGTTCATGAATTGCGAGCCCGTTCTCCGTTGACCATCGGCGACTGGGAGATGGTCACCGGCGAGTCGATCCGGATCGTCCGCTTGGCCACCACCAACGTCGAGGAGTTCCTGCGCCGCTGCGGCGCCTGGTCGACCGAACGGATGCTCGGCCCGCTGTTCTGGCGACTGCCGGAACCGGGCGAACGCCTGGTGCTGACGGTCGACAGCCTGATCGCGGGGCTCGATCCGGCGCCGTCGCGTCCGCAGATGGCGCTGGCGCTCGAACCGCTGCCGTCGCGGCGCGGAGTGCGCAACGTGCGGGTCAGGCTCACCTCGCTCAACGACGAAAACACGGACTTGGCGTTCTTCGAGGCGAACTACGTCGACGTGATGGTCACTGGAGCCCGCATCGCCGACGCCGAAGCCGGCGACTTCGCCCGCTATGAGCTGTCGCGCGACGGCGACAGCTCGACCATGCAGGCACTGCGCGAGGCCGACCGCGTCCGTCTCTGGGTGCCTTGGGTGGCGGGCCGCGAGGAGCTGCTCTCCGGTCCGATCGAGATCGTGGCGCGCGGTCGCGAGAAGCCGGCCGTCTTTACCGCCGGTCGGTTCGCCCTGTCCGACGGCTCGATCCTGGCCATCGAGCGCCAGGAGTGGGCCGAGGAGCGTGCGCCGTGAGGCCGGCTGGGGCTGCGGCCTGGCGGGCGCCACGCGGGTGGGCCGTCGTCTGCTGGGCGTTGGTGACAGTCGGCTGCGCAGGCGTGCCACGGCCCGAAACCGCTGCTCCGGAGGCGCCCCCGCGTCCACCGAGCGAGATCGAGCGGGCGATCGAGGGAACTGAAGCGCGACATGGCCTGCTCCGGCTGCAGCTGGACCGCCGGCGGGGCCGACTGCTGGCTCTGCTGCCGGCGCCGGCGGGCCCGCGCGCCAGCATCGGCCTGTACGTGCATGCCGCCGGCATCCGAACGGGGCTCGGCTCCAACCCGGTAGGGCTCGATCGCGGCCAGCTCGGCGAGACCCGGCTGGTGGAGCTTCGCCGTCTGGGCGGCCGGGTCGTCATCGAGGCGCTCAACACGCGCTACCGCGCCCTCTCTGACGACCCCGCAGAGGTCGAGGCGGCGCGCGAGTCGTTCGCCACGTCGATTCTGTTCGCCACCGAGATTCTGGCCGAGGACGACGAGGGCACGCTGCTCGTCGACCTGTCCGACTTTCTCCTCCGCGACGCGCACGGCATCGCGCGCCGGCTGGCAGCAGCGGGCCAGGGAACCTGGTCGCTCGATGCACGGCGCAGCGCGATCGATCTCGACTCCTGCCGGGCGTTTCCGGAGAACGTGGAGCTCGAGTCCTGGCTGACCTTCGTCGGCAGCGGTCCGGCGCCCGAGGTCGAGGCCGTGGCGCCCGACGCGAGCGCGGTGACGCTGGTCGTGCATCAGTCGCTGCTCGCTCTGCCGGCAGAGGGATACCGGCCTCGCGAGCACGACTTGCGGATGGGATCGTTTGCGGTCGACTTCGTCGACCTCGCAGCGCCGCTCGGTCGGCCGCTCGCGCGGCGGTGGATCGCGCGGCATCGGCTCGAACCGGTCGACCCGGGCACGCCGGCCGCCGGCGTGCGCGACCCGATCGTTTTTCACGTCGACCGCGGCGCACCCGAGCCGGTGCGCACGGCACTGCTCGAAGGCGCGGCCTGGTGGGCGGCGGCGTTCGACAAGGCCGGCCTGCCGGGTGCGTTTCGCGTCGAACTGCTGCCCGAAGGGGCTGACCCGCTCGACGCGCGCTACAACGTGATCCAGTGGGTGCATCGCGCCACGCGGGGCTGGTCGTACGGTGCGGCCCTGATCGATCCGCGCAGCGGCGAAATCCTGAAGGGGCACGTCTCGCTCGACTCGCAGCGCATCCGTCAGGACCTGCTGCTGTTCGAGGGACTGGCCGGTACGGCGGCCACAGGGAGCGGCGGCGCGGACGATCCGATCGAGCTGGCGTTGGCGCGGATCCGCCAGCTGGCCGCACACGAGGTCGGACACGCGCTCGGCTTCCAGCACAACTTCGCGGCGTCGACGTTCGATCGCGGCTCGGTCATGGACTACCCGGCGCCGCTCGTCACTGTCGACGCCGAGGGCCGGCTCGACTTCTCGCGTGCCTACGCGGTCGGCGTCGGGCCGTGGGACGACGCGAGCGTGCGCCACGCCTACGGTCAGCCGCCGGCTGGCATCGAGGAAGCGGCCTGGCTGGCCGGCGTGGTGGAGGAGACGCTCGCGCAGGGCCTCTTCCTCCTTTCCGACGACGATGCCCGGGGCGCGGCGAGCGGCCACCCTCGCGCCAGTCTGTGGGACAACGGCCGCGACCCGCTGTCGGCACTGGAGCGGACGTTGCGGGTCCGGCGGCTGGCGCTGGCGCGCTTCGGAGCGCGCAGTCTGGCGCCCGGGCAGCCGATGGCGAACCTCGAGGAGGTCCTCGCCACCGTCTATTTCCACCATCGGTTCCAGGTTGCCGCGACGGTCAAGCTGCTCGGCGGCCTCGACTACCGGCACGCAGTGCGCGGCGACCGCCAGCCGCCGGCGCGCGCCGTCGAACCGGACCGGCAGCGTCGGGCGCTCGAGCTGCTGCTCGGCACGTTGGCGCCAGCCGAGCTCGATCTCGCCGACAGCCTGCTCGTCCAGCTGACCCCGCGGGCGCCCGGCATGGAGCGGAGCCGAGAGCAGTTCCGCGGCCGCAGCGGCCCGGCCTTCGACCTGCTCGATGCGGCAGCCGCCGCGGCCGACCTGACGCTGCGCGGGCTGCTCGATCCAGCGCGCGGTGCGCGGCTGGTCGAGATGCATCGGCGCGCGCCACAGAGTCCAGACTTCAGCGACGTCGTCGGTGAGACCGTGGCGCGGGTGTTCGGCGACATGACGCTCCTGCCACCGCGCGAACTGGAGATCGCACGCGTCGTCCAGCGCACTCTGGTCGAACGGCTGCTCGACGTGTCGGCCGACGTCGACGCGTCGCCGCCGGTGCGCTCGCGCGTCGACGGCGCGCTGTCGAACCTGCTCGAGCGTCTCGATGGCTGGGACGCCGTCGACGCCGCGGAGCGCGCGCATATCGGATCGCTGGCCGCCGAAATCGGGCGTCATCTGGCCCGCCCCGCGCCCGCCCGCGTGCCGTCGCCGGGCGCCCCGCAGCCACCACCGGGCGAGCCGATCGGCAGCGCCGCCCCGGCCTGGCTTCGCGGGTTGGACCCGGGCGTCGAGTGCGGCCAGTTCCGGCCGTGATGCTCGCGCGCCGCGCGATTGCGGTGCTGTTCCTCTCCGCCTCCTGCGCGGCCGGCGAACCGGCGGAGGTGACCGGGTCTGGGTCGACGCTGCCAGTTGGGCGCCCCACGGTGCTTGCCGTGCGACCTCATGATCCCACCTCGTTCACCCAGGGACTGGTGTGGGCGGATGGCCGGCTCTGGGAGAGCTCCGGCCAGTACGGAGCCTCGCGCCTCGTCGAGGTCGAACCGGCCGACGGCCGAACTCTGCGCAGCGTGCCGCTGCCGGCGAACGAGTTTGCCGAGGGACTGGCACGCGTCGGCGATCGCCTGCTTCAGCTCACCTGGCAGGAGGGGGTCGTGCACGTCTGGAGTCTGCCCGACCTGCGGCCCCGGCCATCTCTGCGGTTCGACGGGGAAGGATGGGGTCTGACCTTCGACGGCGAGCGACTGATCCAGAGCGACGGTACCGCGCGGCTGCTGTTCCGTTCGCCGATGGACTTTGCGCTGCTCGGCACTGTCACCGTACGCCGTGACGGCCGCCCGGTCCCTTACCTGAACGAGCTCGAGTGGGCAGACGGAGCGGTCTACGCCAATGTCTGGATGAGCGACGAGATCCTGCGGATCGATCCGGAGACCGGCGCGGTGACCGCAGTCTGGGACGCGAGCGGCCTGCTGGCGCCCGGGGAGCGAGCCGGGGCCGACGTGCTCAACGGCATCGCCTGGGACGGCGAGCGGCGGATCTTTCACCTGACCGGCAAGTACTGGCCGTGGCGCTTCGAGGTCGAACTTCCGCTGCCGGGCGCCGCCACGCGCTGAGCCGGATGCAGCCGGCGGCGCTGGTGTCGGCCCGGGCGGCTCGATACACTTACCAGCCCCGCGAGAGGAGCGAGCTTCGATGACCCAGGCGCAGTGGTACGTGGCGGTGAACGGACAGCAGGAGGGCCCGCTGAGCGAGGAGGAGATCGTCTCCCGCCTCGCCGCCGGCCGACTCGATCGCAACGCCCACGTCTACGGGCCCGGTATGGCCGCCTGGGCGCCGATCGGGAGTGTCGGGCGGTTTGCCAATGTGGCGCCCGCGGCCGCACCGCCACCGCCGCCGCCCGGCGGTGCGCACGAGATCGACTACGAGATCCGCGGCCAGGAGATGCAGTACGTCGAGGTGACACTCGACCCGGGCGAGGCCTGCGTGGCCGAGGCAGGCGCGTTCTTCTACATGGATCCCGACATCCGGATGGAGACGATTTTCGGCGACGGGTCCGGGGCCAGCAGCGCCGGCGGCATGATGGGCAAGCTGCTGTCGGCCGGAAAGCGCGTGCTGACCGGGGAGTCGCTGTTCATGACCGTCTTCTCCAACAGCGGCAGTCAGCGGCGGACGGTTTCGTTCGCGGCCCCCTACCCGGGCAGCATCGTGCCGCTCGACCTGCGGCAGCTCGGCGGAAGCATGCTCTGCCAGAAGGATGCCTTCCTGTGCGCCGCTCGCGGCGTGTCGGTGGGCATCGCGTTTCAGCGTCGCCTGGGCGCGGGCCTGTTCGGCGGCGAGGGGTTCATCCTGCAGAAACTCGAGGGCGACGGCCTCGCGTTCGTGCACGCCTGCGGCATGATCGTCGAGCGGGATCTGGCCGCCGGCGAGACGCTGCGCGTCGACACCGGCTGTCTGGTGGCGTTCGAGCCGCGAGTGAAGTACGACATCGAGATGGTCAAGGGCGTCAAGACGTTCCTGTTCGGCGGCGAGGGCCTGTTCTTTGCCACCGTCACCGGGCCGGGGCGGGTCTGGCTCCAGACGCTGCCGTTCGCGCGGCTCGCGTCACGCGTTCTGCAGTCGTCCGGCATCGGCCGGGGACGTCGTGAAGAGGGGTCGATCCTCGGCTCGCTCGGCAATCTCCTCGACGGCGACGGCTGAGCCGTGCGCTGCCGCAGTCTCTTCGGTCGCCTCGCGCCGGCGCTGTGTGTGGCCGCCCAGCTGACGGGCGGACTGTGCGCGCCCGCTCAGGCCGGCTATCCGGCCGACGTCCCCTCGGCCGAGCACGTCGCGCGGGCGCTCGCGGTCGTCTACCCGGCGCTGGTCAACCTGACCGTCGTCAACGAGCACTTCGCCGACGGACGCGCGCTGCGAGGGCCCGGGGCGGGGAGCGGAGTCATCGTCACGCCGGAAGGACACGTGCTGACCAACTACCATGTCGCCGGCGACGCCACCCGGATCACCGCGACGCTGACGACTGGTGAGATTCTCGACGCCGAGGTGGTGGCCCACGATCCGGCCACCGACCTGTCCGTGCTGCGGCTGCGCACCGAAGCCCGGGCGGCCGACGCGCCGCCGCTCGTTCCGGCGCGATTCTCCGAGCGCGTGCTCGCGGTCGGCGACCCAGTGCTCGCGATGGGCAATCCGCTGACCCTGTCGTCCTCGGTGACGCTCGGCATCGTCTCCAACGCTCGCCGGGTGTTCACCGACTTCCTCGGCAACCGGCTGGAGGACCTGGATCTCGGGTCCGGCGGACCGACGGGGCTGTTCACGCAGTGGATCCAGCACGACGCGCTGATCCTGCCGGGCAACTCCGGCGGTCCGCTGGTCGACCTCGACGGCGCCATCGTGGGTATCAACGAGCTGGGTGGCGGCGGCATCGGCTTCGCGATTCCGACCGCCATCGCGCGCGAAGTCCTCGCCCAGGCGCTCGCCGGCGGCCGAATCCGGCGCGCCTGGCTCGGCCTGGCGGTCGGTCCGGTCGCCAAGCTCGAACGGTTTGACGGCGCGCTGGTGCACACCGTCATGCCGGGCTCGGCGGCCGGGCGTGCCGGAGTGCAACCCGGAGACATCCTGCTGAGCCTGGCCGGCCAGCCGCTGGCGGTGCGTTTCTTCTACGCCGTACCCGAGATCTACCTGACGATCTCCCGCCTGCCGATCGGCGAGCCGGTGCCGCTGGTCGTGGAGCGAGACGGGCGCCGCATCGAGCTCGAGGTCACGCCCGAGGAGATGGAGGAGGCGGTCGGCAAGCGGGCGGAGGTACGCCGACTGGGCATCACGGCGCAGGAGATCACCGGCCCGATGTCGCTGGGGCTGCACGTGCCGCCGCGTTCGGGCCTGCTCGTGACCAGCCTGCGCCCCGGCTTCCCGGCGGTCGGCGCCAAGCCTCCGATCGAGAGCGGCGACCTGATCACCGCCGTCGGCGAGCGAGCCGTGACGCGGCTCGACGAGCTCGACAACGCGCTGGCGGAAGCGGGGGGCGACGAGGTCCTGGTCACCTTGCGGCGTGAGGACGCGCGACTGCTGACGGTCGTGCGGCTGCGCGAGCCGGGGTCGGCGCGCTGGGGCGGCGAGCTGCCCAAGGCCTGGCTCGGCGTCGAGACGCAGGTGGTGACGGCCGAACTGGCCCGGGCGATGGGACAGCCCGAACTGCGCGGGTTCCGGGTCACCGAGGTCTACCCGTGGACCCGGGCGGCCGAGAGCGGACTGCAGGTCGGCGACGTCATCGTGGCGCTGGCCGGCGAACCGATCGAGGCCGGCCGCGCCCAGGACGTCGAGAACCTGCGCGTCGCGGTCGAGGCGCGATCGATCGGCGAACGGGTGCCGATCGACGTGGTGCGCGGCGCGACGACCGAATCGATCGAGGTGGAGCTGCAGGCGCGCCCGACCTCGGCCGTGGAGGCGCGCACGGCGCGCCAGGCGGAGCTCGAGTTCACGGTGCGCGACCTGACTTTCCTCGACCGCATCGAGCGGCATCTGGATCGCGAGCAGGGCGGCGTCATCGTCACCGAGGTGACCCCCGGCGGCTGGGCGCAGATGGGCGGGCTCGAGACGGGCGACCTCGTGCTGGCGGTGGGCGGTTCGGCGCTCGCCGACGTGGCGGCGTTCGACGCGACGATGAAGCGGCTGATCCGCGAGCGCCCTGCGGCAGTACCGGTCTTCGTCCGCCGCGGCTGGCGTACGACCTACGTCTTCCTCGAACCGGAATGGCCCGGCGACGAGAACGGTTCAGGAGAACTGCGATGACGAGATGGGGCGCGGTGGCGCTGACGGTCTGCGGACTCGCTGTGGCCGGTGCTGAGGGCGCCCGGGCTGCAGACTGGCCGGCGCTGGTCGAGCGCGTGGCACCGGCGATCGTCAACGTGAAGCTCTCGCTGAAGACCGAGTCGCCCTACGGCGGCGAAGCGGAGGAGTCGACGCACGAGGTGCTCGGCACGGTCGTCGACCCCGGCGGCCTGATCCTCATGTGGAACTCCCACTTTTCGCCCAACCGGTTCCTCGAGATCTTCAGTGGGCTGAGCGGCGAGACGCTCGACTTCAAAGTGACGCCGACCGACATCCGGGTCTCTTTCGACGGCGGGTCGACGGAGCACCCCGCTTTCCTCGCCGCCGCCGACTCCGATCTCGACCTGGCGTTCATCCAGCTGCAGGAGCGCCCGGACGCGCCGCTGGCCGCGATCGACTTCTCCCGCGCCGCCACTCCGTCGACGGGTGACGAGCTCGCGGCGGTCGCGCGCCTGACCGCGGCGTTCGACCGCGTGCCCTATTTCGACGTGCTGCGTCTCACGGGTCAGATCCGCAAGCCGCGCACCGCCTGGATCGTCGGCGCGGGCAACGCAACGCAGACCGGAATGACCTACTTCGCCGCCGACGGGCTGCCGGCCGGCGTGCTCGTGACGGTCCTCTCGCGCGCCCGTACCGACACCAGCCCCAACAGCAGCAACGTGATGGCCGAGCTGCTGTCGGTGGGCCGAGGGACGGTGGAGGTCGGCCCCCTCGGGCTGTTCCTGCTGCCGGCGAGCCAGGTACAGCCGGTCATCGAGCAGGCGCGCCAGCGTGCCGTCCAGCTGCTTGCCGAACGGGCTGCAGCCGCAGCTGCGGAGACGCCGGCGGCGCCGGCGCCCTGACGCCAGCGGTCAGCCGACCGGCGCGTTCTCGATGCGCAGCATCTTGGCCCACGCGGCGCGCAGGCCGGCGGGCAGGTCGAGCTGGGGAAACAGCTCGCAGACCTGCTCACGCGTCACCCAGGTCCAGATGTCGTCCCAGTCGGCGAAGCGGAGCAGGTGGGAGATCGCCCAGGCGCGCCGTTCGTCGGTGCCGTGGGTGAGGAGGTGGCGCAGGTCGGCGGCGGTGAACGGCACGTCCGGGAAGAAGTAGAGCGCGTCGCCACGCTCGAGGTCGGAACGATCGGTGCCGGAGGCCTGCATCGCCGGATCAGTATAGCCATAGATCGCGCTGGCGCAAGCGCGCGCCGCGGCGGCGACCGGCTGCAGCTGACTCGGTCACAGCTTGACCGGGCGCGGGCCCTCGGCTAGATTGGTCCACGAGGCGGGCATAACTCAGTTGGTAGAGTGTCAGCTTCCCAAGCTGAATGTCGCGGGTTCGAATCCCGTTGCCCGCTCCAGTTTCGACTCCTCCGGCGGCCCCGTCAGCGGGCCGCCGTTTTCGTAGCAGCCAGCAGGTCTGCGGGTGGCCCGGCGGCGGGCAGAGCCGGCCACTCCGTTCCTGTAACGGTGCTCCACAGGTCGATCAGGTCTGTCGGGACCGGCGCTTCGACGCACAGCGGAGCGTCGCTCACCGGGTGGGCGAAGGTGAGTCGCCAGGCGTGCAGCGCCGGGCGCGGGAACTCCGCGAGCGGCCGTGCGCGGGCTCGCGGCAGGCCGCGCCAGCGCGCCTCTCCGTAGACCGGATCGCCGATCAGCGGATGCCCGAGGTGTCGCGCATGGACGCGGATCTGATGGGTGCGGCCGGTGTGCAGCCGCAGTTCGAGCAGCGCCAGGGGAGCGGAGCGCGCGACGACCCGGAAATCGGTACGCGCCGGCCGGGCGCCCGCCACCACCGCCATCCGCTTCCGGTCGCGCCGATCGCGGCCGATCGGCGCCTCGATCGAGCCGCTGTCGGCGCGCGGCGCGCCCCAGGTGATCGCCAGGTAGCGTTTGTCGACTTCGCGCTGAGCAAACGACCGGGCGAGTGCCGTGTAGGCACGCGGAGTGCGCGCGACGAGCAGCAGACCGCTGGTGCCGAGGTCGAGCCGGTGAACGATTCCCGGCCGGCCCGGGCCGCCTACGCCGGCGATGTCGGGATAGCGCGCCAGCAGGCGATGCGCGAACGTGCCGGTGGCGCGGCCGGCGCCGGGGTGGACGGCGAGATCGGGCGGCTTGTCGAACGCGAGCAGATCGTCGTCCTCGTACAGCACTGTCAGGGCCCCCTCTTCCGGCAGCAGACGGTCGTCAGTGAGCGGCGGGGGATCCCAACTCAGCACACTCTCGGCACGCAGCTGCGCGGACGGACGGGTGACCGCTGCGCCGTCCACCGTCACCCGGCCGGCGCGGATCCATTGCGCAACCTGGTTGCGCGGCAGAGCGAGCGATGTCGCGAGCGCGCGGTCGAGCCGTTCGCCGGCGAGCGCCGCGCCTGCGGTGAGACTGCCGGCCGCGGGCCGTCCGCTCACGCCGCTTCCGGCGGTGTCGTCGGCTCGGCGGGGGTCAGCAGAGCGTCCAGCAGGACGACGACGACCCCGAGGAAGATCGCACTGTCGGCGAGATTGAAATCGGGCCAGCGGTAGCTGCCGAGATAGACGCCGAGGAAGTCGGTGACTGCGCCGCGGGTGACGCGATCGAGCAGATTGCCGACCGATCCGCCGAGGACCAGCGTCAACGCCCACAGCAGCCGGGTCTGGTCGGGCGGGGTGCGCAGGAAGACCACGGTGATGAACGCCAGTACGGCCAGGCCGAGGCCGGCGAGCATCGCGGTGTGCAGGGCGTCTCCACCCGAGGCGAAAAGGCCGAAGGCGATGCCGGTGTTGCGCACGTTGGAGAGGTGGAAGAACGACAGGATCTCGCGCGAGCTGTGCAGCGGCAGGTTCGTTTCGACCAGCCACTTCGTCCACTGGTCGAGCCCGAACACGAGCGCCATGGCGGCCAGGTAGCGTCCCTTGCCGGCCAGCATTGCCGCGAGTCGCTTCACGAGACCGCCTCGGTCGGCTGGACGCCTTCGAGGATCACGACTGCGGCGGCAGTGCGCGCGTCGTGGGTGATCGACAGGTGCATCGCGGAGACCCCCATGGCGTCCGCGCGGCGCCGCGCGGCACCGTGGAGCGTCAGTGCCGGCGCGCCGGCTCCGTTGCGGACGACCTCGATCTGGTGAAAGCCGATGCCCGCCGCCCAGCCGGTGCCGAGCGCCTTCATGGCCGCCTCCTTGGCCGCGAACAGGCCGGCGATGTGTGCCACGCGTGCCGGACCGCTGGCCGCGCGCGGCTCGGTCGGCCGGCAGATGCGGCGCACCGCACCCTCGCCGTGGCGATCGAGTAGGCGCGACATGCGATCGAGGTCGACCAGGTCGAGACCGACTCCCAGCACGCGGTTCATGCGAGCTCCCCGGGGCCGCGGATCGGGCAGGCGTCAGCGCCGGCCGCAGCGGCCTCGCAAGCGAGGATAGCGCGACGGCGCTGCGCCTCCGAGGTTCACGGCAGGTGCAGCCGGCGGACGAAGCCATCGAGATCGTGCAGCGCCCAGACGAGGTGGACGAGGCCGAAGCCGCACAGGGCGCCGCGCGCCGCCCCGGATGCGGCGAGTCGGGCCAGCTCCGGCACGGCGATTCCGACCGCGAACCGCTCCCAGCTTGCCGTCCAGGGGAGGACGGCAAGCAGGAGGCCCGCTTCGAGGCAGTAGACGAAGAAGAGAACGCGAAATGCCGATTCGAGCCGCACGAGACGCGGATGCTACCGCGATCGTCTCGTGCGGCTCGGGCGGGAAGCTACTTGTGGCGCGAGCTGGTGCGGTTGCCGGAACCGCCGCTGGAGGAGGCGCGGCTGCCGTTGCCTCCACCGTTGCCGCCGCTGCGCGGCGACGCACTCGAGCCGGACGGCTTTGACGGCGGTGGGACCGCGCGCGGCGCGTTCTGCGGAGGCCGCGGAGTCGCGGTGGTGGGCGGAGTGCCGACGCGCGGCGTCGGAGCGGGCCGCGGAGTGACCGCGGTGGGCGGACCGACCGGGCGAGTCGGCTCCACGCCCGAGCGGGTGCGCGGCACCGGAGTGCCCCAGACCGGACGCGGTCGATCGGTCGTCCCGACACGACCCCCGGGGGTGGCGTTGCCGCTGGCCGGCGGCTGCGGGCGCTCCCAGCGCCGCCCGGGCTCAGGCGTGGGCGCTCCAGGGGAGTCCGAGCCGGCGCGCGGGATGCCGCGCACCACCCGCTGCACCGGCGGCGTGCTGCCGGCGCCGCCACGATCGACCTGCGGGGTCGCCGGACGCGGCGGAAGAGCGCGCGGCGTCGACCCGTGAACGGTCGCCGGGGGCGTCGGTCGGTCGGCGCGCCAGCGCTGGCGGTCGTCGCCAGCCGGCGACACCGGGCGGGTGCGCACGGCCGGGTTGCCCGAGTCGAACACGGTCCCGTTCCGGGGCGGCGTGCGGTCGGTTGCCGACGGAGTCACGGGGCTGCCGGCACGAGGCGGGGTCTGCGGCCGCGCGCTGTCGAGGACGACGCCCGAACCGGTGTGGGCGCGCACCTGAGGGTTGCTCGCCGCCGGCCGCTCCGCAGTCGGACGACCGGGGCGCCCGCCGCCCAGCTCGACGGTCGGTCGGCCGGAGCGCACGTCGCCGTCGAGATCGGGCACGCCGCCCGAACCGGAACCTGGGCGACCGGTAACGGGGCGCACGGGCGACGTCGAGTTGGGGCGCGCGCCGCTGCGCGGCAGTTCTCCAATGCGGATCCGGTCGGTCGGGCGCGGCTCGATCGCCTGCACCACGGTGGGTGGCAGATCGCGCTTGCGGGCGACGAAGTCGGTCACATCGGGCAGGCCGGTGGTGAAGCGGGACCGGGCACGCCGCTCGAAATCGCGGAACACCTCGGGACGATCGAAGCCGTGGCGCGGCACGCCGCGGGTGTCGGTGGTCAGAATCCCGCGCGGGACGTTCGGACCGTGCTCGCGGGCCAGTTCGCGGGAGCCGCGGTGCCAGCGCCGCCAGTCGCGGTCACACACGCGCCGGGTGGGCCGGAAGCACCAGTTGTCGTAATGGCTCCACGAGCCTCCCGCCCAGCCGTAGGAACCCCAGCCGAAGCCGCGGTCCCAGCCGTGGCGGCGATACCAGTTGGTGTAGTAACCGACGGGAATCCAGCCAGTCCAGGCGTCCGAGACGTGCCAGTAGACCCACGCGGGAGAGTAGCGGCGGCCCGGGCGCCAGACCCAGCCGTAGCCTCCGATCTCGGACCAGGTGCCGTAGTGGTACGGCACCCAGCCCCAGCGTTCGTACGACACCCAGGTCAGGCCGCTCGGCGTCCACGCCCACCGTCCGTGGGTGTAGGGACGCCAGCCGACCTCGACGCGCGGCTGCCAGTAGGCGACCGCATCGATCGTCAGCCAGGTACCGTGACCGGCCATCGGTGCGGCTCGGTAAGCGAGCTCCGGTTCCACGTAGAGCGTCGCGTTGCGCGCTTGGGCGGCCTGCTCGAGTAGCTGTTCGCCCCACAGTTCGAGGGGGCTCCGTGCACCGGCAGCGATCTGGTCGACGCGCCGCCGGCCGGTCGAAGCGATCGCCGCCTCGCCACTGCGCACGATGACCGAACCGTCAGCCGTGGCCACTTCGGCGAAACCCTCACGCACGACGACTTCAGTCCAGCCGCTCGCGTCTCGGCGCACGCGATAGGTGCCCGGCTCGTGGATCACCACCTCGACACTGCCGGCGCGGAGCTCCGGCAGCGCATCGCCGAGCGCCTCGTCGGAGACGACGAGGACGACTTCGCCCTGCTCGAGTTCGAGCCGGGTGGTCCGGTCTCCGCGGTCGCCCGAAAAGGCGATCCGCGACAGATAGACGGCGGAATCGCCGCCCACCCGAAGCAGGTTGCGGTCGGCCAGCGCGATCTCGACCCGCGCTCCACGTGCGACGCGCACCGCGTCGCCGGCCAGCAGGGGCTGGTTGAGTTCCGCGGTCTCGCCCGGGCCCTGACCGGCCGAGGTGAGAGTGGCGGTGCCGTCGAGCGCCGCGACGTACGAGTAGCTCTCCAGTTCGTCCAGCTCGCGGTCGGCCCGGGCGACAGTTGCCGGTCCCAACAGGAGCAGGGTAGTGGCCACGCAGGCCTGCAGGCAGATTCGGTTCATGGAGCCTCCTCGGCGCATCGCGCGCTCAACCGTTTCACGGGTAGGTACAGCAAAGTCTGCGCCAGGCCTCCCGAGGCGATCGGACAGCTCCGCCGGCCATCGACAGGGGCCGGATCTCCTGCTATCGTTTGTCGCGGAGATCCCGGCCGGAACAACTCTCGAGCGCGGAGACCGCATGCTCAAGAAGCTGTTCGGCAAGGGTGAAGCTCGCGCGCCCGAACGCGCACGCGAGCCCGAGCTGTCGATCGACGATCTGATCGTGCTCGAGCGGTGGGACGAGGCGATCGCCCACCTCGAGGCGCGGGTCAAAGCCCATCCGCGCGACCTCCACGCGCAGCTCAAGCTCGCCGATGCCCTCGTCAAGGTGCGCAAGCCGCAGCGCGCCCTCGACCAGTATCTGCTGGTCGTCGACTCCTACGCCGAGGATGGCTTCTTCGACCGGGCGATCGCGCTGCTCAACAAGATCGGTCGCCTGGCGCCAGCCGACGAGCAGATCGCTGCGCGGCACAAACGCCTGCAGCGGCTCAAGGAGCTCGAGCACAGCCGGGTAATGGCGATCGAGGGGCTGATGGCCGGGCAGGCGGACCAGGGCCCGCTGGCACGCCTGTCGCCGATCGAGGCGCAGCAGATCTGGCAGAGCGTGGCGAGTTCGGACCTGGTGCGCCGGCTGCCCGGCGAGCAGCTGCGCCGCCTGTTCCTGGGCGCTGGCCTGGCGATCTGGGAGGCCAACGAGATCGTCGCCGAGCGGGGCAGCGGTATCGAGCGGATGTTCCTGGTCGTCAAGGGGCAGGTCGAGGCGATCCTGGCGCTGCCGGACGGCAAACTGACTCAGCTGCGGGTGCTCTCGACCGGGGACCTGTTCGGCGAGCGGGCGCTGCTCGAGCACAAGCCGTGGCCGGCGACTTTCCGGGTCCTGGAGCGGACGCGGCTGCTGCGCATCGACAAGCAGGGCCTGGAGAAGGCGCTGGCCGGCAACCCCGACCCGCGGCAGTTGCTGGAGGCGCTGCGCTCGCAGCGCCACGATCGCGAGGTGGCGGCGGCCGTCGAGAAGCTGCTAGTTTCTCCCGCCTGATGGCGGTCCTGCCGATCCTGCTCTACCCCGACCCGGTCCTGCGGCGCGTCGCCCGCGAGGTCGACCGGTTCGACGACCGCCTGCGCGCCCTGGTTGCCGATATGGCGGCGACCATGTACGACGCACCAGGGATCGGGCTGGCGGCGCCGCAGGTCGGGGTGGAGGAGCGCGTGGCGGTGGTCGACGTCGGCTCCGGGACGCCCGACTCGCAGCTCCTGGTCCTGGTCAACCCTCGTCTGGCCGCCCAGTCGGGCAGCCAGCCGAGCGAGGAAGGCTGCCTCTCGATCCCCGGTCTCACCGAAACCATCGAGCGCCCGGCGCGGGTGACCGTCGCCGCCCTCGACGCCGACGGACGTGCCTTCGAGGTAGCCGCAGAAGGGCTGCTGGCGCGCGCCCTCTGCCACGAGATCGACCATCTCGACGGCATCCTGTTCGTGGATCGCCTGACCGGCCTGCGCAAGGAGTCGGCGCGGCGCAAGCTGCGCCGTTTGCCCTACGTGCGCGAAGCGGCCAGCTAGCCTTCGATGGTCCCGCCGCCGGATTCCCGCGCCCCCGCCCCGCAGCTGCGCCTCTACAACACCCTGGGGCGGCGCCTCGAGGCTGTCGAGCCGCTCGAGCCCGGGCTGCTGCGCATCTACACCTGCGGTCCGACGGTCTACAACCACGTCCATATCGGCAACCTGCGGACCTTCCTGTTCGAAGACCTGCTCAAGCGGGCCCTGCGGCTGCTCGGGTTCCGGGTGATGCACGTGATGAACTTGACCGACGTCGACGACAAGACGATTCGCGGCGCGCGCGAGCGCGGCGTCGAACTCGACGAGTTCACGGCGCCGTACATCGAGTCGTTCTTCGCGGATCTCGAGCGCCTGGCGGTCGACCCGGCCGACGTCTACCCGCGGGCCACGCGTCACATCCCGGAGATGATCGCGATGATCTCCGCCCTGCTCGAGCGCGGCGTGGCCTACCAGGCCGACGGCTCGGTCTGGTTCCGCATCGCCGCCGATCCCGACTACGGCAAGCTGTCGGGCATCCGGGCGGAAGAGGTTCGCCAGGGCTCCCGGGTCGCGCAGGACGAGTACGAGAAGGAGGACGTGCGCGATTTCGTGCTCTGGAAGGGGGCCAAGGAGGGCGAGCCGAGCTGGGATTCGCCCTGGGGACCGGGCCGCCCGGGGTGGCACATCGAGTGCTCGGCGATGAGCGCGCGCTACCTCGGGGAAACGTTCGACATCCACTGCGGCGGAGTGGACAACCTGTTCCCGCACCACGAGAACGAGATCGCACAGAGCGAGTCGGCGAACGGTCGTCCGTTCGTGCGCACCTGGCTGCATGCCGAGCACCTGATCGTCGACGGTCAGAAGATGTCGAAGTCGCTCGGCAACCAGTACACGCTGGGCGATCTGCTCGCGCGAGGACTCTCGCCGCGGGCCATCCGCTACGCCTTGATCTCCGTCCACTACCGGCAGAAGCTCAACTTCACGCTCGAGGGCGTGCGCGCCGGCGCGGCGGCCCTGCGGCGGGTCGACGAGATGCGCTTCCGCCTCGCGCACGCGGCACCGTCGGCCCAGGCGGACCCGACGGCGGGCCAGTGGCTCAACAGCCGGCTGGACGCGTTTCGGAGCGAGTTCGCGGCGGCGCTCGCTGACGACCTCAACGTGTCGGCCGCTCTCGCAGCACTCTACGAGCTGGTGCGCGAGCTCAACATCGCGATCGAACAGCGGCGCGTCGGCGCCGGCGATCTGGACAGCGTCGAGGCGGCGCTGCGCCAGGCCGACTCGGTGCTCGGAGTCCTTTTCAGCGAGGACGGCGGCAGTCAGGACTCCGAGACCGCCGAGATCGAGGCGATCCTGACGCGGCGAGCAGAGGCGCGGGCGCGGCGCGACTTCGCCGAATCCGACCGGCTGCGCGACGAGCTGCTATCGCGCGGCATCGTCATCGAGGACACGCCGCACGGCGCGCGCTGGAAGCGGCGGACCGACTGAGAGTCCGGCGGGCGGAGCGCAGGGTGCGAGAGCGGTGACCGACAGGCGGCTGCCCGACTTCGGGGATCTGCCGCACTCCCGGGCGCGCGGCGCAGCGGCGGAGGAGGCGGCCGAGCGCTACCTGGTCGCGCACGGCTACCGGATCGTCGAACGCAACCTGGTGACCCGGGTCGGCGAGATCGACCTGATCGCGCTCGACGGCGACACCCTCTGCTTCATCGAGGTCAAGGCGCGGGCGAGCGACGAGTTCGGGCCGGCGATCGGCGCGGTCCGGCGCCGCAAGCAGGAGAAGATCGCCCGTGCCGCGGCGATGTTCCTCGCCCGCAACCGCTCCCAGCGCCCGTGCCGGTTCGACGTGGTCGGCCTCGATCGCCAGGCGGACGGCAGTTGGGCGGTCACCCTGGTGCGGGACGCGTTCCGGCTCGGGTGAGCCGGACGGCGCGGTGGCGCTCGCCTTGACACCTGTGCCGGCGGTTGGATATCTTGCCGCGGCCCGGGCGGGAATAGCTCAGTGGTAGAGCACAACCTTGCCAAGGTTGGGGTCGCGGGTTCAAGTCCCGTTTCCCGCTCCAGTTTTCGATCCTGCCGGGGGTCGTTCGAGCGATCGGACGGCCCCCGTTTTCGTAGGGCCGGGTCGATGCGGCCCGGTCAGGATGCCTCCCCGGGGCGACGTAGCCAAGTGGTAAGGCAAGGGTCTGCAAAACCCTCATTCGCCGGTTCGATTCCGGCCGTCGCCTCCAGCCTTTCCCTCCCTCCCGCCGGAGTGGCGAAATGGCAGCCGCAGGAGGCTTAAACCCTCCGGCCCGCAAGGGCGTGCAGGTTCGAATCCTGCCTCCGGCACCAGGCCCGGCCAAAACCGAAGACGCATAAGCAGAAGCAAGAGCACAAGCGAGAGCAAAAGCTCATAGAGGGAAAAAAGACCGGGGCGCGGCGGCTGGTGGCCAGGGCGGATCAGCCTGGGCGCTCGGGCGCTGGGGGTTCCGGGCCCTGGGGGTCGGGGGTGCTTGGGAAGCCCGCTGCGGCGGAGGCACGGGCGCCTCGCCGGCCACCCCCCGCTGTCTTTCCTTAACTGGAAGCTTTTGCCTTTGCTTTTGTCGTTGCTTGTGGTCTGGGTTGGCGCCCGCTGGCGGCGGCTCGGGTGGTGCCGAGACGCACTAAGATGGAGCGATGCTGGACGTCCTGACCCCGGTCCAGGGGATTCCGCAAAGCGAGGAGTCCGAACGGGCGGTGCTCGCCGCCGTGATGCTCGACCCTCGTCTGCTCGCCGCGGTGGCCGGCCGGGTGCGGGCGGAGGACTTTTTCAGCGAACGGCATCGCGCCATCTACGCGGCGATGATCGATCTGCAGGAGGACGGCTCTCCGATCGACCTGCGGACCGTGCAGGCGCGCCTGGAGCAGCGCGCCCAGCTCGAGATGGTGGGCGGCCTGTCCTACCTGTCGGGCCTGGAACTCGATCTGCCCGAACTCGGGCGGTTCGACGATTACGTGGAGATCGTCAAGGAGCGCTCGGTGCGCCGGCGCCTGATCGACGTCTGCCGCGAGGTCACTCGCGACTGCCTCGATGGTGGCCTCGACGCGGCCGCGGCGCTGGGCCGCGCGGAGCAGGCGGTGTTCGCGCTCGGCGAGGAGGCCATCCGGCGCGGCTTCGTGCCGCTCTCCCGCGTGCTGGAAGAGACGCTCGAAATGCTGGAGGACAGCCCCGGCAAGGGCCTGACCGGCATTTCCTCCGGGTTCCTCGACCTCGATGCCAAGAGTCACGGTCTCGGCCGCGGCGCCCTGATCATCGTCGCCGGGCGACCGGGTATGGGCAAGACCACGTTCGCGATGAACGTGGCGCAGCACGTTGCCATCCGCGAGCAGAAGACGGTCGGCGTCTTCTCGCTGGAGATGGGGCAGCAGGAGCTGGCGCTGCGCATCCTCGCCGCCGAGTCCCAGGTGCGATTCAGCAAGCTGCGCTCCGGGCTCTACTCGCAGAGCGAGGCGATCGACCTGATGGACACGATGAAGACGATCAGCCGGTCGCCGCTCTACATCGACGACTCGGCCTCGCCGGGCATTCTCGAGGTCGCCTCGAAGGCGCGCCGGCTGAAGGCGGAGAAAGACCTCTCCCTGCTGGTGATCGACTACCTCCAGCTGATGCAGGCGGGAGGTCGCTACGAGAACCGGAACCTCGAGATCTCGGCGATCACGCGGGCTTTCAAGCAGCTGGCCAAGGAGCTCGACATTCCGGTCATCCTGCTCTCCCAGCTGTCCCGCCAGCCCGAGCGGCGCGGGGGCGACCACCGCCCGCAGCTCGCCGACCTGCGCGAGTCGGGCGCCATCGAACAGGACGCCGACATGGTGCTGTTCGTCTATCGCGACATCGTCTACAACCCGGAGGCCGAGGAGCGGGCGGCCGAGCTGATCATCGCCAAGAACCGCAACGGCGAGACCGGCAGCGTCGACCTGGTGTTCATCGGCGAGAAGTCGCAGTTTCTCTCGCGTGCTGCACCGGGGCACCACGAGGCACCGTTTGCCTGATTCGCAGTCGGGAGCGCAGCCCCGGCGCGCCCGGGTCGAGATCGATCTCGCAGCCCTGGAGCGCAACTTCCGGCGCCTCGAGCAGCGGGTCGCGCCGGCGCGCGTCCTGCCGGTCGTCAAGGCGGACGCCTACGGGCACGGCGCCGTCGAAGTGGCCCGCCGGCTCGGGCCGCTGACGCGATCCGGGGTGGCCGTGGCGCTGGTCGAGGAGGGGATCGAGCTGCGGCGGGCAGGGATCGAGGCGCCGGTGCTCGTGCTTTCGCCGACCCCGCGCGGGGCCGAAGGGGCACTGCTCGAGTTCGACCTGACGCCGACCATCTCGGGACTCGATCAGCTCGAGCGGATCGAAACAGTCGGCGCGGCGGCCGGCCGACGGATCGCCGCCCATCTCAAGTTCGACACCGGCATGACCCGGCTCGGCCTGGACCCGGAAGCGGCGGCCGAGTTGGTCACACGGGTGCAGCGTTCACCGGGACTGGGCTTGGCGGGACTGATGTCGCATCTGGCCGAGGCGGAGGACGCGGCGAGCCTCGCCAATGCGACGCAGCTCGAGCGGTTCCGGGCGCTGCTGGCGGCAGCCGGGCCGGCCGCAACCGACTGTTCCATTCACCTCGCCAACAGCGCCGGCGGGTTGCAGCTGCCGGCGACGCGTTTCGATCTGGTGCGCTCCGGGCTGGCGCTCTACGGCATCGGGCCTGCCGGCTGCGATGTCGAGCTCGAGCCGGTGATGGCGGTTCGCGCCGAGCTGGTGCTGGTGCGCGACGTGGCGGCCGGAACGCGGGCCGGCTACGGCGGACGCTGGACCGCGGAGCGCGCGACGCGAGTCGGGCTGGTTCCGGTCGGCTACGCGGACGGCTACCCGTGGCGCGCGGGAGCGACTGCCGAGGGCCTGCTCGCCGGGCGGCGGGTCCGCCACGCCGGGGCGATCAGCATGGACTTGATGCTGTTCGACCTCGGCTCCGAGGGTGGCGAGGTCGGAGAGACGGTCACGCTGCTCGGACGCGACGGCGATGCATCGATTTCGGCGCTCGAGATCGCGGAACGCGCCGGCACACTGGTCTACGAGCTGCTCTGTCATTTCGGCCTGCGGCTGCCGCGCCGCACGGTCGAGAGCGCGGCGCCGGCGGAGCGGATCGACGCGGGGCGCGCGGCCGGAGTCGAAGCGTGAAGCTGCCGGCGCCCGTCGACGGGTTCCTGACCGAGGTCGGGCGGTTCTTCGAGATCCTCGGCCGGGTGTTGATCTGGACGCCGCGCCCGCCGTACGACCTGCGCCAGCTGGTCCGCCAGATGGTCCGTGTCGGCGTCGACTCGCTGCCGGTCGTGCTGCTGACCGCTCTGTTCACCGGCATGGTGATGGCACTGCAGACCTTCTCGACGCTCAAGCGGGTCAACGCCGAGGGGTTCGTGGGCACGCTGGTGGCGCTGTCGATGGTGCGCGAGCTGGCTCCGGTGATCTCGTCGCTGCTCATCGCCGGGCGGTGCGGGTCGGCGATGGGGGCCGAACTGGGCACGATGCGGGTCACCGAGCAGATCGACGCGCTCGAGGTGCTCGCCACCGATCCGGTCCACTACTTGATGGTGCCGCGGGTCTGGGCCACGGTGCTGATGCTGCCGCTGCTGATCGTCGTCGCGGACGCGGTCGGTATCGCGGGCGGCTACCTGATCTCGGTCCTCTACTTCGGCTCCAACCCGGTGACCTACATGGAGAACACCTTCCGCTTCATGGACACCGCCGACGTCACCTCGGGCTTGGTCAAGGCGGCGGTGTTCGGCCTGATCGTCGCGGTGGTCGGCTGTCAGAAGGGCTTCTACACCCGCGGCGGCGCCGAGGGAGTGGGGCGGGCGACCACCCGCGCCGTCGTGCTGGCGTCCATCACGATGCTGATCTCGGACTTCTTTCTCACCAAGATCCTCTACTGATGCCCGCCTCCGCTCCAATCGCTGCCATCACCGCGAAGATCCGCCTCAGCGAGGTGCGCAAGGCGTTCGACTCCAAGGTCGTCCTCGACGGGCTCGATCTCGAGGTGCCGGAAGGCGAGTCGATGGTGATCCTGGGCGGTTCGGGCTCGGGCAAGAGCGTGCTGCTCAAGCACATGGTCGGCTTGCTGCGGCCCGACTCGGGACGCGTCGAGGTGGACGGCGTCGATCTCGCCACGCTGCGCGGGCGCGAGCTCACCGGCTTCCGCCGGCGCTTCGGGATGTCGTTCCAGGAGGGCGCGCTGTTCGATTCGATGACCGTGCGCGAGAACGTCGCATTCCCGCTGCAGCGCGCCAAGTGGCCGGCGGACCGCATTGCCGAGCGGGTCGCAGCCTGCATGGAGATGGTCCACCTGGTCGGGGCCGAGGAGAAGATGCCGGCGCAGCTTTCCGGCGGAATGCGGCGCCGGGTCGGATTCGCGCGGGCCATCGCGCTGGAGCCGCAGATCCTGCTGTTCGACGAGCCGACGACCGGTCTCGACCCGGTCATCAAGGCGGTGATCGACGACCTGATCCTGGAACTGCAGGAGAAGCTCGCCTCGACCGCGGTGACCATCACTCACGATCTCGGCAGCGCCTGGAAGATCGCGGACCGCATCGCCATGCTGCACCGCGGCCGGATCATCGCCTGCGCGCCGCCGGACGAGTTCCGGCGCCTCGAGGATCCACGCGTGCAGCAGTTCATCCGCGGGCTGGCGACCGGTCCGCTGACCGAATCCTGAAGGGCGGGAGGCTCGACGATGTCGCAGACGGTGAAGGTCGGAATCTTCATGACCGTGGCGCTGGTGCTGCTGGGATGGTTGATCCTGCGCATCGAAGACTGGTCACCGTTCGCGGCACCGGGCAAGCGCGTCGATGCGGTCTTCGACTCGGTGGTCGGTCTCGACGACAAGGCGGCGGTCCGTGTGGCCGGGGTGCGGGTCGGGCGGGTCGACGGCATCCGGCTCGACGCCGACGGCCGTCGGGCGCGGATCACGTTGCTGCTCGATGCCGGCGTCACGCTGACCCAAGGAGCGGAGGCGACGATCTCCAATCAGGGCCTGCTGGGCGACAAGTTCGTCGAGCTGGTGCCTGGAGCGCCCGGGCTGCCGGAGCTCGCCGAGGGTGCCGTCCTGCCCGGGCGCACGCCGGTGAGCTTCGATCAGGCGATGGCCAAACTGGAGAAGATCGGCGACTCGATCGAAGGCTTCTTGTCGGGTGAAGGGGGCGAGGGCGGCAGCGCGGGCGGCGGTTTCGGAGTGCTGATCGACAGCATCCGGGCGACCTCGGACGAGCTGCGCGGTCTGATCGTCGAGAATCGCGCCAGCGCCGGCGCCACGATGCGTAACTTCGAGCGCTTCAGCGCGACCCTCGCCGACGAGCTGCCGCGGCTGACTGCCCGCATCGAGCAGGTCCTCGGGCAGGTCGATGGGGTGATCACCGAGAACCGAGGCGAGCTGCGCTCGTCGATGGCCAACATCAGCGAGGTGACCGACCGCATCCGGACCTCGGTCGACAATCTCAACGAGATCACCACCAAGATCGCCTCCGGCGAGGGCACGATCGGCAAGCTGGTCAACAGCGACGAGGCGCACGACGAACTGATGTCGGCGCTCGGCAGTGTCGAGAAGGGGGTCACGGCGCTGGGCGATACGCTCGGCCGGGTCCAGAAGCTGCGCCTCGACGTCGCCATGGAGAGCGCCTGGCTGACCGAGCCCGAGGAGGCGCGCAGCCGGGTGCGCCTCGACATCCTGCCGCAGGGCAGCGAGAGTGCGCGCTTCTACCGCGTCGATGTGGTGAGCGATCCGACCGGACGGCTCACTCAGCGGTTCGACACGATCACGACCACGCTGCCGGACGGCAGCACCGAGATCACGACGATCGAACGGCTGCGGCGCGAGCAGAAGCGGGCGGAGTTCTCGGCCCTGGTCGGGTTCCCGTTCGCGGAGCGGCGCGGCCGCTTCTGGGCCGGCCTGGTCGAGAACAGCGGCGGCGCGGAGGTCGACTACGCGCTGGTGCCCGAGAAGCTCTGGCTGTCGCTCACCGCCTACGACTTCTCGCGCGAGTTCGATCTCGATCCGCACGTGCGCCTGACCGCCGAGTGGCGACCGTGGGAGAACGTCTACGTCACCGGCGGCTGGGACGACCTGCTGGTGGGCGAGAACGACTCGCCGTTCCTCGGTGCCGGTCTGCGCTGGACCGACGACGACCTCAAGTATCTCGCCGGCTCGATGCCGAAGTTCTGAGCGCGGCGGCGGACGAGGATGAGCCGGACGCTGCACGTCTGCCAGGCCTGCGGGCACCAGTCGCTCAAGTGGCTGGGGCGCTGCCCGGAGTGTGGCGCCTGGTCGAGCTTCGTCGAGGAGGTGCGCGACACGCCGCGCCGCGCAGCGGCGTCGAAAGGCGGCGGCGCGACGCTGGTGGCCCTGTCGGAGGTCGAGCAGGAGGCGGTGGTGCGGGCGCCGTCCGGGCTGGCGCAGCTCGACCGGGTGCTGGGCGGCGGAGTGGTCGAAGGCGGGGCGGTGCTGCTCGCCGGCGAGCCGGGGATCGGCAAGTCGACCCTGCTGCTGCAGGTGGCCGAACGGCTGGCGGCCGGCGGGCGCACGGTCGTCTACGCGAGCGCGGAGGAGTCGCCGCGCCAGCTGCGGCTGCGCGCCGAGCGACTCGGGGCCGTCTCGCCGGCGGTGCAGGTGGCGGGCGAGACCCGACTCGAGCCGCTGCTGGCGGCGCTCGCCGAGGCGGCGCCGGGGGCGGTACTGGTCGATTCGATCCAGGCGCTGCGCAGCGACGAGCTGGAGTCGCCGCCGGGCGCGATCGGGCAGGTGCGCCACTGCGCGCATCGGTTGGTGGAGTTCGCCAAGCGCAGCGGCGCGGCGCTCTTTCTGGTCGGCCACGTGACCAAGGAGGGGACGATCGCCGGCCCGAAGTCGCTCGAGCACCTGGTCGACACGGTGCTGTCGTTCGAAGGGGAACGCGAGTCGGAGTACCGGATTCTGCGCGCCTCGAAGAACCGCTTCGGCGCCACCGGTGAGCTGGCGATGTTCGAGATGCGCGAGAGCGGCCTGGTGCCGGTGCCCGACCCGTCCCGGGTCCTGCTGGCGCGGCGCCGCGAGGGTGCGCCCGGCTCGGCGGTGCTGCCCACGCTCTCCGGTTCGCGTCCGCTGCTGGTCGAGGTGCAGGCGCTGGTTTCACCGACCAGCTTTCCGTCCCCGCGCCGCATGGCGGTCGGCCTGGACGCCAACCGGGTGGTGCTGCTGGTGGCGGTGCTCGAGCGCTTCGCGCGGCTCGGGCTGGCCGACCGCGACGTCTTCCTCAATGTGGTCGGCGGCCTGACGATCAAGGAGCCGGCAGCCGACCTCGCGGTCGCCGCGGCGCTGATCTCGGCCACCCGCGGCGTCGTCCTGCCGCCCGACGCCGTCTACTTCGGCGAAGTCGGCCTGCTCGGCGAGATCCGCCCCGTCGGCGGCGCCGACGCCCGCCTGCGCGAAGCCACCGCCCACGGCTTCCGCCGCGCCGTCATGACCCGCACCGAAGGCCTCCAGCCCCGCGAAGGCCTCACGCGCGTCGAAGTCGCCACCCTGGAGGACCTGGCCGCCCAGATCGCTCCTGCGGACAGGTAGTTGGAGGCAAAGACAAGAAGCTCTCTAGAAGGGAAAGACAAAGAGCCGCAGCGCCGCAGGCGGCACCGGACGGGGAGCGAGGGGGTCTCAGGTTGGCCGGCCAGCGGCCTGCCTCAGCGGCGGGTGCCGGGCCAGATGAGGTCGGGGGGTGGGTCGGCGGGGCGGCCGAAGACGTAGCCTTGGGCGAACTCGACGTCGAGGGCGATGACTGCGTCGAGTTCGCTCTCGGTCTCGACTCCCTCGGCGATCACCTGGGCCTCCATCCGGTGGCAGAGGTCGACGATCGACTGCAGCAGCTTGAACTGGCGGGTGCCCGGAGTGAGGCCGGCGATCAGCTCGCGGTCGAGCTTGACGATTTCCGGGTGCAGATCCGAGATGTACTTGAGATTCGAGAAGCCGGCGCCGAGGTCGTCGATGGCCAGCGCGATCCCCTTGCGGCGGATCTCGGCCAGCACCGAGTGACACTGCGTGAAGTACTTGAGCGGCACCGACTCGGTGATCTCGAGCGTCACCGGCCACTTGTGGCGGAACATCGGATCGTCCGGGCGGACCAGCCAGCCGTAGTCGAACTCGTGCGGATGGATGTTCAGGAAGAGCGAGTAGCCGAGACAGTGCCGGACGGCCTGCTCACGGTGGATGCAGCCCAGTTCGGCGATGCGTCCCGCCTGGATCGCCACCTCGAACATCTCCGGAGTCGACGTGAAGATATCGGTGCGCGGCCGGGCCAGCGCCTCGTAGGCGTGCAGGCGGCGGCGCTTGACGTCGGCGATCGGCTGGAAGGCGACGTCGACCGCTCCCTCGTCGACCGCGGCATGGATGGCCCGGACCTTTTCGGCCGAGTAGAGCGAGCCGCTCGATGCTGCCAGCGAGGGGGGGAGGCTCACAGATCCTCGGGCTTCCGTCCGGTCAGGCGCTCGAAAGCCGCCACGTAGCGGTCGCGTGTTCCCTGCACGACCTCGTCGGGCAGCGCCGGCGGGGCCGACTCGCGGTCCCAGCCGACCGAGTCCAGCCAGTTGCGGACGAACTGCTTGTCGAACGACACCGGTTCGGTCCCGGGCTGCCACGCGTCGGCCTCCCAGTAGCGCGACGAATCGGGCGTCAGCGCCTCGTCGATCAGCGTGATCTCGCCGTCGATCCAGCCGAACTCGAACTTCGTGTCGGCCAGCAGCAGACCGGCGGCGGCCGCCTGGGCGGCGCCAGCGGCGTAGAGCGCCAGGGTCAGGTCGCGCAGCCGGGTCGCCACCTCCACGCCCAGCTCGTCGGCTACCCGCGCGAACGTGACGTTCTCGTCGTGGCCGGACTCGGCCTTGGTGGCCGGCGTGAAGATCGGCACCGGCAGGCGGCTGGCCCGCTCGAGTCCTCCCGGCAGCGGCACGCCGCAGACGGCGCCGCCCTCGACGTATTCGCGATAACCGCTGCCGGCCAGGTAGCCGCGCGCCACGCACTCGAACGGGATCACCTTGGCCTTGCGGGCGAGCACCGCGCGGCCGCGCAGCAGGTCGGCGTGGCGGCGCACCTCCGGCGGCATGGCGTCGAGATCGGCGGTAACGAGGTGATTGCCCACCACGCTGGCGAGTCGCTCGAACCACCAGTTCGTCAGCTGGCTGAGGACCTTGCCCTTGCCCGGGATCGGGGGGCGCAGCACATGGTCGTAGGCCGACAGGCGGTCCGTGGCGACGATCAGCAACTCATCGCCCAGATCGAAGACGTCGCGCACCTTGCCGCGCCTGGGCGCAGGCAGACCCGCCAGATCCAGTTCCCAGACCGCACCGGCTTGCGAACTCATGTGCCTCCCGCGATGATGTCACGCTCCGAGCGTGGCCCGGAACTCCCTTTCGATCAGATCGACCAGATCGCCGCCGCGCAGTTCGAGCAGCGTGTGGTCCCCCCAGAGCCCGGCGTCGACGATCTCGTAGATCGGCGTGTTGTCGAGGCCCTTGAGCTGCGCCACCCCGAGCTTCCGGAAGCCGGCCAGCAGACTGTGGCCGGGCACCTCGAGCTTGACCGCGGTCCAGGTGCGATCGCCGTCGACCAGGCGGAAGACGCGGTCGAAAGCGCGCTCGCCGCTCAGCCGGGCGACCAGCTCGCCGGTCGCCACGATCCCCTCGTTGACCAGCGATCCGTTGGTGTTGATGTAGGCGAAGAAGCCGCGCTCCTGCTCCTGCTTGTCGACCACGTCGGCGTTGCGCTTGTACATCGGCGCGAAGAAGCGGTTGACCGTCGCCTCCGGGTAGCCGTTGATGATCAGCAGATTGCGGATCTCCTCGATGTCCCGGTGCCCCTTGCCCGTCGTCAGGCGGGTCAGTTCCACCACGCCGTGGCCGAAGAACTCGTAGCGCTCGGCTTCGGTTGCGACGCCGATGCGGATCGGCAGCAGCCGGTACTGGCCGTGATTGAGCGCGATCCGCAGGCCCTTGCTGAACGGGAAGCCGCGCGTGAGTGCCTCGCGATAGGCGCGCTGGATCAGGATTGCCAGCCCGACCAGGTAGCGCGCCTCGCGACTCGAGTAGAAGGCGCCGTCGCCGAGGTACTTCTCGAGCTTCGCGCGGTGCTGGGTGGCGAGTCGGTTCACCTTGCGCTGGAAGCGGAACATCATCCGGAACGAGCGGTCCTGCTCGAGCGTGCCCGAGCGCCGGAGCATGGTCACCGTCTCGGTGAAGTCGGAGATGTCGTAGACCAGACCGAAGCGCGACACCACCGGGTCGACCACCCAGGGCGCCATGAAGTCGAGCGGCCGGGTGCTTCCCGACAGTCGCACCCATTCGGCCTGTCCGCCAGCTCCGCGCGGCGATCGGGTCTGGCCCACCAGCGCGTCGCCCTGGCGCTCGCACAGCACGATCGAGCGGCGCATCGCCTGCAGCAGCTCGAACTCCTTGAGCTTGAGCAGCAGGTTCTCCCAGACGTGGACGAGCTGCGGCGACAGCAGCTGCTCGGAGTCCCAGCCGGCGCGCGAGGCGAGAAAGGTCACCATGCCGGGCCGGTTGAGGTGGGTTCGCGGGTCGTCGGTGCGCGGCAGACCGAGCACGCCTGCCAGGCGCGCCAGCTCCGGGTCGCTGCGCAGCTCGGTGGCATACCACTCGGTGAGCCGCAGCAGCCGGGTGCGGAAGTCGCGCCCGTCGAGCCGCAGGCAGCCGTTGAAGTAGCTCGACAGTTCCGCGAGGTTGGGGCTGACGTGCGTCTCGGAGAGGATCAGCACGTTGTCCCGCATGCGGGTGAACAGCGCCGGGAATAGCTGCTCTTCCTCCTCGTCGGTGTCGCTCGACAGCCGCTGCGCCAGCTCGTAATTGAGATTGGTCAGCCGGTCGATCACCTTCTGCAGCACGCGGTACTTGAGCAGGTCGCCCCAGTCGCGCCCGGCGGTGGCGTCTCGGCGCAGGAAGCGCTTCGGCGTCTCGCGCAGCACCCGCGCCATGGTGCCGGAGTGCCAGAGCCAGAAGATCGCCGGGAAGCTGCGGCCGTAGCTGGCGGTCGTGACGTTCTCGGCCGCCCGCATCAGCAGCAGGCGGTAGCTCTCCCACGAGCCCTGAAAAGTGGGGGAGTCGAAGGAGCTGCGCTGCAGGATGGCGAGCTCGACCTCCTCCTCCTGGATGACGTAGTGCTCGAATGCGCGCTCGAGCGCGTCGAGCTCGGGCGTCGTGAGCACCGGAAATCCGTGCAGCGGCGTTGCCGCCTCGTCCTCGAGGTAAATGCGGTGCAGGGGGGGCAGCGAACGTTCCGCATCCGGCAGGATTCGTCGGATCTCCTCGGGGTCCCGGAGCAGGAAGTTGAACGGACCGGTGAGGAGCTGGACGAACGGGACCATGAGGTCTCTGGAGTCTCGGGCGCGTACTCGGGTGCGGATGCCGCGTGGTGTCTGCGCGACCTTATCGCATCCCGGGCGCCTGCGAACGCGCCGTGGACGCTCTCCGGCTGCGGCCCGGATCGGCCGAACGGATTGATAGACTCCCGTCCGCTCCGGACTCGGCCTGCCGCCGACCCGCGGCCCTTCGACCGGACATGCCGACCGCGCCAGCCCCGACCGCCGTTCCCGCCCCCGGTCCGCCCGGGACGCTCGCCTTGGAGGTCGACCTCGACGTCACCGTGCTCGTGCCAGTGCTCGACGAGGAGGGTTCGGTCGAGGAGCTCGCCGCGCGGGTGGCCGGCGTCCTCGACGGCCTCGGGCGCAGCTTCGAGATCATTTTCGTCGACGACGGTTCGCGCGACGCGACGGTTGAGCGGATCCGCGCCGCCCGGCAGCGCGACGACCGGGTGAAGCTGGTGCGGCTGCGGCGCAACTTCGGCAAGGCCGCGGCGCTCACCGCGGGGTTCGATCGTGCCCGCGGGCGCTGCGTGGTCACCATCGACGGCGACCTGCAGGACGACCCGGACGAGATCCCGCGGCTGCTCGAGGGGGTCGAGTCGGGCAATCTCGACCTGGTCTCGGGGTGGAAGAAGGAGCGCCGCGACCCGCTGTCGAAGACGCTGCCTTCGCGGCTGTTCAACTGGGCAACCCGGCGGGTGGCGCAGGTCGATCTGCACGACTTCAACTGCGGTTTCAAGGCCTACCGTCGCGAGGTGCTCGAGCAGGTGCCGATCTACGGCGAGCTGCACCGCTACATCCCGGTTCTGGCGGCGCGGCGCGGTTTTCGGATCGGCGAACTGGCGGTGCGCCACCACCCGCGCCGCAGCGGCGTCTCCAAGTACGGCTGGGACCGCTTCTACAAGGGGCTGCTCGACCTGCTGACCGTGCTGTTCATCACCCGCTACACGCGCCGTCCGCTGCACCTGTTCGGGGCCTTCGGCATGGCGGCCTTCGCGGCTGGCTTCCTGATCGACGCCTGGCTGGCGTTCCTGTGGGCGTTTCGCGGCGAGTCGCTCTCCAACCGCCCGCTGCTCATCTTCGGCGTGCTGCTGATGGTGCTCGGCGTCCAGGTGCTGACGACCGGACTGCTCGCCGAGATGATGACCCACAAGACGTTCGAACGCGGCGACAGCTATTCGGTGCGGGAGATCCTCGATTAGCCACCGCGGCCTGTCGCTCCTCTTCCTGACCCAGACCTACCCGCGCTCGGCGCACGACAGCGCCGGGCCGTTCATTCGGGACCTGGCGCGCGCCCTGGTGCGCGGCGGCGACCGGGTGCGCGTGCTGCTGCCGAGCGGCCCGGACGTCCCCGAACGCTGGTCCGAGCAGGGTGTCGAGGCGCGCTCGTTCCGCTACGCGCCGCGCCGGCTGGAGGTGCTCGGCTACGGGCGTTCGCTGCGCGCCGACGAGGCGACGCGACTGCTGGCGCTGCTGGTGACGCCGGCCTACCTGCTGGCGGCGCGCCGGCAGTTGGGGCGTGAGCTGGCGAGCGGCAGCTGGGATCTCGTGCAGGCGCACTGGGTGGTGCCCAATGGGCTGGCGGCGCGCGTCGCGGCGCGCCGGGTGCCGCTGGCGATCGGCCTCCACGGCAGCGACGTCTTCCTTGCGGAGCGACCGCTGGTCCGCTCGGCCGTGCGGCGAGTGCTCCGGCGCACCTCCGTGATGACCGCCTGCTCGCCGGAACTGGCCGAGCGGGTCGAACGCCTCGGCCTGGCGGCGGGGCGCACGCATGTCATTCCCTACGGGGTGGACATCGAGCTGTTCCGGCCTCGCGCGAGTGGCGAGGACGATCCGGGCGGCTGGCGGCAGCGTCTCGGGATCCCGGCCGCGGCGCCGATCGCCCTCGGCGTCGGTCGGATGGCCACCAAGAAGGGATTCCACCGCCTGATCGCGATCCTCCCGCAACTGCGCGCCGCGGCGCCCGAGGCTCACCTGGTGCTGGCCGGTGGGGGCGACCGGCTGGAGGAGTTTCGCCGCGGAGCCGCGGAAGCCTGGCCGGGTCACGTCCACTTCCCCGGGCCGGTGCTGCACGACACGCTGCCGGCGCTCTACCGGGCCGCCGACCTGTTCGTGCTGCCGGCGGTGCACGACCGGGGCGGCAACGTCGACGGGCTGCCCAACGTGATCCTCGAGGCGATGGCGAGCGGGCTGCCGGTCGTCGCTTCGGCGATCTCGGGCATTCCGCTGGCGGTCGAGGAGGGGGTGACCGGCCGGCTGGTCGGCGAGCAGGACGACGCGGCGCTGGCGGCGGCGCTCGGCGAACTGTTGGGCGGGGCGGGACTGCGGGGCGCGATGGGCGAAGCGGGACGGCGACGCGCCGAGCGCGAGCTGACCTGGGACGCCGTCGCGGCCCGCTATCGGGCGGCGTACCGGGCCGCCCTCAGTGGTCGAGCCTGAGGCGGATCTCGAGCGGTTTGCCGGCGCGCAGGATGTGGAGCAGCACACCGTTGCGCTGCTTGACCGCCCGCTTCTGCAGGCCGGCGATCGACGGCGGCGGCTGATTGTCGACCCGCAGGATCAGATCGCCCGCGCGCAGGCCGCAGCGCGCCGCGGCCCCGCCGGCTTCGACGTTCTCGATCACCAGGCCTTCGATCCGCAGTGCCGCGTAGTCGGCCTTGCCCAGCGACCAGCCGAGATCGGAGATGTCGCCCCGCCCGCGCGCCGGCGGGCGGCTGGCGCCGCGCGCCGGCGGCGCGGATTCGGCGGCGGCGGCCTGTTGGCGCGCCACCAGGCTGTCGACCACCCGCCGCGCCTCGGCGTTGTCGGGCTCGAGCGAGAGCACTGCCTCGAACGCCGCCTGCGCGGCCGCCAGGTCTTTCTGATCGAGGTAGACCGAGCCGAGGTTCTGCGCCACGTCGGCGCGTTGCGGGGCGAGCTGACGAGCCCGCTCGAGCGCTTCGCGGGCTCCGGTCAGATCGGCGGAACGCTTGCGCGCCAGACCGAGCAGCATCCAACCGTCGACGTTGTCCGCGTCGAGGTCGACGATCCGTCGGGCATCGGCGCCGGCCGCTGCCCCGTCGCCCCGCTCGAGCAGCAAGTCGGCGCGCAGCCGCAGCGCCGGAACGGCGATGCCGAACCGGTTGTCGGGATCGAGCCGGGCGGCGCTCTCCCAGGAGGACAGCGCCCCGTCGGCGTTGCCGAGGCCGCGCTGCGCGCGTCCGAGCTGCAGCCAGAGCTCCGGTTCCTCCGGCCGCGCCCGCGTCCCCTCGAGCAGCAGCGCGACCGCCTCGACCCAGTCGCCGCGGTCGATGTCGGAGCTGGCCAGCGCCCGCGCGATGTCGACGTCGCTGCGGTCGAGTTCGCGCGCCCGGCGCAGGGCCGCGTGGCCGCCGGCAGCGTCGCCGAGCTTCTGGCGCGTCAGGCCGAGATTGAACCAGGCCCGGGCGTCGGCGGGATCGAGCTCGATGGCGGCCTGCAGCGAGTCGCGTGCCACCTCGTAATCAGCGCGCGCGAAGTAGAGCACCGCGATGTTGTTGAGCGCCTGGCTCTTCAGGTTGCGCGGCAGGCCGCCCTCGCGCCCGCGCTCGAGCGCCAGCACGCGCTCGAAGCCGGCCAGCGCCGCGTCCGACCGTCGTTCGCGCAGATCGACCAGCGCCAGGTTGTACAGGATCTCCGGATCGGACGGCGCCAGTTCGAGGGCCGCCTCGAGCGCCGCGCGGGCGTCGCGCAGGCGGCCGCCGCGAATGGCGTCGACGGCCTGCGCCGTCCGCTCGGTGGCCTCCCGCGCGCGCCGGTCGACGGCGGCGGCCAGCTGGTCCTGGTAGAGCGCGGTGAAGTCGGGTGAGTAGAGGTCGCTGCGAAACGGCAGGGCCGGGTCGGCGAACAGCGCTTCGCCGAGCTGGTGGCGCGCCGCCTCGGTGTCTCCCAGCTGCATCGACAGCCAGGCCGCGGTGACCCGGAAGCCGCCCCGGGCCTGCGGGTCGGGGTGACGCGTGGCCAGCTCCAGGTAGAGCGCCAGGGCGCTCGCCAGGTTGCCGTCGGCGTACTCGGTGCGGGCCTGGGCCTCGAGGGCCGCCACCGGGTCGGCCGGTTCCGGGTCCTGGGACGGTGCGATCGGGTCGCCCTCGACCGGCAGGTCCTCGGCACTGATGCCGCCTGCCGGCACCTGGGCGCGCAGCGACCCGCACAGGGCTACCACCCAGATGCAGGCGCCGATTCGCAGGCAGCGGGCGACGGAGCGGGAAGGGGGCATGGAGACGAGCATCGGGGGCGGATCCGGCGCCGGGAAATCTAGCAGACCGCTGTGCCGCGGCGGCACGCTGTGTCGCTGCCCTGCGGGGCGGCTACTCGCCCACCACCGGCCGTTCGCGGATCTGCAGCGGCTGGTGCCCGTCGACATCGAAGGTCACGACCGTCTCGGCCCCAGAACGGACGGTGACCGTCTGCGAGATCGAAGCGGCCGCTGCGTCGGTGGCGAAGACCTCCAGAAAGTGGTCTCCGGGCGCCAGCCAGCGGTGGCGCAGGGGCGCCGGGCCGACCGTCGTTCCGTCGATGCGCACCGTGCCCGGGCGCGTCTGGAGGTGCGGCTGCACGGTCAGCTGGCCCGGTGCGGCGATCGGCAGCTCGACGCGCGTCGTGCTGTCCGAGCTGACGCGCACCTGCGCCGACTTCTCGAATCGGTAGGCGGGCGTGTCGATACTGAACTGCAAGGTGTGCGTCCCGGGCGGCAGGGAGATGCGCTGCTCAGTGTCGAGCCGGTAGCGGCGACCGCCGACGCGCACCTGCATCGCCGGATTCCACGCCGCCGGGACGATCACGCGGCCGGGCGGCGCTGGGGGCGGCTCGGGCTCAGCTTCGGGCGGCGGGGCGGGGTCGGCGGGCGGCGCGGGCTCGACTTCCGCCGGCGCCGGAGCCGTGTCGGTCGTCGCCGGGCCCGGGGCCGGGCCGGCAGGCGCCACCGCGGTCGGCTGCTCGGGGGCGGCGGCGGGGATCGCGGCCGTGGGCTCCGGCTCGGCCGGCCTGGAGGACGCAGCACGCCCGAAGAAAATCGCCACGGCAGCGAGGACCGCCGCACCCGCCAGCATCGCGGCCCAGCGACCCCAGCTGCGCGGCCGGCCGGCGCCGAAGGCGGTCGTCGCCATGGAGCGGCTCTGCACGCGTGGGCCCGCCTCGGCGTGCCGGAATTCCACATGGTCGATGCCCCGGCGCACCGTGGCCGCGGTCGGTGTCGGCGCGTCGCCCGGTGCAGCGGTCGGTCCGCTGCCCGGATGCAGCCGGGCGCCGATCAGCGTGCCGCCCGGCGCCGCCGACCGCTGCATGAAGCGCTCGAGGGCGCGTACCAGTTCGCCGGTGGGCGAGAAGCGGCGCGCCGGATCCTTCTCGAGGCACTTGCGGATCACCCGTTCGAGTTCGATCGGCAGGTCGGCCACCCGGGGCGCGAGCGGTTCGGGGTCCTCGTGCAGGGTCTTGTAGAACAGCGCCGAGATCTCGGCGGCGCGGAACGGGCGCTCGAAGGCGAGCAGTTCGTAGGCCAGCACGCCGAACGAAAAGACATCGGTGCGCATGTCGACTGCCTGGCCGCGGATCTGCTCCGGCGCGAGATAGGCCGCGGTGCCGAGCGCGATGCCAGCCTGAGTCAGGTGGCTGGTCTGATGGGCCAGCTTGGCGATGCCGAAGTCGAGAATCTTCGCCGTGCCGTCGTCGAGGATCCGGATGTTGGCCGGCTTGATGTCGCGGTGAATGATGCCGCGCTCGTGCGCGAACTCCAGGCCGCGCGCGATCTGCACCAGCCAGAGGATCTTCTCCGGCAGCGGGATGAACTCGTTGCGCTTGATCTTGCGGTCGAGGTCTTCGCCGGACAGGTACTCCTGAACCAGGTACGGCGTCCCCTCGTCGATCCCGAACTCGTAGACCGTGACGATGTTGCGGTGCTGGAGGTTGCCCGAGATCTCCGCCTCGCGGTGGAAGCGCTCGCGGGTCTCGGTGTCCTCCACCGAGCAGGTCTTGATCGCCACGTGCCGCTTGATGAACGGATCGTGACCTTTGTAGACCACGCCGAAACCCCCGACGCCGATCTTGTCGACGATCGTGTACTTGCCGAGCTTCTGCATGGGATCCGTGGGCTGGGGAAGAGGGCCCGACGATAACACGCCGTCGAGGCCCGGCCGGCGATCGGCGATGCTCAGCGGGCCGGCGGCAGCGTCTCGCGCAGGAAGGACCAGAGCGCGGCCGCCGACTCCCGGTCGGCGCCCTCCGGCGCGCCGCCTGGCCGCAGCAGCAGCGCGCGGTCGGGCTCGGTGGCGGCGAGCTGCTGCAGCTCCGCCAGTGTGGGGGCCGCGTCCGGGTAGCCGCTGCCGACGATCACCGCCCGGGGCCGCGCGACGGCGGCCGAGCGTTGCAGCGCGGCCAGGGCCAGTCCCGCTCCATCGGAGCCCTCGGCCAGCAGGACGAAGTCGCCAACTGGCCCCGCAACGCGCAGTCGGATCTCCGGCGCGAGGGAGGTCCAGAGTCGTCGGTGCGCTGCCGCCGCGTCGTCGCCCGGCGAGGTGGGAGGGGCGCCGAGCTGGAGCACCGCAACGCCTCGGCTGGCGAGGAACGCCGGCAGCGGGGCGAACGCCTCGGGATCGACGCAAGCCGCGCGCTCGGCGCCACGCCCGTCGATCAGCCAGACCAATCCGCCCCGGCGGGCGACTCCGGCCGGGGGCGACCAGAGCGTTCCCGGCACGTCCTCGCCGGCGACACGGATCGCGAGCGCCTGCGGCGTCGGCAGGCGGCGCGGATCGAGCCGCGGCGACAGGCCCCAGGTGGCCGGCGCGAACAGGCCCCGCTCGGCCCAGTGGCCGATCTCGACCGGCGCCTGGCCGCCCGTGGTGGCGAGCCACCAGCCACCGCCGAGAGCGGGCAGGGCGCGCACCGCCCGCAGACCCGCCGGCAGGCCGTCCGCCCAAGGCACGGAGCCGTCGATCGGGCGGACCTCGCGCCGGCAGTCGCAGTCGACCTCCAGCAGGCCGGCGGCGAGGTCGGGGAGCGCCACCGGTCGGCAAGGAGTAGCGATCAGCTCCCGGCTCGGCCCGTCGGGCAGCGTCACCAGGTCGACGCGGTGGGAGCCGCCCGGCTGCGGCGTCGCCACTGCGAGCTGCCGGCCGGCGGCGTCGAAGGCGAGCGGCTCGAACAGCCCCTCGCGATCGCGTGGCAACAGCAGGCGGAACTCGTTGCGGGTGCGGTCGAAGAGCAGCAGCTCGTCGGCACCGGGGCGGACCCGTCGCGTCACGATCGCGAACCGGTGATCGGGTGCCAGCAATGCGAACCGGAACCCGGGCGGGGCCGCGGTCACCGGGACGGGCGCGAGCACCGTCGCGAGCCGCTCGCCGGGCAGCTGCAGCTCCACCCAGCGTTCGCCCGTCGGTTCGGTGATCGCGAACGCGACACGGGCGCGATCGCTCGAGCGACCCAGAAAGCGCACCCCGACGGTCGGCAGTCCAAGCGGCAGCGCGGTCCGCCCGGATGGGGAGTCGCCGCCGACCAGCGACCACCGGCTCGCGCCGGCCTCGGCCCGCGCCTCGACCAGTACTCGCCCATTTGCCAGCGCCGCGACCGCGCGCGCGGCAGACGACGACGGCGTGACCGCGCCCGGGAGAGCGGCCGGCGGCTCGCCGGGAGCCAGGCGTTGGGGCTGGACCCGGTCGACGCTGCGCTCGTTGACCAGCGCAGCTCCGTCCTCGGCGACATCGACCAGCTCCCAGCTGCGCGAGTCGAGGAAGAGTTCGAGCGCGGCGGGTCGGCCCGCTGGCAGCGGCGGTGCCGCGGGGTCGGCGCGGGTACACGCCACCGCCCCGACCGCGACGAGGGCAGCGATCGACAGGCCGACGGTCGGGCAGAGGCGACTCCGCGGCGACAGGGCCCGGGGCTCACGGCAGCGCTGGTAGAGTGGCGGCATGTCGGATCGCAAGTATCGGCAGAGCGGTTATCAGGACAGCGACCGGTCGCGCGAGGAACATCCGCGGCGCGACGACGACTCGCGGCCGCGCGGGCCGGTGGACCGCACCGAGCGGCCGCGCGGGCGCGGGCTGGGCGCGCCGACTGCCGAGGTCTTCCGCTGCGCGCGCTGCGGCGAGGAGGCGCAGGTGGCGCTGGCGATGTCGGAAACGGCTGCCTGCGCGCGCTGCGGCGCCGACCTGCACACCTGCACCCACTGCGTCTCGTTCGACACCGCGTCGCCGTTCGAATGTCGGCAGAAGCTGCCCCGGCGGGTGTCGCCGAAGGATCGCAACAACCGCTGCGATCTGTTCGAGCCGCGGGTGCGCGCGGAGTTCGCCCGCGAGGCGCCTCCGGCCGCCGGCTCCAGCAATCCGCGCGACCCGCGCGCCGCCTTCGACGCCCTGTTCAAGTTCTGACCGGCGGACCTCACTCGCTCGGCGGCGCTCCGCCGTCGAGCGCAGAGTCGCTGCGCAGGTAGTCGAGCAGCCGCTGGCGGGTCGCCGGCTCGAGACCCGCGAAGCGCAGGCGGGCGCTCCACGAGGTCGAGGGCGGCGTCGGCGGCGTCACCTGCTCCACCAGCGTGCGCGCCTCGATCTGCGTCTCGCCGAGCTGCAGCTCGACCCGGCAGCCCGACTGCAGCTCGAGTTCGCTCGCCGTCTCGACGGTCAGACCTTCGGCGTCCAGTTCGGCCACCTGGAAAACCGTCGACGAGCTGACCTCGACCGGATCGGCGTCGTCGACGACGAAGCGCCCGAATAGGCGCGAGTCGAGGGTGATGATCGCGTGCCGCTCGAGGAAACGGACGAGTTCGGCCGACTGCGGCGACAGGACATCCAGAAACTGGATCCCGGCCCGGTAGAGCGGCAGCTGCTCGCCGCCCGGCGTGGTGCGCGTGCCGTGCAGGAAGCACCAGACCACGCGTCCGGCCAGCTGGATCGGCTGCTCGCGGTCGCCCAGCCGCAGGGTGAGCACACGGTGCGGGCTGATCCGGGTCTGGGTCTCGACCGCCATGCCGGAGAGGCTGATGTCGAGCACCTTGCCGTCGAGCGACACCACCAGCCGCCCGAACGGTTCGGGCAGCTGCACGCGGCGCTGCCGCCGTCGCTCCGGTGTCTCCGTCATCTCCCGCCTCGTCTCCCGGGTCACCCGCCGATGTACGACATCTCGATCCGGCCGGCGCCACGGACTCCCGACCGGATCTCCGAGTACCGATCGGCGCGGGCGTGCCAGGCGCTTGATACCAGCCCGGTCAGCGTGGCGTCGTCGGCGCCGTCGCGCAGTGGAGCGCGCAGGTCGGTGCCGACGGCCGCGAACAGGCAGGTGTAGAGCCGGCCGTCGGCCGACAGCCGGGCGCGCGTGCAGTCCCCGCAGAACGGCGCGGTGACCGAAGCGATCACCCCGATTTCGCCGGCGCCGTCGCGGTAGCGCCAGCGCGTCGCCACCTCGCCGCGGTAGCCGGGCGCGACCGGCTCGATCGGCCAGCGCGCATCGATCCGATCGAGGATCTCGCGCGCCGGAACGACCTCGTCGCGCCGCCAGCCGTTGGTCGTGCCGACGTCCATGTACTCGATGAAACGCAGGTCGCAGCCGCTGCCGCGGAAATGCTCGGCCAGCGGGACGATGGCCTCTTCGTTCCAGCCTCGGCGGACGACGGTGTTGATCTTGACCGGTGCCAGACCGGCGGCGCGCGCGGCGTCGATCCCCCGCAACACGTCGGCGGCAGTGAACTCCGCGTCGCACATCCGCGCGAAGGTCGCTTCGTCCAGGGCGTCGAGACTGACGGTGACGCGGCGCAGACCGGCAGCAGCGAGCGGCGCCGCGGCGCGATCCAGCAGGCTGCCGTTGGTCGTCAGAGCGAGATCGACGCCGGCTCGGCGGGCGAGCAGCGCGACCAGCAGCGGCAGATCGCGGCGCAGCAGCGGCTCGCCTCCGGTGAGGCGGATCTTGCGGACCCCGAGGTCGACGAAGATGCCGGCCAGGCGGTCGATCTCCTCGAAGCTGAGCAGCCCGGTGCGCGGCAGGAACGCGTGGTCGGAACCGAACCGCTCGCGCGGCATGCAGTAGGGACAGCGGAAGTTGCAGCGGTCGGTGACCGAGATGCGCAGGTCGGCGAGGGGCCGGCCGAAGCGGTCCGACGGCGGCGACGGGCGGTTCACGCCCGTATCGTACTGCGGGCGGGCGTTTCCTGCGTGGCCGGGAAGCGGCGGCCCGTTCCCGGGCCGCGCCGGCTCACTGGTAGACGACGCCCGGCCAGAGCAGGTTGAGCGCCGCCGTATGGAGCGGGGCGAACAGGTCGGGGAAGACCTTCCAGGCCAGCAGCAGCCCGGCCAGCGCCAGCATCGGCTGACGCAGGAACGCCAGCCACTGGCGGCTCCACCGTTCGGGCAGCAGGAGCGGCAGCGCGGTGCTGCCGTCGAGCGGCGGCACCGGCAGCAGGTTGAACAGGCCGAGGACCAGGTTGAGCGAGAAGAGGATCGAAAGCAGTGTCGCCGCACCGGTCAGCCAGCCGCCTTCGGCAGCGAGCGCCACCTGCGAGAAGGTGGCCGCCGGCGGCGCGGTCCAGGCCCCGAGCACGGCGCCGAGACGCACCAGCAGCCCCGAGATCAGGACGAGTGCGAAGTTGGCCGCCGGGCCGGCCAGCGACATCCAGGCGGCGCGCCGCGGGTGGCGATCCGACCATGCCGGGTCGTACGGAGCACTCGCCCAGCCCATCATCCACTGGCGGGTCAGCGCGAAAGTGAGCAGCGGGACGACGATCGTCCCGAACGGCTCGCGGCGGATGTGCGGGCGCGGGTCCAGCGACACCTGGCCGCCGTGGTAGGCCGTCGGGTCGCCCAGGCGCAGGGCCGCCCAGGCGTGCGCGGCCTCGTGGCAGGTGGTCGAAAGCAGGAAGGCCGCGTACCAGGCCAGGCCGAGGGCAATCAGTTCCGGCAGTGCGTCGGGCATCGCGCCGATCCTGACACGGCGTCGCTGGCTTCGGCGCGACTGCCTCGGTCGGCTAGCATTGCGACCATGAACAGTTCATTGCGCACGATCCGCAGTGGCGGCGTCGCCGTCCTGGTGTCGGCCGCTCTCTGGCCGGCAACCGCTGGTGCCTCCGAAACAGTGACCGCGGTGCCCGCAGCGGTCGCGGCCCTGCAGCGCGAGGCGCTGGCGAGCGAGCGGAGCTGGCAACTCGTCGCCTCCCTGGTGACCGAGGTCGGCCCGCGCCTGGCCGGCAGCCCCGGCGATGCTCGCGCCGTCGCCTGGGCGCAGCGGGCACTCGAGGCCGCCGGTTTCGACCGCGTCTGGACCGAGCCGGTGACGGTGCCCGTCTGGGTGCGCGGTGAGGCCGAGGCGAGCATCCTCGCTCCGCATCCGCAGCGTCTGGAGCTGACGGCGCTCGGGGGCAGCGGCGCCACGCCGCCGGGCGGCATCGAGGCCGAGGTGGTCGAGGTGTTCGACGTGCCGGCGCTCGAAGCGCTGCCCGATGCGGCGGTGGCGGGCAAGATCGTGTTCCTCAGCCGACCGATGCAGATGATCGGCGACCGGCCCGGTTACGGCGAAGCGGTGCAGATTCGCTCCAAGGGCCCCAGCCTCGCCGCGTCCAAGGGGGCGGTGGCGACGCTGATCCGTTCGGTGGCGATCGGTCCGGACCGCTTCCCGCACACCGGCGCGACGCGCTGGGCCGAGGAAGTCGCCGCGGCTCCGGCCGCTGCCCTCGCCGTGCCCGATGCGGAGCTGCTGCACCGGCAGCTGGTCGCCGGAGCGCCGGTGCGGCTGCGGCTGCGCATCGAGGCCGAGCTGCGCGGCACGGCGACCTCGGCCAACGTGCTGGGCGAGATCCGCGGGCGCGACCTGCCGGACGAGGTCGTGCTGCTGGCAGCGCACCTCGACTCCTGGGATATCGCGCCCGGGGCGCAGGACAACGGCACCGGCGTGGCGACGATGATCGAAGCGGCGCGCCTGGCGGCGCGATACTCCGAGGGCGGTCCGCGTCGCACGGTGCGGGTCCTGCTCACCGCCAACGAGGAGTTCGGGCTCTCGGGGGCAAGGGCCTGGGCGGAGGCGCATGCCGACGAGGTCGGACGGATCACGCTGGCGACCGAATCGGACGCGGGGGGCGGCCGCGCGCGTACCTTCCGGGTGGCGTTCGACGCTGCCGATGCGTCGGCGGCGGAGGAGCTGGCGGCGCTGCTGCAGCCGCTCGGAGTCACCCCCGCCACGGGCGTGGCCACCGGCGGTGCCGACCTGTCACCGCTGGCGCCGCGCGGCGTGCCGCTGGTCGATCTCGGACTCGACGTGACCCGCTACTTCGAGGTCCATCACACGCGCAACGACACGCTCGAGCGGGTCGTCCCCGCCGACCTGCGCCACGCCACGGCCAGCTGGGCGACCGTCGTCTGGTGGGGGGCCAACCGGGCCGAGCGGCTGCGTACGCGGCCGCCGAAGGCCGACTGAACACCGTCCTCGCGGGGTCCGGCGGCCCTGCGAAAGGCGCGCTACTCGCGCTCGAGATAGGTGTAGCCGGCCAGGCCCTGCTCGTAGACGCGCAGCAGCGTCCGCGAATCTTCGAACGTCATCCGGCCGGCGCGCAGGGCGCGCTCGGTGGCCCGGCGCACCCGCGCGACGAGGTCGTCGCGGTCGTAGCTGACGTACTCGAGCACGTCGGTCACCGTGTCGCCGGTCAGCACGTGGTCGATCTGATAGCCACCGTCCTCGGCCAGGTGGACGTGCAGCGTGTTGGTGTCCCCGAACAGGTTGTGCAGGTCGCCGAGGATCTCCTGGTAGGCGCCGACCAGGAAGATGCCGAGGTAGTAATCGTCCTCGCCCAGCGAGTGCAGCTCGAGCACCTGCTTGACGTCACGGCGGTCGATGAAGTGGTCGATCTTGCCGTCCGAGTCACACGTGATGTCGGCCAGCACGCCGCGGCGTGTCGGCTCCTCGTGCAGGCGGTGGATCGGCACGACCGGAAAGAGCTGGTCGATCGCCCACGAATCGGGCAGCGACTGGAAGACCGAGAAGTTGCAGAAATAGGTGTCGGACAGCTGCCGCTCCAGCCCCTCGAGTTCCTCGGGGACCTCGTCGAGCTCCCGCACCATGCGCAGGATCTTCTGCGCCAGAGCGAAGTAGATGTCCTCGGCCAGCACGCGCTGGGTGAGCGAGAGGTGGTTGAGGTTGTAGAGCGACAGGATCTCGTCGCGGTAGCTCGCCGCGTCGTGGTAGGCCTCGAGCAGGTTCTTGCGCGAGACCTCCTTCCAGGTGTCGTAGAGGTGGCGGATCGGAGCCGGAGTGCCTTCCGGCAGCGAGTCGGGAAGGGTGCCGACGCGAAACTCGCCGACCCCCAGCACGTCGACCACCAGCATCGCATGGTGGGCCACGAGTGCGCGGCCGGACTCGGAGACGAGCACCGGGTGCGGCACCGAGTCGGCGTCGCACAGCTCCATGACGCCGAAGACGATGTCGTTGGCGTACTCCTGCATCGTGTAGTTCATCGACGAGGAGAAGTTGGTCTGCGAGCCGTCGTAGTCGATGCCGAGCCCGCCGCCGACGTCGAGCCAGCCGAGCGGCGCCCCGAGCTTGGACAGCTCGCAGTAGGTGCGCACGGCTTCGCGCAGCGCCTCCTTGACGTTGCGGATCGAGGAGATCTGGCTGCCGAGATGGAAGTGCAGCAGCTGCAGGCGGTCGAGCAGACCGTGCTCGCTGAGGAAGCGGACCGCCTCGTGCAGCCCGCGCGCGCCGAGGCCGAACTTCGAGCGGTCGCCGCCGGACGCCTCCCAATGGCCCGCACCGCGGGCCGAAAGCCGCGCGCGCACGCCGATCGACGGCCGGATGCCGGTGCGCTCGGAAACCGACCGGATCAGCTCGAGCTCGGAGAACTTCTCGACCACCAGGATGACGTGCAGGCCCAGCTTCGAGGCGAGCAGCGCCGTCTCGACGTACTCCTCGTCCTTGTAACCGTTGCAGATCACCAGCGCTTCCGGGTCGTCGAGCATCGCCATGACCGCCAGCAGCTCCGGCTTCGAGCCGGCCTCGAGCCCGAAGTGGTACGGGCGACCGGCCTCGACCAGCTTCTCGACGACGTAGTGCTCCTGATTGACCTTGATCGGAAAGACGCCCCGGTAAACGCTGCGATAGCCGTACTCGCCGATGGCGCGCTGGAACGCCTCGTTGAGCTGCGTGACGCGAGCCTTGAGGACCTCGGAGAAGCGGATCAGCAACGGCGGCGCGATGCCGCGCTGGCGCACCTCGTCGACCAGGTCCTTGAGGTTGATCGACGCCGTGCCCGGGCCGTCCGGCTGGACGATCAGATCGCCGCGCTCGCAGACCGAGAAGTATCCGTTGCCCCACTGCGCGATGTTGTAGAGGTCGATCGAATCGTCGACCGTCCACTTGCGCGGCATCCCGTTGTTGGCCATCCCGTGCGATCTCCTCCGGCCCGTCGCCGCCTGCGGCGTGATCGGGCGCGGGACTGTAGCACCCCGCCGCGCGCTCGGGCGGGGCGGGGGCGAATTGTTCAGGGGGTCGAGGTGTAGTCGAGGACAGTCCCGGCGTCCGGCCGGATCTCGACGGCATGCGCGGTGTAACGACAGGTGGCGGCGAGCAGCTCGACGTCGTACGGGCCGGGCCGCGCCGTGAGCGCGAAGGCGATGTCGCCCAGCGAGCGCAGGCGGGTCGAGCGAGGCTGGAGATCGAAGACCGCCGAGTCAGCGTGCTCGCCGTCGGCGTCGTAGACCTCGGCGTAAACCGTGCACGCCGAGGCGTCGAGGTTCGTCACACTCACGTAGACCCGCTCGCCGGGATCGAGGTCGAGCCCGAGCAGTTGCCTGGCGCCGGCGTTCCACTGGCCGGCCGGGATCTCGGCAACCGTATCCGGCGTCCCGGGCGGGGCAGCGATCCGCAGCTGCGCCGATGCCGTGTGACCGGTCGTCGGCGAGCCGGGCGGCATGTAGTAGGTGATCGCCAGCGCGCCGCGGCGGCGGTCGGTGGCGAACAGGGTGCCGACCGCGTCCGTGAGGGTCACCGTCTTGCCGGCCCCGACGAAGACCCGGGCCTGCGGCGAATTGCCCGAGGTCCAGGTGGCGTTGTCGCGGACCTCCGGGTAGTAGGTGAGCACCGCCAGAGCCGGCTGGGCGCTGCTGTTGGTCAGCGAAAGCTGGGTGGTCAGGTCGGTCGGCAGCGCGCCGTCGCCGCGCTCGAACAGCGGCAGGAGCGAGGTGCGCTGGACGTAGGTGGGCGCGGCGCCGTTGACCTGGACGTTGATCGAGACCGTGCGGCTGCCGCCCGGGCCGGTGGCGGTCAGCCGCACCGTCCGGCTGCCGGGGCTGAGGTACATGTACTGCACCGTGCCGGCCTGCGCGGCGCTCGTGCCGTAGGCATGCCCACCGTCCCCGAAGTCCCACTCGATCCAGCTGACCGGGTCGGGCAGGCTGGAGATGAAGGTCACCACCGTGCCGACCGTCACCGGCGACGGGTTGGCCAGGGAGATGCGCGGCGGCTGGATCGCCTTGACCACCGGCGTGATGACGTTGGCCAGCTGGTCGTGCCCGAGCCGGCAGGGGTGCCCGACCGGGTCGGTAAGCACCCAGTGCTGGTAGTAGGTCGCGAACAGGTTGGGCAGCGACATGAAGTGGTTGAACGTCTCCGCCAGCGGCCAGCCGCGCTG
>CAZUAT010000003.1:0-22634 GCA_964618415.1 uncultured Thermoanaerobaculia bacterium
CGTACGGCGCGCACGGCCAGCAGCAGACCGACGGCCACCAGCCCTGCAGCTGCCGCTGTCGCGATCCGCGACGGCTGCGCCCACGCCGGCCTGGACCTCCCGCTCTCCGGCGGTTCGGGCGTCGGCCCGGCAGGGTCGGGCGTCGCTGCAGCGGCGTCCCACGCCGGTTCCACCTCGAGCTCGAGGGTCACGTCCGCCCCGGTCTCCCACCGGCGGTAGGCGGCAGTGGCGGGATCGAAGCCGACCAGCCCGATCGGTGGCAGCCGGAAGCGGCCCGGGCGCTCGGCCAGGACGACCCAGCTCCAGGTCCGGGTGGTGCGAATCCGGTCCTGGCGGATCTGCTCGCTGGTCTCGGCGCGCGGCTCGAAGACGCGCAGGCCGGGCGGCAGGTCGAGCGTCGGTGCCGCGAGACTCTGCAGGTGGCTGTACCCCGATACCGAAAACGTCAGGGTGGCGGCTTCGCCCGCGCGGAGCCGGGTCCGGTCCAGCCCGGCGCTCAGCTCGAGCGGCCCCACGACGCCCGCGAAGTCGGGCGGGGGATCGGGCAGCGCGCGGACTTCGATCCGCAGCGGCGAACTCTCGAGTTGCATTGCTTCGTCGTGGCCGATCGGTCCGAACCAGCCGACGCGCGCCACGCGCACGACCAGGTCGGCAACCGTCGGCCCGAGTTCGATGGTGCCCGGCCGCAGCGGAAACAGCGCGCGCTGCAGCATGGGCACCCGTCCGTAGCGCTCACCGTCCACCTCCACCCACTCCGGCTTCAGGTGCTCGGGCAACGGCACGTCGCGGACCCAGAAACCTTCGAACCTGGGCAGCTCACGGGGCATGAAGGCCGAGATGTCGGACTGCGTGTCGAGCAGCAGTCGCCAGGTGAGCTGCTCGCCCACCCAGACGGTGGCCGGACGGGCGGACATGCGCAGGTGGAGCTTGGGCAGGGTGGGGCGCTGGCGTTCGGCACGTCGCGACTCTCCGTACATGTCGCCGAACGGATCGGCGAACCGACCGCCGAACGGATCGAGCGCCGTCGGACGGGGCGAACGGCGGCGCTCCGGCGGGGTTTCGGCGACGATTTCGATCTGGGCGTCCGGCAGCGCGATGGAGCCGCCCTCGAGCTCGAGGCTGATGTCCCGCACCGTCGCCTTGCCGACGGCCAGCGGGCGCAGGCGGAAAATCAGCTGAGTACTGCCCGATACGCGCCCGTTGATCCAGGAACGCTGCCGCGAGGTGGCCGGAGCGCCCAGCAGCTCGAGGTTGTCGAGCCGGAACTTCGGCTCGAAGGCAAGCCCGGTGAGGTCGTCCGAACTCAGCTCGAGGGTGAGCTGGACCACCTCGTCGAGGCCGGCGACGGTCGGCGAGAGAGCGCGGCGCGCTTGCGGCTCCTCCTCGGCCTGTCCGCGCGCTGCCGGCAGCAGCAGGGCGATGGCGAGCAGGGCTGCAGCGCCCGCTCTCACCAGTCCTTCTCCACGCTGGCACGCTCCCGCTGGCGGGCGCGCGCGCGATCGACGCGCTGCTGGCGCTCCAGATGGTCGACCGCCTCGAGCAGCGCTGCCGCCTGTTCCGCGGTCATGCCGGGCTGATCCCGGAAGTCGCGCAGCGGCGCTCGGCGGGAGTCGGTGGCGTCGCCGGACGTGGGGGTTTCGCCGGCCTCCTCGTCCGACGAGGAGGCCGGGTCTGCCTCTCCCCTGGGCTGCGACTGCGAGTGGTCTCCGCTCTCGTCGCCGGGCTGCGGCGCGCCATCCGACGGGCGCGAGTCGTCGGAGTCGGCTCCGGTTTCGCCGTCCGACCCGGACTGCGACTGCGCCTCGCTGTCCTCCCCCTGCCCGGACGTGTCGTCAGAGTCGTCACCGGACTGGGAGCCTTGCGGCGACTGCTGGGGGTCGCCCTGCTGCTCCTGTTCGGCCAGCTTCCGCAATGCCAGCTCGAGGTTGTGCTTGGCGTCGATGCGCGAGCTGTCGCGCCGCAGCGCCTCGGTCAGCGACTCGATCGCCCCGCGCGGGTCGCCGCTGGCGAGGCGGGCGGTGCCGAGGTTGTAAAGGGCGTCGGCGGCCAGGGCGTCCTCGTCGCCGGTTCCGATCGCCGCGCGCGCGGCCGCCTCGAGCGCCGGCAGCGCGTCGGCACGGCCGGCCAGCAGGCGCGCAGTGCCCGCGTTGTACGCGGCGGCCGGTGAGTCGGGCGCGAGTCGCCAGGCGGTGTCGAGTGCGTCCGCCGCGTCGGCGGGGCGGTCTGCCTCGAGCTGCTCCAGGCCTGCCGCTGTGCGCTCGCCAGCGTTCCAGGAGAGTCGGTCGCGCCAGGCCGGTCGGGTGCCGGGGACCACCTGCGCGGCGGACCCGGGCGCCGGGGACGCGGTCGGGGCGCCCGGCGCGCCAGGCGGTCGGTCGGCGCCGGTCAGCAAGAGCCCGGCGAGCAGCGCGGGGACGAGAGCGCGGCGGCTCATGTCGCCTCCGAGCGGGTGCGTCGGCGCGGTGCAGCTGGACTGCCGAAGGCCAGCAACAATCCGAGCGCCATGACGGCGAGGCCGAGCGGCCACTGAAAGCGCTCCTCGAGCGCCTCGTACTGCCGGGAGTCGTGCAGGACGGTCGGCATGCGGTCGATCGCCTCGAGGACTGGCGCCGGGTCGGTCGCCGGATCGGCAGCGTGCAGATAGCTGCCACCGCTCTCGCTCGCCAGCCGTTCGAGGGTCGTGCTGTCCAGGTGCGAGATGACCACCTGGCCCCTCGCATCCCGCTTGATGGCTCCTTCCCTGCCGAGCGCGAGGGGCGCCCCGGACCGCGTGCCGACTCCGATCGCATGGAGGGTCACCCCCGCCTCGGTGAGCCGCGCGAGCGTGCCGTCGAGCGGCTCGCCGTGAAACTCGCCGTCCGAAAGCAGCACGATGGCGCGATGCGTCTCGCTGCCGGGTGGAAACAGTTCGATCGCCCGCTCGAGGGCGGGTCCGATGCGGGAGCCGGGGACGGGCAGCGAGGCGGGCTCGGCGGCATCGAGCAGCAGGTCGATCACCGCGGCGTCGGTGGTGAGCGGCGACAGCACAACGCCCACCCCTTCCGCGGCCACCAGCGCGACACGGTTGCCCGGCATGGCAGCCACCATCCGCCGCACCAGGGACTGGGCCAGCCACCAGCGCGACGGACTGATGTCCGTGGCGATCATCGACAGCGAGCTGTCGATCACGAAGACGACGTCGACGCCGCGCCGCTCGACCCGCTGTTCTGCCATTCCCCAGCGCGGCCGCGCGAGGGCGCCCGCCAGCCCTGCAACGGCGAAGGCGAGCAACAGCGCGATCGTCCAGGCAGGCCGTGGCGCTCCGCCGCTGCGCAGGCGGGGCAGCAGCGTGCGCCCGGCCCACGCCGCTTCGGACCGCGCGCGTGAGCGAGCGACCAGGGCGGCCACCACGGCGGCCACCGGCGCCAGCGCCAGCAGCGCGAGCAGGCGCGGCTCGCCGAAGGTCATCGTGGCCTCCCCGTCTGTGTCCTCATGGCTCTGCCGTCACCCGGATCGCCGCCGCAATCAGCGGCAGCATGGTCAGGCCGAGCGCCGTCCAGGCGAGGGGAGCGAACAGCTCGCGGTGGCGCACGTAGCGCTTGACGGCGAGCGGCGTGCGCTCGAGCCGGTCGATCTCGGCGAACACGGCCGCCAGCGCGTCGGCGTCGGTGGCGCGGAAGAACCGGCCGCCGGTGCGGGCGGCGATCTCCTGCAGCAGCTCCTCGTCGACGTCGACCTCCATCTGGACGCGCCGCGTCTCGATGCGCCCGCTCCACGGGTCGCGCACCTGCACCGGAACCGGCACCCGCCCGCGGGTGCCGACGCCGACGGTGTAGACCTTCAGGCCCAGCCCTTCGGCGAGCGCCGTGGCGGACGCCGGATCGATCTCGCCGGCGTTGTTGACGCCGTCGGTCACCAGCACGACGACCCGCGACCGGGCGCTGGACGTTTTCAAGCGGTTGGCGGCGCTCGCCAGCGCCATGCCGATCGCCGTGCCGTCCGACACTTCGGACAGATCGATCGCCGCCACCAGCTCGTCGAGCATGCGCCGATCGGTCGTCAGCGGGGCACGGGTCAGCGCCGTGCCGCCGAAGACGGTCAGGCCGATGCGATCCGACGGGCGGCGGGCGATGAAGTCGCGGACGACTCGCTTGGCGACCGCCAGCCGATTGTCGGGCTGGAAATCTTCCGCCCCCATACTGCCGGAAATGTCGAGAGCGATCTGGATGTCGATCCCCTCGGTAGTCGACTCCTCCCAGGCGTAGCCGAGCTGCGGGCGGGCCAGCGCCACCACCGCGACGGCGAAGGCCAGGAGCCGACACCAGAACGGCAGGTGGAGACGCCAGCGGCCGCCGCGTCGCTGCGGCAGGCGCGAGACCGTCACCGCACCGCGTCCGCGGCGACGGTGATGTCGCCAGGCGAGCAAGGGGAGCGCCGTCAACAGGAGCAGCCAGAGCGGCGCAGCGAAAGCCGGAGTGCCGTTCACCGGTCGCCGGCCTCCATCGGCGCGGCCAGATGCGTTTCGAGGGAGTCGACCAGACCGGCCGCGATCGTGCACCGCTCGCCGAGCGCGGCGGAGCTGGTGGGGCGGCGGGCGAACTTGACGCCATCGCAGTCGGCGAGCAGGCGCGCCAGTGTGCGCGGCAGCGTCGGGTCGACCTGGCGCACCGCCAGCGGGCGAGCCAGGCGGCGCGCCACCTGAGTCGACGTCGATTCGAGTGCCGGAAAGTCGAACCGGCGTCCCAGGTAGCGGCGCATCGCGCGGGAGAGTTCCGCGTGGCCGGCTACCGGATCAGCGTGGCCGTCGGCGGCGATCTGCTGCAGCGCCGCTCCGAACTCCTCCCGCGGAGCGAGCAACGGCGCTGGCGCCGCCGCGAGCTCCTCGCGCCGGCGGGCGAGTGCCCAGGCCGCGGCGGCGATCGCCAGCGCCAGCAGGCTCGCGGCGGCGACGAACGGTTTGCCGACCCCGCGTGGGCGCGGCGCGGCCGGCGGCATCGGACCGACCGTGTCGCCGTCTGCCGGCAGCACCGAGCGCACCTCGAGAACGACGCTGCTGCCGACGATCTCCGTCGGCGGATCGGTGGAGACGCGCACGCCGAGCGCCGGCAGTTCGAACCGGCCCGGCCGAAACGCGGTGACCCGGAAGCGCCAGGTCGGCTGCGCCGCCGGGTCGGTGGACTCGACGCGCTGCGGCGGTGCGAGCAGCGTCGCTTCGCCCCACCGATCGTCGAGCCCGATCAGCGTCGCGCCGATTCCGCTCGTTGTGCCCGTTGTCAGCTGCAGCGTGGCGGTCACTTCGATGGGATCGCCGACTGTGATCGACGCCGGTTCGAGGACGACGGCGAGCTCGCCGCCGGGTGCGACCTCCGGGACGGACGTCGGCGCTGCCTGCGACGGCGCGTCCGCCGCTCCGGCCCGCGCGGCGGGCATGAGCGTCAGCGCGAGCAGCAGGAGGGCGGCTCTCATCGGGCCATCCGGTGGCGCCGCCGATCGAAGAAGGCGATCAGCTCGGGCAGATAGGGCCGGTCGGTGCGCAGTTCGAGACGATCGACGCCGAGCCCGGTGAGCAGCCGGTGCAGCTCGTCGCGTTCGGCTCGGGCGCGGCCGGCCTCTGCGGAGGCTGCGCGTCGTCCGTCGACGAAGGCGACTTCGCCCGTCTCGGCGTCCTCGAGCACGAGCGGCCCGCTCGCCGGCGGCTCGAGGTCGCGCGGGTCGACGATCTCGAAGACCACGAGATCGTGCCGCATCGCCGCCCGCTCCAATGCGGCGACCGGCGGCCGGCCGACGAAGTCGGATATCAGGAAGAGCACCGAGCGCTGCGGCAGGCCCGCCAGCGCGCTGCCGAGCGCGCGATCGAGATCGGTGCTGCCGCGCGCCGGACGGGCGAGGATCTCGTGCACCAGACGCAGGGCGCGGTTGCGCCGGCGCGCCGGCGGCAGGAACAGCTCGACGCGATCGGTCAGCAGCGCGGCGCCGACCCTGTCCTGGTTGCGCAGCGCCGTGAAGGCCAGCAGCGCGGCTACCTCCGCGGCCAGCTCGCGCTTGGCGACCGCGCGCGATCCGTAGCGCAGGCTGCCGGAGACATCGACGGCGAGGAAGACTGTGAGGTCGCGCTCCTCATGAAAGACCTTGACGAACGGCGTGCCGGTGCGGGCGGTGCGGTTCCAGTCGATGGTCCGCACGTCGTCGCCCGGCTGGTACGGGCGCACCTCCGAGAACTCCACGCCCCGGCCCTTGAACACCGAGTGATAGCTCCCCGCGACGCCATGGTCGATCAACCGGCGGGTGGTGATCTCGATGCGACGCACCCGGGCCAGCAGGTCGGCGGGCAGCGCGACCGAGTCGGACTTCGCGACGGCTGGCTGGCGGCGCCAGCGCGAGGTGAGTCGCGACCAGGCGGAGGTGAGGCGCTTGGTGGTCAGGGCACTTCGACCCGATCGAGCAGACGGGCGACGAGATCGTCGCTCGTCAGGTTGCGCGCCTCGGCCTCGTACGTCGGCACGACGCGGTGACGCAGGACGTCGGCGGCGACCTCCTTGACGTCCTCGGGGATGACGAAGCCGCGTCCCGCGAGCAGGGCAACGGCCTTGGCGGCGCGGGCCAGGAACAGGGTGGCACGCGGCGAGGCGCCAAACGCGATGAGCGGTGCCAGGTCGGCAATCCCGGCAGTGCCGGGGTCGCGCGTGGCCGAGACCAGGTCGAGGATGTAGTTGCGAATTCGAGTGTCGAGGTAGACCTGATCACAGGCGCCGCGCAGCCAGGCGAGCTGCTCGGCATCGAGCACCGGCTGCACGTCGATCGGCTGTTCGACCAGCATGCGATCGAGGATCTCGAGCTCCTCCGCTCGCGACGGGTAGGAGAGCCGGAGCTTGAGCAGGAACCGATCGATCTGCGCCTCGGCGAGCGGATAGGTGCCCTCCTGCTCGATCGGATTCTGGGTCGCCAGGACCAGGAACGGCTCGGGCAGCCGCCAGGTCGTCTCGCCGAGCGTGACCTGGCGCTCTTCCATCGCTTCGAGCAGGGCGGACTGCACCTTGGCCGGCGCGCGGTTGATCTCGTCGGCGAGCAGGATATTGGTGAACAGCGGTCCCTTGCGCGGCTCGAACTCGGCGCGCTTGGGGTCGAAGACCAGCGTCCCGATCAGGTCCGCCGGCAACAGGTCGGGCGTGAATTGGATCCGTTTGAAGTCGAGCGCCAGGGTGCGGGCGAGCGTCTTGACCGCCAGCGTCTTGGCGAGGCCCGGTACGCCCTCGAGCAGCAGATGTCCGCGGGTGAGCAGGCCGACCAGCAGGCGCTCGACGAGGACGTCCTGGCCGACCAGGACCTTGCGCAACTCGGTTTCGACCCGCCGCAGGGCGACGACCTCGCGGTCGACGGTGGGCGGTGCAGTGGCTACGGATGGATCCATGCTGACTCTCCGATCGATCGGGGACGACGCGACAACTCGTTCCGCGCGAAGAATTGCAACCCCAGTGCCATGAAACCGGCGCGCTATTGTCGCGGTCGAGGCCCGTTCCGGGCAACAATCGGCCCGGAAACGCCAAAGTGGCCCGCCGCTCCGACGCTCCCGCCGCCTCCGGGCGGCTCCGCCCGCCGCGCCGCAAAGCGCTCGGCCAGCACCACCTGCGCGACGGCGCGGCGGCGCAGCCGCTGCTCGACTTCCTGCGCGTGACCGGCCGCACGGCGGTCGAGATCGGGCCCGGCGGCGGTGCCCTGACCACCCGGCTGCTGGCTGCCGGAGCGGCGCAGGTGCTGGCGGTCGAGCTCGATCTCGCCTGGGCGTTCGCGCTGCGGGCCCGGCTGCGCGAACTGCCGGAGGGGCGCGGCGGAGACGTTCAGCTGGTCGCCGTCGACGCGCTGACGATCGACTGGTCGTCGCTGCCGGCAAGCGCGATCGTGACCGGCAACCTGCCCTACAACGTCGGGACGGTGGTGCTCGAGCGACTGCTGGCCGCCGCGCCGGCGGGAGTCCGTGCCGGATTCCTCCTTCAGCGCGAGGTGGTCGACCGGATCGTCGCGCCGCCGGGTGGGCACGATTACGGCGCACTGTCGTTGCGGGTGGCCGTGCGCAGCCGCGCCACCCGGCTCGGCAACCTCCGCCCGGGCGCCTTCGTGCCGCCGCCGAAAGTCGAGAGCTCCTTCGTCGGGTTGGAACTGCTCGAGCCACCTCTCGAGCCGGCCGGAATGGAGCGGTTTGACCGCCTGGTCGGCGCCGGCTTCGGGCAGCGTCGCAAGACGCTGCGCAATGCACTGGGAGCGCTGCTCGGGCGGGAGCGGGCTGAGGCCCTGCTGACGGCGACCGGGATCTCCGGATCCGAGCGCGCCGAGCAGCTCGACTTGACGGCCTGGCTGGCGCTCGCACGGGCCTCCGGACCGCTTCCAGACTGAACGGACTGCACAGTTTTCAGTGCTACACTGAGCGCCAAAGCCGATGGCGCGCGAGCTTCCCGACTCCAAGTCGAGCCCCTCCCGGGTGGAGATCTCCTCTGCCAAGGGGAGCGAGATCGTGGGCATCGTCTATGCCGGGCTGGCCCTGCTGCTCGGCGCCAGTCTGGGCTCGTTCCACCCTCGGGACGCCAGCTTCCTGTTCCAGTCCAGCTCCGCGAGTGCGGGCACGCGCAACCTGATCGGCCCGCTCGGGGCACAGATCGGGGCCGCCGGATTCGGCCTGCTCGGCTGGGTGGCTCTGCTGGTGCCGGTGGGCTTTGCCGCCCTGGCCTGGCGCCGGCTGCGCGCCCACAGCCGGCCGCGGGTGGTCGGCCGCACGACCGGAGGCATTCTCATCCTGCTCGCGCTGCCGGGCCTCGCTCAGCTGCTGGTGCCCCAGATGACCTGGCGCGGCGACCAGCTCGACTCCGGCGGCGGCATCGGCGTGCTCCTTGCGACGCTGCTCTCGGCACGGCTCAACTTCGCCGGCGCGGCCGTCGTCCTCGGCGCGGTGTTCGTGATCGGCCTGGCGCTGCTGGTGCAGACCAGCCTGGGCGAGGAGCTGGCGCGATGGGGACGTCGGCTGGCGCACTGGCGTGAGTCCTGGCGGCTGGCGCGAGCCCGGCGCCGGGAGCGCAAGGACAAGGAACGCGCGCGTCGCCGCGTGGTCGTCAAGCATCTGCAGCGGGCCGCCGAGGAGAAGCAGAAGCGGCTCGATCGCATGGTGGCGCCGCCGCGCCTCGACGACGAGCCCGGCGCGCCGCCGCCGGCCCGGCCGCGAGCGACGCCCGGTGAACTCGATCTGCGCCTCGAGCCGACGCCGCCAGCCAGTCGCCCGGTCGCCGTGCGCCGAGTCACCGCGGCGCCGCCGGCCGTCCCGCAGCGGCGTCGGCCGCAGGAGGAGTTCGGCTTCGTCGAAGAGGCCGCGGATCGGCCCGCGCAGCTGCCGCCGCTGTCGCTGCTGCAGGCCCAGGAGGAGCGCACCGCGGTCGACGAGGACGAACTGGTGCGGCTGGGCGAAGCGATTCGGCAGCGCTGCGCGGAGTTCGGCGTCGAGGGAACGATCGAGGGGATCTCGCCGGGGCCGGTGATCACCGTGTTCGAATTTCAACCCGGCGCCGGCGTGAAGGTCAGTCAGATCGTGAACCTGCAGGACGACCTGGCGCTGGCGCTGCGCGCCGAATCGGTGCGCATCGACCGCCTCCCGGGCCGGTCGACCCTCGGCATCGAGGTTCCCAACGCGAAGCGCGGCACGATCCGTCTCGGCGCCATGCTGGCCGACGAGCGCTTCCGGCAGTCACCCTCCGTGCTGACCCTGGCCATCGGCAAGACGATCCACGGGGAGCCGTACTACGCCGATCTCGCCACGATGCCGCATCTGCTGGTGGCGGGAGCCACCGGATCCGGCAAGTCGATCGGTCTCCAGGCGCTGATCACGTCGATTCTCTACCGCGCCACCCGCGAGCAGGTGCAGTTCATCTTCATCGATCCGAAACGGATCGAGCTCGGCGTCTACGCCGACATCCCGCACCTGAAGACCGAGGTGGTCGTCGAGCCGAAGAAGGCGGCCAACGCGCTTCGCTGGGCGGTCGCGGAGATGGAACGCCGGTATCGGCTGCTGGCCGAGGTGCACGTCCGCTCGATCGACTACTACAACCGCGCCATCCAGGACCCCGAGGTGCGCCAGCGGCTGTCGCTGTCGAACGAGGAAGGGGGTGAACTCAAGGCCTCCGATCTGCAGCCGCTGCCGTACTACGTGATCGTGATCGACGAGCTCGCCGACCTGATGATGGTGGCGGCGGCGGACGTGGAGACTTCGATCGCGAGGCTGGCGCAGATGGCGCGCGCCGTCGGCATCCATCTGATCGTCGCCACGCAGCGGCCGTCGGTCGACATCCTCACCGGCACCATCAAAGCGAACTTCCCGACCCGGCTGTCCTTCATGACCGCCAGCCGGCACGACTCGCGCACGATTCTCGACGCCGTCGGCGCGGAGAAGCTGCTGGGCAAGGGCGACATGCTCTACATGCCGCCGGGCAGCTCCCGCACGATCCGCCTGCACGGGCCGTACGTCAGCGAGCAGGAGACGGCGGCCCTGGTGCGCTGGCTCAAGAAGCAGGGGCGTCCGCAGCTCGACCCCACCGTCCTCGCGCCGCCGCCCGACGCTGCCGGGGGAGAAGGTGGCGAAGGGGGGATCGACGACGACTTGTTCGACCAGGTCGCCCGGCTGGTGGTGCGCGAGCGCCAGGCCTCCGCCTCGTTCCTGCAGCGCCGGATGCGGGTCGGATTCTCGCGCGCCGCGCGGCTGGTGGACATCCTCGAGCGCGAAGGGATCGTCGGACCGGCTCAGGGTTCGAAGCCACGCGAGATCCTCGTGCCGCCCGACTACTTCGACGAAGTCGACGCCACGCACGACTAGTTCGTCGCCCGGCTCCGCCCTCCAGCCGCAATCCAGGTTGGGTAGCATCGGGGAATGGGAGGCGAGCGGATTCTCTTCTTCGGCACGCCGCAGTTCGCGGTTCCGGCGCTCGAGGCGCTGGTGCGGGCGGGGCGTCCGCCGGTGCTCGTCGTCACTCAACCGTCACGCCCGGCGGGGCGGGGGCGCCGGCTCCTCGAACCGCCCGTATCGGTTCGGGCGCGCGAACTGGGCCTGCCGGTGGAGGCCATCGAGCGCGTCCGGTCGCCGGAGGCGATCGCCCGATTTGCGGAGCTCACTCCCGATCTCGGGATCGTCGTCGCGTTCGGGCAGATCTTTCCTCCCGAGTTGCTCACCCTGCCGCGCCTCGGCTGCATCAATCTGCACGCCTCCCTGCTGCCGCGCTGGCGCGGCGCGTCGCCAATCGCTGCCGCGATCGCGGCGGGCGACCGCAGGACCGGCGTGACCGTTCAGCGGATGGCCGCCGGTCTCGACAGCGGGCCGGTGCTGGCCACCCGCGCGATCCCGATCGAGTCGCACGAGACGACGCCGGAGCTGACCGCCCGCCTGGCGACACTCGGAGCCGAGCTTCTGGTGGCGATTCTGCCGGCGCTGTTCGACGGTCAGCTGCCCGGGGTGGAGCAGGACGAGAGTGCGGTGACCTGGGCTCCCAAGATCGTCGGGCGGCGCCCTTTGCCGACTGCGGACGGCGCCGAGGTCGCGGCGCGCGCGGTGCGCGCGTGGGGCGACGAGCCGGGGGTCGTGGTCACTCTGGCCGGCGAGCCGGTTCGCCTGCTCGCGGCGCGGCCGGCGAGCGTGCCGCCGGGTCCGCCGGCGCCGCTCAGCTCCGTCGTCGGCACCGTCGAGGAGGCCCTGCGCATCTCCCTTCCAGACGGCTCGCTGCTCGATCTCTTGCGCGTGCAGCGGGCCGGTGGACGACCGGTCTCCGGCCGCGACCTTGCCAACGGCCTGCGGCTCGCGGCCGGCATGTCGGTCGGCTGAGACGCGGCGGTGCGAACCCCGGCGCGACCGGTCGCTGCCCCGCACTCCGGCTACGAGCTCCGCGCCGTGGCGGCGCGCACCGTCGAGCGGACGCTCGCCGGGCGGACGGTCGCCGAGAGCCTGCTGGCGCGGGCCGGATCGAGTTTCGATGCCCGCGACCGGCGACTGCTCCACGAACTCGTCTACGGCAGCCTGCGCTGGAAACTTCGTCTCGAGCACGTCCTGGAGCGGGCGAGCGGGCGCAGCTGGGCACAAGTCGACACGCGCACCCGCGCCCCGCTGCTGGTGGGTGCCTGTCAGCTGTTGGCGCTCGATCGCATTCCGGCGCATGCGGCCGTCGACGCTGCCGTGCGCGACACGCGGCGACGGGCCGGCGCTCGCAGCGCTGGCTTCGTCAATGCGGTGCTGCGGCGGATCGCCGCGGGCGGCGGGCTCGAGGCCTGGCCGGTGGAGGAGGCCGACCCGGTGCGCCGACTCGCCATCGAGCACAGCCATCCGCCGGATCTGGTGGCGCGCTGGATCGACCAGTTCGGGTACGAGCAGGCGCGGGCGATGCTGGCCGCCGACAACGGTCCCCGGTCGATGCATCTGCTCGCCTTCCGGCATCGGGGAGGACGCGACGCGCTGCGCGCGCAGCTCGCGGCGGAAGGTGTCGCAACACAGCCCGGAGAGCTGGCGGGCGGGGCGCTCGACGCGCTCGTCGTCGAGCAGGGAGCGGCGCTCGGCAGTGCGGCGTTCGAGCGTGGCGACTTCTACGTCCAGGACCAGGCCAGCCAGGCGGCGGCGCGTGTTCCTCCGCCGGTTCCTGGAGAGCGGATCCTCGACGCGGCCGCGGCGCCAGGCGGCAAGGGACTGTCGCTGCTCGCTGCGGACGCCGCTGCGCGGGTCGTGTTTGCGGACCTGTCCGGCGCCCGCCTGGCGCGGCTGAAACAGAACCTGGCCCGCCTCGGAGTCGACCGGCCGGTGGTCGCGGCGGACGCCGCCCTTCCCCCGTGGCGGCCAGCGAGCTTCGATCGTGTCGTCCTCGACGCGCCATGCAGCGGTACCGGGACTCTGCGTCGGCACCCGGAACTGCGCTGGCGCTTCCGCGTCAGCGAGCTCGAACGGCTGGCGGACGAGGCGCTCGCGATGCTCGTTGCTCTGGCGCCGACAGTCCGCCCGGGCGGGCTGCTCGTGCACATCACCTGTTCGGTAGAACCCGAGGAAAACGAACGGGTTGCCTCGCGGTTCCTGGAGGCGCGAGCCGATTTTCTGGCGCAGGAACCGGAAGGCGACGACCCGGTGATGCGCGCCGGTCGACGCGAGAGCGGTCCGTGGCGGCTGCTGCCCGGCGCCGGTCACGACGGATTCACTGTCTCGGTTTTCCGCCGCCGGTGACGCCCAGGAACGCCACTGAATGCCGCGAACGCCTGTATTGACAGGCATTCACGGTTGCCTTACAGTCCCCGCCGAAGTTCCAACCCGCGATCCAATTCGCACAGGAGGAAGAATGGCCAGCAAGGCAGACATCGTCGAGCACATTGCCGACTCTGTGGACGGACTGACCAAGAAGGCCGCCGGAGAGGCGTTTGACGCCGCGATCGAGGCGATCTCGAAGGCGCTCAGAAAGGGTGACCGCGTGCAGGTCCCCGGCTTCGGCAGCTTCAGCGTCTCGAAGCGCGCCGCGCGCAAGGGCCGCAACCCCGCCACCGGCGCCACGATCACCATCAAGGCGAGCAAGAACGTCCGCTTCAAGATCGGCAAGGAACTCAAGGACTCTCTGAACAAGGGCCGCTGAGTCTTCCTCCGACGGCCGGCGGCACGCCGTGAGGCGTACCGCGAACCACTTGGATCCGCGGCCGCGACGAAAGCCCCGAGACTTCAACGGTCCCGGGGCTTTCGTGCGTTTGCCGGTGCTAGCATCGCGGTCGCTCATGTCCACTCCAGCCGCGCCGGACGGCTCCGGCTTCAGTCATCTCGACGCGACCGGAACTGCCCGCATGGTCGACGTGTCGGACAAACCGGTGACCCGGCGCGTGGCGCATGCCTCCTGCCGGATCGGTCTCGACGCGGCGACGCTCGATCGCCTCTCGGCCCTGCCCAAGGGGGACGCCCTCGCAGTGGCGCGGCTGGCGGGGATCCAGGCAGCCAAGCGCACTGCAGACTGGATTCCCCTCGCGCACCCGCTGCCGCTCGACCAGGTCGACGTCGAGTTCGATCGCCAGGCAGACGGACTCGCGATCCGGACGACGGTCGTTGCGACGGCGCGCACCGGAGCCGAGATGGAGGCGCTGGTCGCAGCTTCGGCCGCCGCGCTGGCAATCTATGACATGGTGAAGGCGGTTGATCGCGGCGCGGTGATTTCCGATCTGCGTGTAGACGCCAAGAGCGGCGGTCGCAGCGGCAACTGGTCGCGCGAGCCGTGATCGCCACCGGGCTCGACCGCCTGCTGGCAGAGCCGCGTCGACTGGGCGGCCGGCGGTTCGGCCTGCTGGCGCACGGCGCGTCGCTGACTGCCGACCTGCGGCCGGCGCACCTCGCCCTGGCGGCCTGCGGCTGCCCGCCGGCAAGGCTGTTCGGTCCCGAACATGGCTACTACGGCGTGGAGCAGGACATGGTAGCCGCTGCCGATACCGTCGATCCGTGGACCGGAATCCCGATCGTGTCGCTGTACGGCGAGGACGCGACCACGCTGGTTCCGTCGCCGGGTGCCTTTGACGGGCTCGACCTGCTGGTGATCGACCTGCAGGACATCGGAACGCGTTATTACACCTATGCCGCCACGGCGGTCTGGGCGGTCGAAGTGGCGCTCGCTGCCGGGCTCGAGGTGCTGATCCTGGACCGGCCCAATCCGCTCGGGGGTGAAGTCGTGGAGGGCAACCTGCCCGAGGGCGGCTTCGATTCGTTCGTCGGCGCGTTCCGGATTCCGGTCCGGCACGGCCTGACGCTCGGCGAGCTGGTGCGCCTCGAGGCGAGGCGGCGCGGTCTGGCGGAGGATCGGCTGTCGTTCGTCGCCGTCGAAGGGTGGCGCCGCGGTCAGCTCGGCGGCGACGCAGCGCGACCCTGGATCGCTCCGTCGCCCAACATGCCCGACCTGGCGACCGCGCTGCTCTATCCCGGCCTCTGTCTGCTCGAAGCGACCGAGTTCTCCGAAGGACGCGGCACGACCCGCCCGTTTCGGCTGCTCGGCGGTCCGGAGGTGGACGGGCCGACGCTCGCCGCGATGCTGGCGCCGCTCGCCACCCTGGGAGTGCGCGCGGTGCCGACCTTCTTTCGGCCGTGGCACCAGAAGCATCGCGGCGAGGTCTGTGGCGGAGTGGAACTGGCGGTGGTGGCGCCGCGGCGCGTTGCCGGCCTGCGTGTCGGCGTCGAGGTCCTGGCCGCGCTGCGTCGCGTGGCCCCGACCTTTCGCTGGCGCGAGGCGCCGTACGAGTTCGTCGTCGACCGGCCGGCGGTCGACCTGCTGGCTGGCAGCGCCGAGCTGCGGCTCGCGATCGAAGCCGACGACGGCGACCGCCTCGCCGCCTGGATGGCCACCTGGGCCGTCGATGAAGAGAGCTTCCGCGTCGAGCGTCGGGAGATTCTGATCTATCCCGAGGAGGCGCGATGAAGCGCACCGCGCTGGTGGCCGTGGATGCCGAGCCCGCGCGGTTCGCGGCATTGATTGCCGCAGCACGTGACCGAGGCGTGCGGATCGGCTGGCTCGACCTGCGCGACTCGGCGCCGGTCCGGGATGCCGACCTCGAGCAGGCCGCCGGAGCGGGGGCAGCGCGGTCGGTCGCCGTCGGCGGCGGCCGGGTGATGTCCGTCAAGCCGATCTCGGGGCCGGCGGTACTGCGCGACCTGATCCGCGAACACTTTCCGGGCTGCCGCATCGTGCTGGTCCGCGGTCGAGGCGGGTATCCGGGCCTCGCTCCGGCGGGCGGCGGGTATCGCCTCGAAGTCGCCGCCGGCCGCGACCGCGAGCTGGACCCCGCCGCGACGCTGGCCGAACTGCTGCGACCGGTCCATGCGCCCGATCGGCGCCGCGAGCGCAGGGACGGTGGAGCGTGAGCGCCATGCGCGAGTCGATCCGCTTCTTCCTGCCCGGCCCGGTCTACGTGCTCGAGGAGACGCGCGCCACGATGACGCGCCCGATGGTGGCCCACCGCTCGGCCGAGTTCCGGGCCGTCTGGGAGTCGATCAGCAACCTGCTGCCGGGGCTCCTGCGCACCCGCCGCCAGCCGATGGTCGCCACGGGCAGCTCGACGCTGCTCATGGAGGCGGCCCTCACCTCGTGCACGCGGCGCGACGTCCTGCACCTCACGCAGGGAGCCTTCTCGGAGCGCTGGCTCGCGATCGGCCGCGCGCTGGGACGCGACAGCGACGAACTGGCCGTGCCCTGGGGCGAGGCGGTCGATCCGGAGCTGCTGCGCGCCGTATTGCGGCGCAAGCGATACGAGGCGGTCACGATCTGCCACAACGAGACCTCGACGGGCGTGGTCAACGACCTCGAACGGCTGGCGCGTGTCGTCCGCGAGGAGAGCGACGCGCTGGTGCTGGTCGATGCGGTGTCGTCGCTCGGCGGCGACCGGGTGGAGACGGACGCGTGGGGTCTCGACTTCGTTTTCGCGGGCACCCAGAAGGGAATCGCCGCACCACCCGGCCTGGCCGTCTTCGCGATGTCGGAGCGCGCCGAGGAGCGTGCCGCGGCCGTTCCGTGCCGCGGCTTCTACGGCGACCTCCTGCGCTATCGCGACAAGCAGCGCGACGGCGGCCCGATCACCACTCCGGCGATCCCGGTCTGCTACGCCCTCGAGCATCAGCTCCGGTTGATCGAGCAGGAAGGGATCGAGGCACGCTGGCTGCGCCACGTTGGACTGGCCCGGGCGACCGCCGACTGCGCGGCGCGGCTGGGACTCGAGTTCGCGTCCGCGGCCACGGCGCGCTCGCGTACGGTGGGATGTCTGCGGGCGCCCGCCGGGGTGGCGGCGCCGGACCTGGTCGCCGCTCTGTCGCGTCGCGGCTTCGTGGTCGGCGGCGGCTACGGCCGCTGGAAGCCGACGACGTTTCGGATCGGACACATGGGCGAAGTGCGGGAGCGCGACCTTGCCGCGTTGCTCGAGGCGCTGGAGGAGGAGGTGGCCAGGTGCATCGGATCGTGATCGCGGATCCGCTCGAACAGAGCGGACTCGAAATCCTGCGCGCGGCGGGTGCCGACGTGCGGGTCCTCGCTGCGGATGACCGCCCGCGGCTGCCCGAGCTGGTCGCCGACGCCGACGCGCTGGTGGTGCGCAGCGCCACCAAGGTCACCCGCGAGCTGCTCGCCGGCGCGGCGCGCCTGCGCGTGGTGGGACGGGCCGGCATCGGGGTGGACAACGTGGACGTGCCGGCGGCCACGGAACGGGGCGTGCTGGTCGTCAACGCGCCGACGGCCAACGTCATCTCGGCCACCGAACACACCTTCGCGATGATGCTGGCGCTGGCGCGCCGGGTGCCCGCTGCAGACGCATCGATGAAGCGCGGCGAATGGGACCGCAAGAGTTTCCTGGGCAGCGAGCTGCACGGCAAGACGCTCGGAGTGATCGGCTTCGGCCGCATCGGGCAGCAGGTGGCCGTGCGCGCCCGCGCATTCGAGATGACGGTAGTCGCCTACGACCCGGTGCTCGATCCGGCGACGGCGAGCCGGCTGCAGGTCGAGGCGGTCGAGGTCGACGCACTGCTGGCGCGGGCCGATATCGTGACTTTCCACACCCCCCTGACCGCGACGACGCGGGGCATGCTCGACGCGCGGCGACTGGCGCTGATGAAGCCGGGGGCGCGGGTGATCAACTGCGGCCGCGGCGGCACGATCGACGAGGCGGCGCTGCTGGCCGCGCTCGACTCGGGGCGGCTCGGTGGGGCGGCGCTCGACGTCTACGCCGAGGAGCCGACGGCGCAGCTGGAACTCGTCCGCCACGCGCGCGTCGTGGCGACGCCCCACATCGGCGCCCAGACCGGCGAGGCCCAGGAGCGGATCGCCGTCGAGACGGCACGCATGGTCCTCGCCGCTCTGGCGGGTTCGCTGGCGATTGCGGCCGTCAACCTGCCTTTCGCGTCAACCGGGCAGCGCGAGGAGCCGTGGCTGCGGCTCGGCGATCGGCTCGGCCGGCTGGCGGCCGGCCTGGAGGGTGGCCGGCCGGTGCGCATCGAGATCGAGCGGCGCGGCGTGGATGACGAGTTCGAAGCGCCGATCTCCGTCGCCGTCCTGCGGGGTGTGCTCGCGGTCCACCTCGGCGACGAGGTCAACTTCGTCAACGCGGGGCACTTGGCGGAGGCGCGAGGACTCACCGTCTCGCGCGCGACGAGCGGCGTCTCGGACGAGGAGAGCCCCGAGGTCGTCGTCCGGCTGATCACCGAATCGGGCCAGATCGAGCTGGTCGGGGCCCTGGTCGGCGGCCGCATGCCGCGCGTCCTCGGCATCGCCGGTTACCGCCTGGAGTTCTGGCCCGAGGGCGAGTTGCTGGTCGTCGAGAGCCGGGACGTTCCCGGCGTGGTGGGGCGACTCGGCACGCTGCTCGGGGACGCGGGAGTCAACATCGGCGACATCCACCTGGCACGGCGCGAGGCCTCCGGCGAGACGCTGGCCGTCCTGCGGATCGACGAGCGGCCGTCTACGGAGCTGCTCGAGCGGCTGCGCGCCACTCCGGAGGTCGCCCGGGTGGACGCCCTGCGCCTCGGCTGACCGCCGGTCAGCCCGGCGGCAGAGCGATGACCACGGCGGCGTAGCCGCGCGCGACGAGCTCGGCGGCAAGCTCTTCCGCGGCTCTTCGCGCCCGGTAGGCGCCCACCTGCACCCGGTGCCAGGCGGCGTCCGACCTCACCTCCACGTCCGGATAGGTCACGCACAGCGTATCGGCCAGCTGGCGCGCCCGCTCCGACTCCTGGAATGCACCCACCTGGACGGCGTACGTGCGCTCGAGATTCGGCGGCACAGCCCGACCGACTGCGACCAGCTCCACGCGGGCCGTGCCCGGACCGTACACGCCGACCGCGCGCGCCGCAGCCCGGGACAGATCGATCACCCGTCCGCGCACGAATGGACCGCGATCGTTGATGCGCACCTGCACGCTCTGTCCGGTCTCGAGATTGCGGACCTCGACCACGGTGCCGAACGGGAGCGTCTTGTGGGCGGCGGTCATCGCGTCCATGTCGTAGCGCTCGCCGGAGGCGGTGCGCTTGCCGTGGAAACCGGGCCCGTACCAGGAGGCCATGCCGCGCTCGATCACCGGTCCTGCCGTGCGGGTGCGGCCGGAGGCGCAGCCGGCAAGGACGAGCGCCACCAGCAGGGCCGGGGGCAGGAGGAGCGAGGGAAGGTCGGTACGCCGCCGCATCGTCTCGTCGGCGGTCGTCGCGCCCCTAGATGCGAGGCTCTTCGACCGCAGTTGCGGTGACCCCGGCCAGAGCCGGCGCCACGACTTCGTCCAGGAACTCGTCCACCTGCTGCGCGGAACGCCCGGTGAAGGCCACCGGATCGATCCAGGTCGCCACCTCGGCGGCCGACAGGCGGAAGTCCGGGTCCGCCACGATTGTAGCAACGAGCGGGTTGGAGCCGCCCGCGGCGACCTGCTCCTGCGCCGCGAAGCTGTAGCCGCGGATCTTCTCGTGCAGCTGCTGGCGATCGCCGCCGCGACGGGTCGCCTGCATCAGCAGCGTCTCGGTGGCCATGAACGGCAGTTCGCGCGCCACCCGCGCGGCAACGGCGCTCTCGTGGACCCGCAGCCCGGCGGCGATGTGGCCAGCCAGGCCCAGACAGGCGTCGGCGGCCAGAAAAGCGTCGGGGAGCACCAGCCGGCGGTTCGCGGAGTCGTCGAGACTGCGCTCGAGCCACTGAGTGGCGGCGTTGAGCGGCCCGTTCAGCGAGTCGGTCATCACCCGTCGCGCCAGGGCGCACATCCGCTCGGCGCGCACCGGATTGCGCTTGTAGGCCATCGCGGAAGAACCGACCTGGCCGGGATCGAACGGTTCGGCGAGCTCGCCCACGCCCTGCAGCAGGCGCAGGTCGGTGCCCATCTTGTGGCAGCTCTCGGCGATGCCGGCCAGGGTGGCGAGCAGCTGACTGTCGAGCTTGCGCGGATAGGTCTGGCCGCTGACCGCGACGGACGCGGCGAAGCCGAGGCGGCTCGCGACGCGGCGGTCGAGGTCGCGCACTCGTTCGTGGTCGCCGTCGAACAGGGTGAGAAAGCTCGCCTGGGTGCCGGTCGTCCCCTTGGCGCCCCGCGCCGGCAGGTCGGCGCGCCGGCGGCGGACTTCGGTGAGGTCGAGCACGAAGTCCTGCGCCCACAGGCAGGCGCGCTTGCCGACCGTGGTCAGCTGCGCGGGCTGGAAGTGGGTGTACGCGAGGCAGGGCAGATCGCGCCAGCGGCGAGCGAACTCCGTCAGCCCCCCGAGCACCGTGGCCAGCCGGCCTTCCAGCAGCGCCAGCGCCTCCCGCGCCAGCAGCAGGTCGGTGTTGTCGGTGATGAACGCCGAGGTGGCGCCCAGATGCAGGATGCCGCCGGCTCCGCCGGCCTGCTCGGCAAAGTGCCGCAGGTGGGCCACGACGTCGTGTCGCGTCTCCCGCTCGATCTGGGCAACCCGGTCGAGATCCAGCTTGTTTTCGACGCCGCGCAGCGCGGCCAGCTGCTCTTCGGTGATCGGAAGGCCGAGTTCGCGCTGGCTCTCCGCCAGCGCGATCCAGATCCGGCGCCACGTCGCGTAGCGATGGCGGGTCGAGAAGATCGCCGCCATTTCGCTGCTCGCATAGCGGTCGTGCAGGGGATTGCCGGGGGCTTCACGCATGGCAGTTCGATGCTAGCAACCGGGCGCGCGGCGACCAAGCGGAGAGCCGGCCGGGGGCCCGGGAGCGGGTGTAGGATCGCGCGGGGAAATCGCCACAGTGCTGCGCGTTCGGTGGTCGCACGAGGGTCGGGAGGAGGTTCGCAGCCTCTCCCGGGACGAGGTCCGAATCGGTCGCGGAACCGAGAACGACATCGTGCTGCCGGACTTCTCGGTGTCGCGTCGCCACGCGACACTGTCGCACCAGCCCGAGGGGTGGGCGGTCATCGACCAGGGCAGCACCAACGGAGTGCTGGTCAACGACGTCACGGTCAAGCGGGCCCTGGTGCGCGCCGGCGACCGGATCCGGATCGGCAACTTCGATCTCCTGCTCGAGGACGCACCCAAGGCGCGCGACACCGAGTCGGCCGCCAAGACCCGGGTGCACGCCTCCGGAACGGCGATCCCGGCAGCGTCCCCGCCCGCGGCGCCGACGCCGCCGCTGGGAACGGCGACCATCGTCCGGTCGCTGGCCGAGTTCACCGAACACTACGGGCTCGACCCGAAGAGCAGCGGCGCCGCCCGCTCGGACAAGCGCCGGGAGCTGGAGGCGGCCTACTCGACCAAGATCTTCGGTTTCATGACCCGCCTCGCGCAGCTGCTCATTCGGTCGGAGTCGGTCGACGAGGTGCTGGCGCGGGTGTTCGATCTCGCGTTCGAGGCTTTGCCGGTCGACCGCGGCTTCATCCTGCTCAGCAACGAGAGGACGGGTGAAACCGTCTGCGAGATCTCGCGGGTCAAGGATCGCGTCGAGTACCGGCCGCAGGGCGACGTGCCGGTCTCGCGCACCATGGTCGAGCAGGTGATCCGGGACCGCGTGGCGCTGCTGACCTATGACGCGCAGGCCGATCAGCGACTGGCCGGGGGCGAGTCGATCCGCATTCATCAGATTCGCGCCGCGATGTGCGCGCCGCTCTGGTCAGGCGAGAAGATCATCGGAGTACTGCAGCTCGACACTCCGTTCCATGCCGGCACGTTCACCGAGCAGGATCTCGATCTGCTGGCGGCGCTGGCGAATTTCGCCGCCGTGGCGGTCGAGCGACTGCGCAATGCCGAGGCGGCCGAGCGCGAGCGCCAGGTGCGGTCGCGCCTCGAGCGTTATCACTCGCCGTCGGTGCTCGAGTCGATCGTCGCGGCCGATCCGGAGGCCGCGGAAACGGTGGTCGGACGCGTCAAGCTGGTCGAGGCCACGGTGCTGTTCGCCGACCTGGCGGGCTTCACCGCGCTGTCGGAGAAGCTACAGCCGGCCGAAGTCGCGGAAATGCTCGAAGGGTTCTTCACCCCGGCGGTGGAGGCGATCTTCCACGAGGGCGGAACGCTCGACAAGTTCATCGGCGACTGCGTAATGGCTTTCTTCGGCGCGCCGGTGGCGCAGCCCGATCATGCCCCGCGCGCGGTGCGCGCCGCGCTCGCCATCCTCGATGCCCAGGAGGCCTGGAACGCCTCGCGCGCGGCGCGCGGACTGCCGACGCTTCAGGTGCGCATCGCCATGAACAGCGGACCGGTCGTCGTCGGCGATGTCGGGTCACGCAAGCGCGTCGACTACACGGTGCTCGGCAACACCGTCAACGTGGCGGCGCGCCTCGAGGCGTACGTGGGCGAAGCGGGCGAGGTGACGATCGGCGGCGAGACGCACCGGCTGCTCGGCGGTGCCATCCCGACCGAATCGCTGGGCGAGTTCCAGCTCAAGGGACTCGAGCAGCGCGTCACCGCTTACCGCGTTCTGCGCAAGTGACCACGCGACCCGCTGCTGCGCCGCTGTTGCTGGTCACCGGCAACGCGGGCAAGCTGGCGGAGGCACGCCGGCTGGCCGGCGGCGAGCTCGAGGCGATCGAACTCGATCTGCCGGAGATCCAGTCCCTCGACATCGAATGGATCGTGCGCCACAAGGCGCGATCGGCCTACGCCGCCGTCGGCAGACCGCTGGTGGTCGAGGAGACCGGCCTCGAACTGGCGGCGCTCAAGCTGCAGGCGCAGGTGGCGCGGACCATCAGCG
>CAZUAT010000003.1:22644-73999 GCA_964618415.1 uncultured Thermoanaerobaculia bacterium
GTCCGCTGGTGCGCTGGATGCTCGAAGCGATGGGGGCCGAAGCGATCGCCCGTACGGCCCTCGCCCTCGGCAGTCCCGCGGCTCGAGCGGTCTGCGTCCTCGCCTGGACGGACGGGGAGCGAATCGTCCTCGGGCGCGGCGAAGTGGCTGGCACGCTCGTCGCGCCGCCCCGTGGAGAAGGCGGGTTCGGCTGGGACCCGGTGTTCGTGCCGGCGGGGGAGACGCGCACCTGCGCGGAAATGACGGCGGCCGAGAAGGACGCGCGCGCTCACCGCGGCCACGCCTGGCGCGATCTGCTGGCGCGCCTCCACCGGCTCGGCTGACGGCCCGGGGCCGCCGGTCGTCCCCTCAGTTCGCCGGACCGAGGGCGCGGACGAGGGCGTCGGTACGGGCGAGCAGGTCCTCGAGCGTGCCGTCGTTGTCGATCAGATGGTGGGCGGCGAGGCGGCGTTCGTGCCCGTCCCCCTGCGCGGCGAGCCGCGCACGGGCGTCGTCCTCGGAGAGACCCCGCGCCACGGCGCGCTGGAGGCGCAGGTCGAGCGGCGCCTCGACCGCGACGACGAGGTCGAAGTCGGGCGCGAAGCCGGCCTCGACCAGGCGCGTGGCCTCGAGGACCGCGACGCCGCCGTCGAGACCGTCGGCGATCTGCTGGAACCGTTCGCGCACCAGGGGATGGACCGCCGCCTCCAGGCGTGCCAGCTGCGCTCGGTCGGCGAACACGAGCTCAGCGAGGCGAGCCTTGTCGACACCGCCCTCCGCGTCGAGCAGTTCGGGTCCGAACAGATCGGCCACCGCGTGCACTCCCGGTTCACCTGGCCGGTAGAGTTCTGCCACCAGCCGGTCGGCATCCACCACCCGGTAGCCGGCCTCGGCGAGGCGACGCGCGACCGTGCTCTTGCCGCTCGCCAGTCCTCCGGTCAGGCCGATCCGCAGCCGCGCCGGCATCGGGGCCGTCGCGCTCTCAGCCGGCCCCGGGCGCTTCGAGCCCGAGCCGGCGGCGCGCTGCGGCGACTGTGTTGGCGAGCAGCATGGCCACGGTCAACGGACCGACGCCGCCGGGCACCGGCGTGATCGCCTCGGCGCGCGGCGCCACGGCCGGGTAGTCGACGTCGCCGACCAGCACCGAGCCGTTGCGCTCGAAAGCGGCCATCCGCTTGACGTCGCCGCCGGTCAGGCGGGCAGCCAGTTCGCGGTCCGTGACCCGGTTCATGCCGACGTCCACGACCACCGCCCCCGGCGAGACGTGCTCGGCCCCGATCAGGCCGGCGCGCCCGACGGCGGCCACCAGGATCTCGGCTTCGCGGCAGACGGCTGCGAGGTCCCGGGTCTTCGAGTGGGCGACCGTCACGGTCGCGCTCTCGCGCACCAGCAGGCCGGCCATCGGCTTGCCGACGATCGTCGAGCGGCCGACGACGACCGCCCGCCGGCCGGCCAACGGCACCCGGTAGCGGTGCAGCATCTCGATGACGCCCGCGGGGGTGCACGGCACGAAGCCGGGCTCGTCGTTCCACAGCCGCCCGACATTGACGGGGTGGAAGCCATCGACGTCCTTGTCCGGGTCGATCCGTTCCAGCAACGCGCGCGTCGGCAGATGGCCGGGCAGCGGCAGCTGCACCAGGATGCCGTCCACGAGCGGGTCGGCATTCAGCCGGTCGATCAGCTGGAACAGCTCTCCGGCCGGGGTGTCGGCGGGCAGCAGGTGGCCGAAGCTGGCCAGCCCGGCCTCCTCGCAGGCGCGTCGCTTGGAGCCGACATAGACCTGCGAGGCGGGGTCGTCGCCGACCAGCACGACGGCGAGGCCGGGGGCGCGGCCCGAGCGCTGGCGGATCGTCTCCGCCGTGGTGGCCGCCTCGCGGCGGATCGTGGCGCCGGTCGCGACGCCGTCCAGAATCGTCGTCAAACGTACCTCCCTTGCAGTCGAATCCCCGTCGCCGGCCTCAGGATCGCCGCGCCCGGTAGAGCGCCAGGATGCCGCCCGACATCGATCGCCACCGGCCGGCCTCGAAGCCGGCGGCGACCAGGCGCTCGACGAACCCCTCGCGCTGCGGGAACGCGAGCACGGAGGCGGGCAGATAGGTGTATGCCGACGCGTCGCCGGACAGCCAGCCGCCGAGCCGCGGCAGAACCCGGCGGAAGTAGAAGAGGTAGAGCGCGCGCAGCGGAGCGAAGCTCGGCACGGTGAACTCCAGAACCCCGAGTTCGCCGCCCGGCCGGACGACCCGCGCCAGTTCGGCCAGCGCGCGGTCCAGATCGGCTACGTTGCGCAAGCCGAAGGAGACCGTGGCGCCGTCGAACCGGCCGTCCGGGAACGGCAGGGCGAGCCCGTCGGCCTGCACCGGCACCGGGGCTGGCGCCGCCGCAGACGCGAACTTCGGCCGCGCCAGAGCCAGCATCGGCAGGCAGAAGTCCGCCGCAGTGACCCGCAGCCCCCGGCGGTGCAGGGCGACCGCCTGGTCGCCGGTGCCGGCGCACAGATCGAGGACGTGGGAGCCCGCCGGCAGGGCCAGATCGCGCGCCAGTCGCCGGCGCCAGAGCCGGTCCAGGTGCCCGGAAAGGAGGTGATTGAGCAGGTCGTAGCGCCGCGCCACCCGCCCGAACATGGCGCGGATCCGCGCCCCGTCCTTGTCGCGGCCGGACAGATCGGCAGCCCGACGGTCCGGTTGGGGGCTGCTCGCCCGGTCGGCCCCCGGGATTGCCGGAACCCCGAGGTCGGCGGGGGCGGTGGGCAGCGATCCGGCGGCGTCGGGACCCATGCGCGCGACTCTATCCCGGCCGATAACGGCCTCGACGGCTCCGGGCGCGGCGCGAGCCGGGCCGCCGCTGTCCGGGCCGGGCGGGGCCGGGTTGACAGGCGGGGGCCCGAATCTCTAGGATTCCACCTCCTCTGCGCTGCAGTGCCGGGTTTTCCCTGCCCACGCCGCCGAGACGAGCCAGACCGAAGACAATCGACGGGAGTCGTTGATGAAGAGCACGTTGAGCCCCAAGTCGGGGGAGATCGAGCATCGCTGGTGGGTGGTGGACGCCGCCGACATTCCGGTCGGCCGTCTGTCGACCGCAGTGGCGCGCCTGATCCTCGGCAAGGGCAAGGCCAAGTGGGCGCCGCACGTCGACTGCGGTGATTTCGTCATCGTCGTCAACGCGCGTCAGGTCGCGCTGACCGGCGACAAGGAGCGCGAGAAGACCTACTACCGGCACACCACGCAGAAGCCGGGCTCGCTGAAGTCGCCGCGCGCCTTCGAGATCCGCGACAAGCATCCGGGGCGCCTCGTCGAGTCCGCCGTCTACGGCATGCTGCCGAAGAGCAAGCTCGGTCGCAAGCTGCGCCGCAAGCTCAAGGTCTACGCCGGTCCCGAGCATCCGCACCATGCCCAGAAGCCGACGCCGCTCGCGGTTGCCGGCCGCACTGCTTGAAGGAGCACCGAGTGAGCGAAGCGACCCCCTCGCAGTTCTACGGCACGGGCCGGCGTAAGACCGCCACCGCGCGTGTCTTTCTCAAGCCCGGTGCCGGGACCGTTCAGGTCAACGGCCGGGACCTCGACAACTACTTCCCCAGCGAGGTTCTGCGCATGGTCGTGCGCCAGCCGCTGGTGCTGACCGAGACCGGCGAGAAGTTCGACATCTACGCCACGGTCGAGGGCGGCGGCTACGCCGGCCAGGCCGGCGCGGTGCGTCACGGCATCAGCCGGGCCCTGCTGGAGTTCGACGTCGCGCTGCGCGAACGGCTCAAGTCGGCCGGTCTGCTGACCCGCGACCCGCGCAAGAAGGAACGCAAGAAGTACGGCCGCGCCGGCGCCCGCAAGCGCTTCCAGTTCAGCAAGCGCTGAGCGTGCCGAGGATCCAAGGAGAAATCGTGGCCGACATCACCATGCAGGAGCTGCTCGAAGCGGGCGTCCACTTCGGGCACCAGACGCGGCGCTGGAATCCGAAGATGAAGCCGTACATCTTCGGTCGCCGCAACGGCATCTACATCATCGACCTGGCCAAGACGCTGCGCGCGTTCCGCGAGGCTGCCGCCTTCGTCGAGGGGCTCGGGCGTGAGGGTCGGCGTCTGCTGTTCGTGGGCACCAAGCGGCAGGCGCAGGACGTCATCGCCGAGGAGGCGCGTCGTTGCGGCCAGTACTCGGTCAGCCATCGCTGGCTGGGAGGGTCGCTGACCAACTTCGTGACCATCCGCCAGTCGATCGAGAAGATGCTCGACATCGAGGCGCGGCTGGCGGACGACAAGGGCGTGCACACGAAGAAGGAGCGCCTGCGCATGGAGCGCGAGCTCGAGCGCATGACCCGGAACCTGTCGGGCGTGCGGGATCTCGAGGCGCTGCCGGACGCGCTGTTCGTCGTCGATCCGAAGAAGGAAGCGATCGCGGTTGCCGAGGCGAACAAGCTCGGCATCCCGGTGATTGCCATCGTCGACACGAACTGCGATCCGGAGCTGATCGACTACGTCATTCCGGGCAACGACGACGCGATCCGGACCATCCGCCTGTTCACCAGCCGCATCGCCGACGCGTACCTGGCCGGCGCCCAGCGGCTGCAGCAGGATCTGATGGTCGAGGCCAAGGACGCGCCGGAGACGCCGGGCGCTACTGCGGCCGACGCCGCAGCGGAGGCCGCCGCACCGACGGCTTGACCGGACATCCCTCCGCCCGGGGCGCCGCGACGGCGCCCGTGAAAATCGTCAGCCGATCGTCGTACGGGAGATGCTTGTCACTTTCGTGTGCAGGGCGGATTTCGAATTGGCAGGGCAACGAGCAGCACCGCAGAAGATGCGGGCGAGGAGAGGAACGATGCAGATCACGGCACAGATGGTCAAGGAGCTGCGCGAGCGCACGGGCGCCGGCATGATGGATTGCAAGGCGGCACTGGCGGAGGCCGGTGGCGACATGGAGAAGGCGGTCGACCTGCTGCGCAAGAAGGGGCTCGCCGCCGCGGCCAAGAAGGCCGGCCGCGTGGCCGCCGAGGGTACTGTGGCCTCCTACATTCACGCCGGCGGCAAGATCGGCGTGCTGGTGGAGGTCAATTCGGAGACCGACTTCGTCGCCAAGACGGACGATTTCCAGCAGCTGGTGCGCGACATCGCGATGCACATCGCGGCCGCCGAGCCGCGCTACGTGCGCCGCGAGGAGGTCACGGAGGAGGTCCTCGCGCACGAGCGTGCGATCTACCGCGAGCAGGCTGCGGCCTCCGGCAAGCCGGCCAACGTGGTCGAGAAGATCGTCGAGGGCAAGATGGAGAAGTTCTACGGCGAGGCGTGCCTGCTCGAGCAGCCGTTCGTCAAGAACCCGGACCTCACGGTCGGCCAGATGGTCAACGAGGCGGTGGCGAAGATCGGCGAGAACATCCAGGTGCGCCGCTTCACCCGCTTCAAGCTGGGCGAGGGAATCGAGAAGCAGCAGGCGGACTTCGCGGCCGAGGTGGCGGCGGCCGCGGGGCAGGGCGCCTGAGCCGGGGCCAACCGCAACGATGAGCGGCGGGCCGGTCTGGAAGCGCGTTCTTCTCAAGCTGTCGGGCGAGGCCCTGATGGGCCAGCACAGCTTCGGCATCGACGGCGCCGTCGTCGGGCAGATCGCCAGCGAGATCGCCGAGGTTCACGACCTCGGGGTCGAGCTGGCGATCGTGGTCGGCGGCGGCAACATCATCCGCGGCGTCACCGCGTCGGATCGGGGCATCGACCGGGTGACTGGCGACAACATGGGGATGCTGGCGACAGTCATCAACGCGCTGGCGCTCCAGGACGCGCTCGAGAAGAAGCAGGTCCCAACGCGGGTCCAGACGGCGATCGAGATCCGCGCCGTCGCCGAGCCGGTCATTCGCCGGCGGGCCATCCGCCATCTCGAGAAGGGCAGGGTGGTGATCTTCGCCGCCGGCACCGGCAATCCGTTCTTTACGACGGATTCGGCCGCCGCGCTGCGCGCCAACGAGATTCACGCCCAGGTACTGATCAAGGCAACGCGGGTCGACGGTGTCTATACCGCCGACCCGCGGCTCGATCCGCAGGCCCGGCTGCTGCCCGAGGTCACGTACCAGCAGGTCCTCGAACGCGACCTTCGCTTCATGGACGCGGCGGCCATCAGCCTGTGCCGCGAGAACGGGCTGCCGATCGCCGTGTTCAACCTCACGCATCCGGGCAACATCCGGCGCGTGGTCTGCGGCGAGCAGGTCGGCTCGATCGTGCGCCGCGAGCTTTCCGGCGGTTGACAGGCAGCAGGCCGCGAAGCAGGATCGCCGGCGAAGGAGATCGTCATGAAGGAAGTTCTCGAGGAGGCCGAGCTCAAGATGCAGCACGTCGTGGAGCACCTGCACGACGAACTCAAGCGCCTGCGCACAGGCCGTGCTTCGGTGCAGATGCTCGACGGAGTCCAGGTCGAGTACTACGGCTCGATGGTGCCGCTCAAGAGCGTCGCGACGCTGACCGTCGCCGATGCGACGATGATCGTCGCGCAGCCGTTCGATGCGTCGCAGATCTCGCACATCGAACGCGCGCTGCTCAAGTCCGACCTGGGGGTCAACCCGTCCAACGACGGCAAGGTGATCCGGATCCCCATCCCGCAGCTCACCGAGGAGCGGCGCAAGGAGCTGGTCCGCAAGGCGCACGACATGGCCGAGCAGGCTCGCACTGCAGTGCGCGCGGCGCGCCGGGACGCCAACGAGGTGTTCAAGAAGGCGGGTAAGGACGGCGAGATCGGTTCCGACGACGAACACCGCGCGCACGAGGACGTGCAGAAGCTCCACGATCGCTACATCGAGGAGATCGGAAAGGCGCTCGAGCACAAGGAAAAGGACATCCTGACGGTCTGACGACCGTACCGGAGCGTGAGCACATGCCTGCCGCCGACCGGCCCGACGGACCTCGCGACGTCGCGGCCGGTTTTTCGTTCGAGGACCATCCTCCCGTGCTGTTCCACGCGGTCGTCCCGGCCGCCGGGATGGGCGACCGTTTCGGGGGCGCCAAGCAGTTTGCCCCGGTAGCCGGCCGCCCGCTGCTGGCCTGGTCGATCGACCGGCTGCTCGCGGCCGGTGCGACGAGCGTCGTAGTGGTGCTGCCGGCGGCGGACGTCGCCACGGCGCCGCAACGGCTGACGAGCGATGCTCGCGTGACCTACGCTGCGGGCGGCGCAACGCGGCAGGCTTCGGTGGCCGCAGGCCTAGCTTCCTCGCCTGCAGGCGCGGGTGACATGGTCGCGGTCCACGATGGCGCCCGGGCCGCGGTCGACCCGCTGGACGTGCGCGCCGTCGTCGCCGCGGCCAAGGACGGAGGGGGCGCCGTGCTCGGTCGCCCGCTGGTCGACACGATCAAGCAGGTGGCCGGCGATCGGATCGTGCGGACGGTCGAGCGAGAGCTGCTGCGGCGCGCCGAGACCCCGCAGGTTTTTCGCCGCGAGCTGCTCGAGCAGGCGCTCGCCGCGGCGGACGCGGACGGGTTCGTCGGTACCGACGAGGCGTCGCTGATCGAGCGCCTGGGGGGTGTCGTGGTCCGCCTGGTCATGGCTCGACGGCCCAACCCCAAGGTCACCTGGCTGCACGATCTCGAATCGGTCGCCCGCCTGCTGGGCGATCGCACCGGCGTCGCCACGGCGCCGGCTCCGGAGGGGCGATGAGCACACGGCTGCGGATCGGGCAGGGCTACGACGTCCATCGCCTGGCGCCTGGGCGCCGGCTGATGCTGGGCGGCGAGCAGATTCCGTTCGAGCTCGGGCTGGAGGGTCACAGCGACGCCGACGTGCTGCTGCATGCCCTGTGCGATGCGATCCTCGGTGCCGCCGGTCTGGGCGACATCGGGCGACTTTTTCCGCCCGGCGATCCGCGCTGGAAGGATGCCGCCGGCGTCGAGCTGCTGACGATCGTCGTCGAGGCGGCGCGCCAGCGCGGCTGGCGGGTGATCAACTGCGACCTGACCCTCGTCGCCGAGGCGCCCCGGATCGCTCCGTACAGCGCGGCGATCCGTGCCCGCATCGCGGCCGTACTGGGCGTCGGCGCCGAGGAGGTGGGCCTCAAGGCCACCACCCACGAGGGTCTCGGAGCTCTCGGTCGCGGCGAGGGGATGGCGGCGCTCGCTGTCGCCCTGCTGGGCGGAGTCGACGGATGAGCACGGAACGGGTGGTCGGTTTTCACCCCGTGCGCGAAGCGCTGCGCCGCGACCCGGCCGCGGTACGGCGGGTCCTGGTCGAGCGCGGACGGGCCGGCCAGCGCCGCCGCGAGGTGGAGGGGCTCTGCCGGGCCGCCGGAGTGCCGGTCGTCGAGGTCGAGCCGGCCGAGCTGGCGCGCTTCGGGCGCGGCGTCTCCAACGGCTTCGGCGCCGAGGTCGACCCCGCGGCTGCAGCCGCGTCGACACGGACCGGCGATCCGAACTTCGTCGTGCTGGCCGAGGACGTGCAGGATCCGCGCAATCTCGGCGCGCTGCTGCGAGTCTGCGAGGGGGCGGGTGTCGGTCGCGTGCTGGTCCGCGAGCACGGCTCGGCGCCACTCTCGGAGCTGGCCGTGAAGGCGTCCGCAGGTGCGGCCGCCTGGCTGCAGGTGGAGCCGATCGGCAGCTCGGCGCAGAACCTCGAGCGGCTCAAGGCGGACGGCTACTGGATCTACGGCCTGGCAATGGACGGCGCGCCGCCGTGGCAGGTCGACCTGACCGGCAAGATCGTTCTGTGCGTCGGCGGCGAGCACCAGGGGCTGCGGCGCCTGACTCTCGACACGTGCGACCGCCGCATCGGCCTGCCGATGTGCGGCCGCGTCGAGTCGCTCAATCTCGCCACTGCGGCGGCGGCCGTGCTCTACGAAGCGGTGCGCCAGCGCACCGCCCGCTGACCTCTACTCGCCGAGCGCCGCATAGCGCACCAGGCTGTACCGCTTGCCCTGTGCCTCCCGCAGCCGGGCCGCGAGCGCCTCGTGCCGCTCGTCCCATCCGGTCCAGCGCGCGAAGAAAGCGGCGGCCTGCGCCGGATCGCCGGCACGCTGCTGCGCCAGCACTTCGGTGAGCAGCGCTCGCACGACGCCCGGATAGCGCGCCAGGTCGGCGGTCAGCCGCCCGTCGTCTGCGAACGCGATCAGGCCGCGCTCGAGGAAGAAGTTGAACTGCGCCAGCTGCATGGTCTGGTACGGCTGGTCGGGTCTCGGGCGATGGTTCTGCAGGGTGCGCAGGATGCCACCGGCGCGCACCGCGGTCAGCCGGGCGTCGTCGATCGTCCCGGCGGCGTGGAATCGCTCGTGGGCGAACAGCGACACGAGATCCGACTTCATCTCCTCGAGTGCGTCGGCCCACGACTGCAGCGCCTGGTCGAGCGGACGGCCATCCGCCGTCCGGTCGACACCCAGGTAGTGGCCGATCTCGTGCCACAGGGTGCGGTAGAGCCCGCCCTCCGGTGCCAGTGCGCCGGCGAGCTCGGGCACCATGGCGGCGCGCCAGCGCGCCGCCGCCGACTCGGCCAGCTCCGAGTGGGTGATGATGTTGGCGCGCATCAGAATCGTGCGGCCGTAGCGGCGCGCGAACAGCGCGTCGTTCGGCAGGATGGTCGCGGTATTGGTGCCGCGGGCCTGACCGAAGTCCGCCACCACGTGGTACACCCCGACCGGGATGTCGGTGCGGACGGTGCGGTCGGACTCCCAGGGCAGGGCGTTCTCGATCTCCTGGAGTCCGCCGAGACCGCGCGCCAGTGCTGCCGTGGCGGCATCATCGCGCACCAGCAGCGACAGGCTGTGGAACGCCTTGACCCCGAACAGCGCGTCATCGTAGGTCTCGTAGGCGCCGATCTGCGCGTTGAGGTGGAGGTAGCGCCCGGTCACCCACGCGGCGTCGCCACTCTCGTAGTCGTTGGTCAGCAGATCGCGTCCGCGGTTGCGCAGGTAGCGGGCGAACTCCGGGTCGTCGGCCTCGACCGCGTCGGCGGCGCGGAACAGGTGATGCTTCACCGCGACCAGCTCGTCGGCCCAGGCGACTGCGTACGGCACCGCGTAGAGCCGCTGCGGATCGGGCTGGCCGGCCAGGGCCGCGAGGCGATCTGCCAGACCCGGGTGGAGTTCGCTCAGCGCCGGATGGCGAGCCAGCGCGGCGCGATCGGCGGCCAGCTGCCCTGCTTCGGCGCGGCGCACGGCGGTGCGCTCACCCAGGATCGCATCGCGTTCGGCGGGGTGCGCGGCGAGAAACGCCTCGACCTCTGCGGCGGTGATCCCCCACGGCCAGACCGCCTTGCCCGGACTCTCCGGCGCGGTGCCGAGGAACGGCTCGCGCCGGTTCTCGAGCGTGGTGGCGATCGGCCCCTGGAACAGCCGGTAGAGCGTCGCCAGGTCCTCTCTGGCGCCGGGCTCTGCCAGTCGCTGGCGCGCTGCCGCCGCCTCCGGGTGCCGCTGGTCTTCGTAGACCCGCTGCAGGATCTCGCCGGCGGCGAGAAGTTCGCCGACCGCGGCGCGCTCGCCCGGTGAAAGGGACGAGAGGTCGGGCGCCAGGCGGACGGTGCGCGTCGTCGCCAGCAGGGCAGCGGCCTGCTGGGGCGACCATGCGCCGATCGGCGGGTCGGCGGAAGCGGCGGCAGCAGGGAGCAACGCGACGGCGGTCAGGGCGGTGAGCCGAAGCAGCGTTCGAGTGGCCATGCGGGAAGGCTATCGAAAATGGCGTCCGCAGGACGCCGGCGCCCTGGGCTAGACTCGCGCGTCAACGACCGGGGGGAGACGCCGATGAAGCCGCTTGCCCGATTTCAGGAGACCGCTTACGCGCTGCTGCGCATCGTCGCCGGGTTCCTGTTCATGCAGCACGGCCTTCAGAAATGCTTTGGTCTGCTCGGCGGCCAGGTCGCCCAGCAGCCGCTGATGATCGTCGGCGGCTGGATCGAGCTGGTGACCGGCGTACTGATCGCCGTGGGGCTGTTCGCCGGCTGGGCGGCGTTTCTGGCCAGCGGCATGATGGCGTGCGCCTACTTCATGGTGCACGCCAAGGGCGGCTTCTGGCCGATCGTCAACCGCGGCGAGCTGGCGGCCCTCTTCAGCTTCGTCTTCCTCTACATCGCCACCCGCGGGTCGGGGATCCTGTCGCTCGACAAACTGCGCGGCGGGCGCGGACGCAGCCGGAGGTAGGCCGGTCAGTCGACCGGGCGGGCGAGCTCGGCAGCGACGCGACGGTAGGCCTCGCGGAACGGCACCCCCTCCTCGAGCACCAGGCGGTGGGCGCGCTCGGCCGCGAACAGCTCGGGCGCCAGCGCGATGCGATCCCGCCGGAAGCGCACCTTCGGCAGCGTCGTCGCGAGCAGGTCGCACGCGGCGCGAGCCAGATCGGCGGAGCGGAACAGCGGCGCCTTGAGCAGCTGCAGGTCGCGGTGGTAGCCGCTGGGCAGCTTCGCCGGGATCAGCAGGGCCTCGACGAGAGCAGAGATCGCGGACGCCGTGCGGCCGCGTAGCAGCTCGTAGAGGTCGGGGTTGCGCTTCTGCGGCATGATCGAGGAGCCGGTGGTCAGCTCGTCGGGCAGCTCGACGAATCCGAACTCGGCGCTCGCGTAGAGCACCAGATCGGCCGCGAGCCGCCCGAGATCGCCGGCCAGCAGCGCCAGTTCGAAGAGCAGCTGCGCCTCCGCTTTGCCGCGCGACAGCTGGACGGCGGTAGCCGGCTCGTGCACGCTGGCGAACCCGAGCGCGGCGCGGGTGGCCTCGCGGTCGATGGGCAGGCCAGGCGTCCCGTATCCCGCTGCCGATCCGAGCGGATTGCGATCGATGCGGCGGCGGCAGGCGAGCAGGCCTTCGGCGTCGTCGTCGAGCTCGGCGGCGAACCCTCCGGCCCAGTCCGCCACCGAAGACGGCATGGCGCGCTGCAGGTGGGTGTAACCGGGCAACGGCAGGTCCGCGTGAAGGTCGGCCAGCTGACGGAGGCTGCCGGCGACACCGCCGACCGCGGCGGCGATCTCGACGCACTCGTCGCGCATCCAGAGACGCAGTGCGGCGAGCACTTGGTCGTTGCGCGAGCGTCCCAGATGCACCCGGCCGCCGGCGGCGCCGATGCGTTCGGTCAGGCGCCGTTCGAGGGCCGTATGGACGTCCTCGTCGTCGAGCTCGACGCGCCAGCGCCCGGCGGCGTGCTCGGCGGCGAGCGCTTCGAGTCCAGAGCGGATCGCCTCGAAGTCCGAGGTCGACAGCAGACCGACCCCGAGCAGCATGGCGGCGTGGGCGATCGAGGCGCGCACGTCGCAGGCGACGAGCCGGTCGTCGAGCGCGTGATCTTCGCCGGCGGTGTAGGCCAGCACGCGGCGGTCGAGTGGTGCGCCCTTGTCCCACAGCCGACCGCTCACGCCGCCTCCTCGGGCCGCCGGCGGGCGCCATCCAGTCGCTGCGCGTAGCGTCGGGCCAGTGCTTCGTAGAAGCGGGCTGCCTCGACGATCTCCTCTTCGTCGACCCATTCGTCGACGGTGTGCGAGCGCTCCGAGCGGCCCGGACCCACCTTGACCGCCGGAATGCCCGGGTCGAGCAGTGCCCAGTCCGACAGCGTCGGCGATCCGAAGCGGCGCGCCTGCGGGCGCGCCAGCTCGGCGGCCGCCAGCAGCGCCGAGTGGTCGGGCGTCTGCTGCGGTGCCAGCCGGTCGGACAGGACCTCGAGCTCGCCGGCCACGGCGTGACGCAGCCGTGCTACGAGCTCGGCAGGCGGCAGGGACGGGACGGTGCGCGCGTCGAGGATCGCCATGGCGACTCCCGGCACGACGTTGCGGGCCTCGCCGGCCCGCAGGACGGTTGGCTCGAGGGTGGTCGAGCCGAGCCGCGGATGCGCGGGTCCGAGGTCGGTCGCCTGGAGGGCCATCAGATCGCGCGCCAGCATTGCGATCGCATTGTCGCCGCCGAGCGCGCGCGCGTGCGCCGCATGCGCCGCCTGGCCGCGGGCGGTCAGTTCGAGCACCAGCAGGCCTTTCTGAGCCACCGCGAGGTCGAGACCGGTCGGTTCGCCGAACACGGCAGCGGCCACCGGAGTCCCGGCGGCGGCGAGGTGGTCGAGCACGTCGCGAGTGCCCTGGCTGCGAGTCTCCTCGCCGGCGACCAGGGCGAGCCCGACGGTGATCCCGGGGGGGGGCGTCGCCACGAGCGCGCAGAAGGCGGCGGTCATCGCCGCGACCGACGCTTTCGCGTCGCCGGCGCCCAGCCCGATCACCCGGCCGTCGCGCCGGGTGGCGGCGAACGGCTCGACGCTCCAGCCCGGTCCCGGCGGGACCGTGTCGACGTGCGTGTCGAACAGCAGCAGCGGTCCGCCACCGGCGGTCGGCGCCAGGGCGAGCAGGGAGTCGCCCAGGCGAGTCGGCGCGAGGCCGTGGCTGCCCAGCCAGGCGGCGAGCCGGTCGGCGATCGCCTGCTCGCTCCCGGAAACCGACGGCGTGGCCACGAGATCGCGGTGCAGTGCCAGCAGTGTGGCTTCGTCGATGCGGCTCACGTCCCCTCCGCCGGATCGCGCTCGTCGGCCGACAGCGCGTCGAGCCGCGGCACCACCAGCGTGCCGGCGCCCTGGTTCGAGAAGACCTCGAGCAGCAACGCGTCCGGGTTGCGCCAGGAGACGAGGTGGGCTCGCGGCACTCCGCCCGCGAGCGCATCGTCGATCGCGCGGGCTTTGGGCAGCATGCCGCCGCGGATCCGTCCGTCGGCGATGCGCTCGGCGAGGCCGGCGCGGTCGAGCCAGGAGACGAGGGTGCGCGGATCGTCGGGGTCGTCGAGCAGCCCGGGCGTGTCGACGAGCACGAGGAGCTTCTCGGCCCGCATGGCCACCGCCAGCGCCGCCGCCACGCTGTCCGCGTTGAGGTTGAGCAGCCGGCCGGCGCCGTCGGCGGCCAGCGGCGAGACCACCGGCAGATGACCGCTGTCGAGCAGGGTCACGATCAGACGCGGGTCGATCGACTCGATGTCGCCGACATGTCCGAAATCGACCGGCTCCGGCTCACCGTCGATCACCATCGGCGGTCGGCGGCGAGCGACGATCAGGTCGCCGGCGACGCCGGACAGCCCGGCTGCCGGCAGGTGCGCCGCCCGGCAGGCGGCGAGCAGCCCGGTGTTGACGCTGCCGTTCAGGGCGAGCGTCACGACTTCGAGAGTGGCTTCGTCGGTCACGCGGCGTCCGGCAACCTGGCGGACGGCGAGGTCGAGCGCGCGCGCCAGCTCCGTCGCCTGCGGTCCGCCGCCGTGCACGAGGACGACCCGGACTCCGAGGTGATGGAGCGCCGCCACCTGCTCGACCACGCCGGTGGTGGCGCGCGGATCCTCGAGCGCACCGCCGCCGAGCTTGACGACGAAGGTTCGGCCGCGGAACAGGGCCAGGTAAGGCACCGCGTGGCGCAGTGCCGCGATCTCGACGCCGCGAGTCGTGGAGACGATCATCGGGCTCCTCCCAGGAGCTGGTGCAGTACTGCCATCTGTGCCCAGAGCCGGTTGTGCGCCTGTCGCACCACGGCGCTGCGCGGCGAGTCGAGGACGGCATCGCTGACGACCACGTTGCGGCGGACGGGCAGACAGTGCAAGAAACGGCACGCGGGGTCGACAGTGGCGAACCAGGGCGTGTCGACGCACCAGTCGCCGAGGTGGCGCCGGGCCTCGGCCTCTGCCGGGGCGTTGCCGTACAGGGCGGACGAGGCCCACGACTTGGCGTAGATCACGTGCGCGCCTTCGAGCGCCTCGCCACGGTCGGACGTCTCGCGCAGGGAGCCGCCCGCTGCCTCGGCGGCTCGCCGCGCGCGGTCGATCACGGCGGGGGGGAGGCGGTGGCTCTCCGGGGCGAGCACGACGACCTCCATGCCGCGGGCGGCGGCCATGCCGGCGACGGCCGCGGGCACCGCCAACGGCAGCGCCCGTGGATGATTCGCCCAGGTCAGCACGAACCGCCCGCGCTCCGGGACGGCCAGATCCTCCAGCGTCTTCCAGTCGCCCAGCGCCTGGCAGGGATGATCGAGCGACGACTCCAGGTTGATGGTCGGGCGGGGGAAGAGCGCCGCCATCTCCGCGAAGTCGCGGTCGGCGAGGTCAGCGGCCAGGTCGGTGCCGCCGGCGAACGCCCGGATCCCGAGGGCGTCGACGTAGCCAGCCAGGACCGGAATCGCCTCGCGCACGTGTTCGGCCGCCTCTGCGTCCATCACCACGCCCGGTCGGGTCTCCAGCTTCCAGGTGCCCTGCCCGGGTTGCAGGACGATCGAGCTGCCCCCGAGGCGCGCCATGGCGGCCTGCATCGACGCCAGCGTGCGCAGCGACGGGTTGAACAGCAGCAGGCCCAGGATGCGGCCGGCGAGCGCCTGGGGCTCGGGCTGGCGCTCCAGCCGATGGGCCAGCGCAAGCAGCGCGCGGATCTGCTCCGCCGGCAGATCGCCGAGAGAGTGGAAGCGTGCGGGCACGTCGACGGTCCCGATCGTCACTGCGGCAGCTCCGCGAGCGCCGCGGCGAGGCGATCGATCTGTCCGTCCTCGAGGATCAGCGGCGGCAGCAGCCGCACCACGTATGGGTCGGCGCTGGTTCCCACCAGGATGCCGCGGGCGAGCAGCTCGGCCTGGATCGCGCGCGCGCTGCGGCTGGTCCGCAGTCCGGCGAGCAGGCCACGGCCGGTGACGCCACGCACCGGGCCGACGACACAGGTGGCGCGCAGATACTCGGCGCGCGCCGCGGCGTTGGCGACGAGGTCTTCGTCGACCAGCGCATCGAGCGTCGCCTCGATCAGCGCGCAGGCGAGCGGGCCGCCGCCGAACGTCGTGCCGAGGTCGCCGGGTCGCACGGCAGCCGCCAGCTCAGCGGTCATCAGGAGTGCCGCAGCGGGGAAGCCGCCGGCCAGCCCCTTGGCGACCGTCAGCAGGTCGGGGACGACACCGACAGCCGCGGCCACGAAAGGCGCGCCGCACCGCCCCATGCCGCACTGCACCTCGTCGAGGATCAGCAGGCTGCCGGCGGCCCGGGTGGCAGCGCGGGCGCCGTGCAGCCACTCGTCCGAAAGGGCGATCGCCCCGGCTACGCCCTGCACGGGCTCGGCGATCACCGCCGCGACATCCCCGGTCGCGAGCAGGCGATCGAGTGCGGCGAGGTCCTCCCGCGGCACGAATCGAACGTCGAACGGCGCACGCGGGAACCCATACCAGCGCGCCGAGTTCCAGGTCACCGCTCCCGCGCCGGCGGTGCGACCGTGAAACGCACCCTCCAGCGCCACGATCGTCCGGCGGCCGGTCGCGCGCAGGGCGAGCCGCAGCGCGTTCTCGTTGGCCTCGGCACCGCTGTTGACGAGGAATACCTGATCCAGCCCGGCGGGCCCGAAGCGCACCAGGGCGCTGGCGGCGCGCTCCCGGATCGTCATCGGCAGGGCGTTGCTCTGGAAGAAGAGCTGCCGCGCCTGAGCCGCCAGCGTGCCGAGCAGGCGCGGGTGTCGATACCCGAGCAGGGCGACGGCGTGGCCACCATAGAGATCGAGCAGCGTGCGGCCGTCGGCGAGTTCGAGCCAGACGCCGTGCCCTTCGACCGGCTCGATGGCCAGCTGGTCGTAGACGGGCAGCAGGTGCGACGGAGCAACGGGGTGTTCGAGCAATGCCGGCATGGCGGCCTCCTTCACAGCCAGCCGAGGCCGGGCAGAACGAGCCCGGTCGTCGGCGGCAGGCCGAAGAGTCGATTCATCCACTGGATGCCGCCCCCGGCAGCGCCCTTGACCAGGTTGTCGATCGCCGAGAAGACGACCAGCTGCTCGCCGCGCACCGCGAACGCGACGTCGCAGCGGTTCGTTCCCACCACGGCCTGCAGGCGCGGCGGCCCGGACAGGATGCGAACGAACGCACCAGGTGACGGATGGGTCTCGAGCGCAGGCGGGGACGACATGGCCGGCGCGTTGGACAGCGTGCGCAGGTAGTCCGTCACCGAGTCGCGGAGGCTCCCGGGGTCGGCCGGCCGGGCGAGGCGGGCGGTGATGGTGGCGTGGATGCCGCGGGCGAACGGTCCCGAGTGCGGCACGAACAGGAGCGCCGGCACTTCGGCCGCAGGCGCCGCAGCGGCGATCAGGCTCTGCATCTCCGACTCGTGGCGATGCGCCAACGGGGCGTACGCAAACAGATCGCTGCGTCGCTCGGGATGGTGCGTGGTCGCGCTCGGGGTGCGTCCCGATCCGGTCGATCCGGTGACGGCGACGACGTGCACCGGATGCGCCGGGTCGATCCAGCCCAGGGCGTGGAGCGGTGCCAGCGCCAGCGTGGCCGCGGTGGTGAAGCAGCCCGGGTGGGCGACGCAGCGCAGCGCCTGCCACCCGGCGTCGCTCGTCCGCGCCAGGTCGGGCAGGACGCAGTGGAACTGTCCGAGCCGGTGCGGAGCTCCGTGCGGTTGCCCATAGAGCGACTCCCAGGTCGCTGCGTCGCGGTGCCGGAAGTCGCTGCCCAGGTCGACCACGCGCAGGTCGGTGCCGCTGCGCTCCGCGGCGGTGAGGGCGCGATCGATCTGCGCTGCGGCGGCGCCGTGCGGCAGGGCGACCAGCAGCCCCAGATCGCGGTGTTCCGCGACGACCGCCTCGAGCTCGGCCAGCGACCCGAGCGCGGTCGCCCCGATCGCCGTGCCACGCAGGTGGGGGAACAGCTCCGCGATCTCTGCTCCGCGCCGGGACTCGGAGAGCACGGCCGCGACGTGGAACGCCGGATGCCCCGCCAGCAGGCGCAGCAGCTCGCCGGCGACGTAGCCGGAGCCGCCCAGGACGACCACGGGGAACGAACGGAGCGTCATGCCGACTCGATCCGGGCGGAGGCCGGTGTCGCGAGGCCGAGGGCGGTGAGCACCGCGGCAGCCAGCTTGGGTGCGTCGGTGCGGGCGTTGATCGCAGCGACGCCGGTGCGCTCCTCGATCAGGCGGGTGCCGACCCGGTTGTCGGTGGCCGGGCCGGTGACGGCGATCGGCCGAATTCCGTAATCGCGCGCGAGCAGCTCGATCCCGCCCCAGGCGGCCACCGGATCGTTGGCCGCCAGCACCACCGCGTCGAAGGCTCCGCGCAGGTCATCCGCGCCGAGAATCGCGTCGACGCCGTAGGTCCCCAGCAGGCCGTCGCCGAGCTCGGCGACGATCAGGTCGGGCGCCACAGCGCCGCCGGTGGCCAGCCGCGTGATCAGCGTGCGCGTCAGAGCCGGCGCGTTCGCGGCCGTAGTCGTCACCACTCCGAAGTCGGTGAACAGCGCCGTCCGCCGGGCGCCGGCGTCCTCCATCGCGAGCACATCGCGACGCAGCGAGACCCCGGTCGCCTTCAGCCCGTCGACGGTCAGCCCGTGGTGGGCGAACTCCTGGACCAGCGCGCAGGCGGCGGCGGTCTTGCCGGCGTTCATGCACGAGCCCACCAGCGCGATCACCGGAACGCTCCTGCGGTCGAGGCGGGCGTCGGCATCGAGGCGCTCCTCGCCGATCCGGGCCGGCACGCCGATCCGTTCTCCCAGGTAGGGGAACGCGAGCACCGTGCCCAGTACCTCGACGTCGAACGGGCGCCCCAGGTTCGGGTTGATCGAGTCACAGACGCCGATCACGCCGCCGATGTTGAGCAGCTGCAGCACGTCGCCGGTGCGCAGACGGTCGGGCAGGTGCCCGGAGTACCCGAACAGCGCGTTGCGGTGACCCAGTGCGCCCGCCACGACGTCGCCCCGCTTGACCTGCGCCATGCGCCCCGAGGGCAGCTCGATCTGGTTGTAGGTCGACTTGTCGTTGAGCACCCGCACGGCGACCACGATGCCCTCCTCGCACGGGCCGGTGTCGGCCACCCGCACCTCGCGCTCCAGCGCGCAGGCGCGCGTCACCGAGGCGATCTTGTCCAGCACGACGGGTCTCATCGGTCACCTCCAGCGCGGGCATGGAGCAGGGCGGGCAGGGCCACCAGCCGACAGAAGCCGGCGGCGTCCGGAGCGGTCCACTCGCCGGTCGTCTCGCCGTAGCGGCCGTGCGATGCCGCCATCAGCGACCGGGGGGATCGCACCCCCTCGACGAACAGCGAACCCTGACGGAGCAGCAGGTCGACCTCGCCGGTCACCCGCTCCTGAGAGCGCGCAAGTAGCGCCTCGGCGTCGCGCGCCGCCGGCTCCGGCCACTGACCTTCGTGCACCAGATCGCCATAGACGGCGGCGACGGTGTCCTTGAGTCGCAGCTGGCGGGCGGTCAGCACCAGCTTCTCGAGCTCGCGATGGGCGGTCAGCAGGAGTTCAGCGGCCGGCGCCTCGAAGGCAACCCGCCCCTTGATGCCGAGGATCGTTTCCCCGAGGTGGATCCCGCGGCCGATCCCGAATCGGGCTGCCGTCCGTTCGACCTGCTCGATCAGGCGGACCGGATCGAGCGCTTCGCCGTCCCAGGCGGTCGGCACGCCGGCCTCGAACGCGAGCCGGTGTCGTTCGGCCGGTTGGGCAACGTCGAAGGCGCCGCGGGTGAGCAGCCACGCCGACTCGGGCAGCGGTGTGGTGCTGTCGAGAGTCTCGCGACCGCCGATCGTCGTTCCCCAGAGGCCGCGATTGACCGAGTAGGCCGCTCCGAAGGGGGGAATGGGCAGTCCCCTGGCTTCGAGGAATGCCACCTCGTCGCTGCGCGACAGCGGCTGGTCGCGCACCGGAGCGAGCAGTTCCAGGGTCGGATCGGTGGCGCGCAGGGCGACCTCGAACCGGACCTGGTCGTTGCCGGCTCCGGTCGACCCGTGCGCGACCCGCGTCGCGCCGAGCTCGCCAGCGACCCTCGCCACCTCGCGGGCCTGGATCGCCCGCTCCGCGCCGACCGACAGCGGGTAGAGCCCGCCGCGCCGCACGTTGCCGAAGATCAGGTAGCGCAGCACGTCGTCGAAGAACGCCTGCCGCGCGTCGACGCAGCGGTGGTGCACCGCCCCGAGACGCAGCGCGCGGGCTTCGAGCTCGCGCCGCGCCGCATCGTCGAGGCCGCCGGTGTCGACGGTGACGGTGACTACCGGCGCGCTGAAGCGCTCCGTCAGCGCCGGGACGAGAAACGAGGTGTCCAGCCCGCCCGAGAAGGCGAGCACGATCGGGGTGGCGGCGCTCATCGCGACGCGTCGGAAGGGGAAGCCGGGCCGGAGGCCGCCGACAGTCCGGGGGCACTCGCCATCACCGTCTGAAGCCGGTGCAGCAGCCGGCTCTGGTCGCGGGCGCCGGCGGTGGCGACGAAAACGGTGTCGTCGCCGGCCACGGTGCCGACGATCTCGTTCCAGCCCAGGCGGTCGAGTTCGATGCCGACGCGCTGGGCGGCTCCGGTGCGGGTGAGCACGACCGTCAGGTGCGGACCGGCCGGGCGGACCGCGCGCAGGTAGCGCGGCAGTTCGTCCACCGCTTCGCGTGCCGGCGCCTCCGGGGCGGCCGGTGCGACGTAGCGACCGCCGAGCTTGGCGACACCGAGTTCGCGGAGGTCGCGCGAGACGCTCGACTGCGTGACGGCAAAGCCACGATCGCCGAGCCGCGCAACCAGCTCGTCCTGGCGGCGCACGGGACTGCGCCGCAGGATGGAAAGGATGGCGCGGTGGCGATGCTCGCGCTGTTCGGACTCGGTCGACAACGGCGTTTCCACTCCCTTCGCATCGCCTCTCACCGGCGCCACCAGGCGCCGCCGGACTGCACGAATATGCGCATATTAAAGCATGTATGCGGCATGTCAAGAGGGCGGTCGCCGGCCGAGAGAGCCATCGCCTGCCCGGGCACTCGGCGGCCACGGGCGGGCAGGTGCGTTGGGATTCGAAGGAGAGGGAGCCGGGCGCTCAGCGCGGAGCGAGGTCGACGACCAGGCGATCGCCTTCCGCGGTCACCGCCTGGACGGCTGCCGGCGCCGCGGCGACCAGGTCGAGCACGATGTGCAACTCGTCACCTTCGGGGCGACGGTGGTGGCCGGTGCGCACTCCCGCCACGAGCGTCGACGCCGGGGGGACCGGCCCGCGGTACGGCTCCCCGATACCGCGCAGACGCACGAGCACGCGCGGCTTGTCGCCGCCGATCTCCGACCAGCTGAACCGACCGGTGCGGAACTCACCGTCCCCGGAAATCAGGATGCGCATGCCGCCGGCCGTGGGTTCGCCCTGGATCGCCAGTACGCGGACGGCCGGAGCTCCGACGGCCGCGGTAGCCAGCGCCGGTACGGACGTCGATGCAGGCGCTGCAGTGGGCCGCGGGGTGGTGCTCGGCGCCGCGGCAGTCGGCGCTGCCGGCGCCGGCGTCACCGTCGTCGTGACGGGATCGCGCGTCAGGTCGACCGCGCCGATGTTCTCGGCCAGGGTGCCTCCCGGACCGGGGGCCGGGTCGAGCGGCTCGGGCCGCGGCGCCGGGGCCGGAGCGGTCTCCACCGCCGCTGGCGGCGCGTCGGTAGCTTGCCCCGGCGCCATCGACCGGCTGTACCACCACCAGCCGGCACCGCCGAGCAGCGCGACGATCGCGACCAGCGCCAGGACGCGACCGAGGCCACTGCCGCCGTCCGCGTGGCTGCTCGCTGCGCCCGCCCAGGCCACCGCCGGCGCACCGGCCGCCGAACCGTCCACCGACGAAGCCGGCACGTCCACGTGCGCGTACGGCGTCAGCGGCGGCACCGCAGGACCCGGCTGCGGCTCCGCCGGAAGGTCGGGCATGGACAGGCTCGGCAGCATCTCCTCGGGCGGTGCGAAGGCGGGCGGGGTCACCGGTGTGTCGGGCTCGTCGTCGAAGATCCGGAACGGTGTCGGCGCGCCGAGGTCGGGCGGCGCGGCCGGTGCCTCCGGCAACGGAAAGGCCGGAATGGCGCGGGTCGACATACCAGCCGCTTCCGCGGCCCCGAAGTCGAGGCTGGCCGGCGGAGCGTGCGTGGAACTGGCGTCGACCAGCGCCCGCATCTCCGGGCTGTCGCCCGCCTGGTCGCCCAGCGTCGACTCGAGGAATTCGAACAGGGCCTCGGTCAGCGCCTGGCGCGACGCCTCGTCCACCTCGTCGAACCGGATGCCGGCTCCGGCGGGCCGGCCGGGTCCTTCGTACTTCTCGCGCTGCCAGACCACCACGCCCGAACCGCGCACCGGGTTGCGCGCCGAGCCGACTGTGAATTCGAACAGCAGACGGGTGCCGAGCGGCGGCGGATCGGGGTGTTTGACGAACATCCCGGTGGCCGAGACGTTGGCCGCGAAGCCGTTCTGGAAGGCGACCGTGCCTTCGAAGTGCAGACGCACGACCGCCTCGAGCGGCATGCGGGTCGAGCGCTGGAACTCGGGCGAGGGCTGGGTCATCGCGAGGCGCCTCCGGGCCGCCGACTCAGGCGGAGACCTTCTCCCAGTCCTCGTCGGCGGCGTCGAGCGCAATGGCGAGGCTGCCGTTTGCCCCCGCGTAGACAGGGTCGTCGACCATCGTCACCTTGCCGCCGCCGAGGTCCGCCAGTGCCTTCTCGAGCGCCTCGGCAAGTCCGCGGATGCGGGCCCCGCGTCCCGACAGCCGGACGTTGTGGCGCACCCGCTCCTGATACTCCGGCTCGACGCGCGCCAGCAGGTCGAGCATCGCCTCCGTGAACGGGGCGACCAGACTCTCGCACGCGGCCCGCATCGCGTCGGTGATGTCGACCTCCTGGGCCTTGCCGTGCACCGGCGCGGTGACCTTGACTCGCTCCTTGGGCTCACCGATGAATCCGTGCTCCTCTTTCCATCCCCGCACCATGTGGATCGAGAACTGGACGTCCGGATGACGCTCGGAGATCTGCTTGGCCAGCAGCTCGTCGACCGAATCGCCCGCCTTGGTGAGCGAGCGTTGGTCCTCCTCGGTCGGGTAGCGCCCCTTCATGACGCAGAAATCGGTGGTGCCGGCGCCGACGTCGATGATCAGCGAGTGGAGGAGCGCATCGATTCCGTAGGCCACGGCAAACGGCTCGGAGACGATCATCAGCCCGTCGATCGTGCCACGCAGGATCTGTCGGAGCTGCTGCTTGTTGACCCGCATCGTCTCGGCCGGCACGCCGATCACGGCGCGCACCTTGCGATCGCCGTCGTCGCCGCGCGCCTGGGCGATCAGGTAGCCGAGGATCTCGCGCACCGCCGCGATGTCCTTCTCGGAGCCCTCTTTGATCACGCCCTGTTCGAGCGGGCGATGCAGGTCGAGCAGCGTCCGGTTCTCCAGCGCCTCGGTGCCGATCAGTACCGACTTGCCGACCACCTTGCGGGCGACCATATCGACCGGCCAGCCGACGTAGCTGTCGACCAGGTGACGGCCGCCATCCGAGGCGGCGATGGCGCTCTGCGAGGTCCCGAGGTCGATTCCGACCGACAACACCTTGTCCTTGGCACTCATCGAAGCTCCCTTTCGCGCAGGTTGGCCTGGCCGGCCCGCTGAACTGCCTCCGAGTATGCCGCAATTCCGTCGAAAAGCGCTGTGGAAATTCGCTCACGATATTCCGGATCGCCCAGCAGCCGAGCCTCCTCGGAGTTCGAGAGGCACGCCACCTCGGCCAGGATCGCCGGCACGTCGGTGGCCACGAGCACCAGAAACGGGGCCGACTTGACGCCTCGATCGGCAACCTCGGGCGCGACCTCGCGGATCGAGTTCACGAGGCGGCGTTGCACCGCCGAGGCCAGCGCGCGCGACTGCTCCTGGCGCAGGTCGGCATAGATCGAGTCGAGCAGGCGACGCGTGTCGGCGAGCGAATAGCCCGAGTCGACGTTCTCGCTGCTCGCCAGCCGGGTCACCGCCGGGTCGTCCGAGGGCCCGAGGTAGAACGTTTCGATGCCGCGATTGGCGCGGCCGTCCTGGAGCCAGTTGACGTGAATGGAGACGAACAGGTCGGCGCCGCTGCGTCCGGCCAGCGCCGCGCGGTCCACGAGGGCGACCCGAGCGTCGGTCTCGCGGGTGAGGACGACTTCGATGCCGATTGCCCGCAGACGGGTCGCCAGCCGCTGCGCGATGTCGAGCGTGAGGTTCTTCTCGAGCAGACCGGAGGAAGTCCGGGTGCCTTCGTCGCCACCACCGTGGCCGGGGTCGAGCACGATCCGTCGCACGGCGAGCGGAAAGATCCGGCCCGGCACGCGGGCCGGCGGCGCCGCCAGCCAGGCCACCGGCGACTCGCTCTCGAGCTCGCCCGCCACCTCCGGGTCGAACGAGACAGCGGGAGCCGGCGCGACCGACTCAGGCGGGATCGCCGCGGCCGCGGCAGCGGGCGCGGGCGGAACCGTCCCCTGGGAGCGCCAGGCGAGCCCGGCGGCCACGGCGAGCGCGAGCAGGCCGCCTCCGGCGAGCAGAGCGGGCCACCGGCGGCGGCGCCGCCGAGGCGGGCCGCCGGAGGGCAGGTTGCGGATGGTGCGGAGATTCTCGTCGACCGCCTCGGCGAGGAGGCGGCGTTTCAGCCGCTCGTCCATGCCGAGTCCGGCCGCCGCGGGCTCAGCGGCCCGGGCCCTTCAGCCGCTCGAGGGCGGCTGCCAGCGCGCTCATCGTCGGACCGGACCGGGTCTTCTTCAGGTAGGCCTGGTAGTCCGCCCGCGACCCCTCGAGCGTCTTGCCCTCGAGGGTGAGCGAGATGCGCTTGCGCCGCGCATCGACCTGGGAGACCTGGACCTGGATCTGCTTGCCGACCGGGTAGGCCTTGCCGAGCGAGGCGCCGCGTGGAAGGCCGGTCTCGGCGCCCGGCAGCAGGCCGGTCAGGCCGGGCTCCAGGGTGACGAAGACGCCGAACGGCTGGATCTTCTCGACCGTTCCGGTGATCACCGAGCCCTCCGCGTACCGCTTCTCGACGCCCTCCCAGGGGTTGCCGGCCGGCGTCTCGCGCAGCGACAGCGAGACGCGGTGGCGCGCAGTGTCGAGCTCACGGACCCAGCCGCTGATCGTCTCACCGACCGCCAGTCGCGGGTCGCTTTCGTTCATGCCGGGCAGCAGCTGGGTCGGGTGGAGCAGGCCCTCGACGCCTTCCGCGAGCTCGACGAACCACCCGAAGTCGGTCTTGCGGAGCACCTTGCCGGAGAACGGCTGGCCGGCGGTCCACTTTTCGGCCGCCACGGCCCAGGGGTCCGGCTCGAGCGCCTTCATCGACAGCGAGACGCGCTCGCCGCCGGAGCCGAGCTTGATCACCTTGACGCGCACTTCCTGCCCGACCGTGAGAACGTCGGCCGGCTTGTTCACGCGACTGTGGCGCAGCTCCGAGACATGAAGCAGGCCCTCGATGCCGCCGAGGTCGACGAAGGCACCGAAGTCGGTGAGTGCGACGACGCGACCCTCCAGTTCCGCCCCGATCTCGAGCGACTTGCGCATCTCGTCGGCCTGATGACGGCGTTCCTCGCGCAGGGCGGCGGCGCGGGAGAGGATCAGCCGGTGCCCCTTCTCCTCGACGCGCAGGACGCGGAAGTGCAGTGTCTGGTCGAGGTACTGCGCCGGCTCGCGCGGCGGCCCGAGTTCCATCGACGAGCGCGGGCAGAAACCGGTGATGCCGTCGACGGCGACGTGGAAGCCGCCCTGGTTCCAGCCGATCACCTTGCCGGCCACCGGCAACCCTTCGCGGACCGCCAGCCGCACGCCCTCGCTCGGGATCCCTTCGAGCTCCTCCGGCGTCGGAGTGACGAACTCCTCGGATCGCGCTCCGCGCCGGGCGCCGGCCTTGCGGGCGCCGCCTTTGCCGCGCCCGCGCGGACCGCGCGCCTTGCGCCCTTCGGCGGCCTCGGCGCCTTCGGAAGCCGCGGAAGCCTCGGAAGCCTCGGAAGCTCCGGAAGCTCCGGAACTCTCGGAAGCCTCGCCGGCGGCCGGCTCGGCCGCCGGTTCGTCACCGGTTTCCGCGGCTGCCGCGACGACCGGCTCGGCGACCTCGTCGATCGGGGGCTCGGCGGGCGTCCCCTCCGGCCGCTCGGCTGCAGGAGCGGACTCCGGCTCGGTGGCCGGAAGCGATTCGGTGGCAGGGGGATTCCCGGGCTCGGACATGGTGGACCTCGTCGACAGTGGGGCGGATGTTCCCGCGGTGGCTCCGCGCGGGGGCGCGGCAGCGTCGCCCAAGAATACCTCAGCGCGTCCGACGCCGAAAGCGTCGCGCGGCGGGCCGGCCCCGGCCGCTGATACGATCGCCGGCCGGCATGCCCAAGCGCACGGATATCCGCTCGATCGCCGTTCTGGGATCCGGGCCCATCGTCATCGGGCAGGCCTGCGAGTTCGACTATTCGGGCACTCAGGCCTGCCGCGCCCTGCGCCGGGAAGGCTACCGGGTGATCCTGGTCAACTCCAATCCGGCCACCATCATGACCGACCCGGAGTTCGCGGACGCGACGTACGTCGAGCCGCTGGTGCCCGAGGTCGTCGAGCGGATTCTCGAGAAGGAACGCCCGGACGCGCTGCTGCCGACCGTGGGCGGCCAGACCGGCATCAACCTGGCGCTCGCCATGCACGAGCGCGGGAGCCTCGAGCGGCTCGGGATCGAGCTGCTCGGCGCCGGCGTCGACGCGCTGCGCGTGGGCGAAGATCGCGAGCTGTTCAAGCAGGCCATGGAGGAGATCGGGCTGCGCGTCTGTCGCTCCGGCTACGCCGGGTCGCGGGCCGAAGCGCGCGAGATCGCCCAGTCGATCGGCTATCCGGTCATCGTGCGACCCTCCTTCACCCTCGGCGGCGAAGGCGGCGGCACCTGCTACAACCGCGACGAGCTCGACGAGGTCGTCAACGGAGCTCTCGAGGCTTCACCGGTCCACCGGGTGCTGCTCGAGGAATCTGTCCTCGGCTGGAAGGAGTTCGAGCTCGAAGTCATCCGCGACCACGCCGACAACGCGATCGTGGTCTGCTCGGTCGAGAACTTCGACGCGATGGGCGTGCACACGGGCGACTCGATCACGGTGGCGCCGCAGCAGACGCTGACCGACCGCGAGTACCAGGCGATGCGCGACGACGCCTTCGCGGTGATCCGGCGCGTCGGCGTGGCCACCGGCGGATCCAACATTCAGTTCGCGGTCGATCCGGCTACCGGCGACCGGATCGTCATCGAGATGAATCCGCGCGTCTCGCGCAGCTCGGCGCTCGCCTCGAAGGCGACCGGCTTTCCGATCGCCAAGGTGGCCGCGCTGCTGGCCGTCGGCTACACACTCGACGAGATCCCGAACGACATTACCGGGCGGACCTTCGCCGCCTTCGAGCCGACGCTCGACTACACGGTCGTGAAGATCCCGCGCTGGGCGTTCGAGAAGTTCCCCGGCGCGCAGGCGACGCTCGGCACGTCGATGAAATCGGTCGGGGAGGTGATGGCGATCGGCGGCACTTTCCGCGAGGCGCTGCTCAAGGCGCTCGACTCGCTCGAGCTGGACGGATCACCGGCAAGTCGCGAGGAGCGCGTGTCGGACCCGGTTCGCCTGCGGCAGCGACTCTCGACTCCGAACTGGGAGCGCCTGTTCGCCGTGTTCGCGGCGCTGCGGCAGGGCTGGACGGTGGACGAGGTCGCGCGCACGACGTCGATCGATCCCTGGTTCCTGCGCGAGATCGCCGGCCTCGTGGAGCTGGAGGCCGAGCTGGCCTGCCGGAGCCTCGCCGACCTGCCCGAGCGGCTGCTGCGCGAGGCCAAGGAGAGCGGCCTGTCGGACCAGCGCATTGCGCGACTGGTCGACGCGGAGCCCGCAGCGGTCGCTGCCCGGCGCCGCGCTGCCGGCATCACGCGCACCTTCAAGCGGGTCGACACGTGCGCTGCGGAGTTTCCGGCCCAGACGCCCTACCTCTATTCGACCTTCGGGGCGGAGGACGAGGCCGAGCCGACCGACGCCCGCAAGGTGATGATTCTCGGCTCGGGGCCGAACCGGATCGGACAGGGCATCGAGTTCGACTACTGCTGTGTCCATGCCGCCTTCGCGCTGCGAGCCGCCGGGTTCGAGACCATCATGGTGAACTGCAACCCGGAAACGGTTTCGACCGACTACGACACGTCCGACCGGCTCTACTTCGAGCCACTCACTCTCGAGCATGTGCTGGCGGTCTACGAGCGGGAGCGCCCGCAGGGTGTGATCGTCCAGCTGGGCGGCCAGACCCCGCTCAAGCTCGCGCGCGGCCTCGAGGCAAGCGGCGTGCCCATCCTCGGCACATCGCCGGACGCCATCGATCTGGCGGAGGACCGCCGCCGCTTCGGTGCCCTGCTCGCGGAAGAGGGGATCCGGCAGCCCGAGCACGGCACTGCGCGGACGCTCGACGAAGCTCTCGGCGTGGCGCGACGGCTCGGCTTTCCGGTGCTGGTGCGCCCGTCGTACGTGCTGGGCGGTCGCGCGATGGCCGTCTGTCACGACGAGGAGGCGCTCGCCCACTTCATGGCCGCTGCGGCCGACGTCGCGGACGGCCATCCGGTCCTGCTAGATCGCTTCCTCGAGGATGCGGTGGAGTTCGACGTCGACCTGATCGCCGACGGGGAGCGCGCGGTGGTGTGCGGGATCCTCCAGCACATCGAGGAGGCGGGCGTGCACTCGGGCGACTCGGCGGCCGTGCTGCCGCCGCACACTGCCGCTCCGGCCGAGCTCGACGAGATGCGGGAGATCGGCCGGCGTCTCGCGCTGCGGCTCGGCGTGCGCGGGCTGATGAACGTGCAGTTCGCGCGTCACCGCGGTGACCTGTACGTGCTGGAGGTCAATCCGCGCGCCTCGCGCACGGTGCCGTTCATCGCCAAGGCGGTCGGTCGGCCGCTGGTTGCCTTCGCGGCGCGAGTGATGGCCGGCGAGACGCTCGAGCAGATCGGATTCACGTCCGAGCCGGCGGTGCCGGCGGTTTTCGTCAAGGCGCCTGTGTTTCCGTTCAAGCGGTTCCCTGGCACCGATCCGCTGCTGGGGCCGGAGATGAAGTCGACCGGCGAGGTGATGGGTGTCGACGACCGCTTCGGCGCCGCCTTCGCGAAGGCCTGGATCGGAGCCGGCAATGCGCTGGCGCTCACCGGAACCGCCTTTCTCTCGGTCCACGACCGGGAGAAGCCCAAGCTGGTGCCGATCGCCGCGCGGCTTGCCGAGCTCGGCTTCGAGATGGTGGCCACCTCGGGCACGGCGGAGTTCCTGCGCGAGCAGGGCTTCCTGGTGCGTGACATCCTGAAGGTCCACGAAGGGCGCCCCAACATCGTCGACGCGATGATCAACCGCGAGATCCAGCTGGTGATCAACACGCCGATCGGTCGCGATCCGGCGGTCGACGATGCCTACATCCGCCGCGCCGCAGTGCGTTACCAGATCCCCTGCGTCACCACCCTGACCGGTGCCCGAGCGGCGGTCGAAGGGATCGCCGCCCTGCGCGGCCGCGCGCTCGGGGTCCGATCCCTGCAGGAACTGTGAAGCGCGTCGACGCCTACACCGACGGCGCCTGCTCGGGGAATCCGGGTCCCGGCGGGTATGCGGTCCTGTTGCGCTGGAACGGGCACCAGAAGGAGCTGTCGCGCGGCTTTCGGCGGACGACGAACAACCGGATGGAGATCCTGGCCGTCATCGCCGCGCTCGAGGCGCCCACCGAGCCGTGCGAGCTGGTGATTCACTCCGACTCGCAGTACGTGGTCAACGCGGTCCAGCGAGGCTGGGCGCGCAAGTGGCGCGCCGCTGGGTGGATGCGCAATCGCAAGGAGCCGGCACTCAACCCGGACCTGTGGGAACGGCTGCTCGACCTGCTGGATCGCTCCGGTCACCGGGTCCGCTTCGTCTGGGTTCGCGGACACGACGGGCACGCCGACAACGAGCGCGTCGACGGTCTCGCAGTGGCCGCCGCGCGCGGGCCCGACCTGGCGGCCGACGAAGGGTACGAGCGCACGAACGGCCGGGCGTGACCCGGCAGGGGGCAGGTCGCATGGCGATACCGAGGGCGATTGCGCTGGCGGAAAAAGCGGCACTCGTGCCCGACCCCTGGACGCCGCGAGTGGTCGCCGAGCTCAACGACTACCAGTTCAAGGTGGCGCGTCTGGAAGGCGAGTTCGTCTGGCACAAGCACGACGAGACCGACGAAGCGTTTCTCGTTCTCGAAGGTGAACTGACGATCGAACTTCGAGACGGAGCCGTGGAGCTGGGCCCGGGGGAGCTCTGCGTCGTTCCCCGCGGGGTGGAACATCGGCCGGTGGCCCGCAGGGAGTGCCGCGTCCTGCTCGTCGAGCCGCGCGGCGTGGTGAACACGGGCGATGCCGGCGGCGCCCGCACGGCGCCGAACGACGTCTGGATCTGAGCACGGCGCGAGTCGTTACACTGCGGGCTTCGACGCGGGACCGACGGAGGGTGGCATGAAGCGATCCGAGCAGACCGAGCTGCTGAAAACGCTCGAAGCGAGATTCCGCAAGCATGTGCGGCGCCACGCGGGCGTCGAGTGGGCCGACGTGCGGGCGCGCCTCGAGGCCAGCCCGAAGAGCCTCGAGGCGCTAAGTGAGATGGAGCACACGGGTGGCGAACCGGACCTGATCGCGCGCGATCCGAAGACCGGCGAGTGCGTCTTTTGCGATTGCGCGCCGGAGAGTCCTGCCGGGCGCCGGAGTCTGTGCTACGACCGCGAAGCGCTGGACGCCCGCAAAGAGAACAAGCCGGCGGGCAGCGCCGTCGACATGGCCGCCGCGATGGGGATCGAGTTGCTGACCGAGGCGGAGTACCGCGCGCTCCAGGAGCTCGGCGAGTTCGATCTCAAGACTTCGAGCTGGATCCGGACGCCCGACGACGTGCGCGCCCTCGGCGGAGCGCTGTTCTGCGATCGTCGCTACGGTAGGGTGTTCGTCTACCACAACGGTGCGCAGTCCTACTACGCGGCCCGCGGCTTCCGCGGCCTGGTACGGATCTAGGACATGCGGACTGGTTGTCTGCCGCCGGATCCTCGGCCGGACCCCACCCGGTCGCGCCGAGCGGACGAGCCGGAGTCCGAGGTGTGGGACCAGCGTTACGCCGGCCAAGAGTACGTCTTCGGAACGGAACCGAACGACTTTCTGGCCGAGCACGCCCGACGGCTGCGCGGGCCCGTCCTCTCGCTGGCCGAGGGGGAGGGGCGCAATGCGGTATTCCTCGCCTCGCTGGGCCTGCAGGTACACGGGGTCGACGGGTCGTCGGTCGGCCTCGCCAAGGCGCAGGCGCTGGCTCGCGAACGGGGCGTGGAGATCGAGACCGAACTCGTCGACCTCGCCGAGTTCGCGCCCGAGCCGGGGCGCTACGGCGCGGTGATTTCGATCTTCGCGCACCTGCCGGGCGCGATTCGAAGCCGGCTCTATCCGCTCGTCGAGCGGTCCCTGCAGCCCGGCGGCATCGTTCTGCTCGAGTCCTACTCGGAGGCTCAGCTGGGCCGTTCCACCGGGGGCCCGAAAGACCTCGACCTGCTGATGACGACCGCCAAGGTCGAGCGCGAGTTCCCGAACTGCGAGCCGATCCTGCTGCGCGAACTGCTGCGGGACGTCCAGGAGGGAGTGCGCCACACGGGCCTCTCCGCCGTCGTCCAGTTCCTCGGTCGCCGCCGCTGAGCCGCCCCCAAGCAGAAGCAGAAGCCGAAGCCAGAAGCTTCCAGTTGAGGAAGAGCATCGGCGGGTGGCCGGCGAGGCTCCCGGGTCTCGAGATCGAGCATCGTCGGGCGGGCGCTTGCGCCTGCCTCTGATCGATGCGCGAGAAGGCCCGACGTGACAGCGGGGGAGGGGAAAGGCGGGGCAAGACACGGCGACCGCGGCCACCCCGAAAGGGGGCCGCGGTCGCCGGAACGATCAGGGCTGCGTCACGTCCCAGTCGGTCGTATTGCCCGACTCGAAGTCCGAGTTGAACAGCACCATGCGCAGCGAGAAGTCGTCGTAGTAGACGCTCGTCGCACCGTTGGCGTACATGTCGACTGCGCCCAGGTTCAGGACACCAGCGGTGGAGACCTCCGTGGTCCACGGTCCGGAGTACAGCACCTCACCGGCGTAGGTGAAGGTCTGGGTGTCGTTGTCGAGGTCGATGTCGACCTGGATCGGCACCCACTCGTCGAGCCTCGCCGTCAGGATGCCGCCGGAGCCGCCGGAGTTGATGACGTTCGTGCCGTCGAACGACACCTGCGTCGACCAGCTGCAGTCGGGCTCGCTGGTGCAGGTGTCGATGTAGGTGTTGAGCAGGATGAAGTAGCTCTCGCCGGCGAAGCCGGTCGGAATGTACTGCCAGACCCGGTAGGTCCACTGGCCCGAGCTCACGCCCGTGTACTCGCGCACCACGTCCGAGGCATCGGCGATGTCGACCGAGTTGGGAGCCGAAGCGGCCTGGTCGTCGACCAGCATGGCGCCAACGCTCGGATCGTCGCCCCAGCCCTTCCAGCCGCCCTGGCCATGGATGTCCGTGTCGGTCGAGTAGCTGTCGAGGTCGTCGACCCAGTCGTCGGCAACCGGCGGCGGCGGCGGCAGCAGCGACAGATCGTCGTAATAGACCGCGGTGGCGCCGTTGGCGAACAGGTCGACCGCGCCGACGTTCGCCACGCCGCCGCCCGAGGCGCCTTCGGCCCACGAGCAGGTGTAGAGCTGCTGGCCGCCGTAGAAGAAGGTCTGGACGTCGGTGTCGAGGTCGATCTGCACCTCGATGTCGGTCCAGGCGTCGAATACGATCGGCAGGCTTCCGGCGCAGGAGCCGAAGTCCGGACCCATCTGACCGGTCACCGAGTCGTACATCACCTGCACCGACCAGTTGCAGTCCGGGCTGCTGGTGCAGCCGTCGACGTAGGTGTTGAGCATGATGAAGTAGGTCTGGCCGATGAATCCGCTCGGGATGAACTGCGAGGTCTTGAAGGTCCAGACGCCGGAGGTGATGCCGGTGAACTCGCGGACGAGGTCGGCGTTGCCGACGATCTCGATCGAGTTCGGGGCCGAGCTGGCCTGGTCGTCGACCGCGAAGGCGCCGAAAGTCGGATCGTTGCCCCAGCCCTTCCAGCCGCCCTGGCCGTGCAGCTGGCTGTCGGTCGCATACGAGTCGATGTCGTCCTCCCAGCCAGTACCGAGCGGTTCGGCGGGCGGGGCCGCGCCATAACCGGCAACGGTGTCGATGGCGAGCGCCGGCGTGGCGAGCAGCGCGAGGCCGCACGCCAGATGGGTCAGTTGCTTCCACGCTGAAGTCTGTTGCATGTCGTACTCCTCGGTCCGGGATCTGCGCGGCTTCGGGCGGACGCGAACAGCCGCGCCCCGGAGAAGCCTGGCTCCTGTGCCCGGGTACGCCCCGGTGCAAAGGCCCTGTCTGGATAGGGGCATTTCTATCACGTCGGCGGCCCCGGGAGGTCCCTGCCGCTGGCGCCCGCTCCGGGCACGCGGAGGCCGTAGAATCGCCTCGTCCAGCCGGAGCGTCCGCGCGGCCGCGGGCCGGGCCTTGGCCATTTCACCAGCGAGGAGTCGATGATCCAGACCCTGGAGTTCCGTAGCACCATCCACGCTCCGGTCGAGCTGGTCTGGCACACGATGCTCGACCCGCTCTCCTACCGGGAATGGACCTCCGCCTTCACGCCGGGCTCGCACTACGACGGCTCGTGGGAGCAGGGGGCGCCGATCCGGTTCCTCGACGGCAAGGGCGGCGGGATGGTCGCCGAGATCGCCGAGAACCGGCCTTTCCAGTACCTGTCGATCCGTCACCTGGGTTACGTGGTCGACGGGATGGACGACACGGAGAGCGAGCAGGTGCAGGCCTGGGCACCCGCCTACGAGAACTACGAGTTCCGGGCGCTCGGCCCGTCGACCGAACTGCGGGTGCGGGTGGACGTCGAGCCGTCCTTCGTGAAGCTGATGAACGACCTCTGGCCGCCGGCGCTCGAGCGGCTGCGGGAGCTCTGCGAGTCCGGCTCCGAAGGGCAAGCGTGAACCGCCGCCCGGTCGCAGCGGCCGAGCGCGGCAGCGGCAGCCGTCGCGAGGCGGTGGGCGAGCGCGAGTTCCGATCGGCCGTCGATACCTGGCTGGTCGTGCTGTTGGGGGCCTGTCTCGCGCTGCCACTGGTCGTGGGGCTCACCCTTCCGTGGCAGTCCGGCGGGGCGGGGGGCGTGTCGCCACTCTCCCGTCTCGCGCCGCTCCTGATGACCCTCCTGGTCTCGGCCTTCGTGGCCTGGATCTTCGCCTCGACCCGCTATCGCATCGCCGGCGGCCAGCTGACCCTGCGCAGCGGACCGTTCCGCTGGCGCATCGACGTCGATTCGATCCAGCGCGTACGGCCCTCGCGCAATCCGCTCTCCTCGCCCGCGCTGTCGCTGAATCGGCTGGAGATCCAGTACGGCCGAGGACGCCGGATTCTCGTCTCGCCGGCCGAGCGCGACGCTTTCCTGCGCACCCTCGCGGCCGCCTCGTCGGGCCTGGAACTGCGCGGAGGAGCTCTCGAGCGACGGGTCGCGCGAGCATGAAGACGCTCTCGGACCTGCTCGCCGGCAATCGCGCCTGGGCCGCCGGAATCCTCCGCGACGACCCCGACTTCTTCCGCCGCCTGGCGCAGCAGCAGGGGCCGCGCTACCTCTGGATCGGCTGCTCGGACAGCCGTGTCCCGGCCAATCAGATCGTCGGCCTGCTGCCCGGCGAGATGTTCGTGCACCGCAACGTCGCCAACCTGGTCGTCCACACCGACCTCAACTGCCTGTCGGCGCTGCAGTTCGCCGTCGACGTCCTGCAAGTCGAGCAGATCATCGTCTGCGGGCATTACGGCTGCGGCGGCGTGCTGGGCGTCCTGCGCGGAGAGCGCCTCGGCCTGGTCGACAACTGGCTGCGCCACGTCCAGGACGTGCGCGAGGCGCACCGCGAGGTGCTCGACGCGCTGGATACCGAGGCCGAGCGGCACGCGCGCCTCTGCGAGCTCAATGTCATCGAGCAGGTCGTCCACGTGGCCGAAACCACGATCGTCCGCGACGCCTGGGCGGCGGGACGGCGTCTGACCGTGCACGGCTGGATCTACGGGGTCTCCGACGGCCTGGTCTGCGATCTCGGGGTGAGCATCGCGGCTGTGGACGCGGTCGGCCCGGTGGCCGCCACCGCCCGCGCGCGGGGCTCGGCCGCGGCGGAAAGCCGTTAGCCCAGCAGTTCGCGCAGCCGGGCATGCCCGGCCCGCGAGACCGGCAGCCGCGTGCCGTCCTGCAGGATCGCGATCCAGCTGTCCTTGTTGTAGAGCTCGAGGCGCGCGATCCGGTCGACGTTGAGCAGATACGACCGATGGATGCGCACGAACCGCCCCGGGTCGAGCCGCGCCTCGAGGTCGGCGAGCGTCTGCTGCTTGAGGAACCGGCGTCCCTCCGAGGCGAACGAGAGGTAGTCGTCGCGCGCCTCGACGAAGTCGATGCGTGCCGCGCGCAGCACGTGCACTTTGCCTTCCTCGCGGATCAGGACGCGCTCGAGCGGTCGTCCGGGCGGGCGCGCGGCGTCTTCCAGCGCCGGAGCGTCGGGGGCGGCAGCGCCGGAGGCCAATCGGCCGGAGGCCCGGTCGATCGCCTCGGCGAGGCGCGCCGGTTCGACCGGCTTGAGCAGATAGTCGACCGCGTGCACGTCGAAGGCGCGCAGCGCGTACTCATCGTAGGCGGTGACGAACACGACCGCCGCCCGGCTGTCGATCAGTTCCAGGACCTCGAAGCCCGACAGCTTGGGCATCTGAATGTCGAGGAAGATCAGGTCGGGCGTCGTCTCGTCGATCAGCTTGACCGCCTCGAAGCCGTTGGCGGCCTCGCCGACGATCTCCACCTCGGGATGCGCGGCAAGCAGCTCGCGCATCACCCGGCGGGCGAGATCCTCGTCGTCGACCAGCAGTGCCCTCATGGGCCGGATTCTCCCATCCTGGAAGCCTCAGGCGGCCGGAGAGGCGGGCAGCAGGATGATCACGCGGTAGCGGTCGGTACCGGCATCGACGTCGAGGCGCGCGCGGTGGCCGTAGGTTGCCTCGATCCGGCTGCGGACGTTTGCGAGCCCTACGCCGGCACCGCGCGATGCGGGCCGCTCCGGGTCGCACAGGTTCTCGACCGACAGTTCGAGCAGGTCGTCGCGACGCGCCGCGGCGACGCGCACGAGTCCGCCGTCCAGCAGGTGGGCGACGCCGTGATGAACGGCATTCTCGATGAGCGGCTGGAGAACGAGTGGCGGTACGGCGAGCGACAGCGTGTCCTCGCCGACACGGAACTCGCTGCGCAGCCGCTCCCCAAAGCGGACCTCCTCGATCGCGAGGTAGGTCTCGGCGAGGTAGAGCTCCTCGGCGAGCGGCACGCGCTCCTTCTGGCCGAGGCCCAGGCTCTTGCGGAAGAAGCCGGCCATCAGATAGCACATGCGCCGCGCCGCCGCCGGATCGGATCCGATCAGCGCCGAGACCGAGTTGAGCGAGTTGAACAGGAAGTGCGGATCGAGCTGAGCCTTGAGCGCCTTGAGCTCGGCATCGCGCGCGTGCACCTGCAGCTCGAGGGCCTGACGCTCCGCTTCGCGGGACCGCTCGACCGCGGCGAGCAGCAGGTGGAGGAGCAGGGCCAGGGCATAGACCAGCACGCCGATCGGGAAGAGCAGCGGCAGGAAGGCCCGAAACCGCTCGACCAGCCCGGCAAAGGCGGGGCCGCGCTCGAGCAGCAGCGCCCAGCCATAACCGATCGACACCCACAGGGTGGCGGCGACCAGCGACAGGACGAGCAGCGACACCAGCAGGCGCGCGGCGCCGCGGCGCGCCGTCGGCAGGCGCCGTACCGAGTACCAGGCGGTCAGGCACTGAAAGCCGTACAGAACCGCCATCGGAACGGCGAGCGCCAGTGCCGGCCGGGGAGCGCCCGGTGCCACGGCATCGAGCAGCAGCGCGAGCAGCAGGCCGAAGGCGACCGACAGCCCCACGTAGCCGACCAGGCGCGCCGGGCGCTCGAACAGCGGGTGGACGGCGCTCATCAGTTCGACACCTCGATGCCGGCCATGATCGCCGCGCCGCGGATGAGCAGCCGGCCGCGCAGCGCGGTCGGATCGACCGGCGGGCGAGTCTTGTCCTCGAACGCTCCGAGCAGCGGGACGACCTCGGAGATCACCCGCCAGTCCTGGGGTACGCGCAGTTCGATCGCACCCCAGACCGTGAACGCGTCGATGACCGCTCCTTCGGGCGCCAGGCGGGCGCCGCGCAGATCGAGCTCGACCCCACCCATCACCGCGCCGAGATTGCCGCCGCGGAACTCCTGTGCGTCGATCCGCCGTTCGTTGCCGCTCATGAACGCGAAGGCGTTGACGACGCTGTCGCTCGGCGTGCGCTCGACGGCCGGCGGGGCGGGGGCGCGGAACGCCCGCGAGACGAGCAGGATGCCGGTGACCACCAGGGCAGCCGGGAAGACGACGTCCCAGAAGTCGACCTCGATCAGGCCGAGCGCGTCGCCCAGCGTCCACAGGCCGGCGGCCAGCCAGAACCAGCCCCAGAAGCTGCGCTGGGCCATGACGGCAACGGCGATGCCGAGCAGTACCGACGGAACCAGGAAGCGGATCAGGTTCTCGGCCTCGATCAGGTCGAGGTTGTCGAGCAGCAGCAGGGTGCCGAAGATCAGCACGCCGACGCCGATCACGAGGCGGGGCAGCACGGCAGTCAGGGCGCCGGTCGTCCGCTCGCCTCGCGACGGAGCGATCGGCGGTCCGGGCTCGAAGTCACTCGACATGGCGGCCTGCCTCCTCGCGGCGCCGGCGCCGCGGCGCCGAGCAGCCGCCGTCGCCGAGCCACGGTTCGAGCAGCATCGACAGGCCGGCGCCGACCACCAGGATCGGCCAGGCGTTGCCCCAGTGCAGACCGAACAGGCGCCAGACGCTGATCCAGCAGTAGAGGCCCGACAGCAGCAGCCAGAACCCGCTGCCGCGCGACTCGCGCTGCCCGAAGACCATCTGCGCGGCGCCGCTGGCCACCAGCAGCAGCGGCCAGTAGCGCCAGATGCCGTCCGGGATATCCCAGCCGATGCGCGAGGCCAGCATCAGACCGCCGACCGCGATCAGCCAACCGCCGAGCACCAGCCGGCCGAGGCTGCGCACGCCGCCGGTCGGTGCGGGTTCAGGGTGGGGGGTGTCGTTCATCGATTCCTCCTCGGGCGCGGAAGCGGCGCCACGGAGGAGGTTACGGCGATCGTGGCGGCCCGGCGCGGTCGGGTCGGTGAACGGCGGCGGTCGACCGGCGAACGCCCGCCCGCACCCCGCCCGGGAGCGGGGGAGCCCGGGCCGGTTCGGGTCAGGCGAGGTTGTGGAACACCTTCTGAACGTCGTCGTCCTGCTCGAGGCTGTCGATCAACCGCAGCACCTCCTGGGCCTCCTGCTCGCCGAGCTCGGTCGGCGTCGTCGCGACGTACTCGCTGTCGGCCGACAGCGGCGTGATGCCGCGGTCCTCGAGCGCCTTCTGCAGGTTGCCGAAGTCGGCCAGCGCGCAGCGGATGACCAGCTGCGGCTCCCCCTTTTCGCCCGTCGACTCGCCCATCTCCTCGAGTCCGAAGTCGATCAGGTCGAGCTCGAGCGCCTCGGCGTCGATCCCCTTCGGATCGAGGCGGAAGACGCCCATCCGGTTGAACTGGAAGCTGACGCTGCCGGTCGTGCCCAGGTTCCCGCCGCCCTTGTTGAAGCGCGTGCGCAGCGACGAAACGGTCCGCGCCGGGTTGTCGGTTGCCGTCTCGACGATCACGGCGATGCCGTGCGGCGCGTAGCCCTCGTAGACGACCTCCTGGTAGTCGGCCGCCTCGGCGCCGGACGCCTTCTTGATCGCCGACTCGACCTTGTCCTTGGGCATGTTGACTGCGCGCGCGTTCTGGATGGCGCGCCGCAGTGCCGGGTTGGCGTCGGGGTTCGGACCGCTCGCCTTGACCGCGATGGTGATCTCCTTGCCGATCTTGGCGAACTGCTTCGCCATGCGGTCCCAGCGGGCGAACATCGTGTGCTTGCGGGTCTCGAATATGCGTCCCATGAGTTCTCTCGGGTAGCGAATCGGGCGGTGCGACGGCGTGTCAGAGGGTGCCGATCTTATCGCGCCGACCGGCGCAAGGCCGGCGGCGGGTCGTGCCGCCGCGCTTGCGTCCGCCGCTCGACCGTGCTCGGATCGCAGCCATGGACCGGTCCGCCAGGGATTCAGCGCCGCCTCCGGCGCGCGTCGAGCGGGACAGCCTCGGCGAGATCGACCTGCCGGCGGGCGCCTGGTGGGGAGCGCAGACCGAGCGGGCGCGGCGCAACTTTCCGGTCTCGGGACTGCGGTTCCCGCGACGATTCCTCGCGGCGCTCGGTCGCATCAAGGCCGAGGCGGCGCAGGTCAACGCCGCGCTGGGTGTCGTGCCCGCGCCGGTTGCCACGGCCGTCCGCGCCGCGGCCCTCGAGGTGGCGGCCGGCGAGCTCGACGATCAGTTCCCGCTCGACATTTTCCAGACCGGGTCAGGCACCTCGACCAACATGAACGCCAACGAGGTGATCGCCAACCGGGCGATCGCGGCGCTGGGCGGGACGATCGGCAGCAAGAGCCCGGTGCACCCGAACGACCACGTCAACGCTTCGCAGTCGTCGAACGACGTCATCCCCACCGCGATTCACGTCGCCGCCTACGGCGCCCTGGTCGAGGAGGCCGAGCCGGCACTGTCGCGCCTGACCGAGGCGCTCGGCGCCAAGGCTGCCGAGTTCGACGATGTCGTCAAGATCGGTCGCACCCATCTGCAGGACGCCGTGCCGGTCCGCCTGGGACAGGAGTTCGGCGGCTACGCGCGCCAGACCGCCAACGGCCTCGAGCGCCTGGCGTCGGCACGGACGCGCCTGGCCGAACTCGCCCTGGGCGGGACCGCCGTCGGTACCGGCCTCAATGCGCCGCCCGGATTCGCCGAGCGGGTGATCGCAGCTCTGGCGGCGTCGACCGGTCACCCGTTCGTGCCGGCCCGGAACCGGTTCGAGGCGCTGGGAGCGAAGGATGCCGCGGTGGAGACCTCGGCGGCTCTGGCGGTGGTAGCCGTCTCGCTGACCCGCATCGCCAACGACCTGCGCTGGCTGGCCAGCGGGCCGCGCTGCGGCATCGGCGAGATCGCGCTGCCGGCCCTGCAGCCGGGCAGCTCGATCATGCCCGGCAAGGTCAATCCGGTAATCCCGGAGATGGTCCTGATGGCCGCCGCCCGGGTGATCGGCAACCACCAGTCGATCACTCTGGCCGGTATGTCGGGCAACTTCGAACTCAACGTGATGATGCCGCTGATCGCCTGGGACCTGCTGCAGTCGATCCAGCTGATCACGAGCGCCGCGGGGCTGCTCGCCGAGCGCTGCGTGAGCGGGATCACGGCCGATCGGGAGCGCTGCGCCGAGCTGGTCGAGCAGTCGCTGGCGATGGTGACCGTCCTGGCGCCGCGCATCGGCTACGACCTCGCCGCCTCGATTGCGCGTGAGGCGGTCGAGACCCGACGCACGGTCCGCGAGGTCTGCCGCTCTCGCGCCGTTCTGCCGGACGCCGAACTCGACGCCCTCCTCGACCCCCGCTCCCAAACCTAGAAAATTCGGTCAGAGGCCATTTCCCCGCAGCAGAAACTCAGTCAGAGGCCATTTCGCGCCGGTGCCCGTCCAGGTGGATCCGGGCAGGATCTGGTGGCCCGGATCAGTTCGCTGCAAGGGGATTCGAGTCTGGCCCAGGACTCGCTAAGTCACAGATTCTAGAAAGCAAGAAATGGCCTCTGACTGAATATTCGGGGGCTCGAAATGGCCTCTGACCGAATTTTTACATGTGGCGGATGACGGCGTCGGCGAACTCGCTGCACTTGACCTCGGTGGCGCCCTGCATGAGGCGGGCGAAGTCGTAGGTCACGGTGCCGGCGTTGATGGCGCCGTCCATGCCGCGGATGATCCGGTCGGCGGCCTCGTTCCAGCCCAGGTGGCGCAGCATCATCTCGCCGGACAGGATGACCGAGCCGGGGTTGACCTTGTCGAGGTCGGCGTACTTCGGCGCCGTGCCGTGGGTCGCCTCGAAGATGGCGTGGCCCGACAGATAGTTGATGTTGCCCCCCGGCGCGATCCCGATGCCGCCGACCTGCGCCGCCAGCGCGTCGGAGAGGTAGTCGCCGTTGAGGTTGAGGGTCGCGATGACGTCGAACTCGTCGGGCCGCGTGAGCACCTGCTGCAGGGTGATGTCGGCGATGGCGTCCTTGATCAGGATCCGCCCTTCAGCGAGCGCCGCCTTCTGCTCGGCGTTGGCCGCCGCCTCGCCGCGCTCGGCCCGGGTGCGCTCCCACTGGTCCCAGGTGTAGGTGCGGCCGGGGAAGAACTTCTCGGCCGTCTCGTAGCCCCAGTTGCGGAATGCCCCCTCGGTGAACTTCATGATGTTGCCCTTGTGCACCAGGGTGACCGACTTGCGCTGATTGGCGATCGCGTAGCCGATGGCGCTGTGCACCAGCCGTTCGGTGCCGAGGAAGGAGACCGGCTTGATGCCGAGTCCGACCGCGACGCCCACCTCGCGCGACGGCGCGCCGATCGCCTCGAGTTCGCGCTGCCAGTCGTTCGAGCGCTCGGCGCTGCCGAACCGGATCTTGGCGAAGGCCGCCGGATCCTCGCGCTCGAGAAACGCCAGCAGGCGGGCGGCGCCCTCGCTGCCGGCGGCGTACTCGATGCCGGCGTAGATGTCCTCGGTGTTCTCGCGGAAGATCACCATGTCGACCTTCTCGGGGTGGCGTACCGGCGAGGGCACTCCGCGGAACCAGCGCACCGGGCGCAGGCAGACGTAGAGGTCGAGCAGCTGGCGCAGCGCGACGTTGAGCGACCGGATGCCGCCGCCGATCGGGGTGGTGAGCGGGCCCTTGATGCCGACCCGGTAGTCGCGGAAGGTGGCGACCGTCTCGTCCGGCAACCAGGTACCGAAGCTGTCGAACGCCTTCTGCCCGGCGTAGACCTCCATCCACTCGATCCGCCGCCGGTCGCCGTACGCCTGCTCGACCGCGGCGTCGAAGACCCGCACGCTCGCCCGCCAGATGTCGGGCCCGGTGCCGTCGCCCTCGATGAACGGCAGGATCGGCCGGTCGGGCACCTTGAGCTTCCCGTCGGCGAGGGTGATCTTGGCGCCGTTGGCGGGGACGATCGGCTGGGGGCTGGTCGGGCTGGTCATCGGGGTGAACCCTCCGGGGGAAGTGAGCGGGCATTCTATGGGCGCCACCCTACGCCACGGTGGGCGGGAGAGCGGGTCGACGCTCTGTCAGCAGGGGAGTAGACTTATCGAGAATGGATTCTCGTCGGAGTCGTCCGCCCGTCACGCCCGTGCAGCTGGTCGCCGCCGTGCTCGCACTGGCGCTGGTGCTGCCCGTCGTCGGGCTGCACGGGGGCGCCGCGCACGGCCACGAAAGCGAGCCGGTCGGCACCCACCAACTCGCGGCCGGCCCGCTGGCCGTCGCGAGCGATGCCGTGCACGGCGCCGAGGCGCCCCATCTCGAGGCCTCGACTGTGCAGTGGCTGGAGGCGTGTGGCTGGTGCGCCCGCCTCGCCAGGTCGTCGGGCCTGCCGCTGGCGACGCCACGGGTGCAGGCCGTCGCTCGGGGCTCCGGGCTCGTCGGAGCTCCTTTCGACTCCCGCCTCGCTCGGCGCCCCGAGTACGGGCGGACGCCCGGACGCGCTCCTCCCCACGGCTGACTCCTCCTGCGGCGTCGCCGTCCCCGCACGGTCGACGCCCCCGGATCGCCGGCGCGTGGCCGGAGGTCCGCCTTGATCGGTCGCCGGGACGCACCGATCGTTCGCTGCGCCGATCTCCTCTCGGCGCGGCAGGCCCGAGGAGTCCACCGAGATGCATTCACGTTTCTGGGCATTGCCCGTCTGCTGTCTGATGTTCGTCCTTCTGGCCGCGCGCGCCGCACCGCTGCGCGGGGCCGACGAGGATCCTCCGGCCGCGCGCCTCGTCGGCCGCGTGCTGACGTCGAATGGCGAGCCGGCCGAGGGCGCGCGGGTGCGCGTCTCGGAGACCACCCGTGCCGCCGTCACCGATGCCGAGGGCCGGTTCGAACTGGCGTCCGTTCCGCCCGGGCGCTATCTGGTCGAGGCGGAGAGTCCCCGCCTGGGACGCGGAGTGGCCGTCGTCGACCTGGCGCCCGGGGTCGAGGTGGAGGTCGAGCTGCGCCTCGAGCGCGAGGTGCACGGAGAGGAGGTGGTGGTCACAGCCTCGCCGGATGCGCGTCGCGGCGAGGAGCTGGCGCGGCCGGTGTCGGTGCTGGCCGGTGACGAGCTGATGGCTGCGCTCGCGCCGACGCTGGGCGAGACGCTCGCCGGCCAGGCGGGGGTGCATTCGAGCTGGTTCGGCCCGGGAGCCAGCCGACCGGTCATCCGCGGGATGTCCGGAGATCGCATCCGCATCCTCGAGTCCGGTCTCGGCGTGGGCGACGCCTCGGGCGCCAGCCCCGACCACGCGGTGGCGCTCGAGACCCTCACCGCCGAGCGGATCGAGATCGTACGCGGCCCGGCGACGCTTCTGTACGGCTCGAGCGCGGTCGGCGGGGTGGTCAACGTGCTGGACGAGTCGATCCCGAGCTATCTGCCCGAGGCCGCGGTCACGGGCCAGGTCACCGTGCGCGGCTCGACCAACGGCGACGAGCGTTCGGGTTCGGCGGTCGTCCTCGGTCACTTCGGGCGGTTGGCCTGGTACGCCGACGGCTCGCGGCGCGACATCGGCGAGGTCGAGATCCCCGGTCCGGCCGAGCGCCCGGGTCTGCACGACGACGAGACCGAGGAGCCGGATCCCGACGAGTCGCCCTCGGGGCGGCTCGCCGGCACGGCGCTCGCCAGCGGTTCGGCCCGGGTCGGTCTCTCCTGGATCGCCGCGCACGGGTTCGTGGGGCTGTCGGCCAGCGGACTCGACTCGCGCTACGGGGTGCCGGGGCATGCGCACTCTCCCGCAGACGCGGACGACGACGGTTCCGAGCACTCGGCGCACGGCGAAACCGCTCAGATCGACCTCGAGCAGCGGCGCTTCGATCTGCACGGCGAACTGCAGAGGGGTGTCGGGCCGTTTGCCGGATTCGAGGTCCGGCTCGGCAGCTCGGACTACGAGCACCAGGAGCTGGAGGGGGAAGAGGTCGGCACTCGGTTCCGCTCCCAAGGGTTCGAGGGACGGCTCGAGGCGCGGCACCGCCCGGTGGGCGCGCTCACCGGTGCCTGGGGAGTGCAGGCGGGGTGGCGTGAGTTCGAGGCGGTGGGGGAGGAGGCGTTCGTCCCGCCCACCCGGATCGACCAGCGCGCGCTGTTTGCCTTCGAGCAGCTCGAGCGGGGTTCGCTGACCTGGCAGCTCGGCGCTCGCCACGAGCGCCACGAGATCCAGGCACGCGATGGGTCGCTGCCCGACCGATCGTTCGACGTCGTGTCGGGATCGGCGGGGGTGATCTGGAAGGCCAGCGATGTGCTGGCGGCGAGCGCCTCGCTCTCGCGTTCGGTCACCCCGCCGACTCCCGAAGCGCTGTACGCCGACGGCCCGCACCTGGCGACGCGCACCTGGGAGGTCGGCGATCCGACGCTCGGCGAGGAGACGAGCTACGGGGTCGACCTCGGCGGTCATCTCGATCTGGCGCGCGTGCACCTCGAGGCCTCGTTGTTCTGGAACCGGATCGACGACTTCGTCTACCAGGAGGCAACCGGCCTCGAGCGGGACGGACTGGTCGAGGTCGCCTACCGTCAGGCCGACGCGCGCACCCGCGGCGGCGAGTTCGAGGCTCACGTCGAACTGATCCATCGCGGCGATCGGCACCTCGATCTCGACCTGGCGGTCGACCTGGTGCGCGCCGAACTCGACGACGGCGGAGCCCTGCCGCGGACGCCGCCGCTGCGATGGGGGGGCGGACTGACCTGGAAACAGGGCGACTGGTCGCTGCGCGCGGCGGCGCGACGTTTCGAGCGCCAGGACCGGATCGCCGCGGTGGAAACGCCGACTGACGGGTACACGCTGGTCGAAGCCTCCGTCGCCCGGCGGTTCTTCCTCGGGCCGACGGTGCACGACATTCAGCTGGTGGGCACCAACCTCGGCGACGCCGAGGCCCGTGCCCACACCTCCTGGCTCAAGGACCTCGCGCCGCTGCCCGGCCGCGACCTGCGGCTCACGTGGCGCCTCACCTTCTAGCTGCGTTCCAGTCACCCTGCAGTCACCTTCTTGCGGGGAGCCTTCACCGGTTCGTGCGGGTCCGGGGAGGGGAAAGGCAGAAGCAACGGCTTCCAGTCGAGGAACAGCGCCGGCGGGCGGCCAGCGATGTGACCGTGCCTGCAGCGCAGCGACTGCCCCGCCCGACGGCGCGCCGCATGGCCGCTCCGATTGACCGGGACTGGCGGCGGACATAGGCTGCAAGGCGGCTGGGCGGGGCGCCGATCCTCCGCCCGTTGCGCAGCCTGCGAGGAGGTTCGCCATGTTCAGTCACCCCACTCATCGGGCTCAGCGCAGTCACCACCTTGGATTACTCGTTGCCGCCGCGCTGGTCCCGTCGCTGTGCGCCATGCCACTCTACGCAGACGGGACAGAGCAACGCCCGGCGGCGGTTGCCGAGGGCGCCGTCACCGCAGTGACCATCCTGCGCGGCAGCGGCCCGGAGGCGGTCTTCGAGCTGGTCGCCGGCGACGAGGACGTGGTGGCGATCGTCGTACGCGGTGAGATGCCGGACGTCGAGCTGATCCACGTGATCGCCGACGGCGCGCCGGCCGACCTCGTGGCCCGGCTTGCCGGGCACCGCCCGACGGCGCAGGTCCACCTCAGCAGCGAGTTTCTCGACGGCGCATCGGTGGCCGTGCCGCTCGGCGAGCCGGCGCCGGTCGGCTACGTCGTCGAGTTCGTGCGCCGCCACGGCGACCCGGTCGAACTGCAGCTGGTGCCCGGCGACGCACCGCGGATGACGACCTCGATCGGCCGCTCCGGACCCGACGACTGAGGCTCCGCCCGAGCCGCGCGACCGGCCGCGCGTGGGTCGGCGCCTGCGCTAGGATCTCGGCACAGTCTCACCTTTCCAGACTCGACGAGGAGGAGGTCGCATGCGGCACGGGGTGCGGATCGCGTGGGCGATCGGATTAGTGGGGATCTGCGTCGGAGCGGCCACGCCGGCCGCGCAGGCGGTGATGCAGCGCGGCATCGTGCGCGGCGCCGAGCTGGCGCAGCCGCGCGGGCCGCTGGTGATCGGCGCGCTCGCCGAGCCGACATCGGGGGCTTCCCTCGAGGCCCGCGCGGCCGACTTCCTGGCGCGGCGGGGCGCGAGTCTCGGGATCCCGGAGCTCGCCTCAGCTCAGCTCGAGGTGCGGGCGGTCCGCCGTGGCAAGGCGGTCGACGTGGTGCGGCTGCGCCAGATGGTCGATGGCGTGCCGGTGCACCAGGGCGAACTGGTGATCGGCTTCGACCGGCAGGGTCGGGTGATCCACGTCGGCAACTCGCTGCTGCCGCTGGGGGAGCTGGCGTCGGGCCGGCCGGAGGCCGAGCTCGCCGCAGATCAGGCCCGCTCGATCGCCTTCGATCTGCTCGGGATCGAGAAGGAGCCGGTGTGGGAGCGCTCCGAGCTGGTCGTCTTTGCGGGCGCCGGGAACGCGCGGTTGGCCTGGAAGGTCGAGACGCTGCTCTCGGGCGACGCCGGCGGCGGCGAGTGGCGCACCTTTGTCGACGCGGTGACCGGGGAGGTGTTGCGCTACGAGGACGCCGAGCTCTATGAGGACGGCACCGGCCAGGTCTTCCTGCCCAATCCGCTCGCCACCGCCGGAGTGCTCTACGGGACGCCCGGCTACGTCGACGGCAACGACGCGGACACACCGCAACTGCTCGCCGAGCTGGCCGACGTCACTCTGCTCGACATCACGCTCACTGGCGCCGACTACTCGCTGGTCGGTCCGTACGCGGAGTGCCTCGACTGGGACCCGCCAGCCGGCACCTGCCCGGTTCAGACGAGTTCGGACTTCTCGTTCGACAGCCGGTTCGACGACCAGTTCGAGGCGGTCAACGTCTACTTCCACATCGACGCCTGGATGCGCTATGCCAACGAAACGCTCGGCGTGCCGGTGGTACCGACCCAGTACCCGACCGGCGTGCGCTACGACCCGCGCGGCTTCAGCGGCGCCGACAACTCGTCGTACAGCTCCGGCACCGGGCGGCTGCGATTCGGTGAGGGCGGCGTCGACGACGGCGAAGATCCGGACGTGGTGATCCACGAACTCGGCCACGGCATCCACGACTGGCTCGGCATCGGGTCGCTGTCGCAGATCCAGGGCCTCTCCGAGGGAATGGGCGACTACTTCGCCGTCTCCTGGATGCGTTCGTTCGGGCTCTGGGAGCCGGCCGATCCGCAGTTCAACTGGACCTTCTCCTGGGACGGTCACAACCCGTTCTGGGGCGGACGGGTGACGAACTGGAACGACACGCACCAGTATCCGCAGGATCTGACCGGCCAGATCCACACCGACGGCCAGTTCTGGTCGTCCTGCAACGCTGACATCTGGGAGGCGCTCGGCCGCGAGGCGGCCGATACCGCGGTGCTCGAAGGGATCTCGCTGATGACCGCGGCCAGCAGCCAGGCCGTTGCCGCCCAGGCAGTCGTCGACGCGGCGGTGGCCAACGGCATGGCGCCTGCCGACCTGCTCGAGATCGAGGCGATCTACGACGGCTGCGGCTATGCGGTGACGCTGCCGCCGCTCGACACCATGCCGTTCCTCGACGACTTCGAGTCGGGGGACACCTCGGAGTGGAGCGCGACGCAGCCCTGAGGCCGCGGGTTCAGGTCAACAGGGCGGCCAGCGACTCGGGGTGAAAGCCGACCAGCAGCGTCCGGCCGCGCCGCACCAGCGGCGCCCGGATGTTGCCGGTCGGGCCCCGCAGGTCCGCCGGTCGGACCTCGCGGGCCGGGCGGTGCTCGGCCCTCCGGCCGCGGGCGATGATCACCTCGTCGACATCGCCGAGCAGCTTCCGCGCGTCGGCGTCCGACATGGGCTCACGGGTGGTGCGTTCCACCGCGACCTCGGCGCCCTCGCGATCGAAGATGGCGCGCGTGCGCTGGCAGCTAGTACAGCCCGAGCGCGAGTAGAACAGATCGACTCGAACGGATCTTGCCGCTTTCGATCGGGCGGGCGTCACGGCGCGAGCGTAGCAGACGGGTGCGCAAGGTTCGGGCGCCACGCCGCTCAGGTACCATGACCGCGTGACCCTTCCGGCCGCACCCTCGCCATCGTCGTCCGGACTGGCGCGCGAGGCGCGCGCGCTCGAGCTGCTGCGTTCGGTGTTCGGACACGACCGCTTCCGCGGCAGCCAGGAGGAGATCGTCACCCACCTCTTCGCCGGTGGTGACGCGCTCGTGCTGATGCCCACCGGAGGCGGCAAGTCGATCTGCTACCAGCTGCCGGCCCTTCTGCGGGAGGGGACCGGAGTCGTGGTCTCGCCGCTGCTGGCGCTGATGAAAGACCAGGTCGACGCGCTGTGCCAGAACGGCGTCGCCGCCGCCCGCCTCGACTCGACGCTCGACGCCGCCGAGGCGAGGCAGGTCGAGGCGGCGTTCGTTTCCGGCCAGCTGGACCTGCTCTACGTCGCTCCGGAGCGGCTCGCCACGCCACGCTTCGGCAAGCTGCTCGAACGAGCGCCGCTCGGACTGCTGGCGATCGACGAAGCCCACTGCGTCTCGCAGTGGGGACACGACTTCCGGCCGGAGTACCTCGAGCTCGGCAGCCTGCGCGAGCGCTTCCCGGCGGTGCCGCGGGTGGCACTGACCGCCACTGCCGATCCGGCGACGCGACGCGAAATCGCCGCTCGCCTGCTGCTGCCCGAGGCCCGGGTGTTCGCGTCCAGCTTCGATCGAGCGAACCTGCGCTACCGGATCCTCGAGCGCGAGCGGGGCCGCGAGCCGCTGCTCGCTTTTCTCTCGACTCAGCCCCCGGGCGCGAGCGGCATCGTCTACCGGCGCAGCCGCGACGGGGTGGAGAAGACCGCGCAGCAGCTGGTCGCCCACGGCTACGACGCGCTGCCGTACCATGCCGGCCTCGACAAGACGGTGCGCGAGCGGCACCAGGACCGTTTCCGGCGCGAGGACGGCGTGATCGTCGTGGCGACGGTGGCCTTCGGCATGGGAATCGACAAGCCGGACGTCCGGTTCGTCGCCCACCTCGATCTGCCCGACAGCCTGGAGTCGTTCTACCAGGAGTCGGGCCGCGCCGGCCGCGACGGGCTGCCCGCCGATTCTTGGCTGGCCTGGGGCCTGCGCGACCTGGTGCTGGCGCGCTCGCGGATCGAGCGCTCCGGCGCCGACGAGGCGCGCAAGCGGATCGAGCGGCGCAAGCTCGAGGCGGTGGTGGCGCTCTGCGAGACGGTCGCCTGCCGACGGCAGGTGCTGCTGCGCTGGTTCGGGGAGGAGCACCCGGGCCGTTGCGGTGCCTGCGACAACTGCCTCGAGCCGGTCGCGACCTGGGACGCTACCGAGGCGGTGCGCAAGGCGCTGTCGGCGGTCTATCGGACGGGGCAGCGGTTCGGCGCCCGCTACGTCGTCGACGTGCTGCGCGGCGAGGCCAGCGAGCGCATCGCCACCCGGGGGCACGATCGACTGCCGGTCTTCGGCCTGGGAGCCGACCTGCCGGCGGCGCAATGGTCCGAGATCTTCCGGCAGCTGGTGGCGCGCGGCTATCTCGTCACCGACCCGGACGGCTACGGCGCGCTGTCGCTGGCCGAGGCGGCGCGCCCGGTGCTGCGCGGGGAAGAGCCGGTGCGGCTGCGGCATCTGCGCGAGCCGGCGAGCAGCGGTCGCCGGCGGCGTTCCGGCGCGGTGGCGGCCCCGCTGGCGACGAGCGCCGACGAGCGGCTGTTCGAGCGCCTGCGGGCGCTGCGCAAGTCGCTGGCCGAGGCGCAGCAGGTGCCGCCCTACGTGGTGTTCCACGACGCGACCCTGCGCGAGATGGCGGCGCGTCGCCCCGCCACGCTCGCCGAGCTGGCTCAGGTCGGCGGGGTCGGGGCGCGCAAGCTGGAGCGCTACGGCGAGGCGTTCCTGGCGGAGATCGCCGCGGGCGTCGCAGACCGCGAGCCGGAAGGGGTGTAGTCGCCCCCCGGTCAGTCGTCGTCCGACTCGTCGTCGGGCTCGAAGTCATTGGCTTCGCCCAGCTGAGTGGACGGGTCGCCAGGCAGTTCGAGGAACGCTTCGAGGGCGCGCCGCTCGCGCTTGGTCGGCCGACCCGCTCCTTTCTCGCGCAGCACGGGAGGCCGTCGCATCAACCGGGCGAGGGGGTCGGCGCCGGGCCGGGGGGGCGAGAGGTCCTCGAACAGACGCGGCACCTCCGCCTTGGGCAGGGTGCGGTCGGCCAGTTCGCGGACGATCAGCACTCGCGTCCAGTCGCGGCTCACCTCCGCTTCGACCCGGTCGCCGATCGCCAGGGTGCGATGCGGCTTGACGGCCACGCCGTTGACTCTCACGCGCGACAGCTGGCAGGCGTGGGTCGCCTGGCTGCGCGTCTTGTAAACGCGCGCCACGTGCAGCCACTTGTCGAGCCGGACCGCCTCCATGGCGGCGATTCTACGCGGCGGTCGGGGGACGGAGAGGCAGGTCGCTTGCGCCTGCGGCGGCAACGGGCGAGACTTCGCGCCAGCATGCGACGCTTCCACGCCGGCTCTTCGTCGATCGAACTCCGAGCCGGCCCCGCTCGCCGCCGGAGGGGCCGGTGAGGGTGCCGCGCGAGGAGTTCGAGGCGCTGGTCGAGGAGGCGCTCGAGCAGCTGCCCGAGGAGTTCGCCGCGGCGCTCGACAACGTCGCCGTGATGGTCGAGGAGGAGCCGAGCGACGACGACTTGGAGGGCGTGGGGATCGATCCGGACGATCCCGACCGCGACGAGCTGTTCGGGCTCTACCAGGGCGTGCCGCTGCCCGACCGCGACTCGTTCTACACCGCGCTGCCCGACCGCGTACTGATCTACCGCGGCCCGATCCTGCGCGCCTGCCGCACCCGCCGCGAGGTCATCCGCGAGGTCCGCGAGACCGTCCAGCACGAACTCGGCCACTACTTCGGCCTCGAAGAACACGAACTCCCCTTCTAGCGAAATTCCCTCAGAGGCAATTTCCCTCCCCGGAAATCCGGTCAGAGGCCATTTCCGCGCCCCTCGGCCCTCGCGCCGGCCGCTCCGAGCGCGTCGTCCTGCCAAGTGGCCTTCCAAGACCGATGCACCGTTCCAGGTGAAACCCGAGCCCCGAGCACGGCAAGCGCAAGCGGTGGCAGTGGAGAAGCGCCGCCAGCTGCCCACCTCTGACGGGCGCCTGCGCCCGGCCCCCGCGCGCCGACGCGCTCACGATTCGCGGCGCTATGCGACAGAAACCGCCATGTTTGACCCCACCGCAGACCCAGCTGTACTCTGCGCATCCACGGCTTCCAGGTCACTTATGCCCGCCTCCGGCCCCCACCGCCCCCGCCGTTATCCTGCAGATCGCGCCGCGTTGCCATTCCCCTGCACCTCCAGTTGGTGCAGCAGAATTCAGAGTTAGGCGCCACTGAAGCATGGTCGATTCAGTCGAGTTGTTTGCTGCCGAAGCTCGGCGCTTTCGAGACTGGGCAGATCAACCACGTGAGGGCAGCGCGGGTGCTCGAGACGCTTTAGTTCGACTGAGCTCTCTCTACCTAGCCGCGCTAGCCCTGCCAGATCCTTGGCATCCAGACGTGGAGAGCGAGGAAGAGCCGCCCCGCCTTACAGACGACGA
>CAZUAT010000004.1:0-12485 GCA_964618415.1 uncultured Thermoanaerobaculia bacterium
CCTTGTCGTTGAAGATGTTGCAGTTCTGGTAGATCTCGACGAAGGCGGTGCCGCGATGCTCGGCGGCGGCGCGCAGCGTCTCCTTCAGGTGCGGCTGGAAGACGTCCACCGAACGAGCCACGAACGTCGCGCCGGCGCCGAGCGCCAGCGACAGCGCGCTGAACGGATAGTCGACGCTGCCGTACGGGCTCGACTTGGTCCGCTTGCCGACCTCGGAAGTCGGCGAGTACTGCCCCTTGGTCAGGCCGTAGATCCGGTTGTTGAACAGCAGGATCTTCAGCCCCACGTTGCGGCGCAGCGTGTGCACCAGGTGATTGCCGCCGATCGACAGCGCGTCGCCGTCGCCGGTCACCACCCAGACCTCGAGCTCCGGACGCGCCAGCTTGAGGCCGGTCGCCACCGCCGGCGCGCGGCCGTGGATGGTGTGGAACCCGTAGGTGTTCATGTAGTACGGGAAGCGCGACGAACAGCCGATGCCGGAGACGATCACGAACTTCTCGCGCGGGATCCCCAGCTCCGGGAAGACCGACTGCACGGCGGTGAGGATCGCGTAGTCCCCGCAGCCGGGGCACCAGCGCACCTCCTGGTCGGTCTGGAAGTCCTTGCGCGTCAGGGTCACCGGTTCGCTCATGCGGCACCTCCCACCGTGGCGGCCGACGAGCCCGCCACGCCGGTCAGGATCTCGCGGATGCGCGAGTGGATCTCGTGGCGGAAGAACGGCTTGCCCTGCACCTTGGTGTAGCTGATCAACGGCCGCGTAAAGCGCGCCTGCAGCAGCAGCGCCAGCTGGCCGAGGTTGAGCTCGGGCACGAGCACCCGCTCGAAGCGCGACAGGACTTCGCCGAGATTGGCGGGGAACGGATTGAGATGGTGCAGATGGGCGCGCGAGACCGCCAGGCCTTCGCGCCGCGCCAGATTCACCGCCCCGGTGATCGCGCCGCCGGTCGATCCCCAGCCGAGCACCAGCAGCGGCCCGCCCTCCGGATCGCCGTGCACCTCGAGCGCCGGCAGCTCGCGGGCGATGCGCGCCACCTTCTCGGCTCGCGTGCGGACCATGTGGTCGTGGTTGGCCGGGTCGTACGAGACATTCCCGCTGCCGTCCTGCTTCTCGATGCCGCCGATCCGGTGCTCGAGCCCGGGCGTGCCCGGGATCGCCCACGGACGGGCGAGCGTCTCCGTGTCGCGGGCGTACGGCTGGAAGCCGAGCGGATTGGCCGCGAACTCGACCGGGAAATCGGGCAGGTCGCCGAGCTCGGGCAGCCGCCACGGCTCGGAGCCGTTGGCCAGGAAGCCGTCCGACAGCAGCACCACCGGCGTCATGTAGCGCACCGCCAGCCGGCAGGCCTCGATGGCGCGCCAGAAGCAGTCGGCCGACGAAGAGGCCGCGAGCACCGGGATCGGCGACTCGCCGTTGCGGCCGAACATCGCCTGCAGCAGGTCGGCCTGCTCGGTCTTGGTCGGCAGGCCGGTCGACGGGCCGCCGCGCTGGATGTCGATCACCACCAGCGGCAGCTCGGTCATCACCGCGAGGTTCATCGCCTCGCTCTTGAGCGCCAGGCCGGGCCCGGAGGTCGAGGTCACTCCGAGGACCCCCCCGAACGAAGCCCCCACGGCGGCGCAGACGGCGGCGATCTCGTCCTCGGCCTGGAAGGTCGTGACGCCGAAGTGCTTGAGCTGCGCCAGCTCGTGCAGCAGGTCCGAGGCCGGGGTGATCGGATAGGCGCCGAGGAAGAGCGGCAGGCCCGAGGCGCGGCTCGCCGCCACCAGGCCGCAGGCGAGCGCCGTGTTGCCGGTGATATTGCGCCACTTGCCCGGCGCGAGGGCGGCCGGCTGCACCTCGTAGCGCGTCTGGAAGACCTCGGTGATGTCGCAGTAGTTCCAGCCGGCGCGCATCACCTTCGTGTTCGCCTCGGCCAGCGCCGGCTTGGCAGCGAACTTCGCCGACAGCCACCGCTCGCTCGAGGCGAGCGGCCGCGAGAACAGCCAGTAGGCCATGCCGAGCGCAAAGAAGTTCTTGCAGCGCTCGATCGACTTGGCGTCGAGGCCGCTCCCCTCCAGGGTCCGGCGGGTCAGCGTCGCCAGCGGCACCTGCAGCACCCGGTAGGCGGCGAGGCTGCCGTCCTCGAGCGGATTGGCGACGTAGCCGGCCTTCTTGAGGTTCCGTTCGTCGAACTCGTCGATGTTGACGATCAGGATGCCGTTGGTCTTGAGATCGCGCAGGTTGACCTGCAGCGCCGCCGGGTTCATCGCCACCAGGACATCCGGCGCGTCGCCCGGGGTGTGGATGTCGTAGTCGGCGATGCGCACCTGGAACGCCGAAACGCCGGGCAGCGTGCCGGCGGGGGCGCGGATCTCGGCCGGGAAGTCGGGGAAGGTGGCGAGGTCGTTGCCGAACAGCGCGGAGGTGGTGGTGAACTGTCCTCCGGTGATCTGCATCCCGTCGCCGGAGTCGCCGGCAAAGCGGATTACTACGTCGTCGAGCGCCTCGGTGGTTACCTGCCGGGAGGGCTCCACGCTGGGAAGAGTCATCTGCTGGCCTCGTGGCTGGCGCGACGCCGGAACTGGCGCCGCAGCGCGCCGGGAATCCTAGCACCCGGCCCCGCGGCGAGGCCGGCGTCTGCCCGAATCGGGACGCCGCTCAGCGTCGCCCCGAGCGGATCGCCCACTGCGGCGCCGCGAAGCGCCGGCCGTGCTCGCCCGCCTCGCGCACCACCAGCGGCGCCGCCGTGCCGTCCACCGAGCGATCGGTCCGGTAGTAGAGCAGCGTCCGGGTCGCCATCGCATCGAGCGCCGCGGCCACCTCCGCGCCGCCCAGTGCCAGCTCGCCGGCCGTCGCGGCGACCAGGCGCCGCAGCGGCGCCAGCTCGACGTCCACCGCCCGATCGTCGGCCGGCTCGGCGCCGGCGGCGCCGCGCTTCGGGTCGCGCAGATCGATCGTCCAGCTGGTCTCGTCGCTGCCCGGCAGCTGTGTACCGGGGCTGCCGGCCGGCCGCTCCACCGCCTCGGCAGCCGGTCCGACGGCGATCACGCTCCAGCCGTCGAGCGCCAGCTGCTGGGCCGCCTCGGCAGCGGCTTCGAGCGAGGCGCCGGCGGCATCGCCCCCCCGCCACGGACCGCCGATCCAGACCAGCAGGCAGGGCACGGCCGGGCAGGAAAGCGAGCTCAGATCGGGCGCCGCGGCCGCCGGCTCGAGGGCGCATCGGGTCCCCGCGAGGTCGGCGATCCACTCCCCCGCCTGGCGGGCGTCGCGCGTCGGTTCGGCTCCGCGCCGGGCGCCGGGTCCGAGCCGCACCACGTCGACCGGTCCCAGCTCGACCCAGCGCGGCGCCAGCGCAGCGATGGCGGGCACGGCGGCGGCGACCTCGGTGTCGCGGCAGTGCAGCCGGTCGACGGCCACGGTGAGGCGCGAGAAGCCGGCGCCGGCCGGCGGTGCCACCGGAGTCGCCGCCACGAGCTCGCGCGGCGTTCCGTCCTCGACCACGACCAGCTCAGCGGCGAGCCGCGAGAGGTCCTGGTCGCGCCAGCCCGCTGGCAGATCGGCGAGCACCGGCACTTCGCGCACGACGACCTGCTCGCGCAGCTCGGGGACCTGGGCCCCCGCAGCGACCGTGGAGAGAGTGGAGACGGAGGCGACGGCGACCGCGAGCAGGGCCGCCGGGCGGATTCGGATGCGGGCAGTCATCGACACCCCCAGGGAGCGGACAGCGTGTTGCGGCGCGGCGGACGGTGGTCAGCCGCCGGCGACCGACCGGGCCGCCGGCTCGCTCCCGGCCGCCTTGCGCCGCGCCGCGCTGACCAGGTCGAACGCCTCGCCGCGCATCTGGGCGTGCCGTTCGTCCTCTTCCGGGTAGTACGGCCGGTAGCCGAGCCGCGTCGGATCGACCGTGTACGGCTTCATCAGGTCGGCCTTGCCGACCACCGACTGGGCGCGCTCGAAGTAGGCCATGTCGTGGTTGTTCGACATGATGATCGCCTCCTCCGGGCAGGCGTCGACGCAGTAGCCGCAGAAGACGCAGCGCAGCATGTCGATCTCGTAGACCACCGGGTACTTCTCGACGTTGACGTCGTTGTGCTCGGCGGCCTCGATGTGGATGCACTCGGCCGGGCAGTTGGTGGCGCACAGGAAGCAGGCCACGCAGCGCACCGAACCGTCCGGACGGGAGGTCAGGATGTGGTGCCCGCGGTAGCGGTGGCTGTAGGCCCGGCGCTCTTCCGGGTACTGGATGGTGACCCGCTTGCGCAGCCCCAGCAGGTTCTGGAACAGGTGGCGCAGGGTCACCATCATGCCCGACAGCAGCGGCAGGTAGAGCCGCTCGGCCAGCGACATGCGGCGCGGCCGGATCTCGCGGGGATGCTCCTGGATGCCCGGCAGCTGCAGGGCGCGCGGATCGACGCTCATCGTTCGAGTTCTCCCGCGATGACGTTGAGCCCGCCCAGCGTGGCGATGGCGTCGGAGACCGAGCCGCCGCGGATCATGGTCGGGAAGGCCGAGAAGATCGGGAAGCACGGCGGCCGCACGCGCACCCGGTACGGCTTGCCGCCGCCGTCCGACACGCAGTAGAAGCCGAGCTCGCCGTTGGCGCCTTCGACGATGTCGTAGCGCTCGCCGGGCGGCACCTGGATGCCGTCCATGATCAGCTTGAAGTGGTAGATCATGGACTCCATCTGGTTGTAGCAGGCGTCCTTCGAGGGCAGCGCGACGTGCGGATCGTCGACCACGAACGGCCCTTCCGGCATGCCGCGATCGAGCAGCTGGCGGATGATCGACAGCGACTGCCGAATCTCCAGCATGCGCACCTTGAATCGGTCGTGGACGTCGCCGCCGTGGAGGATCGGCACCTCCCAGTCGACCGTGTCGTAGAGGTCGTACGGGTGCGCCTTGCGCACGTCGTAGGCCACCCCGGCGGCGCGCAGGCACGGCCCGGTGAAGCTCCAGTTGACGGCCTCTTCACCCGAGAGCGCCGCCACGCCGACCGAGCGGTCGAGCCAGATCCGGTTCTTGTCGACCAGCGTCTCGACGTCGTCGATGAACTGCGGGATGTGCTCGAGCAGACGCCGGCAGCGCGCCTCGAAGTCGGCCGGCAGGTCGGCGAGCAGCCCGCCGATCCGGCAGGCCGACACGGTCAGCCGCGCGCCGCACAGCGACTCGAGCAGCCCGTAGATCTCCTCGCGCGGCTGGAACATGTACCAGAAGTTGGTCAGCGCGCCGCAGTCGACCAGAGTCGTTCCGTTGGCCACGCAATGGTCCATGATGCGCGAGAACTCCGACAGGATGGTGCGCGCCCAGACCGCCCTGGGCGGCACCTCGACGCCCAGCATCGCCTCCACCGTGCGGCAGTAGCCGACGTTGTTGATGAACGACGAGCAGTAGTTGAGGCGGTCGGTGTACGGGATCACCTGCTGCCAGGTGTGCGTCTCCGCCATCTTCTCGAAGCAGCGGTGCAGGTAACCGATCTCGATCTCGGAGTTGACGATCTCCTCGCCGTCGACCAGCGCGATCATGCGGAAGGTGCCGTGCATGGCCGGGTGGGACGGTCCGATGTTGATCGTCATGCGCTCGAACATCGAGTCGCCCCGCTCGGGCGCCTCGAGCTTCGGTTGCCAGATCTTGTCCTCGGTGAGGATCCAGCGCCGCGCCGGGTCGTAGTCCTTGCGCAGCGCGTGGCCCTGGAAGGCGTCGTGGGTCAGGATGCGGCGCAGGTTCGGGTGGCCGTCGAAGCGGAAACCGAACAGGTCCCACGCCTCGCGCTCGAACCAGTCCGCCCCCTTCCAGACCGAGACCACCGACGGCAGCTGCGGATCCATCTCGGGCAGCGGCACCTTGAGGCGCAGCCGGCGGCCGGTGGGCAGCGAGTAGAGGTGGTAGACGCATTCGAAACGATCCCCGCCGGCCAGTCCGCGGTCGGGATAGTCCATCCCGAACAGTTCGAGCAGCAGGTCGAAGCGGGTCTCGGGGTTCGTGCGCAGCTCGCCGCACAGCTCGAGCAGCACGTCGCGCGAAACCTGCCAGGTCTCCTGGTCGGACGGGGCGCCGGGACCGCGCAGCGCGGTGACGCTGCCGGCCGGGTAGCGGGCGAGGAACGACGGCAGCTCAGGCGGCATGCCGCGGCTTTCGATTCTTCCGCGAGCGCTTGAGCGCCTTGCGGTCGCGGTCGATCTTCTCCTTGACCTGCAGGATGCCGTACATCAGCCCTTCGGGCGACGGCGGGCAGCCCGGGACGTAGACGTCGACCGGGATGATCTCGTCGATCCCCTGCATGACGTGGTAGGCCCGGTAAAAGCCGCCCGAGCAGGCGCAGGCGCCCATCGACACCACCCACTTCGGGTCCGGCATCTGATCGTAGATCCGCTTGAGGACGGGCCCCATCTTGTCGGTGATCGTGCCGGCGACGATCATCAGATCGCTCTGCCGGGGCGAGAAGCGCACCACCTCGTAACCGAAGCGCGACATGTCGTAGTGGGACGAGACCGTCCCCATGAACTCGATCGCGCAGCAGGCGGTGCCGAACGGCAGTGGCCAGAAGCTGTTCTTCTGCGACCAGTCGATGAACGCGTCGAGCTTCGTGGTCAGCCAGGATTCGCCTTGGACTTCCATCGCCATGCGATCCTACCGCCGTCAGATGGAAATGTCGCCCTGTGAGCGCGTCAGCGCCTCGGACAGCCGCTGGATGCGCTCGGCGTGCGCGCGCTGGGTCTCGGCGACCCCGCCCAGCAGCTCGGCGGTCTGCGCATCGACCTCGCGCGCCATGCGCGGGTAGAGCGACTCGATCTCGTAGCGCTCCTCGGCCAGGGCGGCCAGGATGGCGGCCGGCAGGTCTTCGGCCGGCTCGCGGATCGCCTCGGCGGCGTCGTACTGGAGGACGGCCAGCGCGTCCTTGGCGGCGGCCAGCTCGTCGAGCGCGGCGGCCAGGTTGGGGCGCCCCTCGCCGCGTGCCCGCGCGGCCAACGCCCGGAAGCGGGCGGCGCTCGCCGCCTCGGCGTTGAACCCGGTCTTCAAGTACTCTTGGGCGCGTGGCAGTCGGGACACGGAAGCTCTCCTCTCCCCGGCGTTGGTGCGATCGGTGGTGCGGGCGGCGTCCGCCCGCAGTCGACATTCTAGCGAAGCCGGACGCGTCACGCCGAGCGGGCTCGGAACCGGCCGCACGCGCGCGCGTATCTCACCCCATGTCCCGCCCCATGGCCCGCCTGGTGGCCGATACCCTGACCGGATCTTGACGGGAAACTGAGCCGAGCCGTGTCCCGCATGCGCCCCAACGATTCCCCGGCCTTCCCCGCCGGGCCGCCGCCGCGGCACAGGTCCCGCCTCGCGCGGCTCGCCCTGCTGGCCGGCGCGGTCTACGCGCTCATGCTGCTGCCGGCCCGGATGCTCGACAACGGGCTCGTCGACGGCTTCGCCACCCTCGCCGGCCTCTGCTTCGGCCTGCTGCTGGCCGCCTGGCTGGGCCGCGCCATCTGGCGGCGCGTCCTCTGGAGCGTCGGCCGCCGGCTGGCGTTCTCGTACGTGCTGGTCGGTGTTCTGCCGCTCGCCCTGATCGCCCTCCTGGTGGCGCTGGCCGCCTACCTGGCGGCCGGCTTCCTGCTCGGCCACCTGTCGCGGGACGTGGTCGAAGCGGTGCGCGGCGACCTCGAGGCGGCGGCGACCGACAGTCTGCTCGGCCGCCCGGCGGAGGCCCCGGCCGATCTCGGCGCGCTCGCCGTGGCCGAGTACCGCCAGGGGCGCCGGGTCGCCGGCGACCCGGAAGCGCCGGCCGAGTGGCCGGCCTGGCTGGCCGACGCCCAGCACCGCCGGCGCCTCGATCCGGACGAGCGCAGCCGCGTCTTCGTGGCGCTCTCCGACGGGCGGCTGTCGCTCGCCGCGGTGGCCGGCGACGCCCGGCGCGGCGTCCTCGTCCGGCTGGTCGACGATCCGGCGACCGTCCTGCGTGCCCGCTCGCACGCCTGGTTCCAGCTCTTTCGTGCCGACGACTCCGGGCCGCAGTCGACCACCCGGATCGAGTTCTTCGGCCGTGCGCTGACCTTCCGCGGGCTGTGGGTGCGACGCACCGCCGAGGAAACCGCCGAGTACTTCCGCCTCGCCCCGCCGATCGATCCGGACAACCCGACCTTCAGCGAGCGACCGATCGTGCTCTGGATCGCCCGCACCGGTCCGGTGCGCGCCCTCGCGGACGGTAGCGACGTCACCGAGGCGGTGCGGGTTTCGCTCGCCGCCAGCCCGAACGTGTTGTTCCGGACCCTGCTGTCGGATTCCGAGCAGGCCGACTCGACCGCCTGGGTGGCGCTGGCGGGCGTCTCGGTGTTGCTGTTCGAGATCTGGATCGCCGCCGCGGCGCTGGCGATCTTCATGATCTTCGGCCTGTCACGGGCGGTCAATCGGCTCTCGGCGGCCACCCGCGCGGTCGGCCGGGGCGACTTCGACTACCGGATCCCGGTGCGCCGGCGCGACCAGGTCGGCGCCCTGCAGCAGTCGTTCAACGCCATGGCGGGCCACCTCGGCGAGCTCGTCGAGACCGCGGCGCAGAAGGAGGCGCTCGACAAGGAGCTCGCGCTGGCGCGCGAGGTCCAGCAGAACCTGCTGCCGGACGCCATCACCGCGCGCCCCGGCGTGGAGATCGCCAGCTTCTTCGAGCCGAGCGCCGCCATCGGCGGCGACTACTTCGACGTGCTCGACCGCCCCGGTGGTCGCTTCGGCCTGGTGATGGCGGATGTCGCGGGCCACGGCCTGGCGGCCGGCCTGCGCATGGCGATGGTCAAGTCGGCCTTCGAGCTGATGGCCGAGGAGGGCCGGCCGGCCGAGGAGGTACTCGAGCGGCTCCACCGGCTGCTGCGCCGCCGCTCCGGCGAGCGCTCGCTGGTCACCCTGGCGTTCGTCGACTTCGATCCTTCCACCGGCGAGCTCGAGCTGATCAACGCCGGACATCCGCCGTGCTACATCGCGCGCGCCGACGGCTCAGTCGAGGAGCTGATGGCGCCGGGCATGCCGCTCGGCATGCTCGCCGGCCGCTACGGCCGCGCCAGCGCCCGGCTGGCGAGCGGCGACGCGATGGTGCTGCTGTCGGACGGAATCGTCGAGAGCCGCAACGGCGCCGACGAACAGTTCGGCTACGAGCGCACCCGCGCCGCGCTGACGAGTGACGGCGCGGGCAGCGGCGATGCCGAAGCGCTGCTGGCGCGGCTGCTGGCGCAGGTGCGCGCCTTCTGCGGCCCGCAGGCGGTCGACGACGACCGCACCGTGATGGTGCTCGCCTACCGGCCGCCTGCCGCCTCGGCGGCCGCCAGCCCGAGCCGGGCGTAGACCTTGCGCACGTAGTCGCGCGTCTCCCGATACGGCGGCACGCCGTCGTAACGGTCGACGGCGCCTTCGCCGGCGTTGTAGCCGGCGAGGATGCGCGCCAGATCGTCGTCGAAGCGCTCGGCCAGCCAGGCGAGGTACCGCGCTCCGGTGTCGATGTTCAGCTCGGGGTCGAACAGCTGGTGGCGCCGCAGGCCGAAGCGCGCCGCCGTGGCCGGCATCAGCTGCATGATCCCGTGCGCGCCCTTGTACGAAACCGCCCGCTCGTCGAACGCCGACTCGACCCGGGCCACCGCGGCCACCAGCGCCGGATTGAGGCCGTGCCGCCGCGCCGCCTCCTCGATCGTGGAGCGATGCGGCACCTCCGGCGCCCGCTGCCCGTCGCGCCAGCGCACCTCGAACCCGGCCCCGGCATCGACGACCGACTGCTCACCGGCCGGCGGCGGCGGCTCGATCTCGTCGTCCACTACCCGTTCGATGCGCGCCAGGTCGAACTCCAGCTGTCCGCCGCCGTGCAGTTCGACGATCGCCGCGTCGCCGGCGGCCCGATAGGTCGCCACCTTGAGCACCGCGCCGTCGGTGAACACCACCAGCTCGGCGCCGGCCGGCATGGCGACCCACGGCAGTGCGGCGACGAGCAGCGGGGCGCAGGTGCGGACGAGGCGGCGCACGTCGCGTCGCCGCCGGCGCTCAGGAGCGGGGATGGAACCGGTCATAGATGCCGCGCAGGCGCTCGCTGTGCAGGTGAGTGTAGATCTCGGTGGTGGTGATGTCGACGTGGCCGAGCAAGGTCTGCACGACCCGCAGGTCGGCGCCGTGCTCGAGCAGGTGCGTCGCGAAGCTGTGGCGCAGGACGTGCGGCGACAGGTCGCGCTCGAGGCCCGCCGCGCGGCCCCAGGCGCGCAGCAGCTTCCAGAACCCCTGGCGCGTCATCGGCTGGCCGCGCAGGTTGACGAAGACGGCGCGGTGGCGCCCGCGGGCGATGCGTGGGCGGCCCTCGGCCAGCCATCGACCGAGCCACAGCTCGGCGCTCTCGCCGACCGGCACGACCCGCTCGCGCGACCCCTTGCCGAACGCCACCAGGAAGCCCGCCTCCAGCCGCAGCTGATCGAGCTGCAGGCCGACCAGCTCGGAGACGCGCAGGCCGGTGGCGTAGAGCAGCTCCAGCATCGCCTTGTCGCGCAGACCGGCCGGCGTGGCCGGGTCGGGGACGCCGAGCAGCCGGACCACCTCGTCCTCGCCGAGCACGGTCGGCAGCCGCTTCCAGCGCCGCGGCGCCTCGAGATGCGCGGTCGGATCGTCGGCCCGCTCGCCCATCTCGACCAGCCAGGCGAAGTAGCCGCGCATCGCCGACAGGGCGCGCGCCACCGAGCGCGGCGACAGGCCGCGGCGCGTCATCCAGCGCAGGTGCTCGGCCAGCTGCGCCGAGCCGGCCGCCGGCAGTTCGCCGTGCCGCTCCCCTTCCAGCCAGGCGGCCAGGCGGGTGAGGTCGCCGCGGTAGGCGTCCAGGGTGCGCGGCGACAGGCCGGCCTCGGCCGTCAGCCCGTCCAGCCACGCCTCGAGCTGGCGCTGCCAGAGCGGCACTGTGGCGCGCACCCTCTCCCTCGCGCCGTCGACGTTCGACGCCTCCGCGCTCTTCACGCGCCCATTGTACGCGGCGGCGGCACCGGTCCCCGGTGGGATAGCCTCCCCACCCCATGCCCGCGCCGACCCCCGCCTCCGCCTCGACGGCCGGCGGCGAGCGCGACCTGCGGCTCGATCTGCTGCGCGGCTGCTGCGTGCTGCTGATGATCTACGGACACCTCGGCTGGCGCACGCTCGAAGTCCATCTGCGCATCGGTTTCGTGTCGGTCGCCGAGGGGTTCTTCCTGATCTCCGGCGCCACCCTGGGTGTGGTGGCGGCGCGCTACGTGGCGCGCGGCGAGCGGCGCCTGCTGGCCCGCCGCCTGCTGCGGCGCGGGCTCTGGCTGTATGCGGCGAACCTGGTCGGGGTACTGGTCTACCGCGGCCTGACCGGTCCGCTCTTTCCCACCGATGAGGTCGAGGCGTACTGGGCCGGCGTCCCGGCCGCCGTCCGCTGGCTCTCGTTCGACCAGCCGTCGGTGCTCAACGTCCTGCCGCGCTACGCCGCCTTCCTCGTCTTCGCACCGCTCGCGCTGCGGCTGCTCGAACGCGGCCGGGCGGCACTGCTGGCGCTCGCCTCGGTGGCGCTCTGGCTGGCCAACTGGCTGAGCGGGGGCGCGCTGCGGCTGCCGCTCTTCGAGACGGCGCGCGCGCCGTACCCGTGCGCCAGCTGGCAGCTGCTCTTCTTCGGTGGCCTGGTGATCGCCTGGACGCTCGTGCGCCGGCCGGCCTTGCGGCTGCCGCGCGGCACGGTCGTGGTGAGCGCCCTCGTCGTAGCCGGCTGCATCGCCCTGGCAGCCAGCGACCGCGCAGCGACACTGGTCGCGGGCGGCTGGGTCTCGCGACCGCTGCTCGGGCCGCTGCGCCTCGTCGAGCTGGCCGCCCTGGCGCAGCTTGCGTTTGCCGCGGTCGACCGCTGGCTGGCGCCGCTCGGGCGCCGCCTGGGCTGGCTGCTGCTGCCGTACGGTCGCAACGCCCTGCCCGCGTTCCTGCTCCACATCCCGTTCGGCTGGCTGCTGCTGGTCACGCCGGGCGTGGCGCACGACGACGCCTGGCGCAAGCCGGTGGCGCTGGCGGTCATCCTGCTGCTGCTGCCGGTCGTGCGCCACCCCGCGGCACGCCGCTGGCTGGCGCCGTGACGTCAAGAGAAGCACGAGCCTGATCGTCGACCCCGGGGATCGCCTCGAGAGCAGGACAGATCGCCGCCCGGGCGACCTGTCCCGGGCGGCGTACGGCGAGTTCAACTGAGAAAGCTAAGGATTGCAGCCCTGCGAAGCGTCGTCGCAGAACCGAGTCGCTTCGAAGTTGTCCAACTTGAACAGGTTCGGCGGATAGCTGCCGGTCTCGCGATCGGATGCCCAGAAAAACGCCCTGTCGAATCCGGTCGCCGGGATCGCGATCTCCTTCGCGATCAGGACGCCGTCCCGGTACACGAACCCGGTGAGTGCCCCGGCAGGACTCTTCTTGATCAGGAGCCGAATATTGTGTCGCGCGCCCTGGCTCCAGCCTGCCACGGCGGCGAGCGTCGTCGGTGGATTGGGTGGCAGCTCCTGAGCCAGACGGATGGTGGTCG
>CAZUAT010000004.1:12585-72786 GCA_964618415.1 uncultured Thermoanaerobaculia bacterium
GCTGCGGATGGTTGTTGCCGTTCTTGTACGGACTGTCCTTGTATCGGCCATCGATCGCCGGACAGATCAGTCCGTGCTTGTCGAAGAGCGACAGTTGTACGACGACACCGCGATCCGCCCCCTCCTGCGCGAAGCGGCGCAGGCGATCGTAGAAGACGGGACTGTCCTCCCCGAGGTTGTAGTCGCCGGCGAATGTGCCGGCGAACGGCGTGACTCCCTCACTGCCGGTCGGCGGCAACCCGGTCCACTGCTCCACGCTCCAGACCCGGGTCAGGTTGACGTTGTGATCGCGCAGCGCCCGCATGTACGGACCGATCGCCAGCCTGGAATCGCCCGCAGCGAGTGCCCCCATGTAGCCCAATCCCACGAGCCGCTTGGGATCTTCGTCGAAAGTCCCCGCCTCAAACGCCTTCCACCGCAACTTCCGCGGGGATCCCGACTGGGTCAGGAGAGTCCCATTCTGAAGGAGACGGGTTTCGGTCGCAGAAGCACCGCTATCGTCGCGCATCCACTCGAGCATTGCGCGGGGTCCGATGAAAATCGGAGGCTGCAGATTTTCGCACTCGGCGGCGGTCGGGAAGTCGTCGACTGACCCGAGCGGGTTCAGGATCGCGTTACCTGCACCCGCCCACCTGCTCAGGCAGCGATCGAAATGTTCGAAGTGAATCTGGCCGACCTCATGGTCCCTTGTCAGGATCTCTTCGAATTGAATCCATCTCTGGACGTCCTCAGGGCGAGTGTCCTTGACATCACTCGAAAGTATCTTCGTCCTGCCGTTGTGGGCGTACTCACAGCGCGCCTTGACCACCTGGCAATCGAAGCGCACATGAAATGCGCCCCCACCGAGGCGGTCGAACGCCGCGAGGTTCTCGAGTGGTGGCGAGATGTCCTCCGGACACTCCTCTGGTTCAAAGGAACAGGGGTTGTTCGCATGGGCCGTGGGGTGTAAATTGGCAGTCACGAGTCGGCGGCCCGCAAACCCGGGAGACGCGATGAACATCAGTACCAGAAGGCCCCCCCTCGCCGACCAACGGACAGCGCGGCGGCCGAGTTGCCCGGCCATCGACCTTCCATTTCCACTCGACTCGAACATGCGTGCCTCCTTCTTCTCTGCGGCGATCACCGCCGCCCGAACCCCGGTCGCACGCGCTGACCGGCGCTCGCCAGATTCTTCCCCCCTGACGAAGCCTGCCCTGGCAGAATTCGACGGCTGCGAGTCGCTGTTTACTGCCAGAGACGATCATGCTCGATCGGCTGCGGCTGTGAGGGATTCCACACTCGCCATGAAGTCTGTTGGGTGCGGCATCCGGGCGGGAGCGACGCGGTCGATCGGACAGGTCGGCCGCGGAAGGCTGGAGGGTGGGGAGGAGTTCGGTAACACCGCTTCGAGACTCCGACTCCTGAGGAGACTCGCTCGTCGGTTCCTTGTATGCGCGACCGTTCTGTACATATCGGGATCTGTCCTGCACGGGCAACCGTTTCCCGTGGACCCAGCCGAGTTTCAGGTCAACGCGCTGACCACCGGAGAACAGTACACAGGCAGCGTTGCCGCGCTTCCGACGGGTGAATTCGTCGTGGTCTGGGCGAGCTCCATCTCTACGGGCGACGATCTCGATGGACTGAGTATTCAGGCCCAGCGATGGGGAGCGGACGGTTCGCGGATCGGCGAATCGTTCCAGGTGAATACGTTCACTACTTCAGACCAACGGTCGGCTACAGTCTCAGCTGCGCCGAGCGGAACCTTCTACGTCGCCTGGACCAGCCTTGAAGGTCTTTCGGGAAGCTCCGAAAGCGCTTCGGTGTTCGGACGCGCATTCGCTCCGGACGGGACTCCGCTGCAGACCACCGACCAGCAGTTGAACACGTACACGACCAGCACTCAGTTCGTGCCTGAGGTCGCAGCTCTCTCTTCGGGGGAGTTCGTCGTGGTCTGGACCAGCATCGGTTCGTGGGGAACGGATAGCAGTGGACATAGCGTGCAGGCCCGACTGATCGATTCCTCCGGCGTCGCTCTGGGAGCGACCGAGTTCCAGGTCAATACGTACACGACCGGCGGGCAGTCTGGTGGCACCGTCGCAACCGATCAGAGGGGTAGTTTCGTCGTCTCCTGGTCGAGCTACGGCTCGTTCGGGTCGGACCAGTCCGACGCCAGCGTCCAGGCTCGCCGTTTCGATGCCACTGGAGCCCCGTTGGATCCGACCGAGTTCCAGGTCAATACGCAGACGTTCTACTACCAGGTAGGGCCGCACGTTGCGGCCACCCCGGGCGGTGACTTCGTGATCGCCTGGACGGACTGGTACAACCCGGTGGGCGACGATCAAATCGGAGTGAAGGCGCGACGCTTCGCCAGCGACGGCACCCCGCTCGACGCCCAGGACTTTCATGTCAACACCTACACTCCGACGGGCCAGATCGCTTCGGATCTGGCGATCGATGCCGAAGGGAACTTCATTGTCGCCTGGAGCAGCGTTGGATCCGCAGGTCCGGACGCTGACGGAAGCAGTCAGGTCCGGCGCTTCCACGCCGACGGTACTCCGGTCGACGCGGTCGAGTACCAGCTCAACGTTTATACGACCGGCACACAGTACTTCCCGAGTGTCGCATTGACTCCGGATGGCGACTTCGTCGCCGTTTGGGACAGCGAAGGTTCATTCGGCACGGACACCGATCTCCACAGCGTGCAGGCTCGTCGCTTCAGTCGGCCGCGGATTCCCGTGACGTCGACTTCGGGCGGCACCGGCGGGCCGGACTGCACTCTGCGCGATGCCCTCGAAGCCGCCAACACCGGCTCGGTCGTCGGCGGTTGTCCGCCGGGCAGCGGCGGAGCGGTGGTCGAGCTGCCGGCGAACGCGACGATCGAGCTGTCCGAGGTCGACAACGCCTGGAACGCGCTGCCGGTGATCACCGCGCCGGTCAACATCCGGGGAACCGCGACCCGCATCCAGCGCGCACCCACCCTCGACTGCGCGACCGGGCCCGAGATGCGTCTCGCCGAAGTGGCCGAAGGCGGCGTCCTGACCCTCCAAGGGGTCGCGCTCGAGAACGGCTGTCTGCCGGCTTCCGAAGCTGGCGGCGGCGTCCTCGTCTCCGGTGGCACGCTCGTCCTCACCGGGGCGAGCGTCGAGACGAGTCGCGCCGGTGCGGGAGGCGGGATCGCCCTCGACGGCGGCGGCCTCTACCTCGCCGACGCGACCCTCCGCGGCAATTCCGCGGACGGACCTGGTGGGGGACTCGCGATCCTCTCCCCCGTCGACGTCGTCCACATCTCGGGTTCGACGTTGGCGGACAATGTAGCCGCCGAGGGCGGAGGCCTCGCGCTGGTCGCCGATGCGCCGCTGACGCTCGTCAACTCCACCCTGTCGGGCAACACCGCCAGCGCTTCCGGTGGTGGTCTGCTCGTCGACGCGGCGGGGGCAGGAGCCGTGGCCGACTTCGCGACCATTTCCGACAACGAAGCTCCTGTCGGCTCCGGGCTGCTGGTGGCGAGCGGATCCGTTCACCTGCATGGCACCCTCATCGGCGACCAACTCGGCTTCGGCGCCGACTGCCTGGCCTCCGGGTCGGGCGAACTCGAGGCCTCGGGCGCCAATCTCGACACCGACGGCAGTTGCGCTTCGCTCGCGGGGAGTGCGATCGAAACCGTCGCCAGTCTGGGCCTGTCCGGACTGGGCTACTTCGGCGGCCTCACGCCCACTCACCTGCCCCTGGCAGGCAGCCCGGCGCTCGATGCCCTGGTGACGTGCGAAACCAGCCCAGGGACACCGATCCTGACCGATCAGCGCGGGCTGGCTCGACCAGTCGACGACGCCAGCGCGCCGGGTTCGGGGTGCGATCTCGGAGCGGTCGAGGGGAGTCCCCTCTTCGTCGACAGCTTCGAGTCTGGCGATACCGAGGCCTGGACGGCCACGATCCCCTGAGGGTTCAGCTCAGGCGGGCGACGGCGCCTTCGCCGACGAACGGGTTGTCGCGGCGTTCGGCGGCGAGGGTGGTCTCCGGGCCGTGGCCGGGCAGCAGCGTGAAGTCGCCGTCGAGGGTGAAGAGCCGCTGGCGGATCGATCGATCGAGGGTCGCGCCGTCGCCGCCGGGCAGGTCGACCCGGCCGACGCTGCCGGCAAAGAGGGTGTCGCCGACCAGGATCGTCCGCGTCGGCTCATGGACGTAGCAGACGCCCCCCGGGGTGTGGCCCGGGGTGTGGATCACCGCAAGTTCGAGTCCCGCCACAGCGATCGTCTCGCCGTCCTCGACGAACCCCTCCGGCGGCGGACAGGGCCGTGCGCCGAGGAACGCCTCGAGCTCGGGCCATTGCGGGGTTTCCAGATACGGCAGGTCGGCGCGGTGGACCAGCAGTCCGATCCCGTACCGCTCGGCGACGTGCGCGCAGTGCGCGATGTGATCGACGTGGCCGTGGGTGAGGAGGATCTTCTCCGGCCGCAGGCCGAGGCGCTCGATGGTCGCGAAGATGCGGTCGCTCTCGGCGCCCGGATCGACCACCGCGCAGCGCGGCGCCACGCCGACCAGCCAGCAGTTCTCGCCCAGCGGTCCGACAGTGAGACCGGCCAGCTTCATGATGCCCGACCGCCCGGGTTGATAGTGTTTCGCACCACCCTATCTTAGTCTCGCCCCCACCCGGGCGGGCGGGAGCGCGGCGGCCGAGCTGCGCGACGATGCTCTCGCCGACAACGACGCGCTCACGCAACCATGGCGGTTGCTCCGGCGCAAGGAAAACACGACGACGGAGGCTTACGCTGGCGGCGATGTCGACCTGTTCCCACCTACGGAGGAATCTCACAATGAACTATCCGGTCACCGTCGTCGCCTCACTGTTGCTCGTCCTCGCCGGTTGCGGCGGCGACGCTGGCAAAGCGCCTGCCAGCGCCAAGCCCGCCGCCCCGGCGCCCGAATCCACGGCCATCAGCGCCGCCGATGCCGCCGAAGCGGCGCAGATCTTCGCCACCCGCTGCTTCACCTGCCACGGCGGCAAGGGTCAGGGCGACGGGCCCGGCTCGGCCGGCCTGACGCCGCAGCCACGCGACCTCACGGCGCCCGAGTGGCAGAAGTCGGTCGACGACGCCCACATCGAGAAGATCATCCTCTACGGCGGCGCCGCGGTCGGCCTCAGCCCGATGATGCCACCCAATCCCGACTTCATGTCCAAGCCCGCGCTGGTGCGGGCCCTGCGAGCCCACGTGCGCGGACTCGCCGCGTCCCACTGAGAGCCCGGAATTCCAGGAGAACGACCGTGAAACGAACTCCCACGACCCTGCTCGTCGCCGGCCTCGCGCTGGCACTCGTATTCGTCTCGGCGCTCGCCTGCCGTTCGCGCGGCGGCGCCGTGGCCGGCAGCTCGGCCGGCATCCAGCAGCTGATGGCGGACCGCAACCTGACCGAGGAGAACGTCGTCGCGGCGCTCAAGACGTACACGCCGTCAGGCGTCAAGGACGAGTACTACATCTTTGCCTCCGGCGGCCACAGCGGCCAGGTGCTGGTCATCGGCGTGCCGAGCATGCGCATCCTCAAGGTGATCGCCGTCTTCACCCCGGAGCCGTGGCAGGGCTACGGCTACGGCGACCAGAGCACCACCCTGCTGCGCTCGGGTGACCGGGACGGCATGCAGCTGAACTGGGCCGACACGCACCACCCGGCGCTCTCCGAGACGGCCGGCGACTACGACGGTCAGTTCCTGTTCATCAACGACAAGGCCAACGCCCGCGTGGCGGTGATCAGCCTGCACGACTTCACCACCAAGCAGATCGTCTACAGCGATCTGATCCGCAACGACCACGGAGCGACCTTCGTCACCCCCAACAGCGAGTACGTCATCGAGGGCGGCCAGTATCCAGCTCCCCTCGGCGGCCGCTTCGAACCGATCGAGCGCTACAAGGAGGTCTACCGCGGTGCGGTGATCTTCTGGAAGTTCGACCGCGAGAAGGGTCGCATCGTGCCCGAGCAGTCGTTTGCCATGGAGCTGCCGCCGTACATGCAGGATCTGGCCGATGCCGGCAAGCTGGCGAGCGACGGCTGGGTGTTCATCAACAGCTTCAACACCGAGATGTCGTACGGCGGCAACCTCGAGGGCAATCCGCCGCTCGAGTCGGGCGCCTCACAGAACGACATGGACTACCTGCACGTCATCAACTGGCGCAAGGCGGAGAAGGTGGTGCAGGACGGCAAGTTCGAGACCATCGCCGGCACGCGGGTGATCCGGCTGCAGACGGCCATCGACGAAGGGCTGCTCCACCTGATCGGTGAGCCCAAGAGCCCGCACGGCGTCGACGTGACGCCCGACGGGCGCGAGCTGGTCATCTCCGGCAAACTCGACACCCACGCCACCGTCTACAGCTTCGACAAGATCACCAGCCTGATCGACGCGCGCACCTACGCCGGTCACGACGACTACGGCGTGCCGATCCTGCCGTTCGAACAGTCGATCCGCGGCCAGGTCGAGATCGGCCTCGGTCCGCTCCACACCCAGTTCGATCCCGACGGCAACGCGTACACCTCGGTGTTCATCGAGTCGGCGGCTGCCAAGTGGTCGCTCAAGGACCTCCAGCTGATCGAGAAGATCCCGGTCCACTACAACATCGGCCACATCCTCGCCGCCGAGGGCGACACGGTCAGCCCAGACGGCCGCTACCTGGTGGCGATGAACAAGTGGGCGATCGACCGCTTCGCCGACGTCGGGCCGCTGCTGCCGCAGAACTTCCAGCTGATCGACCTGACCGGCGAGAAGATGCAGCTGCTCGCCGACCTGCCGATCCCGCTCGGCGAGCCGCACTACGCGCAGATGATCAAGGCCGACAAGATCAAACCGATCATCGCCTACACGCCGGTGGGCATCAATCCGAGCACCGACGAACTCGACCCGTACCGGGTCGTCGGCGGCGAGGAGGGGATCGAGCGCAAGGCGGACGGCGTGCACGTGAAGATGACCGCAGTGCGCAGCCACTTCACCCCCGACACCATCCGCGTGCGCAAGGGCGAGACGGTTCACCTGCACATCACCAACGTCGAACAGGCGCACGATGCGACCCACGGGTTCTCGATCGCCTCGTACAACATCAACGTCAGTCTCGAACCGGGTGAGCACGCCAACGTCACCTTCAAGGCCGACAAGGAGGGAGTCTTCCCGCTCTACTGCACCGAGTTCTGCTCGGCCCTGCACCTGGAGATGGCCGGCTACCTCCTCGTGGAGCCTTGAGCCGGCACGACCGGCTCCGGTTCACGCCGGGCGGCGCCAGTGGCGTCGCCCGGCCCCGCCGTTCCATCTGGCGCGGCGCCGCCCCGCTGCTGGCCGGCCTGGCGCTCGGCGCGGCCCTGCTGGCCGGCTGCAGCGCCTCGGCTCCCCCGCTGCCGGCCGTGCCGCTCGCCGGCCCGGCCCTGCCGCACCCCGATCGCCCGGCCGACTGTCGCCCGCTCGCCCCGGGCAGCGACCTGGCGGGGCGGCTCGCCGGCGCTCCGGCGGGCAGCGCCTTCTGCCTCGAGCCCGGCATCCACCGCGGCCCGCTCACCCTCGGCGCCGGCATCACCGTGTGGGGTCCGCGCGACGCGGTGGTGCTCAGCTCGGGCGAGGGCGATACCGTCACCCTGGCCGGCCCCGACGCGGCGCTGCTGGGGATCACCGTGCGCGGCAGCGGCCAGCGCTTCGACCGCCAGGAGGCGGCCATCCACGCCCTGGCGGCCGACCGGGCGACCATCCGCGGCGTGCGCGTCGAGGAGGCGCTGTTCGGCGTCATCGTCGAGAAGTCGACCGGTGTCGAGATCGCCGACAACGAGATCCTGGGCGGGCACCGCGAGCAGATCGGCCTGCGCGGCGACTCGATCCGGGTCTGGGAGACGCGCGATTCGCGAATCACGGGCAACCGCGTGATCGGGGCGCGTGACATCGTGATCTGGTACTCGTCGGGCAACGAGGTGACCGGCAACGAAGTGATCGACGGCCGCTACGGGACGCACTTCATGTACAGCCACGGCAACCGCGTAGCCGACAACCGCTACGTCGGCAACGTGGTCGGCATCTTCGCCATGTACTCGCGCGACCTCGAGATCGCGGGCAATCTGCTCGCCGCCTCGGCCGGCGCCGCCGGCATCGGGCTCGGACTCAAGGAGTCGAGTCGCGTGCAGGTGACCGGCAACGTCTTCGTTCGCAACACGATGGGGCTCTACTTCGACAACTCGCCGTTCGAGCCCGGGTCGACCAACGAGATCCGCGGCAACGCCGTCCGGCTGTGCGACGTCGGAGTGGGATTCCACTCCTCGACCGAGGACAACCGGTTCTTCGCCAACAGCCTGCGCGGCAATGCGGTCCAGGTGCGCGTGGACGGCGGCGGCGACGCGACCGGCAACCAGTGGCGCGGCAACGACTTCGACGACTACGCCGGATACGATCTCGACGACGACGGGGTGGGCGACATCGCCTACGAGCTGCGCTCGTTCAGCGACTCACTGCGCGCCGCCCATCCGCAGCTCGACTACCTGCGCGGCTCGCCGTCGCTCTTCCTGGTCGACGCGGCGAGCCGGCTGCTTCCGATCCGGCGGCCGCAGGCGGTGCTGGTCGATCCGGTGCCGCAGGCCGGCCGGCTGCGCGCGGGAGGTGACGTTGCGCATTGAGACCCGCGCCCTGGCGCGCAGCTTCGGCCCCACGCGGGCGCTCGGCGGCATCGATCTCGACCTGCCGGCGGGCCTGCGCATCGGCCTGGTCGGTCCCAACGGGTCGGGCAAGTCGACCCTGCTGCGGGTCCTGCTCGGGCTGCTCGACCACGAGGGCGAGGTGCGCATCGGCGGACTCGACCCGCGCCGGGAGCGGGTGCAGCTCGCCGGCCGGCTCGCCCATGTGCCGCAGGCGGCGCCGGCGCTCGCCGTCCCGGTCGATCAGCTGGTGGCCACCGTCGAACAGCTCCGGGCCCGCCGCATGCCCGAACTGGCGGAGCGCTGCCGCGCCCTCGGCCTGCCGTGGGAGAGGCTGCCGTCGCTGCCGTTCCGGAGCCTGTCGGGCGGCATGAAGCAGAAGCTGCTGGTGGCGCTCGCCCTCGAGTCCGGGGCCGACCTGATCGTGCTCGACGAGCCGACCGCCAGCCTCGACGCGGCCTCGCGGGAGACCTTCTTCCGGATGTTCGGGCAGCTGCCCGAGACCACCACCTCGATCCTCTGCTCGCACCGCCTCGACGAGATGCGCCACCTGGTCGACCACATCATCAGCCTCGAGGAGGGGACGGTCCGTTACGAGGGCCCGGCCGCCAGCTACCTGCGCAGCCGTGCCCTGTCGGTCATCGAGGCGCGCCAGCGCAACGGCGATGCCGCGGCCTGGCTCACCGGGCTCGGCTTCGCGGCCGGGCACGGCGGCTGGTGGCGGCGCACCGTCGACCAGGGCGACAAGCTCGCCCTGCTGCCCGAGTTGGCGGCCGAGCTGGGCGGCAGACTGGAGAACCTGCACGTGCGCGACCTCGAGTCGATCGTCGTCGAACCGACCGGCGCCGACGCCGCGCTGGCGAGCGCCGAGGGGACCGTCTCGTGAACCGGCTGGCCGGCGCCGCCCTCGGCATCGCCCTCGCCGGCGCTCTGATCGCGCTGGTGCTCTACCAGCTCGAGCGGCCACCGGCCGGCCCGGTCGAGCCGGTCTGGGACCTGCAGGCCTGCGCGCACTGCCGCATGCACCTGACCGAGCGCGGCTTCGCCGCCCAGGCCCACGAGGCCGACGGCACGGTGCACTACTTTGACGACCCGGGCTGCCTGTTTGCCTGGCAGCGCGCCGGCGGCGAGGCGGCGACGGTCTGGTTCCATCACTCTCACGAGCCGCGCTGGCTGGCCGCCGACGAGGTCGCCTTCGTGCCGGCTGGTGCCTCGCCGATGGGCTTCGGGCTGGCGGCGGTCGATCGCGGCGCGTCGCCCGCGATGACCGTCGCCGAGGCGCAGGCGCACTTGGCAGCGGCGGCAGCGGCGGCGGCAGGAGGCGGCGATGCGACGCACTGAGCTGCGGGCGCTTGCCCGGCTCGACCTGCACGAGGTCCTGCGCTCGCGCTGGCCGCTGGTGGTCGTGCTGCTCTACGGCGCGCTGGCGGCGCTGCTCGCCTTCGCCGCGATGCGCGAGTCGAACGTCCTCGGCTTCACCGGCACCGGGCGGGTGCTGCTCGCCTTCGCCCACGGCCTGCTCGTCCTGCTGCCGCTGCTCGCCCTCTCGGCCACCGGCCAGACCCTCAACCGGGCGCGCGAAGAGGGGGCACTCGAGCTGCTGTTCGGCCACCCGGTCTCGCCGGCCGGCTACTACACCGCCGTCTCGCTGGTCCGCTTCGCCCTGCTGCTCGTCCCGCTCGCGGCCCTGCTGCTGCTGCTGCCGATGCTGACCTGGGCGGCCTTCGGCGACCCGGTGCCATGGTCGTACCTGCTGCGTTCGCTGGCGGTCGGCGCGGCGCTGCTGGTGACGTTCGTCGGCGTCGGCATGGCGGTGTCGGCGTACGTCCAGCACTCGGGCCGGGCGGCCATCCTCGGCCTGCTGATCTGGGCAAGCGCGGTGGCCCTGGTCGACTTCGCCCTCATCGCCGTGCTGCTGCAGTGGCGCCTGCACGCCGGCACCGCGTTCTTTCTCGCCGGGCTCAACCCGGTCCAGTGCGCCCGCATGGCACTCATCTCGGGCCAGGACCCGGAACTGTCGACCTTCGGGCCGGTCGGCTTCTTCCTCGCCCACCAGCTCGGCGCCCGCGGGCTGCTCGCGCTCGGGCTCGCCTGGCCCACCGCCGCCGGCCTGCTCGCCTGGTGGCTCGGCCTGCGGCGGTTCCGCCGCGGAGACCTGGTCTGATGCCCGGCGTTCGCCGCGCCGGCCGCCCGTATCGTCGCTCAACGGAGGCTGCCCCGTGAAACATGCTCTCGACAAGTTCTACCTGTTCGTCCAGACCCCCCTGCGTCTGCGCTCCCGCCTGCTGCTGGCGCTGCTCGTCGTGCCGCTGCTGCTCGCCTTCACCGCGCCACTGTGGAACATCTCGATGAAGGCGCCGCAGTACCCGAACGGCCTCGGGCTCGACATCTACGCGCACAAGGTCGAGGGCGGGCGCGACGGAGCCGACATCCAGGAGATCAACACGCTCAACCATTACATCGGCATGTCGCCGATCGACCGCGCGGCGCTCTCCGATCTCGATTGGATCCCGTTCGCGCTCGGCATCCTGGTGATCCTCACGCTGCGGGTCGCGGCGATCGGCAACGTCAGCGCGCTGATCGACCTCGCGGTGATGACGTTCTACTTCTCGCTCTTCTCGCTGGGGCGGTTCGTCTACCGGCTCTATGTGCTCGGGCACAACCTCGACCCGAAGGCGCCGGTGACCGTCGAGCCGTTCATGCCGGCGGTCTTCGGCACCAAGCAGATCGCCAATTTCACGGTGACCAGCCTGCCGCGGCTGGCGACCGTCTACATGGCGATCTTCGCGCTGGGAGTGGCGGGCCTCACCATCTGGCATCTGTGGACCGGCCGCCGGGAGGCGCGCCGGCAGGCTGGCGCCTAGGCGTCAGACCGCGCCGCGCTCGCGGCAGACGGCGAGGATCTCGGCCTCGTCGAGGGTGGTCGGCGCCGCCTTGCAGCGCTCGAACAGCTCGCGAACCAGCTCGGGGGCCGCGGCGATGCCGCGCACCTGCAGCCAGTACTGGACGTTGGCCTGGCCGCTCATCGGGCCGAGCTCGACCTCCTGCTGGCGCCCCACCATCGCCGCCGGAATCCCGGAGTAGATCCGGTCGGCCAGCCACGCGTCGCCCTTGGCGCGCGCCTTGAGGATGGCCGCGGCGTGGACGCCGGTCTGAGTCCGGAAGGCGTCGCGCCCGACCACCGGATACTGATCCGGGATCGGCACGCCGGTGGCCTGCGAGACCAGTTCGCACAGGCGCGCCAGCGGCTCGACGTTGCGCCGGCTCCAGCCCATCAGCTCGAAGTTGACCAGCAGCTGGTCGAGGGCGCAGTTGCCGACCCGCTCGCCGATGCCGAGCACGGTGCCGTGGATCCGGTCCGCTCCGGCCTCGGCGGCAGCGATCGCATTGGCCACCCCCAGCCCGCGGTCGTTGTGGCCGTGCCAGTCGATCGCCACCTGCTCGCCGCTGCCGTCGACCACGCCGCGCAGGAAGCCGACCAGCGCGCGGGTGCCCGCCGGCGTGGCATGGCCGACCGTGTCGGCGATGCAGATCCGACGCGCGCCCGCCTCGACGGCGGTCAGGTAGAGCGCCCGCAGGTCGTCGGGACGCGCCCGCGTCGTGTCTTCGGTGACGAACATGACCGGCAGCCCTTCGCGGGCCGCGAAGCCGACCGCGTCGCGCACCAGCCCCAGCAGCCGCGGCAGATCCCAGCCCTCGGCGTACTGGCGGATCGGCGACGAGCCGAGGAAGCAGGCGGCCTCGATGGCGATGCCGGCCTGCTGCGAGATCTCGACGATCGGCCGGATGTCGGCCTCGAGCGTCCGGGCGGCGCAGTTGGGCGAGATCGCCAGGCCGGCCGAGACGATCTCCTGCGCCAGGCGCCGCACGTCGCGCTGGACGTGCGGGCCGGCACCGGGCAGGCCGATGTCGAGCGCGTCGATGCCGAGGCCGGCGAGCAGGTGCAGGATCTCGAGCTTCTGCTCGATCGACGGCGTGCGCACCGACGGCGACTGCAGGCCGTCGCGCAGCGTCTCGTCATTGAGTTCGACGCGGGGCCGCAGCGGCCGCGGCGTGCCGCCCGCCAGGTTCCAGTCGTGGATCAGTTCGGACTCGGCAGGTGTCGTCATCGCGCGCGCACTCCTGGCAGGCTCACGGTGCGGCGACCGCGGCGCCGGCCACGGCGCGGGCCAGCAGGTCGCCCACCTCGGACGTCGAACGAGCGCCGCCGATATCCGGCGTCGTGTCGCCGGCGCGGATCGCCGCCGCCACCGCGGCCTCGACCGCCGCGGCCGGCGCGGTGTGCCCGAGGTCGTCGAGCATCAGCGCCACTGACAGCACAGCGCCCATCGGGTTGGCCTTGCCGGTGCCGGCGTACTTGGGCGCCGAGCCGTGGACCGGCTCGAACATCGACACCCGCCCCGGGTGCAGATTGGCCGACCCGGCCACGCCCAGCCCGCCCTGCAGGGCGGCTCCGAGGTCGGTCAGGATGTCGCCGAACATGTTGTTGGTGACGATCACCTCGAACTGCTCGGGGCTGCGGATCAGCTGCATGCACAGCGCGTCGACGAACATGTGCGACGCCTCGATCCCCGGATACTCCGCGGCAACCTCGAAGAAGACGCGCTGCCAGAGGTCGTGGGCGTAGCGCATGACGTTCGACTTGTCGGACATCAGCACCCTGGTGCGGCCGTTGGCGCGCGCCCACTCGAAGGCGACCCGGATGATCCGCTCGACACCCTTGCGCGTGTGCACCTCTTCCTGCACCGCCACCTCGTCGGGCGTCCCCTTCTTGAAGTTGCCGCCCATGCCGACGTAGGCGCCCTCCGTGTTCTCGCGGAAGACGACGAAGTCGACATCTTTCTCGGTCTTGCCGGCCAGCGGGCAGAGCCGCGCGTCGTAGAGCTTGCAGGGGCGGTAGTTGACGAACAGGTCGAGCTGGAACCGGATGCCGAGCAGGATGTCGGCGGCGTGGCGCATGTCGGGGATGCGCGGATCGCCGTAGGCGCCGATCAGGATCGCCGCGAACCGGTTGCGGAACTCGTCCATCTGCCCCGGCGGCAGCGAGACGCCGGTTTCCAGGTAGTGGTCGGCCGAGTACGGGAAGTGCACCAGCTCGAGCGGCAGCGACCAGCGCTCGGCGGTCGCTTCCAGGACCTTGACCGCCTCGGCGGTGACGTCCCGGCCGATCCCGTCGCCGGCCAGCACGGCAATCCGCTGCGGGTTCTGCTGCTTCGGGGCGAGGAGAGTCGGAGGGGCGGGGGTCGCGGTCATGTGGGCCGCGAATGCTATCAGCCCGCCACGGCGGCCCGGGCGTCGTGGGCGCGCACCGCCGGCACGCGCACGCGCCCCACCTCGAGGGTGAGCCGCGCCGGCGCCACCTGGAAAGCGCTGTGCGGACGGGCCCAGGCGGCCTCGTCGACGGTCGGCAGGCGCGAGGCGAGCCAATCGACGGCCCCGAACTCGATCGTCATCGGCACCCCCTCGAGGGCCGGGTGCGCGGTCTCGATCCGCCGCACCACTCCGTCCGGGTCGCGCGGCGCGCGGACCCAGGCGCGCGGACGGTCGCGGAAGAAGCCGACCGTGGTCGGCCAGTCGCCCAGGCGCGGATCGACTCCGGTCGCTGCGCCGGGCCGCGCCGCGAGCGACAGCACGCGGCCGGCGTGCACCGTCCAACGCTGGTCGCGCCCGTCGCTGCGGCGGTCGAAGACCGCGGCCGAGACCGGCTGGCGCCCGATCGTGCGCGCGAGCGGGACCACCCAGGCCGGCACCAGCTCGCGCAGCAGCCAGACGCCGGCCGCCCCCTCCGGGTCGCGCACCGGAACGCGCAGGTTGCACTGGGCGAAGGTGAGCGACGGCCACGGAAGCGCGGCGAGGCGCAGGCCGCACTGGCGGAACAGCACGAGGGTGACGAAGCCGACCTGGCGGCCGTCGTGCAGCGCCGTGTCGAGGGTCAGCGGCTCCGGCGGCGACGGCAGCGCCTCCGCCGGCACGGCCCAGTTCACGAACAGCGCGTCGGCCAGCGACGTCTCGAGAATCACCGGCCGACGCTAGCACCGCTGCCGCCGGGCGCGCAGTCCCTCCCCGGCGGTGTTAGTTTTGACCCGACTGGACCCGATCGGATTCGCTTCCCTCCCGATCGACCGGGCCGCCTGCCACGATCTACAGCCGTGAGGAGACCGCCATGTTCCGTGCCCTGCTGACCACCGGTCTGACCGCCTGCCTGGCGGCCACGCCGATCCTCGCCGATACCCCTGCTGCCGCGCCCGATCCGGCTGCGGCCCTGATCACCGAGGCGACGCTGGCCGCGCCGGTCCGGCTGCTCGCCTCCGATCTGTTCGAGGGGCGCGGCCCCGGCAGCCGGGGCGACGAGCTGACCCGCGCCTACCTCGCCTCGCAGCTCGAATCGCTGGGCTACCGGGGCGGCGCCGAGGACGGCGGCTATCAGCAGCGGTTCGCCATGGTCGGCGTGACCTCGAGCCCGCCGGCGACCTGGACCTTCCGCGCCGGCAGCGGCGAGGTGACGCTGGCCACCGAGAGCGACTTCATCGCCGGCAGCGGCCTGCAGACCAGCGAGGCCGAGCTGCGCGAGGCCGAGCTGGTGTTCGTCGGCTACGGCATCCAGGCGCCGGAGTACGGCTGGGACGACTTCAAGGGCACCGACCTGCGCGGCAAGGTGCTGCTGATGCTCAACAACGATCCGGACTGGGATCCCGAGCTGTTCGGGGGCAACACGCGCCTCTACTACGGCCGCTGGACCTACAAGTACGAAAGCGCCGCGCGCCAGGGCGCTGCCGGGGTGATCATCCTGCACACGGTGCCGTCGGCCGGCTATCCGTGGCAGGTGGTGCAGAGCTCCTGGAGCGGCGAGCAGTTCGAGCTGCCCGACGCCGGCGAGGCACGCCTGCAGGTCAAGGCGTGGACGACCGAGGAGGCGACGCGGCGCCTGGTGGCCGCCGGCGGGCACGATCTGGACGCCCTGGTCGTGGCGGCGCGCTCGCGCGACTTCCGCCCCGTGCCGCTCGGCCTGACCACCTCGCTGTCGATCGGCGCCACGGTGCGCCAGGTCGAGACGGCGAACGTCCTCGGCCTGCTGCCCGGCAGCGACGAGAAGCTGGCCTCGGAGGTGGTGATCTACAGCTCGCATCACGATCATCTCGGCGTCGGCGAGCCGGGAGCGGATGGCGACGCCATCTTCAACGGCGCCATCGACAACGCCACCGGAACCTCGCAGCTGCTGGCGCTGGCGCGCGCGTTCGCGGCGCTGCCCGAGCGGCCGCGCCGTTCGATCCTGTTCGCCTTCGTCGCCGCCGAGGAGCAGGGGCTGCTGGGCTCGCGCTGGTACTCCGAGCACCCGACCTTCCCGCCCGGCCGCATCGCCGCCAACATCAACCTCGATGCCGGCAACGTCTTCGGCCGCACCGCCGACGTGACCTACATCGGCTACGGCAAGTCGAGCCTCGATGCGGTGGTCGAGGCGGCGGCCGCTGCGCAGGGCCGCCGGGTGATCGGCGACACGATGCCGGACCGCGGCTTCTTCTACCGCTCCGATCAGTTCAGCTTCGCGCGCATCGGGGTGCCGGCGCTCTACCTCGATGGCGGCAAGCAGTTCGTCGGCCGCGATCCGGAGTACGGCAAGCGGCTGCAGGAGCGCTACGAGTCGACCTGCTACCACCAGGCCTGCGACGAGTTCTCCGAGGAGTGGGATCTGTCGGGCCTGGTCGAGGACACGCGCCTCGCCTTCGCCTGCGGTCGCGCGATCGCCGACGCCGACGCGATGCCGACCTGGAACCCCGGCGACGAATTCGAAGCCCGTCGCCTCGCCGAACTGGCGGCGGTCGGCAGCCACTGAAGCCGCAGCGTCCCCGGACCGCCCGCGCGCCGCGGCGGTCCGGGGAACAGGCCCCGCCTCAGCGGGCGCGCACGAGCACGGCGGCGACGTCTTCGAGCTCGACGTAGGCGTCGAAGAACTCCCGCCCGGCGAGCTTCTCGAGCTGCACCACTCGATCGCCGATCGAGCGCACGCTGCCGGTGATCTCCTCGCCCGAGTCGAGCTGCAGGGTGACCGTCTTGGACAGGCGCTGCGCCAGCACCGTCCGGATCGTCTCCCCCGCCACCACCTGCGGCGTGTTCCCCTGCGCCCGCGCGCTCGCCATCCACGCCAGCCCGAGCACCAGCCCCACCGCCAACGCCATTCCCAGTCGTCGCATAGTCCCTGCCTCCCAAGAGTTGCAGCCGTGAGTTGTGGCGCGGGATGTTATCCGCAGGCGCCTGCCGGCGGGCACGGCCGCCCGACCCGGGATCGGCGCGGGAGATGGCCTCCGAGCGAATTTTCTCGGCCGAGTCTCTCGTGGCCGGTATCGGAGTTGCAGGCGGGGCGGGCAGGAGGCCGCTTCGGCATCCGGCCGCAGCGCCCCGGAGCAGGACCTGGCAGGAGGGAGGCGAGCGATGCGAGCGATCCCGACGCAGCAATCGGTACCCGACCTTCACGGTGGTGAGCCGCTGGCCGCCACATTCCCCTGGTTCGACGATGGCGAGGATCTGCGCCGACGGCGCTGGCTGCGGGGCGGCCTGCTGGTGGCCGCCGCGCTGCACGCCGTCGTGCTGACGCTCCCCCGCGTCGTCGCCCCGAACGAGCCGCCGCCGCGCGTGGTGCGCCTCGAGCCGTTCCGGGTCGCCGCGACCCCGGAACTCGTCGCCCCGGAGCCGCCGCCGCCGGTCGCGCCGCCCGAGCCGCGCCGCGCGGTGCCGCGGATTCCGGTGCCGGATCTGCCCGCCCCGCAGCCGATCGTCCAGCCGCTCGCACCGCTGCCGATCGCCATCGACCTGCCCGCGGTCACCGCACCGCTGGAAGCCCTGCCTCTGCCCGAGGCCCCGCCGGCGCCGCCGGACGAGATCGTCGAGTTCGGCGCCGGCATCGAGGCGCCGGTGCGCCTGTCCGGTGACCTGCCGGCCTACACGCCCGCAGCGCGCCAGGTACGCGCGAGCGGCACCGTCCTGCTCGAAGCGGTCATCGACCGCGAGGGACGGGTCGTCGACACCAAGCTCCTGCGCGGCCTGCCGTGGGGCCTGAGCGAGAGCGCGCTGCGGGCCGTCGAGAGCTGGCGCTTCAGCCCCGCCACCCGCAACGGCGAGCCGATCGCAGTCCGCTACCGCCTCACCGTGGAGTTCCAGGTACGCTGACCCGAGAGTGAGAGCAAAAGCAAAGGCAAAAGCAAGAGCACAGGCAAGAGCGAAAGCTTCCAGTTAAGGAAAAGCATCGGCGGGTGGGCGCCCCGCCGCCCGTGCCTCCGGCGCGGCGGGCGCGAAGACCGGTCCGCGCTGGCCACCAGCCGTCGCGGGGCCGGCCTTTTTTCCCTCTATGAGCCTTTGCTCTTGCTTTCTTGCCTTTGCTTCTTTCCCTCTATGAGCTCTTGCCTCTCCAGACTTCAGCATCCGCACAGGCCAGCGCTGAGCCGGTTATCCTTCTGACGGCGGTGCTGCGGCGGGCCGAGGTCGGCCGGCGGGAGGGGTGGGATGGCGGCAGAGGGGCGCGAGTCGGGCGAGGAGCCGTTCCGGGTGAGCGTATTCGGCGAACGCGAAGGGACGGAGGCCGCGCAGCCGGGCAGCTACGGACTGGCCCCGGACGGGTTCCGCCTCCCCGGCGGGACCCGCCTCGGTCCGGTGACGCTGCAGGTCGCCGACCTCGGGCGCTCGCTCGACTGGTACGAGCGCGTCCTCGGCCTGCGCCGGCTGCCGCGCGAAGGCAACGGCGACACCGCGCGGCTCGGCGCCGCGGACGACCTTCCGCTGGTCGAGCTGCGGGAGCGCCCGGGGATTGCGCCGGTGCCGCGCCGCGGCCGGCTCGGTCTCTTCCACTTCGCGATCCTGCTGCCGGATCGGCCGGCGCTCGGGCGGTTCGTGCGCCATCTGGCGGCGATCGACGTGCGCGCCGGGGCCGGCGACCACCTGGTCAGCGAAGCGTTCTACCTGCAGGACCCGGACAACCTCGGCATCGAGGTCTACGCCGACCGGCCGCGCGCGAGCTGGCGCCGGATCGGCCGCGAACTGCTGATGACGACCGATCCGGTCGACGTGCAGGATCTCGTCGCGACGGCGGGCGACGAGCCGTGGGAGGGGATGCCGGCCGGTACGGTGCTCGGGCACGTCCACCTGCACGTCGGCGACCTCGACCGCGCGGCGGCGTTCTACTCCGGCGTCCTCGGTTTCGACCGCACCGTCTGGAACTACCCCGGCGCGCTCTTCTTCGGCGCCGACGGCTACCACCATCATGTCGGCACCAACCTGTGGGCCGGTCCGGCGGCGCAGCCGCCCGCTGCCGACGAGGCCCAGCTGCTGGGCTGGGAGATCGTGCTGAGCGACCCGGCGTCGCTTGCCGCCGCGCGTGCGAGCGCCGCCGGCGCCGGCTACACGCCGACGCCGGAAGCTGCGGCCGCGGACGGCGGCTTCGGCCTCGCCGACCCGTGGGGCATCCCGGTCCGGCTCCGCGCGGCCCGCTGACCGGCGACGGCGGGCCGGACGGACGTCACGGCTGCGCGCGTCGCCAGACCCACTCGAGCGCCTGCTCGCTGTTCTCGCCCGGCCCCTCGACGCGCGCACGCAGGGCGCCGTCGGCATCGAGCCCGTAGACGATGCGCTGCGGGAAGTCGTGGGCGAGGTTCTCGAAGACCACCCGCGCGGCGTCCTGCTCGACGGCGCAGAAGCGGACCGGCGGCGCCCCGCCGGGGCTCGCCAGGTAGCACGGCTCGCCGGCCTCGCCCTCGACGATGCGCAGGAACTCGAAGGCCGGCGCCCGGCCGGGCCGCACGTCCTTGTGCAGGCCGACCAGCCCGCCGCCGGCCGGCGAGGTCCAGAACTCCTCGCTTGCCGTGCCGTCCTGCTCGCCCCGCCAGTGCCCGGCCAGCCAGCCGAGCGCCGCCACGCCCGACGGCGCTGACTGCGCGGCGTCCGCCACCCGCGTCGCCTGGGTCGAGATCACCTGCCACGAGTCGCCGGCGCGGCGCCAGACCGAGCTGTAGCGGTAGTCGCCTTCGGCCGCGTTTCCGTTCGCCACGTAGCGCGTGTGCGCGAGCCCCGTGACGAGGGCCAGGTCGCCCCCGACCTCGATCTCGAGCTCCGAGTGCGCCGTCTCGAGGTAACGCAGGCGGCCGCTGCGAAACGACTCCATCCGCGCCGCCCGGTCCACCCGCCGCCCGTCCGGCGCCACGAAAACGAAGTCCGGCGCATAGAGCCGCTCGAGCGCCTCGAAGTCGCCCGCCACGATCGCCTCCCCCACCGCCGCATCGAGCGCGGCGAGGGCCTGCACGTCGCTGTGATCGGCTGCGGCCAACGCGGGCAGCAGCAGCAGTGACAGCAGCGCCCACAGGGCGGCGACCGGGCGCAGGCGAGTCGGGGTCGGCATCGGGCGTTCTCCGGATGCGGGTCGACGCTCAGAGCGCCAGCGGGCGCCCCAGGTGTCGCTCGGCGAGGGTGGCGATCTCGGCGCGCATTTCGGCGGCGAGGGCGGTCTTGCGCTCGTCGGAAAGGAAGGAGTGCTCGACGGCGGCGAGGGCGAGGCCGGCGAGGATCTCGGGGGTGTAGTCGAACGTCTCGGCGAGGCGCTGGAACTCGCGCGACAGGGTGGTGTCGAACAGGGCCGGGTCGTCGGTGTTGACCGACAGCTCGAGGCCGGCGCGGCGCAGGCGGTCGAACGGGTGCGCCGCCAGGTCCGGCGCCACGCCGAGCAGCAGGTTCGAGGTCGGACAGACCTCGAGCGGCGTGCGCTCGACGCGCAGCCGGTCGATCAGGCCGGCGTCCTCGATCGAGCGCACCCCGTGACCGATCCGCTCGGCGCCGCAGACGTCGAGCACGGCGAGCACCGAGGCGGGGCCGGCGTGCTCGCCGGCGTGCGCGACCGCGTGCAGGCCGTGGCGACGGGCCTCCTCGAAGTGATCCGCAAACGGTTCGCTCGGACAGACCGCCTCGCGGCCGGTCAGGCCGAGCGCCACGACGATCCCCCGCCGGTGCCCTTCGATCGCCCACTCCAGCGTCGGATCGGCGGTCCGGTTGCCGACGTCGCGCACGATGTCGGGGATCAGCCGGATCACGGTTCCGCGCGCGCGTTCGGCCTCGCGGATCGCCTCTTCGACCGCATCGAGGATCTCGTCGACCGGCAGGCCGTTCTGCCAATGCGTTCCGATCGTGAAGTGGACCTCGGAGTAGCGGATGTTCTCGCGCTCCTGGTCGGCAGCGAACTCGGCGATCAGCGTCGCGAAGTCGGCCGGGTCGCGCAGCACCGCCGAACAGGCCAGGTAGACCTGGACGAAATGGTCGAAGTCGCGGAAGCGGAACCACTCGCGCAGACCCGCCTCGTCGTCGGCCGGCAGCGAGATCCGCCGCCGCCGCGCCAGTTCGAGCAGGGTCCGCGGCGCCATTGCGCCCTCGAGGTGGACGTGCAGCTCCACCTTGGGCAACGCGCGCAGGAACGTCTCGAGACTCACTCCCCCTGCCCGCCCGCCGCCGTCAGCCGGGCTCCCATCGCGGCAATCACCGCCGGCGGCACCAGGCCTTCGACGTTGCCGCCCAGCCGGAAAACCTCCTTGACCAGCCGGCTCGACAGGTAGCTGTAGTCCTCGCGCGGCATCATGAACACCGTTTCGACGCGGGCGTTGAGGTGGCGGTTCATCAGCGCCATCTGGAATTCGTACTCGAAGTCGGAGATCGCGCGCAGGCCGCGGACGATCGTCGACGCCTCGACGCGATCGAGAAAATCGACCAGCAGCCCGGAGAAGCTCTCGACACGGCAGAAGCCGAGGCCGCCGACCTGCTCCTCGATCATCGCCACCCGTTCGGCCACCGAGAAGAGCGGCCGCTTCTCCTCGTTGGCCAGCACCGCAACGATCACCTCGTCGAAGATCGGCCGGCAGCGGGCGATCAGGTCGAGGTGGCCGTGATGGATCGGATCGAACGAGCCGGGATAGACCGCGATGCGGCGCCGCACGGTCATCGCGCCGAGCCCGCGCCGAGCCGCGCGCCGAGGTCGTACGTCCGGTCGTTGAAGGCGGCGTCGCCCACGCGCAGCAGCACCAGGCGGGCGGTGGCCGGGATCTCGTCGATCAACAGCTCCTCCGTGCGTCCGTCGATCAGCCCGTCGAGCGACGCGAGTGGCTGCCAGGGCGCGCCGTCGATCGACAGCTCGGCCGCGCGCAGCGGACTGGCGGCATCGTATACCGTCACCCGCGCGCCGTCGCCCGAGCGCTTGGCCGAGCGGAGCTCCGGCGGCGCGTGGTCGATCGTCACCACCTCCGAGAAGGCCGTGGCGACCAGACCGGCGCCGGTCTCGTTGGCCGCCTCGTCCGAGGCGGTGAGGCGGAACCGGTAGTCGCCGTCCGGCAGCACCGTGGCGTCGAACGACCAGTACTCTGCGCTCAGGTCGTCGGCCATCTCGTACCAGCGGTCGCCCTGCTCCGCGCGCACCTCGAGACGGGTCCGCACCGCGTCGCCGTTGGGATCGTTCACCTTCCAGCGCAGGGTCCGCCAGCCCTTGCGCCAGACCGTCTTGGTGCGCTCCTCGCGCGAGAGCGCCGGCTCGAGGGTGGTGAAGATCCCCTCCCGGTTGGGACTGGCCGGCTCGTAGACCTGGTCGGACGGGTTGAAGCCGGACGGCACCGGGATCTGGCCCGGATCCATCGCCGAGAAGCGCTCGATTGCCGGCCGCAGGTTCTGCTGGCGGTAGGACAGTTCGGTGCGCGCGACGCGCGGCGATGCGCTGCCGCCGGAAAGCGCGATCCGGTACTGCACGTAGCGCGCGGGCACCAGGTCCGCCAGGGAGAGTTCGTCGCCGGATCGCTCGGGGCTCCAGGGGGTCCAGGTGCGATCCGGCTCGGCCGAGTTGCCGGTGCGGAAGGACACCCGCACGGCAGTGCCGGGCGGCAGCTCGCCGGTCCAGCGGAAGACGCCGAAGCGCGCCGCCTGACCGGCGTCGAGCGCCGCGCTGGTGTAGGTGCCCACCCGCTCCCGGCCGCCGGCGAACCGCCAGACCACGGCAGCGTTGGTGGTCAGCAGCGCCGGTCCGTCGGCGCCCGGCGCGAGGCCGACGATCTGACGCTCTTCGAGGTCCTTCTCCAGCCGCAGGCGGTCGGCCTCGAGGACGTAGAGCTTCCCCTCCAGGCCGGTGCCGATCCAGAGCCGCGAGCGATCGCCCGAGGCGAGGAGGCTGAAGATCGTCTCGTCGGCCGAACTCCAGAGCGATTCGACGGCGCCGCCGGGCAGCAGCCGCAGCAGCTCGCTGCGCGGCCCGCGCGCTCCGGCCGCCCGCGAGCCGGCCGCGGGCGCCTGTCCGTCGCCGCCGCCCTCCACGACGATCACCGTGCCTTCCCCGGCCTCGGCCGACTCCTTGCCTTCGGACCCGCCGCCGCGCGGCGCCGCGTCGAGAAAGCTCGACTCCGAGGCGAGCACCGCGGCCCAGATCGCGCCGTCGGCCGCCGGCGCGAAGGCGACCACCTCGGAGAGCGCCGCGTCGTGCAGTGTGCGCACGACGCCGCGGGCGTCGCGGCGGATCACCAGGCCGCCGGGGGCCGTGCCGATCAGCAGATCGCCGTCGGTCAGCGGCAGCAGGCTGCGCAGGTGCGTCTCCTCGCCGTCCCAGGCGACCGTCCCTTGGCCCTTGCCGGTCACCCGCCAGAGCCGGCCCTCGGTGCCGGTGGCCACCCAGAGGGCGCCGTCGGCACCGCGCGCGATCGCCCAGATGTAAGTCTCACCCGGCTCGAACCAGACCTCGGCCTCGCCGTCGCGGATCCGATAGATGCGACCCTCGGGCGAGCTGCCGGCGAACAGCGTGCCGTCCGGGTCCGCCCAGAGCGCGAAGATCACCGGTTCGGGCGCGTCGAACAGCGTCGTGACCTGCCCGTCCGGAGCGATCCGCAGCACCCGGCCTTCATTGCCGGTGCCGACCGCCCAGCCGCCCGGCACCGCGGCAAAGGAGAAGGCGAACGGCTCGGTCACCTCGCCCATCCGCTCGGCGCGGTCCGCCAACGCCAGCACCCCCTGGGCGTCGAGCGAGACGTTCTCGAGGGTGCCGGCCTGAAACGCCGCCGGCGTCTGGGTCGAAAAGATCCGCGTCGGCGCCGCGGCGAGCGGCGCCGCGGCGGCCAGGAGCAACAACACGACGGCCCTCGATCGCATCCCCTTCATCCTTTCTCCTCGCCGCCCGCTCTGCCGGCTCCCGTCGGAGCGGCGCTCTCGCTGGAGGCACCGCCCCCCGGCAGCTGCGCCTCGTCGGTCTGCCCGCCCTCGGTCGCCTCGGTGCTGTCGCCCGTGGACGGCTCCGGGCGGCGGATCTCGACGTCGACCCGTACCAGGCCGGAGACCGGCGCCGCCTCCGCGAAGCGCTCCCGCTGGACGACCGCCAGGCGCAGCGGTCGCGTCCCGCCCCCGCCGGCGGCCCCCCAGACCTCGCGCACCGAGGCCGGCAGGCGCGGCAGGGTTTCGCCAGCCAGACTCAGCCCGCGGCTGGTCTGCACGCCGAGCACCACCAGTTCGCGGCGACTGCCGAGCGAACCGAGCAGGTCCACCGCCTGCTCGAAGGTGACCGGCGCAGCCGGCACGATCCCGAAGCGGGCCGAGTCGGTGCTCACGCCGTCGCCGATCAGCAGCGTGTAGCGACCGGCCGGCAGATCCGGCGGAATGGTGAGTTCGAGCCGGCGCCGCTCCACCCCGCCGCGGTAGCCGCGCAGATCGACGAACAGGTCGAGCCGTTCGCCCGGCGCCAGCCGCGAGCGCGCCGGGTGGGCACCGATCAGCGTCGCGCCGCGCGGACGCGCGTGGGGGCGAAAGTCGACCGCCACGCGCTCGATGTCGACCTCGGCCAGCTCGTTGGTGGCCAGAAAGTCGAGCATGGCGTACATCCAGACCACCGACGCGATCGCCGAGCCGGCGCCGTCGAACGACTGGCCGACGCGCAGGCGCCCGCCGGTCCCGAGTTCGGCGACCAGGTCGAGATCGATCCCTTCGACCCCGCCGGTGGCGACCGTCGCATCGAGCGCCCCCAGGCTGGCGATCGCCGCCAGCAGCGGCACCAGCGACGGGACGCGCGCCAGGCGCAGATCGAAGCGGTGCGCGGTCGGCGCGTCCACGGTGACCGTGAGCGGCACCTGGCGCGGCATGCGTCCGATCCGTCCGAGCGAACCGGCGGCGTGGTCGCGGACGAACTCGCCCACGACCGGCCCGCTGTTGGCCAGCTTGAACGAGCTGTAGAGACTCGGCAGCACGGTGACCACTTCGGCCGGAGCCATCGGCAGCGACATCTCGCCCAGGCCGGCCACCGGATGGCCGAAGGCGAGGATCCGGTCGCCGACTCGTTCGGTCACCGTGCCGGTGGCGGCCAGGCGCAGATCGCCATCGACGAAAACGGCCGCCACCGAGCTGCCGCCCTCGAGCTCCGCGGAAAGTGCGCGATCGGTGCCGCTCGCCACCGTGCCGAGCGCCGGCAGGAGCTCACGCAGCTGCGCCAGCCCGCTGTCCGAGAACCCCGCGGCCGACCAGACGACGGCGCTGCGACCGCCGGTGGCGGCGGTCGGCAGCAGCCGCTCGGCGGCCGTCGCGAGCAGGGTCGGCGCCAGCTCGCCGCTCAGCAGCGTCGCCAGCGGCACACCCGGCCCGCGCTGCGGCGGCCAGGCGGCGGCCTGCTCGATGGCGTGCATCTGGGCGATCGGCGTGATGCCGGCGATCGCCTCGGTGGCGAACGTCCAGCCGAAGGCGACGGCGCCGACCAGCCGACCGTCGATCCAGACCGGGCTGCCGCTCATCCCGGCGATGACGCCGGTCCGCTCCAGCGAGTGACCGGTCAGCCGGGCGAGGATGGCGTCGTTGCCGGGGGTCATCTCCCGCAGCACGCCGAGGATCTCGACCTCGAACCGCTCCCGCTGGCCGCCCGCGAAGACCGTCTCGCCGTGGCCGCGCATGCCGGCGCGGACCTCCTCCACCGGCAGGATCGGACCTCCGAGCTCGGAGTCGGCGGCGGCCGGTCGCGCGAGCCCGGGGCCGGCCACCGCCAGCCCGCCGAGGAGCGCGCAGGCGCGCAGCCACAGGACGGTTCGACGCCGGAAATGGCCTCTGACGGAATTTCGGTCAGAACGTGGCTCAGGCAAGGGGGTGCCTCCCGGGGCGCAGGATTCGCGGTTGACCGCCTTCGAGCGCGACCAGCGTGGAGGGCAGGCCTCCCGGCAGCTGGCCACCGTCGATGACGACCGACTCGACATCGGGGACGCCGCGCAGCCAGGCCGCGACGCGCTCCGCCTCGGTATACGGCGGCTCGCCCGATCGGTTGGCGCTGGTGGCGGTGAGCGGCCGCCCCAGCTCGGTCAGCAAGGCGCGCAGCGGCGCGTGGGCGGGAACCCGCACCGCCAGCGACGATGCGCCGAGCGAGGCCGGAATCGGCCGCGCCAGCGGGACGACTACGGAGAGCGGCGCCGGCCAGCGCGCGGCACCCCAGGCGAGCGCCGGGTCCTCCGCAGAGATGCCCAGCGCGAGGAGATCGGCGACCGTCCCCGCCACCACCGGCAGCGCCCGGGCGGCGCGCTCGCGCTCCCCTTTGAGCCGCAGGATTGCGGCCACGCCCGCCGCATGCGTCGGGTCGACCGCCAGGCCGTAGGTCGACTCGGTGGGGATGGCGAGCACGGCTCCTCGATCGAGCGCCGCCGCGAGCCGCTGCGGATCGTCGCCGAAGCGCCAGATCGCGGGCGCGCGCACCGCCGCGGCGGCCGCCGGCCGAACCGTCACCGCCCTCCCTTCGCGGCGCTGCGGATCAGCTCCCCGGCGTGCTCGAGCGACACCGCGGTGACCTTGGCGCCGGAGATCATCCGCGCCACTTCCGCTACCCGCTCCTGCGGCTCGAGCGTCGTCACCTCGGCCCAGGTCCGCCCGCTGCGGACCCGCTTGGCGACCTTGTGATGCCGATCGGCGAAGCTCGCGACCTGGGCAAGATGGGTCACCGCCAGGATCTGTCCGCCGCGCGCCAGCCGGCGCAGCTTGCGCCCCAGAGCGGCGCCCTGCGAGCCGCCCAGGCCCACGTCGGCTTCGTCGAAGACGAGAGTCGGGCCGCCGCGCACCTCCTCGCCGCGCGCCGCCAGCTGCAGCGCCAGGGAGATGCGGGCCAGCTCTCCGCCCGAGGCGGTGCGGGCGATCGGCGCCAGTGGCTCGCCCGGATTCGGCGCGAACAGAAACGCGACGCGATCGATGCCGGCCGGCCCGAAGTCGACCGGCGAGCCGTCCAGCACGAGCGGACTGCCGGCGCGCGGCGCGCGCTCGCAGCTGACCGCAAAGCGGGTCCCCGGCAGCGCCAGATCGGCCAGCTCGCGCTCGAGCCCTTCGGCCAGCGCGGCGCCCCAGGCGGCGCGCGCCACCGACAGGCGCAGGGCGGCCTCCCGGTAGGCGGCGAGGGCCGCCGCGCGTTCGCTCTCGAGGGCGTCGAGGCTGTCGGCATCCGATTCCAGGCTCTCGAGCTCGGCGGCGATCCGCGCCCGCCGTTCGACCAGGTCGGTCGCCGTGCCGCCGTGCTTGCGCATCAGCCGTTCGAGCAGCGCCAGGCGCTCTTCGATCGCGTCGAGCCGGCCCGGTTCGGCCTCGGCGTCGGCGAGGCGACCGGCGAGCTGTCGGCCGCAGTCGGTGACGCGGCCGATCAGCTCGTCGAGTTCGCCGAGCGCGGCGGCGGCGACCTCGTCCCAGCCGGCCACCGAGGCCAGCTCGTGACGCGCCGTCGCCAGCCGGTCGGCCGCCGCCCCCTCTTCTTCCGTCAGCGCTCCGTGCGCGATGCCGAAGGCGCGCAGCGTCGCCTCGCGATGGCGCAGGCCGTCGCGCTCGCGGCGGAGCCGCTCGTCCTCCCCCGGTTCAGGCCGCACTTCGTCCAGTTCGGCGAGCTGGAAGCGCAGCAGGTCGAGTCGCTCGATGCGCAGCCGGTCGTCTCCGGTCGCCCGCTCGATCCGCTCGTCGAGTTCGCGCCAGACGGCGTAGCGGGCCCGCGTTTCGGCGACCAGGCGCGCCCCCTCCTCGCCGCCGGCCCGGTCCAGCCAGGCGCGCTGCAGCTCCGCGTCGGCGAGGCCCATCTCCTCGCGCTGCCCATGGATGCGCAGCAGCGCCGGAGCCAGCTCCTGCAGCAGCCGCAGCGTGACCGGTTGATCGTCGATGTAGACCCGGTTGCGGCCGGCGCGGCCGATCTCGCGGCGCACGACGATCTCGTCGGTGGCCGCGGCACCGTCGAGCGCCTCGAACCCGGCCGCCGCGAGGCGCGCCGCGAGCTCCTCCGTGCGCTCGAAGACGCCGGTCACCGTCATCGCCTCGGAGCCCTCGCGCACCAGTTCGGCATCGGCGCGCGCCCCGGCGAGCAGAGCGAGCGAATCGACCACCAGCGACTTGCCGGCGCCGGTCTCACCGGTCAGCACGTTGAAGCCGGGCCCGAACTCCACCTGGCCGCCAGCCAGCACGGCGAGGTTACGGACGTGGAGACTGCGAAGCACGCGCGACCGACCGACAGCTCTAGCCGCGCGTGAACGACGGGACGTACTCCGGATCGTCCTGACTGCGACGCTCCGAGCAGAGGAAGTCGTAGAAGCCGCAGCGGCCGGTGCCGGGATAGGCCCGGCAGATGTGCGGCCGCGCGTGGTAGACCGTGCAGCCGCGCGTCTCGCGGTCGAGAAAGCGGCAGGCGGTGCCGAAGTGCTCGTCCGGGGCGTGCCGCAGTACCCGCAGCGGCTTACCGTCGACCTGGACCTGGCGCGTGAAGCGCCTCTCGGCGAGCGCATCGTCGAGCTGGAAATGTCGCGCCAGCCGGGTCACGTCCCGATCGGTGACCTCGATGTGATCGTAACTGCAGCAGTAGGCGGGGCAGTTCGAGCAGTTGTACTGCACGCGGAGTGAGCTCACGCGGCCATTCTAGCCCGGACCACCCACCGGCCCGCCCGGCGGCGCCGGGATCAGTGCGACGACGGCCCGTCGGACGGTTCGAGCAGCTCGCCCGCCTCGACCCGGTCCCGTCCCGCCGCCTTGGCCCGGTAGAGACCGTTGTCGGCGGTGGCGATCAGGTCGTCGAGGCGGCGGATGCCGTGCCCGGCCTCGGCGACGCCGAACGAGCAGGTGATGGCGACCGGCGTGCCAGCGCAGTCGAACGGCTCGCCGGCGAACTGCTCGCGCAGCCGCTCGGCCAGCGCGACCGCGCCCGCGAGGTCGGTCTCCGGACAGAGCACGGCGAACTCCTCGCCGCCCACGCGCGCGAAGATCTGCTCCGGCCGCAGCAGCGTGGCGACGCGGGTCGCCAGCTGCTTGAGCACCGCGTCGCCACACAGATGGCCGTGCGTGTCGTTGACCTCTTTGAAGTGGTCGATGTCGAACAGCACGACGGCCAGCGGACGGCCGTGGCGCAGCGAACGCGCCAGCTCGCGGCGCCCCTCCTCGTTGAACTTGCGGCGGTTGTAGATCTCGGTCAGACCGTCGCGCATGACCATTTCGTAAATCGCTTCGTGGTAGGCGTGCTCGACGTCCCGCTCGTGCAGGAACTTGAAGTGCACCGAGCCGACCTGGAAGCGGTCGCCGCTGTGCAGCTCGACGACGCCGCGCACCTGCACCTCGTTGACGAAGGTGCCGTTGCGGCTGCCGAGATCCTCGATCGTCACCATGCCGCCCAGGTAGCGCAGGCGGGCGTGCAGCCGCGACAGCGAGGGCACCTCCGGCAGGCTGAGCGTGGCCGAGGTCGAGCGCCCGATCTCGATCGTGCCGCCCGGCGAGAGGGTCAGCCGGTAGCCCAGCCGCCGGTTCTCCGGGTGGGCGATCAGGATCATCGAGGCATCCCAGTACCGCTCGCTGCCCGGCGCCTTCTCCCACTCGGCCACCGTCGGCCGGTCGGTGGTGCTGCGCACCTGGCCGACGTGCGTGCCGGAGAGGCCGTCGGTCGACGGATCGTGGGTATCGGAGTCGCGGCCGCGCCGGCTCACAGGTACTCCGCATCGAAACCGGTCGGGTCGGCACCGGTTGCGAGCGCCAGGAAGCGGCCGAACAGGCTCGCGGCCTCGGGCGACGCACGCAGCGAACCGGCGAGTGCCTCGAGGTCCCCGTCGGGCAGGTAGCCGTCGCGGTAGATCGAGGCGCGCTCGATCATCCGCTCCGGGCTCAGCTCGACGTGGAACTGGCAGCCCCAGACCGGTGCGTCGCGGTAGCGGAACGCCTGCACCGGGCAGCGGTCGCTGGCTGCCAGTTCGACCGCTCCCGGCGGCAGTTCGACGACGCGATCGTTGTGGCCCAGCTGGACGGGAAAGCGGCCCGGCAGACCGGCAAAGAGCGGATCGCGACGCCCGGCTGGCGTCAGCTCGATGTCGAAGGTGCCGAGTTCGGCCCGTTCGAGGTCGGTCTCCACCCGCCCGCCGAGAGCGACGGCGAGAAACTGGTGGCCGAAACAGGAGCCGAAGATCGGCAGGCCGGCGTCGACCTGGGAGCGGATCAGCTCGGTCAGCGGGGCGGTGAACGGATGCTCGTCGGTGACCGAGTGCGAGCCCGCCCCGCCGAGCACGAGCGCCGTCACCCCCTCGAGATCGGACTCCGTGACGGCCGGGCACTCGAGCAGATTGAGGTACCGGAAGCGATCCTCGTCGCAGCCGGAGATCTCGCGAAAGCAGCGCCGCTCCTGCAGCTCGGCCATGCGGTGGTCGCGAAACTGGAGCAGCAGAATGCCGCCCGCACCGATCGATCGGCAGGCCGGAACAGTCGCGAGGCCGGCGGCAAAGGTCATCCGGGACGGGTTCCGAGGCGCATCCTAGCCCGTCCCCCGGGGTCCGGAAAAGGGGCCTGCCGGGGGGTCAGGTGCCGCCAAAAATCGCCCGGACGACGTGGCGGGCGACTTCGGGGTTCTCGCGCAGGCGCCGGATCGAGTAGGGGTACCAGTCGCGCCCGAACGGCACGTAGACGCGCAGCCGGTGACCGGCGGCGAGCAGCGTGCGGCGCAGCGGCGCGGTGACCCCGAGCAGCATCTGGAACTCCCGGCGGTCGGCCGGCACGCCGAGACGATCGATCAGCGCCAGCGCGCCGCAGACCAGATGCTCGTCGTGGGTCGCCACGGCGACGCGGTGGCCGCCGGCGAACAGCTTCTCGAGCGCGTACAGGTAGTTGGCGCGGACGGTCTCGTAGGCGCGGTAGGCGTGCTCGGGCGGCTCGATGTAGATCCCCTTGCACAGGCGCACGCTCGAATCGGGCGGCAGGTCGCCGATGTCGTCGAGCGTGCGGCGCAGGTAGGCCTGCAGCACGACGCCGACGTGGCCGTGGCGCAGGGCCAGGTCGCGATGGATCCGCAGCGTCGCGTCGGTCGTCGAGATGTCTTCCATGTCGATCCGCACGAAGCTGTCGTGGCTGGCCGCGGCGACCACGATCCGCTCGATGTTGGCGTGCGCGAGCTGTTCGTCGATCTTGAGCCCGAGGCTGGTCGGCTTGACCGAGACGTTGGCGGCCAGGCCGCGCTCGGCGATTGCGGCGAGCACGCGGACGTAGGCGTCGGTGTTGGCCGCCGCCTCGTCGGCGGCGGTCACCTCCTCGCCGAGCACATCGAGCGTGGCCACTGCGCCCTCGCCGGCCAGCTCGCCGACCGTGCGCAACGCGTCCTCGAGCTTCGCGCCGGCCACGTAACGCATCGCCACCCGACGGACGATCGGCTTGGGGATCAGCGGCAGACCCCGGCGCACCAGCCAGGAGAAGACGCCGCTCACTGGGGAACTCCCGGTCGACCCGGCACCGGTTCAGCCGCCGTGCACGACGCCGCCGGGCGGCAGCTCCACCTGCTCCTCGGCCACCCAGCGCACCGACTTCGAACACGGGCAGACGCCCCCCACGCGGCGCAGCTGCGGCATCGCCTTCTGGGCCTCCTGCGCCGTGCGCTCGCCGGCCGCCACGGAGCGCATGCTCTCGACGTAGTCGAGGAAGTCGCGCGTGGCGCGATAGCCGTCCGGCAGCGTGCGCACGAGGTGGCGCAGCCACGCCTCGACGTCGGTGAACTCCTCGCCGTCGACGCCGACCATGGTGAAGGCCGGCACGCCGCGACGCCGGAAGAAGCGGCGGTCGGGCAGCCGCAGCAGCTCTTCGGGCCGCACCCCCTCCACCGTCTCGCCCCCCTCCTCGAGCCGCTGCAGCGTCTGCTCGGCCGTCGCCGCCGTCAGGCCGGGGATCCGCGCCCGCAGCCAGCGCAGGTTGAGATCGCGCACGACCTTCTCGATCTCCTTCCAGTACTGATCCTGCGCCTCGGCGTTGCGCATCGGCTTGAGGCCGAACTCGACGTTGGTGCCGCCACCCCGCTCGTCGCCGAACATCTCGAGCGCCCGCGGCACCCACTTGTAGAGGTGACGCTGGATCACCCCCATGGTGATCATCGGCGAGCCTTCCGCCGCCTTGACCACCCAGCGGCGCAGCGGCACCACGCCGGTGGCGAGGTGGAACGCCTCTTCGCGCAGCATCTGCGGCATCGAGGCCGCCATCGGCGCGTAGGACGACACCTTCTGCATCGCCAGCTGGTACTTGCCGACCCGGTCGATCAGGGCGCAGAAGACGATGTTGTCGACGAACGATTCGAAGTCGATGTTGAACGCGCCGAGCACGTGAGAGCCCGTCTTCATCGACAGGATCTCCTCGACCATCTGGTCGCCGCTCTGACCGGTGATCGGCTTCCAGTCGTCGGCGGTGAGCAGGTGCAGCATCTGATAGCCGTGGCGGAGCTCCTCGGCCATCATGCGCAGCACCATCGCCTGCTCCTCTTCCTCCTGGGCGCGGGCGAGGGTGAGCTGGTGCTGCTGGATCGAGCCGAACTCGGTCGAGGCCTGGGCGCGGATGGCGCCCGCCAGGTGCTGGGCCGCCTCGGGGCGCATGTCGCAGGCGCGGGTGAACTTCGGCTTGCCCTGATCGGCGCCGCACTCGACCTGGCAGGGCATCCCGCACTCGTTGTAGGCGCAGAGGCGGAACTTCGGCTCACGCGGGAAGTAGCGCTCCCAGTTCTCGAGCAGGAAGTCGTAGTCGGGCAGGTAGGTCTGACGCCACTTCTCCACCGCCTTGTGAAAGCGCGCCGGAATCTCGGTGGTTTCGAACTTCGACATGGATTGCGGTCCTTCCTCAGTCGGGCAGGCGCTTGACGAACGGGCGCAGCGTGTCGGGGGTGAAGCCGAGGCGGACGAAGAACGTCTCGATGTCCGGCATCGAGACGTCGACCACGGTGCGGACGGCCCGCACGCCACGCTCCCGGAAGCGCTCCAGGATCGCCTCGGCCAGGGCCCGTCCGACGCCGCGCCCGGCGTAGTCGGGATCGACCCCGATCACCTCGATCCAGCCCGACGGCTCTTCGATGCCGAACTCGCCGCCGCGCACGTCGCCCAGCATGAAGCCGGCCACGCGACCGTCGACCTCGGCGACCACCGATCCGTCCGGATCGCGGCGCAGGTAGTAGACCATCCGGTCTTCCCACAGGTCGGGCTGATAGCTGCCACGCGTCCGCTCGGCGATGCGGACGACATCGCCCAGGTCGAGTTCGGAGATGGAACGGATCTGGATCTGCGATTCGGCGGTCAATCGGTCGGTCAAAGGCGGCCCCTCCGCCGCCATTCTATCGGCTGAGCGCGGTCGCGCGCAGGGGACGGTCGACCTGTTCGTGCGCGTGGTAGCTCGAGCGCACCAGCGGACCGGCCTGGCAGTGTGCGAACCCGGCGGCCAGGGCCCACTCCCGGTACCGCGCGAACTCGTCCGGGTGGACGAAGCGGTCCACCGGCAGATGCCGGGAGGTCGGCTGCAGGTACTGGCCGATCGACAGGATCTCCACGCCGGCCTCCCGGATGACGCCGATGGTGGCCCGCACCTCCTCGGCCGTCTCGCCCAGGCCGACCATCAGGCTGGTCTTCACCCGGCCCGGATAGTCGCCGGCGTCGCGGCGCCGCGCCGCCTCGGCGAGCAGCGCCAGGCTGCGGTCGAAGCGGCTGCCCGGGCGCGCCTTGCGGTAGAGGCTGGGGACGGTCTCCATGTTGTGGCTGAAGATCTCCGGCCGCTCGGCCAGCACCACGTCGAGCGCCTCGGGCACGCCGCGGAAGTCGGGCGTCAGCACCTCGACCGAGCAGTCCGGCACCCGGTCGTGGATCGCCGCGATCACCGCGGCCCAGTGCCGCGCCCCGCCGTCGGGCAGGTCGTCGCGATCGACCGAGGTGATGACGGCGTGGCGCAGCTCGAGCGCGGCGATCGCTTCGGCCAGCCGGCGCGGCTCGTCGGCGTCGGTGCCTTTCGCCGGTCGCCCCGAGGTCACGGCGCAGAAGCCGCAGCGCCGGGTGCAGATGTCGCCGAGGATCATGAAGGTCGCCGTGCCGTGCGACCCCCAGCACTCGTAGATATTGGGGCAGCGCGCCTCCTGGCAGACGGTGTTGAGCTGCAGCCCGTCGACCAGCTTGCGCACGCGGTGGTACTCGGCCGGAGTCGCCAGCTTGATGCGCAGCCAGTCGGGACGGCGCTCGGTGCCGACGTCGGACCCACCCCTGGAAACGCCGATCTGAACGAGGTCTCCGGCCATCCGCCGAAGTCTATACGCCGGCGCAGGTAACATCACGCCGTGATCCGACGAGTCCGACGCGCGCGCACCGCTTTCGCCGGCCTGCTGCTCGCGAGCCTGTGCGGCTGCGACCGGCCGCCATCCGCTCCCGCGGGTTCGGCGAGCTCCGCGGCGCGCACCCGGACGGCAGCGCCGTGGATCGTGATCGGCGTCGACGGGGGTGAGGGCCGCGTCCTCGAGGCGCTCTGGGCGCGCGGCGAGCTGCCGACCCTGCGGCGCCTGGCGAGCGAGGGGCTGTTCACCCGGCTGGCCACCGACTACGGCCCGTCGCCGGTGATCTGGACGACCATCGCCACCGGGGCCGCACCGGCCCGCCACGGGATCACCGATTTCGTCGTCGCCACCGACGCCGGCGACGTCCCGGTCTCCTCGGCGCTGCGACGGGTACCGGCCCTGTGGAACATGCTCACCCGCGCCCACCGCCGGGTCGCGGTGCTCGGCTGGTGGGCGACCTGGCCGGCCGAGCCGATCGACGGGCTGATGCTCACCGATCGCCTCGCCCAGCAGCTGCCGGATCGGATCCATCCGCCCGAGCGCCAGGCCGAGTTCGAAGCGGCACTGGCGGAAGCGGCGCGGGCCGGACTCGAGTTCGGCGGCAATGAGGCCTCTCAGCTGCAGGATCGGCTGGTCACCCGCTACGCCGCCCAGGCGGTGACCGAGCCGTACGCGCTCGTCCTGCCGTACTTCCGCAGCGTCGACCTGGCGAGCCACGAGAGCTGGCGCGCCTTCGACCCCGAGGCGTTCGGCGACCCGCTCCCCGCGGTGCCGGGCGACGACCCGGTGTCGGCGGCCTACCGGGCGTTCGACGCGGCAGTGGGCGAGATTCTCACCGCCGCTCCTGCCGAGGCCAACGTCCTGGTGCTGTCCGACCACGGCTTCCGCGCCACGCACGGCGAGGAGGTCCAGCTGCTGCTCGACTTCGACCGGGTGCTCGAAGCGGCCGGCTGGCTCGCGCGCTCCGGCGAGGCGGTCGATCTCGCCCGGTCGCGGGCGTTTACCTGGCGAACGCCGGATCACCGCCACATCAAGCTCGTTCGATTCGCGTCCGAGGGGACGGAGCCCCCGGCGACCGAGGTCGCCGAGCGGACGGCAGCGCTCGCGGCACGGCTCGCGACTGCGAGCTTCGAGGGCGGAGCTGCCGCCTTCCGGGTTCGCGCGCCGGACGAACGCGAACGCCGCAAGGGCGCCCATGCCGTGGTGGTGGTGGACCGCCAGGCGGCGCGCCCGGTGCTGCTGCTCGACGGCAAGCCGGTCGCCGGGACGATCCGCCACCTGGGCCGGATCACCGGCACCCACGACGGTCACACGCGCGGCATCCTGCTCGCCGCCGGCCCGGCGATCGATCCGCAGGCGGACCTTGCCGGCATCACCATCCACGACATCGCTCCGACGCTGCTCTACGCGCTCGGCCTGCCGGTCGCCGACGATTTCCCGGGGCGGGTGCGCGAGGAGCTGTTCCGCGACGAGTTCCGCGCCACGCGGTCGCGCCGGACGATCGCCAGCTGGGGCGAAATGCAGCGCGGCGAAACGGTGCGCAGCAGCGCCGACGATGCGCTGCTCGACGAGCTGGCAACTCTCGGCTACCTGAACTGACCCGAGAGAAGAGCCTGCGCAGCGGTGTTGTAGGCTGACGGCCGCATTCATGGGTCGGAAGCGCAATCTGCCGGCGGCGCAGCCCGCACCGGGGCTCTCCGCGGCTCCGATCGATCGCGTCCTCCTCGGGCTGGTCCTGGCGACCGGCGCCGCGGCCGCCCTCCACTGCCTGGTCTCCGTCGATCTCTGGTGGCAGCTCGCCGCCGGCCGGTGGATCGGCCAGCACGGAATCCCCGACCTCGACCCGTTCAGCTACGCGGCCGGTGAGCGCGCCTGGATCGAGCTGCGCTGGCTCTACTGCCTGGCCGTGGCGAAGGTGCACGCCTGGCTGGGCCTCAACGGCCTCGTCGGCGTGCAGATCGTCGGCGCGCTGCTGGTGCTGCTGGCGGTCTGCCGGACCGCGCCGCGGGCGCCTGCCGGCGCGGCAGCGGCGGGCGCGGCCATCGCCCTGATCGCGGCGCACTCGCGCCTGACCCTGCGGCCCGAGGTCGTCAGCCTGATCTGCGTCGCCGCGCTGCTCGGGCTGCTCTATCGCTTCCGCCGCGACGGCCGGTGGCAGTGGCTCATCCCGCTGCCGCTGCTGCAGATCGTCTGGACCAACAGCCACACGACCTTCGTGCTCGGGCCGGCCTTCCTCGCCGTCTTCATCGCCGGCGAGGCAATGGCGATGCTGATTCCGGCGCTGCGCCGCAGCGGTCGGACACTGGCGCCGAGGCAGCTGCTGCCGCTCGCATCGGCCGCCGCCCTCGTCGCGGCTGCCTGCTGGGTCAACCCCTACGGCACGGCCGGCGCGCTCTTCCCCGCTCAGCTGTTCCGGCAGATCCAGAGTTCGCACCCGCTGTCGCAGATGGTCGGAGAGTTCCTCAGTCCGTTCGCCTACTACGGCGTCTCGCCGCTGTTCTGGCGCTATCCGCTGGCCGCGGCGCTCTCGGTCTGGGCGCTCTGGGTCGGGCGCCGACAGCTGCTGCCGGGCTTCGTCGCCGTCTGGGCCGCCGCTGCCTACCTGTCCACGCTGGCCGAGCGCAACGTCGCCCTGTTTGGCGTCGTGGCGGGGTCGGTGGCCGTGGCTCACCTGACCGCCGCGGGATGGCCGCCTCGGACCGTGTCGCGCCTCGCTCTCGTCGGCCGCCTCGCTGCGGCGGCCCTGGCGCTGATCGCGCTGGGCGCCCTGGTAACCGACAGCTACTGGAAGCGCATCGATCCGAGTCGCCGCTTCGGATTCGGCGTCGCGCAGAACCGCTTTCCGCTCCGCTCGATCGTGCTGCTCGACCGCGAGGCACCCGACACCCGCCTGCTCACCCAGTGGGACGACGCCTCCTCCGTGCTCTTTCTGCGCGGCGAGCGCAGCGTGCTGGCGGACGGGCGCCTCGAGGTCTACGGTCCGGACGCGATCCTCGAGGTCGACCGCGTGCTGCGCACCGCGGCGGGGTTCGAGGCGCTGCGCGATCAGTACGACATCGGGGCAGTGCTGATCCGGTTCGGGCGTGACGCCGGACTGCTGCGGCGGCTGCTGCGCGACTCCGCCTGGGCGCCGATCGACTTCACTCCGGCGCACGTGCTGTTCGTGCGCACCGACCAGCTGCCGCCGGAGCGCCTCGCCGAGCTGCGGATCGACTGGGACCGACCCCGCGCTCCGGTCGTCGAGCTGCCGCGCGAGCTCGAGCCGCCCCGCTGGCTCGCCGGCAACCGCGACGACGGCGTCGCCGCGGCGGGACGAGGCGAGCTCGGCATCCTGGTCGGCAATCTCGAACTGGCACGCGCCGAACTGGAGGCCGCCCACGCGGCGCGCCCGCACGACGCCGACGTCGCGCTCAAGCTGGGCGCCCTCTGCCGCATCTTCGGCATGAATGTGCGCGCCGACGTTCTGCTGGCGCAGGCCGGCGGCGGGGCCGAGCAGATCCGGGGACCCCTTGCCGCCAGCCGCGCCTTCGAGGAGGCCGGGAGCCTGGAGATCGCGCTCGCGGCGCGCGAGCGCCTGCTGAGCGGCGGCACCGATCTGCCGGAAGCAGAGGCTGGGCGGATCGTCGAGCTGGCCCGGGTGACGAACCGGCTCGACGGCGCCGAGTCGGCATTTGCCGCCTGGACGGCACGCACCGAGTCACCTGCGGTCTGGATCGCCTGGGGCCAGCTGGCCCTCGAGCGCGACGACGCTTCGGCTGCCGCGGAGCGTTTCCAGCGCGCGCTGACGGCCGATCCGCGACAGCCGGCGGGCTGGCTCGGTCTGGCGCTGGCGCGCGAGCGCCAGGGAGAACTCGGAGCTGCGCTGCAGGCCGCCGAGCGCAGCCTGGCGCTGCAGCCGGGGCTCGCAGCCGCGCAGGCGCTGCGCGCCCGCCTCGCACCGCAGCTGTCGACCCGCCGCTGAGCGGCCGGCGCGCGGGCCTTCAGTCGAAGTCGAGCGCCACGTCGAGCGTCGGCGCGCTGTGGGTGATCCAGCCGACGGAGATCAGGTCGACCCCGGTCGCCGCGATGGCGGCCACCGTCTCGAGCGTGACGCCGCCGGAAGCCTCGAGCGGTACCCTTCCCGCGGCCCGCGCGACCGCCTCGCGCAGCTGCTCGAGGCCGAAGTTGTCGAGCATGACGACGTCGGCGCCGGCGCCGATCGCCTCTTCGAGCTGATCGAGGCGGGTGATTTCCACCTCGATCGCCACCAGGTGTCCGGAGGCTGCCCGGGCGCGGCGGACCGCCTCGCCGGCACTGCCGGCGACGATCACGTGGTTGTCCTTGATCAGCACCGCATCGTCGAGGCCGAAGCGATGATTGCGTCCGCCGCCGCAGCGCACCGCGTACTTCTCGAGCGCCCGCAGGCCGGGAGTCGTCTTGCGCGTATCGACGATCGCGGCCCGCGTCCCGGCCACCGCGTCGACGAACTGGCCGGTCGCCGTGGCGATGCCGGACAGCCGGCCGAGCAGATTGAGCGCCGTCCGCTCACCGGCCAGCAGCGCGCGCGCCGGGCCGGCCAGGTCGGCAAGCGTCGCGCCGGCGGCGACCCGGTCGCCGTCTGCCGCCTGCAGTCGCACGTCGACGCGGCCGTCCAGCCGTTCGAAGACCGCCTGCGCCAGCGGCAGACCAGCGAGGCGGCCGCTCCGGCGTGCCACGATCCGGCCGCGCGCGGTGGCGGTCGCGGGGACCACGGCCTGCGCCGTCAGGTCGCCGGCCCGGCCCAGGTCCTCGGCCAGGGCGCGGTCGATCAGGTCGCTCCAGGCCGCGCGCGGCGGCAGCTCGATCGCGTTCATCCCACCTCCCGACCGCTCGCGGTCGACTCGAAACGACAGTGGATCCCGTCGCGCCGCACTTCGGCGGTGCAGAACTGCCGGAACCGCCAGCTCTCCCGGGTGACCGGGTGATCGCTGCGGTAGTGCGCGCCGCGACTCTCGCGCCGCCGCAGCGCCGCCTGACCGACCAGCAGTCCCGCCGCGGTCAGGCTGCGCGTCTCCGACGCTCCGGGCGGCAGGAGCTGCCAGATCCGGCCCAGACGCTCGAGGGCGGCGAGGATGCCCGGCTCGTCGCGGACCAGGCCGAGCCGGCTCCACGCCAGTTCCCGGACTTCGCGGTGCAGGTCGCCGCGGCCCGGCCAGTCGGCGTCGCCGCGGTCGGGCGGCAGCTCGAGATCGGCCGGCGGAGCGGGCAGCTGCGCGGCACGCAGTTCGGTCGCCACACGGGCCCCGAAGACCAGCGCCTCGAGCAGTGAATTGGACGCCAGCCGGTTGGCGCCGTGCACGCCCGTCGAGGCGACCTCGCCGCACGCCCACAGCCCCGGGACGCTGGTGGCGCCGTCGTCGTCCACCGCCACCCCGCCCATCATGAAGTGCGCCGCGGGCACGACCGGGAGCGGCTGCCGGCGCGGATCGATCGATGCCTCGTGGCAGGCCGCGTAGACCTGCGGGAAGCGCTGCGGAAACGACTCGCCGACGGCCTCACGCGCGTCGAGCAGGATCGTGCGCCCGGCCTCGCGACGGCGCCAGATCGCTCGCGCCACCACGTCGCGCGGCGCCAGCTCGGCGTCCGGATGCTCGCCCGGCATGAAGCGGTCGCCGGTCTCGTCGACCAGGATGGCGCCTTCGCCGCGCAGAGCCTCGGTGAGCAGCGGCAGCGGATCGCGCGCCACCGCGAGCGCCGTCGGATGGAACTGCACGAACTCCAGGTCGACCAGCCGGGCGCCCGCCGCGGCGGCGAGCAGCAGGCCGTCGCCGGTCGCCTCGCGCGGGTTGGTGGTGTAGCGATAGAGCTGCCCCAGGCCGCCGGTCGCGAGCACCACGCGCGGCGCGGCGTGGAAGCGCAGCGCCCCGTCGGCGTGGCGCACCAGCACGCCGGCCACGCGCCCCCCGCGCTCGCGGTCGATCACCAACCGCTCGGCGAAGGCGCGGTCGAACAACTCGACTGCCGGCGCCTCGCGCACCCGTTCGGCCAGGGCGTGCACCAGGGCGGCGCCAGTGGCGTCGCCACCGGCGTGCAGGATGCGCCGCCGGCTGTGCGCGGCCTCGTGGCCGAGCGCCAGCTCCCCGCGCTGCCCGCGGTCGAACTCGGTGCCGATCTCGATCAGGCGCTGCACCGCGAGCAGGCCGTCGCGGGTGACGATCTCGGCCACCTCCGGGTCGACCAGGCCGGCTCCGGCGGCGACGGTATCGGCAGCGTGCAGCTCCGGCGAGTCGCCGCTGCCCATCGCGGCCGCCACTCCCCCCTGCGCCCACAGGCTCGAGCCCGATTCCAGGCGCGCCTTGGTGACCAGGTGAACGGTGAGCGGCGTCGCGCCGAGCGCGGCGGTCATGCCCGCCACGCCGCTGCCGAGCACGACGACGTCGGCGTCGAGCCGCTCGATGGCGCCCGTCGCGCGGGCGACGTCGCTCACGCCCGGGCCGATACGGCGCTGACTTCGAGCATCCGCTCGACCGCGCGCCGGGCCCGCGCGGCGACGTCCGGGTCGATCTCCACGACGTGGCGCAGCTGCTCGAGCGAGCGCTGGATCTTGGGCAGCGAGATCCGCTTCATGTGCGGACAGAGGTTGCAGGGCCGGATGAACTCGACGCCGGGATGGGCCGCCGTGACGTTGTCGCTCATCGAGCACTCGGTGATCATTGCCACTCGAACGGCGCCCGACTGCCCGACGTCGCGAATCATCGCCGCCGTCGAGCCCACGAAGTCGGCCTCGGCCAGGACCTCCGGCGGGCACTCCGGATGCGCCAGCACGCGCAGGCCGGGGTCGCCCGCGCGCAGCGTCCGGATGTCGTCGGCGGTGAAGCGCTCGTGTACCTCGCAGTGGCCCTTCCAGAGCAGCAGTTCGACGTCGGTCTGGCTCGCCACCCAGTGGCCGAGGTACTCGTCGGGCAGGAAGATCACCCGCTTTGCCCCCAGCGACTCGACGATGTGCACCGCGTTGGCGGAGGTGCAGCAGATGTCGGAGGCGGCCTTCACCTCGGCCGTCGTGTTGACGTAGGTGACCACCGGCGCGTCCGGCCAGCGTTCGCGCAGCAGCGCGACGTCGGCGGCGGTGATCGACGCCGCCAGCGAGCAGCCGGCGGCCAGGTCCGGGATCAGGACGGTGCGGTCGGGGCAGAGGATCTTGGAGGTCTCCGCCATGAAGTGCACGCCGCACTGGACGATCACTTCGGCATTGGTGCGCGCGGCCTCCTGGGCGAGCCCCAGGGAGTCGCCGACGTAGTCGGCCACCCCCAGGTAGATCTCCGGAGTCTGGTAGTTGTGCGCCAGGATCACCGCGTTGCGCTCGCGCTTGAGCCGCTCGATCTCGGCGATGTAGCGCGCGTGAACCGGCCACTCGACCTCCGGCACCGCCCCGCGCAGACGCTCCCCGATCGTCACGAGCGCCGCATCCGACAGTCCGGCCTGTCCGCCGCTGCCCGTCGTCCCTGCACTGCCCGCGAGAGTCATCGCGCTCCTCCCCTCTCCGTCGCGCCCGTGGCGCTCTACCCGAGCGCCCGCAGCGTTCGTTCGACCCAGGCCACCGGTCCCTGCTGCCGGTCGGCTCGATTTATCCTAGAAGTGAGTATAATCGGATGTCAAGTCGCCCACCGCGGGCCCCGTCGCTCCCTCAGGCCACTCAGCGTCCTCATCCGTGCGTGCGCAGCCACGGCAGGCCGACGCCCGGCGCCGGGCGCTCGCGCAGTACCTCGCGCCGGAACCGGAACAGTTCGGCCGGCCGCCCCACCCGCCCACCGGCAAACCGCCCGGTTCCCTCGACCAGCCCGCCCCCCTCGACCAGGCGGCGGAAGTTCTGCTTGTGCAGCTTGCGGCCCGCGAGCGCCTCGACGGTCGCCTGCAGGTCGAGCAGGGTGAAGGTGCGCGGCAGCAGCTCGAAGACGACCGGGCGGTAGCGCAGCTTGCCGCGCAGGCGGCCGAGCGCCGACGCGAGGATGCGGCGATGGTCGAGGCCGAGCTGGGCGCCCAGGCGCGGATCACCCGCCAGCCCGGCCTCGAACAGCAGTTCGTAGCGATCGAGCACCCGCTCGCCGTCCCACGGCGCTCCGAGCCCGAAGCAGATGCCGACCCGTTCGCGGCGGACGAGTGCGCCGGCGCGGTCGCCGGCGGCGCGCGCCCAGGCATCGAGCCCGGGCAGGATCGCCGCGTCGAGCACTTCCGGCCGCCCGGCCCGCCAGTCCTCCCACGGGAAGTGGTCGTACCAGCCCCGCCACGCGGCGCCCGACCCGGCGGCGGGCGCCGCCTCGCGCAGCAGCGCCAGGTAGGCGACGGCGAGCCGTCGGGTGCCGGCGGTCCGCTCGTCGGGGTGCCGGTCGCGGTTGCCGAAGGTGTAGAGCTGCTCGACGTAGCCGAGGTCGAGCCCGGTGCGCTCGCGCACTTCGCAGCGCAGCGCGAGCTCCAGCGTTCGGTCGCGCGCCGGATCGAGCCGACCGGTCGGCAGCACCGCCGAGCCCGGTTCGCCGACCATCAGCACGCGCGGCGTTCCGGCGGTCACCGCGGTGACGACCGCGGCCAGCTCGACTTCGAGACTCATCGGAGGGCCGGGTCGACGGCGCCGGGCTCCGGCGCGGCGGCCAGCGCCCCTGCCGCGAACTCGCGATCCTCGGCGAGTACGCGCTCGAATCGCCGCGCGAAGTGAGTCACGACGCGGCCGGCGACCTCGAGCAGGTCGGGCGCCGCGCCGGTCTCGCGCTCGATCGAAGTCATGGTGACCTCCGGCAGCCCGCAGGCGGTGATGCCGCCGAACAGCCCGAGGTCGGTGCGCACGTTGAGCGCGAAGCCGTGGGTGGTGCGCCAGCGCGACAGGTGGATGCCGATCGAGGCGATCTTGCGCTCGCCGGTCCAGACTCCGATGCGCTCGCCGGCGCCGCCGCTGGCGACGATCCCGTACTCGGCCAGGACGTCGACCAGCACGAGCTGCAGATCGCAGACGTAGCGCCGGATGTCACGCCGGTCCGGCGACAGGTCCAGGATCGGATAGCCGACCAGCTGGCCGGGGCCGTGGTAGGTCACCTGCCCGCCGCGGTCGGTCAGTTCGAGGTCGATGCCGCGTGCGGCCAGCTCGTCGGGCGGCAGGTGAACGTCGCCGTCGGTGGCGTTGCGTCCGAGGGTGTAGACGTGGTCGTGCTCGAGCAGCAGCAGCCGCTCGGGTCCCTGCCCGTCCGCCAGCCGGTCGCGGATTTCGCGCTGCAGGTCCGCGGCCGGCCCGTAGCGGACGCGGCCCAGCCAGCTCCAGCGTGTCTCGCGCGGCTCGGCGCTCACACCGGCATTCTAGAGGCGCAGCGGCTAGAATCGATGCTCGATTCACGGCGGGCCCGCCCGGCACGGGGCCGGCGGCGCGCCGGCCGCAAGGAGGATCCGATGTCCCAGTCGCCGGTCCGCGATTTTCTCCGCCATCACTACCGCCACTTCAACGCCGCCGCGCTGGTGCGCGCCGCCGAGGACTACGAGAAGCACCTCGCGTCAGGCGGCAAGATGCTGGTGACGCTGGCCGGGGCGATGTCGACGGCCGAGCTGGGGCTCTCACTGGCCGAGATGATCCGCCGCGACAAGGTCCACGCGATCTCCTGCACCGGCGCCAATCTCGAGGAAGACGTCTTCAACCTGGTGGCCCACGACCACTACGTGATGGTGCCGAACTACCGCGATCTCACGCCCCAGCAGGAGCGCGAGCTGCTCGACCGTCATCTCAACCGGGTGACCGACACCTGTATCCCCGAGGAGGAGGCGATGCGGCGGATCGAGCGCGTCGTCCTCGAGGAGTGGCAGGCGGCCGACGCGAAGGGCGAGCGGCTGTTTCCGCACGAGTTCCTCTACCGGATCCTGCTCTCGGGCAAGCTGGAGTCGCAGTACCAGATCGATCCGAAGGATTCGTGGCTGCTGGCGGCGGCGCAGAAGAATCTGCCGATGATCGTGCCCGGCTGGGAGGACGCGACGCTGGCCAACATGTACGCCGGCCACGTGATGAAGGGCAACATCCACAACGTGCACACGGTGCGCACCGGCATCGAGTACATGACCCGGCTCGCCGACTGGTACCGCACCACGAGCGCCGGGCAGTCGATCGGCTTCTTCCAGATCGGCGGCGGCATCGCCGGCGACTTCCCGATCTGCGTCGTCCCGATGCTCTATCAGGACATGGAGATGCACGACATCCCGTTCTGGGGCTACTTCTGCCAGATCAGCGATTCGACGACGAGCTACGGCTCGTACTCAGGCGCGGTCCCCAACGAGAAGATCACCTGGGGCAAGCTGGACGTCGACACGCCCAAGCACATCATCGAGAGCGACGCGACGATCGTCGCGCCGCTGATCTTCGCCTACCTGCTCGGCTGGTAGCGGCGGAGCTGCCGGCCCCGCGCGAGCCGCGTCACCAGCGGGCGTGGTCGCGCAGCAGGCCGGCGCGCCGGGCGAACGCGAGTTCGACCAGGCCCAGCGCCATGTCGCTCGGGCGCCGGTTGAGGTCGGTGATGTCGTAGAACTCGTAGCCCAGACGGCGCATGGTGTCGAGCACTTCGTGGAAGAGCGGCCGGCCGCCGAAGTCGAACAGGGCGGCCTCGAGGAAGAACAGCTCGGTCTGCCCGATCAGGCTGCGCGCGCCGGCCATCGCCTCGAGTTCGAGGCCCTCGACGTCGAGTTTGACGATCTCCGGCACCGGCCCGTCGGCGCAGATCTCGTCGAGGGTCCGAATCTGCACCGGCCGCTGCTCGAGCCCGTGCTCGCGGGCGTAGGACTCGGGATAGATGAACCCGCTGCCGTCGCCCGGGGAAGTGACGGTGAAGACCCGCTCCCCGCTCTCTCCCCCCACCCCGACCGGCAGCCATCGCGCGTCCGCGACGCTGGCGCAGAAAGCCTCCAGATGCGGTCGCATCTCCGCCTGCGGCTCGATCAGCGTATAGCGCGCCTCCGGAAAGACGGCACTGGCGTCCCGACTCCAGTCGCCCTGATACGCGCCCGCATCGACGATATGCCGCGGCCGCAGCCCCTTGTCGCGCAACTGCCGAAACAACCGCAGCCGCAACGCCGAAGGACTGGGCAGGGCAGGATCCGGACCGGCAATCTCAGGCACACTCATGGGACGCGCATCGTGTGCGAAATTCGCCCCACGTGCAACTGCCGCGCGCTGGACTCCAGAACCGAGGTCGTGCTGAGCGGACACGCGACGACCCGCGTGCCACCACTCGCCGTCGACGATCGCTGCCTCCACTTGCGAGCCTTCACCCGCAACGCAACGAGGCCGCGGGGTTGCCGCGGCCTCGGGGATTCGGCGGGGTGAAGCGGAGCGTCAGGAGTAGGGCTCGAGTTCGGGCCAGGCGTCGGACTCGAGGGTCTTCTTGACGTCGTTCATGAAGTGGTCGGCGTCGGCACCGTCGACGAGGCGGTGGTCGTAGGTGATGCCGAAGTAGCTCATCACCCGGATGGCGATCGTGTCGCAGCCGTCCTCGTCGGTCATCACCATCGGGCGCTTCTCGATCGCGCCCACGCCCATGATCGCCACCTGCGGCTGATTGATGATCGGCGTGCCGAACAGGCTGCCGAAGACGCCCGGGTTGGTGATCGTGAACGTGCCGCCCTGCGCCTCGTCGGGCTTGAGCTTCTTGGCCCGCGCCCGGTCGGCCAGATCGTTCGCCGCCTTGGCGAGGCCGACCAGATTGAGGTGATCGGCATTCTTGATCACCGGCACCAGCAGCCCCCAGTCGAGCGCCACCGCCATGCCGAGATTGATGTCCTTCTTGAACACCACGTTCGTGCCGTCGATCGCCGCATTGAGCTTCGGATTCGACTTGAGCGCGTTGCAGACCGCCTTGAAGATGAACGGCATGTAGGTGAGCTTGGTGCCGTTGGCCTTCAGGAAGCCGTTCTTCGCCCGCGCGCGCGCCCGGTCGACCTTGGTGAAATCCATGTGGAAGACCGTCGTCACGTGCGCCGAAGTGTCCTTCGAGTAGCGCATGTGCGCCGCCGTGATCTGGCGGATCTTCGACATCGGCTCGATCACCACGTTCTCACTCGGCGTGTAGGCGGGCACGTGGAAGCCGCTCGACGGACGCGCGGCCTGAGCCGGCGCCGGCGCGGCAGCAGCGGCCGGCGCGGCGGCCGCCTTCGCGGCCGGTGCCGCGGCTGCGGCGCCGCCGGACTCGATGAACGCGAGGATGTCCTGCTTGGTCACCCGCCCGTGCACGCCCGTGCCGGGCACCCGGGCGACGTCGATGCCGTGCTCCCGCGCGATGTTGCGGACCACCGGCGAAGAGAGCGTGCGGACCCGCTCCTCGAGCGAGCCGGGCGCAGCCGTCCGGGCCGCGCTGTCGATTTCGACCTGCGGCGGCTTGGCGTCGGGAGCCGGGGCCTTGGCGGCCGCGGCGCCGTCGATCTCGACCTGCGGCGGCTTCGCATCCGTCGACGCCGGCGCGGTCGCCCCGTCGATCTCCACCTGCGGCGGCTTGGCCGGCTCTTCTCCTTCGGCCCCGATCACCCCCACCACCGCACCGACCGCCACCGTCTCGCCGGCGTTGTGCCGGATCTCCAGCAGCGTCCCGGCGGCCGGCGACGGAATCTCGGCGTCCACCTTGTCGGTCGAAATCTCGAACAGCGGCTGGTCGCGCTCCACCTGCGAGCCCACCGTCACCAGCCACTTCGTGATCGTTCCTTCGGCGATCGACTCGCCCATCTGCGGCATTACGACTTCCGTCGCCATCGCTTCTCTCCGTCCGTTCCGGCGCGCTGCCGGAAGAATGTTCCCTAGGCTACCCGATCCGGGCCCCGACGACACCCCGCGCGGCCCCCAACTGCGCCAATCACTGCGCCAGTCACTGCGCCAGCAGCTCGCGCACCTTGGCGATCAGCTTGTCCGCATTCGGCAGATAGTGATCTTCCAGCGGCGGGCTGTAGGGCACCGGCGTGTCGAGGCAGCAGACGCGCGCCACCGGCGCATCGAGATGCCAGAACGCGTGCTCGGCGATACGCGCCGCGACCTCGCCGGCCAGCGACCCGGTCAGCGGCTCCTCGTTGAGCACGATCACCCGGCCGGTCCGGGCGACCGTCGCCAGGATCGCCTCCTCGTCGAGCGGCTTGAGCGTGCGCAGATCGAGAATCTCCAGCTCGATCCCTTCGGCCGCCAGTCGCTCGGCCGCCTCGAGCGCCACGTGCAGCATCGCCGCGTAGGTGATCACCGACAGGTGGCGGCCCTCGCGCACCAGGCGCGCCTTGCCGATCGGAACCCGGTGGTCGGCCGGCGGCACCGCGCCCTTGATCCGGCGATAGAGGTACTTGTGCTCGAAGAACAGCACCGGATTCGGGTCCGCGATCGCCGAGCGGATCAGCCCGTACGCGTCGTCGACCGTCGCCGGGTAGACGATCTTGAGCCCGGGCGCGCGGTGGTAGAAACCCTCGGGGTTGGCCGAATGGTAGGCCGACCCCGACACCCGCCCGCCCGACGGCCCGCGCAGCACGATCGGCACCTGCTGACCCCAGCGGTAGTGATTGGGAGCCGCGAAGTTGACGATCATGTCGAAGGCGTTGGCCATGAAGTCGATGAACTGGAACTCCACGACCGGCCGCAGGCCCATCATCGCGGCGCCGATCGCCGCGCCGGTGAATCCGGACTCCGAGATCGGCGTGTCGATGATGCGCTGCGGACCGAACTCGTCGAGGAAGCCGGCCGTGACCCGGAAGGCGCCACCGTAGCGGCCGAGGTCCTCGCCGATCATGAAGACGCGCGGATCGGCGCGCATCTCGTCGGCGAGGCCGCGCTGAATCGCCTCGAGCAGCGTGATCTCGCTCACTGCCCGCCTCCTGCTTCTCCGGCATAGACCCCCTCGCGGGCCCGCTCGGGCGGCGGGAACGGCGAGGCGAGCGCGAAGTCGACGTCGGCGTCGAGCTGCCGGTCGACCTCGGCGACGATCGCGTCGAGCTCCTCGCGTGACGCCAGCCCGGTCTCCAGCAGGTGGCGCTCGAACCGCAGCAGCGGATCCTTCTCGCGCCAGGCGTCGAGCAGCTCGCGCGGCACGTAGCCGGCGTCGTCGTGCTCGGCGTGCCCCTTCATGCGGAACGTCTTGACCTCGATCATGCGCGGACCGTCGCCACGGCGGGCCGCCGCCAGCGCCTCCCGCGTCGCCTCGTAGACCGCCAGCACGTCGTTGCCGTCGACGATGCGCGCCGGGATACCGTACGCGGCGGCGCGCTGGGCGAGATCGCGGATCTTCATCTGCGCCGCGGTCGGCGTCGAGTAGGCATAGCCGTTGTGCTCCGCCACCACCACCAGCGGGACCTCGAGCACCGCGGCGAGGTTCATCCCCTCGTGAAAATCGCCGGTGGAGGTGCCGCCGTCACCGATGTAGGTCAGCGCCACGTAGTCACGGCGCTGATACTTCGATGCCAGCGCCACTCCCGCCATCACCGGGATCAACGCCCCGAGCATCGAGATCGGCGCCACCAGGCCGCGCGACAGATCGCCGAAGTGGAGATTGCAGTCCTTGCCACCGGTCGGGCTGGTGCCGCGCGCCATGTACTGCGTGAAAACCTCGCGCGGCGCCACCCCGCGTACCAGCATGGCGCCCAGATTGCGAATCAGCGGCGCCACGACGTCCTGCGGTTCGAGCGCCATCGCGGTGCCGACGGAAATCGCTTCCTGGCCGCGCGATGCGTACAGGCCGCCGACCACCTTGCTCTGGCGGTAGAGGTTGGTGAGCCGATCCTCCACGCGCCGGTTGAGCTGCAGCCAGCGCCAGGCCTCCAGCTGCCGCTCACGCGACAGCGTGGTCGGTGCCAGCCGGTCGAGTGGCGCGTCGCCCTGCGGGTGCAGCGGACCGAGGCTGGCTCCGCTCACGAGTGGATCGCCGCCCCGTGGCTGGCGTGCGCGGCCTCGAGGACCGCCTCCGACAGCGTCGGATGAGCATGGATCGTCCGGATCAGCTCCTCGGCCGTGCCTTCCAGGCGCAGCACCGCGCAGGCCTCGGCGATCAGCTCGGTGGCATGAGGCCCGATGATGTGGACGCCGAGCACCTGGTCCCACTTGCGGTCGCGCACGACTTTGACGAAGCCCTGCGCCTTGCCGACGATGCGCGCCTTGCCGCTCGCCATGAAGCTGAATTTGCCGGTGGCGACGTCGTAGCCGCGCTCCTTCGCCTTCGCCTCCGTCAGGCCGACGCTGCCGACTTCGGGCTCGCAGTAGGTGCACGAAGGCGTCTGGTCGTAGTCGAGCGGCTGCGCCGGCAGGCCGGCCAGGTGCTCGACCGCGAGGATCCCCTCGGCCGAGGCGATGTGGGCCAGCATCGGCGAGTCGATGACATCGCCCACCGCGTAGATGTTGGGCACCCGCGTCTGCAGGGCGGCGTTGACCGGAATGTAGCCCTTCTCGGTCTCGATGCCGACGCGCTCGAGCCCGCAGTCGGCCGTCACGGGCGCACGCCCGACGGCCACCAGCAGCAGGTCGGCCTCGATCGTCGACTGCTTCTCCTTCTGCTGGATCGCGATCTCGACCCCGGAGCCGGTCGACCGTGCCGCCAGCAGCTGGGTCCCGGTGAGCACCCGGATGTCGCGCTTGCGCAGCTGGCGGTCGAGCTCCTTGGAGATCTCCTCGTCCTCGATCGGCAGGATGCGCGGCAGCATCTCGAGCACCGTCACTTCGGATCCGAATGACCGGAAGACGGAGGCGAACTCGATCCCCACCGCGCCGGCGCCGAGCACCACGATCGACTTCGGGATGCGCTCGAGCTCGAGCAGGTGATCCGAGGTGACGATCGCCTTGCCGTCGCTCGGTGCGACGCGGATCTCACGCGGCACCGATCCGGTCGCCAGCAGCACGAAGCGCGTCGTCAGGGTCCGCACGCCGCCATCGGCGTCGGTGACTTCGACCGCGTTCGGGCCGGCGAGGCGGCCGTGGCCGCGCACCGACTCGACCTTGTTCTTCTTGAACAGCGAGGCGACGCCGCCGGCGTTCTTGTCGACGATGCCGCGCTTGTAGGCGTGCACCGCGGCGATGTCCACCTCCGGCGCGCCGACCCGGACGCCGAAGTCGCCGGCGTGGCGGATCTGGTCGACCACTTCGGCCGCATGCAGCAGCGCCTTGGTGGGAATGCAGCCGCGCAGCCCGCAGGTGCCGCCCAGGCGGTCGTCCTTCTCCACGCAGGCCACCTTGAGCCCGAGCTGGCCGGCCCGGATGGCCGCCACGTAGCCGCCCGGCCCGGCGCCGATGACGACCAGGTCGTAGTCGAAGTTGCCGGACGGCGCGGCGGGCGGCGGCAGTGCGCCGGAACTTGCGCTGTCGATCTCGACCTGCGGCGGCTTGGCGTCGGGAGCCGGGGCCTTTGCGGCGGCCGCGGCGCCGTCGATCTCGACCTGTGGCGGCTTCGCGTCGGTCGCCGGCGGCGCCGTCGCCCCGTCGATCTCCACCTGCGGTGGCTTGGCCGGGTCTTCCCCTTCGGCCCCGATCACCCCCACCACCGCACCGACCGCCACCGTCTCGCCGGCGTTGTGCCGGATCTCCAGCAGCGTCCCGGCGGCCGGCGACGGAATCTCGGCGTCCACCTTGTCGGTCGAAATCTCGAACAGCGGCTGGTCGCGCTCCACCTGCGAGCCCACCGTCACCAGCCACTTCGTGATCGTTCCTTCGGCGATCGACTCGCCCATCTGCGGCATCACGACTTCCGTCGCCATCGCTTCTCTCCGATACTCCCAGGATCCCAGGGATTTGGATTCGGCCGGCCTCTCAGCAGCTGCCGGCCGCGCCGGCCAACCCTATCGAACTTCCACCTCGCGACCGCCCTGGTGCAGGTCGGTCGGCGCGCTCAATCGTCCGTCGGCGCTGCGAGCGGCACGGCCCGTAGGCGCCCGGGCGCATCCTCGACGATGCGTCCCACCGGCTCCTCGGCCTCGTGCTCGAACACGCTCAGCCACTGCCCGGCCGCCGCGCGCGGCAGCCACTCCTTCTTCTGCGCCAGCGTCTCCATCGGGTAGAGGTCGTAGCCCATGATCCACGGCAGCGGCACGTGGGCCGCCGTCGGCACCAGGTCGGCCCAGAAGACACCCAGCGCGCTCTCGTCGCCGTCGTGCGCGCCGCCGTCGAGCGTCACGACGCACATGTCCGCGTTGTGCCCCGGCGCCTTGATCGCCCGCACGCCGGGCACGACCTCGGTCTCGACCTCGAACAGCTCGACCTGGTCGGCATCGAACAGCGGCTCCCAGTTCTCCGGGAAGTAACTCGCGCGGTCGCGTTCGCTGGGCGAACGGGCGTGTTCCACCTCGCCCTGCTCGAGCCAGTAGCGCGCCTTCGGGAAGGTCGGCACGAGCGGTCCGTCCGGTCGCCCGCCCTGGCGGCGCGTGTTCCAGCCGCAGTGATCGAAGTGCAGGTGGGTGAGCACGACGTGCGTCACGTCGCCGGGTTCGAACCCGGCGCGCTCGAGCGACTCGGGCAGACGCACGGCGTCCGGATCGAGGCCGTAGATCGACTCGAACTTGGAGTCGTGCTTGTCGCCGATGCCGGTGTCGATCAGCACCAGATCCCGGCCCGCCTCGACAAGCAGGCAGTTGGTGGCCATGCGGATCCGGTTGCGATTGTCAGGCTGCTTGACCTTCTCCCACAGCGTGCGCGGCACGACGCCGAACATGGCGCCACCGTCGAGGCGGAACTCGCCGTCCGAGAGCAGATGCAGTTCGAAGCGACCGAGACGCACGCCGGGCGGCCCCTTCAGTTGCCCGTCCGCCCGCCGGAGGCCGACTCGACGAGCGCCCGGCGAACCGCCTCCGGATCGCCGCCGGCCGCCGCCTCGGCCAGTGCGGCCGGCAGCTCGCGCGACAGATCGCCGGCCAGGCGGGCATAGACCACCTGCCCGCGGCCCGAGGCAACCAGCACCAGGTCTCGGATCGGCCGCTCACGGCGCAGCGGCCGGGCGAGCACCAGCACCGAATGCGCGGCGTCGCGCTGCCGAACGACCGGATCCCAGCGCACCGTCGGCAGCGCCGAGAGATCGAGCGGCGCCGCGCCCGGCCCACCGAGTCCGTAGCTGGCGATCTCGAGGCGCCGCAGGCCCGCGAGCGGCAGCGGCTGCACACTGCCGGGGACCGTCGCGCGCACGATCGCCATCGCGATCCGGCCCACGTCGACCTCGACCTCGCTGACCGGCGGCTGGCCGGTCTGTTCGATCACCTGCTGGCGCACCGCCTGCGGCCCGATGGCGACGCTGGCGCATCCGGTCAGGCCCAGGGCGAGGAGCGGCACGGCCAGCAGCGCGGCCGCTCGTCCGACGACGCGCTGCGTGACGGCTCCGCCGTCCCGACACGACTTACGCAACGGTCACCTCCGGGCAGAGATAGACGTCCTGGATGGCGTGCAGCAGCTCGACGCCGTCGCGGCGCGGGCGCTGGAACGCCTTGCGGCCACTGATCAGCCCCATGCCGCCGCCGCGCTTGTTGAGCACCGCGGTGCGCACCGCCTCGGCCAGGTCGGTCTCGCCACCCGAGGCGCCGCCGCTGTTGATCAGGCCGATCCGTCCCATGTAGCAGTTGGCGACCTGCCAGCGCACGTAGTCGATCGGGTGCTCCGCCACCAGCTCCGCGTAGACCCGCTTGTGCGTCTTGCCGTAGCCGGCAAACGCGTTGTAGCCGCCGTTGTGCGTCGGCAGCTTCTGCTTGATGATGTCGGCCCCCAGGGTGACACCGAGGTGGTTGGCCTGCGCGGTGAGGTCCGCTGCGGTGTGATGGTCCGCCGCCTTCTGCTTGAACTCCGGACTGCGCAGGTAGCACCAGAGGATCGTCGCCATGCCCAGCTCGTGGGCCGCCGCGAACGCCTGCGACACCTCCTCGATCTCCCGGTCGGCGTCCTCGGAGCCGAAGTAGATCGTCGCCCCGACGGCGGCGCAGCCCATGTCCCAGGCCTGCTCGATGCCCGCGAACATCGTCTGCCGGAAGCCGTTGGGCAACGTCAGCAGCTGGTTGTGGTTGAGCTTGAGGATGAACGGGATGCGGTGAGCGTAGCGGCGGGCGACCTGGCCGAGGCCGCCCAGCGTGCAGGCGACCCCGTTGCAGCCGCCCTCGATCGCCAGTTCGACGATCCGCTCGGGATCGAAGTATTCCGGGTTGGGGGCGAACGAGGCGGCTGCGGAGTGCTCGATCCCCTGGTCGACCGGCAGGATCGACAGATAGCCGGTGCCGGCCAGCCGGCCGGTCGAGTGCAGTCGCTGCAGCTGGACCAGCACCTGCGGATGCCGGTCCGAGGCCCCGAAGCTGGCATCGACGTGATCGGGGGCGGGGACGCGAATGCGATCGCGGGGGATCCCCTGGCAGACGTGGGTGAGCAGGCCGTCGGCCTCCGGGCCGAGCAGGGACTGAATGCGGGCGAGCGTGGTCATCGGGTCAGACTCCGGAGTCGAGAGTGCGGGTCGCAGCGAGGCCGAAGTATTTCATCCCCGAGGGGTTGCGGTCACGCCGCGCGGGCCGCGCGGGCCGTGCGCCGGCGGGTTCGGCGGTGCCGACGCGCCGCGCGTTCGACCTCCGCCACGGCCTCGCGCAGCGCCGCGACGTCCGCCGGGGCCGCCGCGTGCCCGGCGTAGACCTCGCGAACGTAGAGCCGGATCACCCGCCCGGCAGCCGGAGCCGCGGTCGGCAGGCGTTGCGCGATCAGCCGCTCGAGCGCCAGCGGCGCCATCGAGCCGACGACCGGCAGGCCGACCGCCGCGACGACTTCGCGCAGCGCCCGATAGGCGTCGGCCACCGTCCATGCCCGCCGCCGCAGGAACAGCAGCGGTCCGAGCAGCGCCAGGAGCAGGACGAGCCCCACCACCAGGCGCCACGACCGCGTTGGCGGGCCCTCCCCGGGCGCCGCCTCGCCACCCGGCGCCGACGGATCGGCGGAACCAGGCGCCGGCTGCGGGGTCGGCGTCTCGCTGCCGAACCGTCGCAGCAGCTCCGACCACCAGCTGCGCAGCGAGCCGAGCGCGCCCACCTGGTCGTCGAAGTCGTAGGAGATCACCCAGCGATCCCACCGATAGACCGCCGCCTCCCAGGCCTGCCGCAGCGTCGCCGCGAGGCTGGTCGGCGCCGCACTCGGCCGGCCGGCCGGCGGCGTCGGGTCGTAGATCGTCCAGCCCCGGCCGGGAATCCACGCCTCGACCCAGGCGTGCGCGTTCGACTGCCGCACCACCCAGCCGGCCTCCCATCGGCTCCACTCGGCGCCGTAGAAGCCGGTGACCAGACGGGCGGGAATCCCCTGCGAGCGCAGCAGCAGGACCATGGCACTGGCGAAGTACTCGCAGTGACCGCGGCGACTGCGCAGCAGGAACTCCTCGAGCGCCCGCTCGCCGCCGCGCCCGAGGTCCTCGAGCGAGTAGGCGAAGTCGACGTGGAAATGCTGTTCGATGCGGGCCGCGCGCTCTTCGGGCGTGCCGACACCCGCCCACTCGGCGGCCAGTTGCGCCATCTCCGGGCTGACCCTGGCGACATCCAGGACCGCCGATTCCGCGTCGAGCGCGTCGGGCGGCAGCGCGGCCGAAGTCGGCGCCGGCCCGAGCCGCACCCGGTACTCGATCGCGCGCTCGGGCACGGTCGGCAGCATCACCGCCCCGCCGTCCGAGACCGTGATGCGGGTCGCCAGCGGTTCGATCGCGACCGTTTCGACCGGCAGGATCAGGTGGGTCGAGCGCAGCGGTTCGAGGGCCAGGCGAGCCGTGCCGACTTCGCGGCCGTCGACCAGGGTCAACGGCTCGGTCGGGGGCCCGACCGACCGCAGCAGACGGTGGCCGGGCGCCGGCCGCCAGGTCCTGCCCTCCCACTCCTCGAATACGGCGCCGCGCAGGCGCAGCGCCTGGGGATTCGGATGCAGCCCGTCGAAGGCGATCCGCACCGCCACCTCCGGGTTGTTGCGCATCTGCCCGATCCGGTCGAGGGTCATCTCGTCGGAGTAGCCCATCCGGGCGTCGGACGGTCCGCTCTGCAGTCCCCCGGGACCGACCACGAACGGCGACCGGACGCGCGGCAGCAGCGCGAAGAGCGGCACGGCCAGCAGGATGGTCGCCAGCGCGAGCACCAGCAGCGGGCCGCGGGCGCCGAGCGCGATCGCCCCCTGCCGCCGGGCGGTGTAGGTCGCCAGCACGTGCAGGTGCACGAAGCGCAGCAGCAGCACCACGGACAGCCCCAGGAACGCCAGCAGGTAGGCGATCACCGACGGATGCGTCGAGGTCGCCATGGCGGCGAGGAAGAGGAAGAAGATGCCGATCCAGGCCTGCCACTTGTCCTTCTCGCGGCGCAGCGACCAGAGCTTGGCGGCCACGCCGAACAGGATCAGATGGAGAATCGGCCGCACCGGCTGGGTGCGCGCCCAGGCGGCCAGATCGAGCAGCAGCAGCGGCAGGTAGACCAGGCCGAGGATGTTGAGCGTGCGGTCCGACAGCCAGCGTTCGGTGCCGCTCGCGGCGCGGTAGAGGAACGCCCCGGTCACCGCCACGAACAGCACCAGCGACGGCCAGTCGAGCGAGTCGGTGAGCGGCAGCGGCAGCGCCACCAGCAGGGCCGTGGCGCCGAGCAGCAGCCGCTTCTCGCGTCCGAAGTTCACGCCGCTCCCGCGCTGCCTGCCACGGCACTGCCGGGCGCCATCGACAGGTGGATCACATAGGCCGAGGGATCGCCCGGCTGAAGCGGTTCCGGGCGGCGCGGTGCGGGCTCGATCAGAGCCAGATGCTCGAGCACCTGTTGCCGCTGCCGCGCCCCGGCGGCAAACGGCAGCCGGCGACGCCGGGTGACCAGCTCGACCTCGAAGCCGCGTCCCAGGTACTCGACCGCCGCAGTCGCCGCCTCGCTGACCAGCCGCTCGAACTGCTCGCGCGCCGCACTGTCGCCCGGCCGCCCGGTCGCCTCGTCGAACAGGATCGACAGGCGCAGCGTCTCCTCGGCGGCGCGCTCCTGGTAGATCAGCTGACCGACCCGCGCGCTCTTCTTCCAGTGGATCCCGCGCGGGTCGTCTCCGGGCCGGAACCCGCGCAGCGTGTGCAGCTCGTGCCCCCAGCCGGCGCGCGGAGAGGACAGGTCACCCGTGCTGCCCGCCCGCGCCGGGTCGATCTCGCCGGCGGCGTACAGCTCCGGGTAGACGAGCAGCGAGCGGTCGAGCCGATAGCGCATCCCCTTGCGGAACAGTCCCAGCGGGAAGAGCGAGGCGACGTGCAGCTCGCCGACGCGATGACGCCCCCGGCGCGGAAAGATGCACTCGATCGCGCCTTCGGCTCGCTCCCCGGGTCCCAGCTGGGGCACCAGCTTCCACCGCCCGGCCGGATCGGTCGCCACCAGCAGCAGCCAGCGCTTCGTCCAGCGCGCGCGGCTCTCGAGCACGAAGCGCAGCGTGGTCGGCGCGCGCGCGAAGATCTCTGCTGGCGCGGACAGATCGACCGCCAGGCGCAGCAGATTGCGCCGCGACAGATAGCCCGAGACGGCGAGCAGCGCGAGCATGCCCGACAGCACCAGGTAGAGGGCGTTGTTGCCGGTGTTGGTGGCCGCGACGCCGACGATGACCGTGAACAGGACGTACCAGAGACCGACCCGCGTGATGCGGATGCCGCCCGGTCGCGGGCGCCGCCGCCAGGCGGCCCACCACCGCCGCAGGCCGCGCGCCCCTCCCGGCGCCAACTCGGCGGCGTGGCGATCCGTGGCGGGCCGGAGGCCGCTCATCGCGCGGCTCAGGTCGGGATCGGCGTCGCGGCGATCAGACGCTCGACCGCGCCGCGTCCGCCGTCGAGACCCGCGGCGCCGCGCCGCAGCACGACGCGGTGGCCGAGCACCGGCACCGCGAGTCGCTGCACGTCGTCGGGCAGGACGTAATCGCGACCTTCGGTGAGCGCCAGCGCCTGGGCGGCGCGCCGCAGGCCGAGCAGGGCGCGGGTCGAGATGCCGAGCGCGAACTCGTCGCCGCTGCGCGTCCGCTCGGCGAGGGCGAGCATGTAGTCGGTCACCGCGGGCGCGACCCGCACCTCCGAGGCCTGCCGCTGCAGCTCGCGCATCTGCTCAGCCGACAGCACGACCGGCAGATGGTCCAGCTCGAACTCCACGCCACCGCCGAGCAGGAGCTGCCGCTCCTGCTCGTGACTCGGGTAGCCGAGGCGCAGGTGCATCTCGAAGCGGTCGAGCTGGGACTCCGGCAGCGGGAAGGTTCCCAGGTACTCGTGCGGATTCTGCGTCGCGAGGACGAGGAACGGATCGGGCAGGTCGAGGCGCTGACGCTCGACCGTTACCTTCCGCTCACTCATCGCCTCGAGCAGCGCCGACTGCGTCTTCGGCGTAGCGCGGTTGATCTCGTCGGCCAGCACGATGCTGGCGAAGATCGGCCCGGGCACGTGCTCGAACGCCTCGCGCCGCTGATTCCAGATCGACACGCCGAGGATGTCGGACGGCAGCAGGTCGCTGGTGAACTGGATGCGCTGGAACGACAGGCCGAGCGAGCGCGCGATCGCCTGGGCGAGGGTGGTCTTGCCGACTCCGGGCACGTCCTCGATCAGCACATGCCCGCGGGCGAGTAGCGCGACGACGGCCAGCCGGATCGCCTCGACGCGGCCCCGGAAGACGCGCGCCACGTTGGCCTCCAGGCGGGCGACGCTCGCGGCGCTGTGCGCTGCCGCGTCGGCCGGTGGAACGATGCGGTCAGTCTCCAGCCGCCGCTCCCGCGAACTCCCGGTAGGCGCCGCGCTCGGCCGCCGGGACCGGCGACCGGACCTCGACGTGGAAGCCGTCGCCCGGCTCCCAGGGCAGATCGGCCAGCTCGATGTCGATCTGGGCGCCGCCGCGGTCGACCCGCGAGGTGTCGATCCACGCCCGGCGATGCGCCTTCTCCTCGCCGCCCGGTCCGGCCATCGAGACATCGACCGTCAGGCCCGGCAGCGGATCGGTGCCGCGCCAGGTCACCCCGACGTCGAGAACCAGCGTGCGCCCCAGCCCGCCCGCGGCCTCCGGTGCCGGATCGTCGCGCACCACGAAGCTCTGCAGAGTCGCCTCGTAAGCGGCCCGGCGGCGTTCGATCTCGAGGGCCGGATCGCCGGCGCAGGCGCCAGCCAACAGCGCCACGGCCAAGAGCAGGCCGGAAGCGCGGCGCCAGGAGGCGACAGCAGAAAAGCGGGCGGCGGAGCGCGGTGTGGGTCGACGCATCAGTCCGCGAGATTGTACCGGACGATCGCCCACAGCGCCGCGAAGCCGTCCTTCCAGCCGATCTTCTTGCCCTCTGCGTAGGTTCGCCCGTGGTAGGCGATCGGAACCTCGTAGATCCGGGCCTTGCGGCGCGCCAGCTTGGCGGTCAGTTCCGGTTCGATGCCGAACCGGTTCGAGCGCAGCGGCATGCCGTCGAGCAGACTGCGACGGAAGACCTTGTAGCAGGTCTCCATGTCGGTCAGGTTGAGATTCGACAGCATGTTCGACGCCATGGTGAGGAACTTGTTGCCGACCGTGTGCCAGTAGAAGAGCACTCGGTGCGGTCCGCCCAGGAACCGCGAGCCGAAGACGGCGTCGGCCTCACCGGCGAGGATCGGTGCCAGCAATCCGGGGTACTCGGACGGGTCGTACTCGAGATCGGCGTCCTGGATCAGCACGATGTCGCCCGTCGCTTCGGCAAAGCCGCGTCGCAGTGCAGCCCCTTTGCCACGGTTGGACGGCTGCTCGAACAGGCGAACCGGCCACCCGTCCCGCGCCGCCAGCTCCCGCAGCAGTTCCCGAGTGCCGTCGGTCGATCCGTCGTCGACCACCAGGATCTCGCGTTCGAGGCCGCCGGGCAGCGGCGCCGCCACCACGCGGCGCAGCAGCTCCTCCACGCGTGCCCGTTCGTTGTAAGCGGGCACGACGATCGAGAGCTTGCGTGGAGCCGGCAGCGGCTTGCGGCCCGACTCGGACTGCATGGCGGCATCGTCCATCGGCGCCGGCACTCTATCGGCAGCGCGACCGGCCACGAAACCGCTCGGGGCCCGCACAGGTCCGGCGACCGATGGCTGTGCGCCCGGTGGTTGAACGGCCGATGCCGGACGGGTAGGCTGCCGGCGCCACGCTCGCAGCGCCGTGGCGGCCGCGTGCCACCTCCGTCCGGCGCGCTCGCCGCCGCCGGCAAGCCGCGTCCCAGGAGGACCGCCGATGCCCGCCACCGTTTCGAAGTTCACCACCCGGTCGATCGTCCGCGGCATCGCCCTCGCGGGCCTGGCCGCCGCGCTCTGCACCGCCCAGCCCGTAACAGCCACCACCATCGTGCCGATCGAGGACACCGTCCTCGTCGACAGGACGCCGATCATCGTCGTGGCACGCGTCGAGGGGCGGCTGCCCAACGCCACCGGTCGCGCGGTGACGGACTGGCTGGTGCGCGTCGACCGCGTTCTCAAGGGCGACGCGGTCCCGTCCGGTCTGGCCGTCCGGGTGCCGGGCGGTCGCGCCGCGGGCGGCCAGACGCTGCGCGTCTACGGCGCTCCGACCTTCCGCCCCGGCGAGCAGGTCCTGCTCTTCCTGGCCCCGCGCGCCGACGGGCATTACGCCATCGTTCAGTTCATGCAGGGTGCCTTCCACCGCGTCAAGGCGGGCAACAGGATGGCGGCGGTACGCGACCTGTCGGAGGTCAACGTGGTGAACTTCCGGCCGCGCAAGGATCCCAAGCCGCAGCTGCGCGACTTCGAGGGCTTCGTGGACTGGATCGAAGACCGCGCGGCGTCGACGCCGCGGCCTCGCGACTACCTCTTCCACCCGAGTCGCCAGCAGATGCGCGCCGCGACGAAGGGCTTCAACCTGTTCGTCAACGACGACACCGGGCTGAACTATCGCTGGTTCCAGTTCGACACCGGCGGCAACGTCGTCTGGCGGGCGCATCAGGACGGTCAGCCCGGCCTGGCGAACGGCGGATTCCAGGAGTTCCAGCGCGGACTCGCGATGTGGACCAACGAGCCGACGACGCCGATCCGCCTCTCCTGGGGCGGCACGTCGACCGCGACCGGCGGCTTCACCGACTTCGACGGCCAGAACGTCCTGCTGTTCGACGATCCCAACGAGGACATCGAGGG
>CAZUAT010000005.1:0-66317 GCA_964618415.1 uncultured Thermoanaerobaculia bacterium
GGTCGCCCGCCTCGGTGGTGGGAGCCTCGCCGGGCGCGCCGTCGTCGTGGCCGCCGGGCCGACCCACGAGCCGATCGACCCGGCGCGGTACCTCGGCAACCGCTCGAGCGGCAAGATGGGGTTCGCGCTCGCCGCCGAGGCGGCCCGGCGCGGCGCCGACGTGCGGCTGGTGGCCGGGCCGGTGGCGTTGCCGACGCCGCGCGGCGTCGAGCGGATCGACGTCGGCACCGCGCGCGAGATGGGCGAGGCGGTCGGGCGTCTGGCAGCGCGGGCGGACGTCGTGGTGATGGCCGCGGCGGTGGCCGACTTCCGGCCCGCCGTCGAGGCGAGCCGCAAGCTCAAGAAGAGCGACGGTCCGCCGCGCTTCGAGCTGGTGGAGAACCCCGACATCCTGGCCGGCCTGGTCGAACGGGCGCCGCAGGCGCTGCGGGTCGGCTTCGCCGCCGAAACCGGCATCGACGCCGCCGAGGCCGAGCGCAAGCTCGCCGCCAAGGGGGCGCACCTGCTCGTCGCCAACGATGTGTCGCGCGGTGACATCGGCTTCGGCAGCGACGACAACGAGGTCACGGTCTTCCGGCGCGACGGCGAGCCGGTACACCTGTCGCGCCGTCCCAAAGGGGAGCTGGCGCGCGACCTGTTCGATCTGATCGAGCTGACGATGCGCCCACCGAGCGAGGAACGTGCCGGCGTTGCCCGCCTCACTCGCTGACGCCCTGCGCTATCTGGCCGATCTCGGCTGGACCGAGGTCTACCGCCGGCCGCCGCGAGCCTCCGCACACAGCGCCTCCACGCAGGCGGCCACGGCAGTCGTTGCGCCGCCCGCAGCGGCGATGGCTGCAGCGGTCGGTGCGGACCGCCTGGCGGTGCTGGCCGCCGAGGCGGCCAGCTGCACCCGCTGCCGGCTCAGCGAGCAGCGCCACTCGGTGGTGTTCGCCGATGGCAACCCCCACGCGCGGCTGATGCTGGTCGGAGAGGGACCCGGTGCCGAGGAGGACCGCCGTGGGCTGCCGTTCGTCGGCGCCGCGGGCGGACTGCTCGACCGGATGCTGGCCGCCATCGGCTACGACCGCACGAGTGTTTACATCGCCAACGTCGTCAAGTGTCGTCCGCCGGGCAATCGCGACCCGCAGCCGGACGAGGTCGCCGCCTGTCGTGGCTATCTCGAGGCTCAGATCGCCGCAGTGCGCCCGCAGGTGCTGGTCTGCCTCGGGCGCGTGGCGGCGCGGACGCTGCTGGGACGCGAGGAGTCGATCGCGCGGCTGCGCGGGCATTGGCACGAAGTCGACGGGATCGCCTGCCGGGTGACGTACCATCCGGCCGCCCTGCTGCGGGACGGCAACCTCCGTCGGCCAACCTGGGAAGATCTTCAGTTGATTCGGGACCGCCTGAGCGAGGCGGGCGCCGTCGAGTGACCGGCGGCGCGATTCGAGGAGGAGTGCGTACGTGGCATCCGGAATTGCGGTCGAACTGATCGGGCGGCGCCTGCCGCCGGGACGAATCGTGGTGGGCGTGTTCTCCGGCGAGCGGGAGGCGCGCCCCGGCCTGCCGGTGTCGGTGGCGCGCGCGGTGGCCGAACTGCTCGGCCGCAGCGGCTGGAAGGGAGGCGAATGCCAGCGCGCCGAGGCGGCCGTCGGCGCCGGGCGGGTGGTCGAGCTGCGTGGCCTCGGGAAGCGTGCCGAGTTCGATTCGGCGCGCCTCGTCTCCTGGATCGAGCAGGCGGTCGACGCGGCGCGCATCGCCTGCGAGCCGGCCCTCACCCTGGCGCTGCCCGAGCACGAGCTGCTGCACGGCGCCACGGCGGCGGCGCGGGTGGCCCGGCAGGCGGCCGCCGCCGCCTATCGGTTCGACGCCTGGAAGAGCGACCGCAAGCGGCCGCCGCTGCGTTCGATCGGCCTGCTGTCGCCGCCCGGCGAGACGGCGGCCTGGCGTGCCGGCCTGCCGGTCGGCCTGGCGTGCGCCGCCGGAGTGAATCTGGCGCGCGAGCTGGGCAACACTCCGCCGAACGTCGCCACCCCCGCCTGGATGGCCTCCCAGGCGGCCCAGCTGGCGCGTCGCCACGGTGCCCGCATCCGGGTGCTGACGCCGCCGGAGATGAAGCGGCGCGGCATGGGCGGCATCCTGGCCGTCGGCGGCGGCTCGGCGAACCAGCCCCGAATGGTACGCATCGAGCTGGGCCACGGACCGCACACCGTCGCCCTCGTCGGCAAGGGGGTGACGTTCGACACCGGCGGCATTTCGATCAAGCCGGCCGGCCAGATGGAAGAGATGAAGTGGGACAAGATGGGCGCCTGCACGGTGCTCGGCATCCTCGAAGCGGTTGCGCAGCTCGAGCTGCCGGTGCGCGTGCGCGCCTACCTGGCGCTCGCCGAGAACATGCCGGACGGTCGCGCCTATCGCCCGGGCGACATCGTCCGCTGCGCCAACGGCAAGTCGGTCGAGATCCTCAACACCGACGCCGAAGGAAGGATGATCCTCGCCGATGCCCTGTCGTGGGCGGCGAGCGAGAAGCCGGACCGGATCGTCGAGTACTCGACGCTGACCGGCGCCTGCGTGGTGGCCCTCGGACACACGGGTGCCGGGCTGTTCACTCCCGACGACGCGCTGGCGGCCGGCCTGCTCGAGGCCGCCGAGGGGCAGGGCGAGCGCCTCTGGCGGCTGCCGCTCTGGCGCGAGTTCCTCGAAGAGATGCGCGGCGCGCACGCCGACCTGCACAACTCCGGCGGCCGCTGGGGGGGCGCCTCGACCGCTGCGGCCTTTCTCTCCCAGTTCGTCGAACCGGTGAGCAGCTGGGCCCATCTCGACATCGCCGGACCCGCATACGTGGGAGACAACAAGGCCCGACGCGGCGCCACCGGGTACGGCGTCGCGCTCACCGTCGACTGGCTGCGCAGCCTCGCCGCGTCGGGGAACCGCCGACGCCGGTGACCCGCCTGGTCGAGGTCCACGACCTCCGGATCTCCTTTCCGGTCGACGGCGCCCCCGTCGCCGTCGTGCGCGAGGCCACCTTCGCGGTCGATCGCGGCGAGATCCTCGGCCTGGTTGGCGAGTCGGGCTCGGGCAAGAGCCTGACTGCGCTTGCGCTGCTCGGCCTGGTGCCGCCGCCCGGCCGCGTCGAGCCGGGCTCGTCGATCCGGCTCGACGGCCAGGAGCTGGTAGGCCTTTCCGAGCGGGCGCTGCGCGCGATCCGCGGCCGGCGGATCGGGCTCGTTTTTCAGGAGCCGTCGGCGGCGCTCAACCCGGTGCTCACGGTCGGCACGCAGATCGTCGAGGCGATCCGCGCCCACCGGCCGGTCTCGCGGGCCGCCGCCTGGCGTCGGGCGGAGGAACTGCTGGCCCGCCTCGCGGTGCCCGACCCGCACCGGCGCCTGCGCGAGTATCCGCACCAGCTCTCGGGCGGGCAGCGGCAGCGGGTGCTGGTGGCCGTCGCGCTGGCAGCCGAACCCGACCTGCTGATCGCCGACGAGCCGACCACCGCCCTCGACGTGACCCTGCAGGCACAGGTGCTCGAACTGTTCGCCGACCTGCGGCGCGATCTCGGACTCGGGCTGTTGCTGATCACCCACGACCTCGGCGTCGTGGCGGAGACCTGCGACCGGGTGGCGGTCATGTACGCCGGCCGCATTGTCGAAGCCGGGCCGACGGCGGCACTGTTCGCAGGGGCGGCACACCCCTACACGCGCGGCCTGCTCGCCTCGTTGCCCGAACTGGGCTCGCCGTCGCCGCGCGGACAGCTGCCTGCCATTCCAGGGCAGGTGCCGCAGCCCCGCAGTCTGCCATCCGGCTGCCCGTTCCATCCCCGCTGCGCCGAGCGCCTGGACGCCTGCTCGGTCGACGAGCCGGACTGGCGGGCGGTGGCCACGGACCATGGCGCGCGTTGCCTGCTGGTCGGTGAGGCGGCGGCCGGATGAACGAACGCGAGCCGTGTCTGGAACTCCGGGGCCTCGAAGCCGGCTACCCGGCGCGCGGCTCCTGGCTGCGCCGCGGGCCACGGCACGTTCCGGTGGTCGACCGGGTCGACCTCGACGTCCGCTGCGGGGAGACCGTCGGCCTGGTGGGGGAGTCAGGGAGCGGCAAGACGACGCTCAGTCGCGCTGCGCTGCGCCTGGTCGAGCCCACGGCCGGCACCATCCGTTTCCGCGGCCGCGACTTCCGGGCGCTGACCGGACGGGCGCTGCGGCGCGAGCGACGGCACCTGCAGATGGTTTTTCAAGACCCGTGGAGTTCGCTCGATCCGCGGATGCGGATCGACGAGGCGCTGTTCGAGCCGCTGCTGGTGCACGGCCTGGCGCGACGGAGCGAGCAGCCGACGCGCGTCGCCGCGATGCTGCAGGAGGTCGGCCTGCCGGCGGACGCTGCGCGCCGGTATCCGCACGAGTTCTCGGGCGGCCAACGGCAGCGAATCGGGATCGCGCGGGCGCTGGCGACGCACCCCGACCTGCTGGTCGCCGACGAGCCCGTCTCGGCGCTGGACGTCTCGGTTCGGGCCCAGGTGATCAACCTGCTCGCCCGGCTGCAGAGCGAGCGCGGCCTGGCGCTGCTGCTGGTGGCACACGACCTGGCGATCGTCGAACAGCTGGCCGACCGGCTGGCGGTGCTCTACCTCGGGCGGATCGTCGAGGAGGGCCCGGCCGCCGCGGTGCTCGCCCGCCCGCTGCACCCGTACACGGCGGCGCTGCGGTCGGCGGTGCCGCGCACCCGCCCGGGCCAGGGGGCGGCGTCGCAGCGGCTCCGTCTGGCCGGCGAGCCGCCCAACCCGCTCGCTCCGCCGACCGGCTGCCGATTCCATCCGCGCTGCCCGGTTGCCCGCTCGATCTGCCGCGAACAAGATCCGCCGTGGGTCGACAACGGCTCCGACGGCCGGGTCGCCTGCCACTTTCCGGGCACCCTCGAGGCTCCTCGACAAGCGCCGTGAGACGGAACTTTTCCCCCTGCCTGACGTAATGACACCGAACGTGAAGCCCGACTCGGAATCGAGAGGAATCGACGAATGATGCTGATGAACGAATCCCGCCCAACCCGACGCCGGCCGTGGCTGGTCCTGCCCGTCGTGCTTCTGCTGGCCGTAGCGGACCCGGGCCACGCGGCCGAGGTCGATGTTCGCAGCGTGCCGACGCCGGACACCGGCTCCGCCGAACTGCGCATCCAGGCGGACGGCGTCCACCTCACCCTCGAAGAGGCGCTCGCGCTCGCCCTCGAGCGCAACCTGGGCCTGCGCGTCCAGCGCTACGGGCGCGAGCGGGCACGCCTCGGCGTCGAGCAGGCGATGGGCATCTACGACTTCGGCCTCGGCGGCTCGCTCTCGGCCTCGAGCGAGGAGAGCCCGGCGGCATCCAACCTGGACGGCGCGGCGATCCAGAAGCAGGACCGCCAGCAGTTCTCGGTCGGTCTGTCCCGCCTGCTGCCGACCGGCGGCACGGCGCAGGTCGGATGGAGCAACTCGCGACTGAAGACCAACAGCGAGTTCTTCTCGATCAACCCGTCGTACAACTCCGGACTCGACCTGTCGATCGCCCAGCCACTGCTGCGCGGCTTCGGGCGCGACGTGACCGAGTTCGGCATCCGCATCGCCGGGCTCGACAGCGAGATCGCGCGCGAAGGGTTCCTGGAGCAGATCGTGGCGACGCTGGCCACCGCGGAGAACGCCTACTGGAACCTGGTGGCGACTCGTCACCGGCTCGCGGTCGCCGAGGAGAGTCTGACGCTGGCCCGTCAGCTGCACACCGACAATCAGGTGCGCGTCGACGTTGGCACCCTGGCACCGCTCGAGCTGGTGCAGAGCGAGGCCGGCATCGCCACCCGCGAGGAGGAGATCATCCGCGCCCGCGGCGAGATCGGCGACGCCGAAGACGTGCTGCGCTACCTGCTCGACCTGGACGACGCGCGAGTCTGGACCCTGCCGCTGGTGCCCGACACCCAGCCCGAGGTCGCTCCGGCGGCGGTCGACGTCGCCAAGGCGCTCGAGACCGCGCTGGCGGCCCGGCCTGAGCTGCGGCGCAACGAGCTGGGCCTGCAGGCTCTCGAGCTGGAAGCGGCCTACCAGCGGGCCCAGGTGCGGCCGCGCCTCGACCTGGTCGCCTCGTACGGCTACAACGGCGTCGGTGGCGACGTGGTAGTGCGAGACAACGAGGGCAACGTGGTCTCTCGCCTCGACGGCGGGTGGGACGACGCCATCGAGCAGGTGACCGATCGCGATTTCCCCGGCTGGTCGGTCGGGCTGGAGTTCGGCATGCCGATCGGCAACCGGACCGCGCGCGCCCGCGCCGCGAGCGCCGCCCTGGCGGTGGATCAGGGCCGGGTCGGGCACGAGGAGCTGCGCCAGCGCATCGAGGCGGAGGTCCGGGTGGCCGCCCGCGGCCTCGAGATCGGCGCCCAGCGGATCGAATCGGCGCGCGTCTCGGAGCGCCTGGCCGAGAAGAACCTCGACGCCGAGCGTCGCAAGTACGAAAACGGCCTGTCGACCAGCTTCCAGATCCTGCAGGTCGAGGAGGACCTGGCCGCCGCCCGCCTGCGGGTGGTCGAGGCGGTGACCGGTTACCGCAGCGCGCTGGTCGCGTATTATCGGGCCATCGGCAGGCTGCTCGATCACGCCGGCGTCACCTTCACCGACTGAAGCTGGATCGGTGACGCAGCGAGGCGCCGGTCGCAACGCGGCTGGCGCCTCGGCGTGTCCGGGCCCACCGGCCGTGCCGAGAGCCGGCAACGAGGAGACCGGATGACCGAACCTGAGATCGTGACCCCGGCCGACGGGCGGGAGCTCGCCACCTTTGGCGAAGCGGGCGCCCGCATCGTCGGCGTCTTCCACCGCCCCGAGGCGACCTTCACCGCCATCCGTCGCGTGCCCAGCTGGGGCCTGGCGCTGCTGCTGCTCTGCCTGACCTCGCTCGCCATCAAGCTGGTCGTCGAGCCGCGGGTCTCGCCGGAGTCGCTGCGCACCTTCCTCGAAGAGCGCGGCGCGACCGGCGAGCAGATCGAGGAGGCGATGGAGGCGCAGCTGTCGCCGAGCGGGGCGCGGAGCTTCGTCTCCTCGGTGTCGGCGGTCGGCGGGGCGGGCCTGTTCTACGTCGTCGCCACGGCGATCTTCTTCGCCCTGGCGCGCCTGATGGGCAGCGAGATCGACTTCAAGCGCGCGCTGGCGGTGACCACGCACGGTCTGCTGCCGTTTGCGCTCGCCACCCTGATTGCGATTCCGGTCGTGATTTCGCGGGGCAGCATCGATTTCCAGGAGACCTTCTCGGGAAACTTCCTCGCATCGCACGCCGGGGCGCTCGCCGGCGAGGAGACCGGTGCCGTGGCGATGGCGCTGCTGTCCAGCGTCGATCTGTTCTCGATCTGGTGCATCGCGTTGCTGGTGATCGGATTCCGCACCGTCGGCGGGCTGTCGCGCGGCGCCGCGCTGGTGACCGTCCTGCTTCCCTGGATCGTGGCTGTCGGACTCAAGGTGGGCATCGCAGCGCTGCTGTCGGGCGCTGCCTGACCCCGGACCGAGTGAGGCGGGGGCGCATGAGGAGAGCTCGATGACCCGGCGGGTGTTGATTGGCGGCGCTGTGGCGCTCGTCCTGGCGCTGATCGTGATTGCGAGTGTGCGCGGGGGCGGCCGCGGGAAGACGACGGTGGTCTACGCCGAAGCGGCCGAGACGCGCGACATCTCGCAGACGGTCACCGCCAGCGGCCAGATCCACCCGCGGGTCAAGGTCGACATTTCGGCGCACGTGGTGGGGCGGATCGAGGAGCTGTTCGCCCGCGAGGGCGACCGCATCGAGGCCGGGCAGCCGTTTCTGCGGCTCGAGCAACAGGCGTTCCTGGCCGCGCGGGACGACGCGCGGGCACGCGTCGCGATGGCGGCGACGGCGCTCGAGCAGGCCCGCGTCGCACTCGCCGACCAGCAGGTCCGTGTCGAGCGGGCGCGGCGGCTGGCGTCCGACGGGGTGATCGCCCCCGAGGGTCTCGAGGCCGCCGAACTGGCGTTTGCCTCGGCCGGGCTGCAGGTCCGCTCGGCGCGCGAAGGGGTGGCGCAGGCGGAAGCGGCGCTCGAGAAGGCGGACGACGACCTGCGCAAGTCGACCATCTTTGCGCCGCTGTCCGGCCGCGTCATCATGCTCAACGCCGAACAGGGCGAGGTCGTGGTCTCGGGCACCATGAACAACCCGGCGTCGGTGATCGGCACGATCGCCGACCTGTCCGAGGTGCTGGCCGAAGTCGACGTCGACGAAACCGAGATCGTGCACGTGCGTCCGGGGCTGGCAGCTACCGTGACGGTCGATGCGCTGCCGGACACCGAGTACGGCGGCGAAGTCGTCGAGGTCGGCAGCAGCGGCTATACACGCGCCACCCAGCCCGACGTGCAGTTCTTCCGGGTACGCGTCCTGCTCGAGCGGCCGGACGAGCGGCTGCGGCCCGGCATGTCGGCGCGCGCCCGGATCCAGGTGACGACCCATCCCGGGGCGACGGTGGTGCCGATTCAGGCGGTCGTCGAACGCCGACCGGAGAGCCCGGCCGGCGAGGCCGACGGTGCGACCGCCGCGGACGACGAGATCCCGGTCGTGTTCGTCGTCGCCGACGGAAGGGCTCAACAGCGTCCGGTGACGACTGGCATCTCCGATGCCACACACGTCGAGATCGTCGACGGGCTGGCGGCCGGCGACGTCGTGGTCAACGGTCCCTACCGGGCGCTCAAGGACCTCAAGGCCGGCGACCGGGTGCGGGTCTCGCGTGCCACCGCTGGCGGTGGCGGTGAGGACGACGAGGACTGAGATGGCCCTCATCGAGCTGAGCGACGTCCGCAAGTCCTACCGCCTCGGAGTGGAGGAGGTTCACGCACTGGCCGGCGTCGACCTGGAGATCGAGAAGGGCGAGTACGTGGCGATCATGGGACCGTCGGGCAGCGGCAAGTCGACGCTGATGAACCTGCTCGGCTGTCTCGACACGCCGACCTCGGGGAGCTACCGGCTGAACGAGACGGCGGTCGAAAACCTGGACGACGCCGAGCTGGCGGCGATCCGCAATCGCGAAATCGGCTTCGTCTTCCAGACTTTCAACCTGCTGGCGCGCACCAGCGCGCTCGAGAACGTCGAGCTGCCGCTCGTCTACGCGGGGATGCCGCGGCGCGAGCGGCGCCTGGCAGCGCAGCGGGCGCTCGAGCGGGTGGGGCTCGCCGACCGGGCCCGCCATCAGCCCAACGAGCTGTCCGGGGGGCAGCGGCAGCGGGTGGCAATTGCGCGCGCGTTGGTGAACGATCCCTCGATCTTGCTCGCCGACGAGCCGACGGGCAATCTCGACAGCGCGACCTCCCAGGAGATCATGCGGCTGTTCGACGATCTCAACGCGGCGGGCAACACGGTGGTGCTGGTCACTCACGAGGCCGACATCGCCGAGCACGCCGAGCGGAGGATCGTGCTGCGCGACGGGCGAGTGGTGATCGACGAACCGATCCGGCCGGCCGGGAGCTGAGCGGTGTCGTTCGCCGAGAACTTCCGGATCGCCCTGCGCGCCCTGCGGGCGAACAAGATGCGGTCGATTCTCACCATGCTCGGCATCATCATCGGCGTGGCGTCTGTGATCGCCGTCGTGTCGATCGTCCAGGGCCTGCAGTTCATGATCACGCGCGAGCTGCAGGGTGTGGGCGCGACGTTCGTGGCGGTCGACCCGAAGTTCGAGTTCGGTCCGGCCGGCCTCTCGCGCCAAGTGCGGATGACCTGGGACGACGGCCTGGCGATTCGCGATCAGGTGGCCGGCATCCGGGCGATCACGCCGATGATGTTCGGGCAGCAGACGGTCAAGTACCGCGACCGCCAGCACCGGCCGGACATCGTGATGGGGGTCAACGAACAGTGGCCCGAGATCGCCAACCACACGGTCGACCAGGGGCGGTTCTTCTCGCGGCTGGATCTCGACCATCGCCGCAAGGTGGTGGTGATCGGGCGCACGGTGGTCGACGAGTTGCGACTCGGCGACAATCCGGTGGGCAAGGAGATCTACGTCGGCTCGCTGCCGGTGACGGTGATCGGGGTGATGGAGAAGCGCGGGCAGTCGCTGGGGCAGGACTCCGACGATCTGGTGTTCATTCCGCACCCGACTGCGCTCGGGCTGTTCGGCCGCGCGGCCGCCGACACGATCCGGATCCGGCTGCAGGCCGAGAGCGCCGACTCGGTCGGCCGAGTCAAGGACGAGATCACACAGCTGCTGCGCAAGCGACACAAGATCCCGGCCGGCGAGAAGGACGACTTCGAGGTGCAGGTCCAGGACGAGATCCTGGCCAGCATCGGCAGCGTGCTCGGGTACGTGACCGCGGTGGTCGGCGGCGTGGTGGGCATCGCTCTGCTGGTGGGCGGCATCGGGATCATGAACATCATGCTGGTCTCGGTCACCGAGCGGACGCGCGAGATCGGTGTCCGCAAGGCGGTCGGAGCGCGCCGGCAGGACATCCTGGTGCAGTTCCTGATCGAAGCGGTGACCCTGGCGCTGGTGGGAGGCGGAATCGGCCTCGGGATCGGGTACGGCATGGGCGCCGCCGTGGCCGTCGCCCTGCCCGGCGACTGGCCGAGCGCCCACGTCCCGGTTTGGGCGATCCTCGTCGCCGTGGGCTTCTCGGTCGCCGTCGGCGTCTTCTTCGGCATCTACCCGGCCGGCAAAGCCTCCCGCCTCGACCCGATCGAAGCCCTGCGGTACGAATAGCCGTCGCCGGCGGGGAAGCGCTGGTGCCGGAGGCGAGGGTCGAACTCGCACGCCCTTTCGGACGGGGGATTTTGAGTCCCCTGCGTCTGCCATTCCGCCACTCCGGCCCGGGCCGCGATGCTACTACGGGGCGAGGCCCCGGCAGGCCGGGGGAAGGGGCGGAGGGGAGGCTCCTGGGGCCCGACTTCTGCCGCAGTTGCGCTGTGAACCGCTTGACAATCGGGGCCGTTTCGGCTATCGTACGTGGGCGGTGGCATTCGTCTCAACTTCTTTCTTCCGAGTCACTTAGAACGAAGGGAGCACGGCGCGTGACTTTCAAGGTCGGCCAGAAGGTCGTCTATCCCAATCATGGCGTAACGGTCGTCGAGGACATCGCGACCAGCTTCATCGATGGCGCCGAGCGGACCTGCTATCACCTGCGATTGCTGTCGAGCAATTCGAAGGTCATGGTCCCCAAGGACAACCTGGATCTCGTGGGGCTGCGGCCCCTGTGTGAGGTCAAGGAGATCCGCAACGTGCTCGGCATTCTCGAGAACGGCAGCTTCGACGCCCAGAAGGACTGGAAGGGGCGTTACAAGCAGAACGTCGAGAAGATGAAGACCGGTCGTATCACCGAGGTCGCCGAGGTCCTGAAGAACCTCAAGTTCGTGAGCCAGAAGAAGAGCCTGTCGTTCCGCGAGAAGAAGATGTACGAGCGGGCGCGGCACTTCATCGTCAGCGAAGTCGCTCACGTCAAGGGCCTGACCGAGCGCGACGCCGAAGTCCAGGTCGAGAAGGCACTCTCCTCGAGCCTCGCCAAGCGGGCGCGCGTGGCGAGCTGACAGCGGCCTCCGGCCGGGCGGGCGGCAGACGCCGTCGGCCCGGCCAGTTCGGCCCCTCTGCTCCTCCCCTCATGAATCGCGAGCACGGACTGGTCCTGCTGGTCGGACTGTTGGTCGGGTTCCTGCTCGGCTACCTCGCCAAGGAACAGATGGACGGCGTGCAGCCGGCCCGACTCGCCGCCGCGACCGGGGTCGTGCCCGGCGGACCGAGCGGCCCAGCCGGCCCGGCCGGGCCGGACGCGGCCGGAGCCAACCCGATGGCCGAGGTCAATCGGCTCCAGCAGGCGATCGCCGCCAACCCTGAGGACGCCGATTCGATCCTCCGCCTGGCGAACATGAGCTTCGACATCCAGCGCTGGGAACGCGCCGGCGAGCTGTACGAGCGCTATCTCGCGCTGCGGCCGGGCGACCCCGACGTGCTGACCGACCTCGGCATTACCCGCCGGGCGCGTGGCGACTTCGACGGCGCGCTGGAGCTGTTCGCGCAGGCCCAGGGGATCGCTCCCGATCACTGGCAGGCGCGCTTCAACGAGGTGATCGTGCGCGCGTTCGACCAGCGCGACCTGCCGGGCGCCAGCCGCGCCCTGGCCGAGCTCGAGGCGCGGCGGCCCGGCGATCCCGACGTGGCCCGGCTGGCCGAAGAGGTGCGGCGCCTGGGAGCGGCTCCGGCAGCCCCGACGGAACCCGGCGCAGCCGACAGCGCAGCGGCGAGATGACCGAGGCGCCCGAGCGCGCCGGATTCCTCGAGGTTGCCGTCCCGCTCCCGCTGCCGGGCGCGCTGACCTACTCGATTCCCGCAGATCTCGACGGACTGATCCGGCCCGGCCAGCGGGTGCGCGTGCCGGTCGGGCGCCGGACCCTGACCGGTCTGGCCCTGCGCCGGGTCGAGAGCCCGCCGGACGGCGTCACGCCGCGCGACGTCGGCGGCCTGGCCGATCTCGAACCGGCGCTCACGCCCGACCTGCTCGAACTGGCCGAGTTCGTGAGTCGTTACTACCTGGCACCGATCGGGGAGGTCATCGCCGCGCTTCTGCCTGCGGATCTTGCCCCCTGGGGCACCCGACGCGTCCGGCTGACCGACGCCGGCGCCCTGGCGCCGCCGCGTGACGAATTCGAGCGGCGGCTGCGCGAGCTGCTGATGGAGGCCGATCGGCCGCTGCTCGCCGACCTGCGCCGGCGGATGCCGGACGATGCCGATTTCGGGCCGCGGGTCGAGGCGCTGGCGCGGGACGGGCGCCTCTCGCTTTCGGAGAACAGCGGCCGCGGCAGCCGCTTCGTCGCCGCGGTCGAGCGCGTGCCGGGCGACCTCACGGCGCAGCTCGAACGGGCCGGGCGGTCGCAACCGGCGCGCCGAGCGCTCGAGTACCTCGGCGCGATCGGACGCCCGGCGACCGTCGACGAGCTGGCCGCCGAGGCCGAGGTCAGCGCCGCCGTCGTGCGGCGCCTGGTCGGCCTGGGCCTGCTGCGGCGCTTTGCCCAGCCGGCGCGGCTCGACCTGGACCGCCACCGGCTCGCTCCGGTCGCGTCGCCGGAATTCGAACTCCGCCCCGACCAGCGCGCCGCGCTGGCGCGCATCACTGCTGCCGTCGCCACCGGCGAGTTCGGGCGTTTCCTGCTGCACGGCATGACCGGCTCGGGCAAGACCGAGGTCTACCTGCGGGCGGCCGAGGCAGCGCTGGCACAGGGGCGGTCGGCCCTGCTGCTGGTCCCGGAGATCGCTCTGGTGCCGGCGCTCGCACAGGGCGCCGCCGCCCGGTTCGGCGACCGACTCGCGGTGCTGCATTCCAACCTCTCGGCGGCCGAGCGACAGCAGGAGTGGGAGCGGATCCGCGGCGGCAGCGCGCGGGTGGTCGTCGGACCGCGCTCGGCGGTCTTTGCGCCGCTTTCCGACCTCGGCCTCGTGGTGGTCGACGAAGAGCAGGACTCGGCCTACAAGCAGGACCAGGCACCGCGCTACCACGGGCGCGACCTCGCCCTGGTGCGCTGCCGCAGCGCCGGCGCGGTGGCGGTGCTGGCGTCGGCGACGCCGAGTCTGGAGAGCCGCCACGCGGCGCGGGCCGGGCGCCTCGAGCTGCTGCGGCTCACCGAGCGGGTGGGGCACGGCCGCCTGCCGGAGGGGGTCCTGGTCGATCTGCGCGCCGAACCGCGGGCGCGCAAGGCACAGGACCTGCTGTTCACCGAGACACTGCTCGCGCGGATGCGCGAGACGATCGACGCCGGCGACCAGGTGATCCTGCTGCGCAATCGCCGCGGCTACGCGCCGATGCTGCTCTGCCGGGCGTGCGGGGAGGACTTTCGCTGCCCCGACTGCGGGCTGGCGCGCACCTACCACCGCCGGGCCGGACGGCTGATCTGCCACTACTGCGGTTCGCACCTGCCGCCGCCGGCTGTCTGTCCCACCTGCCGCTCGGAGGCGCTCGAGCCGATCGGCGCCGGCACCGAGCGGGTGGAGGAGGAACTCGCCCGCCGCCTGCCCGGCGTCGAGGTCGACGTGCTCGACCGCGACGCCACGCGCCGCGTCGGCGGTGCGGCCGCCATCCTGGAACGATTCGGGCGGGGCGAGACGCGGGTTCTGATCGGCACCCAGATGCTCTCCAAGGGCCACCATTTCCCGCGCGTCGCGCTCACCGCCGTGCTGTCGGCCGACGACTACCTCGGCTTCCCCGACTTCCGGGCGGTGGAGCGCACCTACGCGCTGCTCACCCAGCTGGCCGGCCGGGCGGGGAGGGGAGAGCGGCCCGGGCGAGTCGTGCTGCAGACGTTTCATCCCGATCACTATGCGATCCAGGCGGCGCTGCACCACGACGACGAGGCGTTCGTCTCTCAGGAGATGCGCTACCGCGAGGTGTTCGGCTATCCGCCGTTCACTCGGATGGCGCTCATCCTGTCGCGTGATCGCCGCCGCGAAACGGCCCTCGGCCGCCTGCGCGACGTCGCCCAGCAGCTCGAGCGGCGCGCGGCCGCCGACGGCCTGCGCATCACCGGCCCGGCTCCAGCGCCGTTCGAGCGCCTGCGGGGCCAGTGGCGTTTCCAGTGCATCGTGCGTGGCAGCTCGGGCGCTGCAGTGCGCGAAGCTGTCCGGGCGGCGGTGGCGGGCCAGCCGATCGGGGCGCTGCAGGTGGACATCGATCCCCAGCAACTGCTCTGAGCCGGCGGTTTGACCGGTTTTCCGGGCCCCTGCTAAGGTCTCCGTTCGCATGTCCGCCGACGCCAACTTCGAAGAACCCCTGGTCGAACTCCGCCGCAGGATCGAGGAGCTCGAGGGGTATCCGGCCGGCAGCGGCCACGACCGCGAGCTGGCCACCCTGCGCCGGCAGCTGGGCGAGCGAACCCGCGAGATCTACGGGCAGCTGACCCGCTGGCAGAAGACCCTGGTCGCCCGGCACGCCGACCGGCCGTACACGCTCGACTACATCGCGGCGCTCACCGAGGACTGGATCGAGCTGCACGGCGACCGCGCGTTCGCCGACGACGCGGCGATCGTCTCCGGCCTGGCCCGTTTCCGCGGCCGCTCGGTGGCGGTGATCGGGCACCAGAAGGGGCGCGGCACCCGCGAGCGGATCGCCCGCAACTTCGGCCAGCCACGGCCGGAGGGGTATCGCAAGGCGCTGCGGATCATGCGCCTGGCCGAGCGGTTCCGTCTGCCGATCCTCACCTTCGTCGACACGCCGGGCGCCTACCCGGGCATCGACGCCGAGGAGCGCGGCCAGGCGGAAGCGATCGCGCGGAACCTGATCGAAATGGCCGGCCTGCGGGTGCCGATCGTCGTGACGGTGACCGGGGAGGGGGGTAGCGGCGGCGCGCTGGCGCTCGGCGTGGGCGACCGGGTGCTGATGCTCGAGTACGGCGTCTACTCCGTCATCTCGCCCGAGGGCTGCGCGGCGATCCTGTGGAAGGATCAGGAGAAGAAGGCGGTGGCTGCCGACGCGATGAAGATCGCCGCCCCCGACTTGCTGGAACTCCGGGTGATCGACGAGATCGTGCGCGAGCCCGAGGGAGGGGCGCACACCGATCCGGCCGCCGCGGCCGCCCTGGTCGGCGACGCGATCGAGCGCGCCCTCGTCGACCTCGAACGCCTGCCGATCGACCGCTTGCTCGACCTGCGCTACCAGCGCTTCCGTTCGCTCGGCGTCTACGAGGCGTCCTGACTCCGTCGCACCGCAGGGGAGGCGCGGACGCGGAGTGGGTCGCGGCGTCGGTGCCGGAGGCGGCCGCCGTGCTGGAAGCGGGCGGCCTGCCTGTCGAACAGGCTCGGCTGCTGGCGCGGCGTGGCGTGCAGACCATCGAGGAGGCGCGCCGCTTTCTCGCTCCGACGCTCGAACAGCTCCTTCCGGGCAGCGAACTGGTGGGCTTCGACCGCAGCGTCGAACGGCTGGCCGACACCTGTCGCCGCGGGGAAACGGTTGCCATCGTCGGTGACTACGACGTCGACGGCGTCTCGTCGACCGCTCTGCTGACCGCGGCGCTGCGCGTCTGCGGGGCCCGACCGGTGCCGCTGCTCGCGCAGCGCCACGCCGAAGGGTATGGCTTTCAGCCGGTCCACGCCGAACGGGCCGCAGACGCCGCAGCGACCGTCCTCGTCGCCGTCGACTGCGGCACCAACTCGCGGCCAGCAGTCGCCGCAGCGCGCGGGCGCGGGCTGGACTGCGTGGTGATCGATCACCACCTGCCGGACGGCGGCCCCCCGCTCGAGGCGATCCTGGTCAACCCACACCAGGCCGGCTGCACCTATCCTTTTCGCCAGCTGGCGGCGGCGGGGCTGACGCTCAAGGTCGTCGCCGGCCTGCTCACGGCGCTGGGGCGCGAGGTGCCGTGGGAGTCGCTGCTGCGCATCGCCTGCCTCGGCACGATCGCGGACGTGGCACCCCTGGTGGGGGAGAACCGCGTCATCGTCGCGCTCGGGCTGCGGGCGCTCGGCAGCAGCCGCTCGCCGGGACTGCGCGCATTGCTCGCCAGCGCCGGGCTGCGGCCGCCGATCCAGGCCGCCGACGTCGGCTTCCGACTCGCCCCGCGCCTCAACGCGCCCGGCCGGCTCGGCACCGCGGACGAGGCGCTGGCGCTGCTGCTCGAGCGTGACCCGGCGCGGGCGCGCGAGCTGGCAGCAAGCCTGGAGCAGTGGAATCTGCGCCGCCAGGCACTGGAGCGCGAGGTCGTCGAGTCGGCGCGAGAGCGGCTCGCTGCCGACGACCGGCCAGGTCGCGGACCGGTGCTGGTCTGGTCCGAAGGGTGGAACCGCGGCGTGGTGGGAATCGCGGCGGCGCGTCTGGCGCGGCAGCTCGGACGCCCGACGGTGCTGCTGGCAGTCGAGGGAGAGAGCGCGACCGGGTCCGGCCGCAGCGTCGACGAGGTCGACCTGTACCGTCTGCTCGCTCCGTGGGCCGATCGGTTGGAGCGATTCGGTGGCCACGCCCGTGCCATCGGCATGACCGTCCGCGCCGATCTGCTGCCAGAGCTGGCGAGGGAGTGGGCGGCGCTCGAACTGCCGGCACCTGGCCCGCGTGCGCTCGAGTACGAGCTCGAGTTGGCGGCGCACGAGCTGACCGGAGAGCGACTCGCACGCATCGAGGCGCTCGCCCCGTTCGGGGCCGGCAACGAGGAGCCCATCGTCCGCCTGTCGGCGCTGCACGCTGCCGGCCCGCCGCGTCGGTTCGGCCAGGATCATGTCGCCGTGACGGTGGGAGCGGCTTCCGGGGGAGCCTCGGTCGAGCTCGTCGGGTGGGGTTGGGGAGAGCGCCTGCGTAGCGCCCCCGACGGCCCGTTTGACGTTCTGGTGCGCCTCGAGCGCGATTCCTGGCGCGGCGGCATGCGCGGGCGTCTCGAAGCCCTGCGTCCGAGCGCCTGCGCGCACTAGAATCGCCGGAATGCCTGCAGTTTCGCCCTCCCGCCCGCCGTTCCGCCGCCTGCGCCGGGCACTGCTGGTGCTCGCAGGACTGGTCGTCTGCGGCGTGGCGGGGCTCTATCTGCTCGGGCGCCAGACTATGCCTCCGGTCGAGGTAGTCGCCGGCCCCGACCCCCTGACCAGCGACGAGGGCGCGCTGGCGTTCAGTGAAGGGTTCGAGTACGAGCAGCGGATCGGCGAGCGCAGCGCCTTCCTGCTCGCCGGCGAACGGTTCGTGCGTGGGCGCGACGAGTCGGTCTCGCTCGAGGGTGTGGCGGTCGAGCTGACGCGCGAGGACGGGGGCACCTATCGGATCGAGAGTCGCCACGCGCTCTGGCGGCCGGACCTGAAGGAAGCGCAGCTCACCGAAGCGGTGCGGCTGGTTGGCCCGCGTGGACTGCAGCTGACCTCGGAGCGACTGGACCTGGTGGACGGCGGGCGGCGCCTGATCTCGCGCGGTCCGGTCGGGCTGGCCCTGGGCGAGCGGTTCGGCGGACGTGCCGCGGGGCTGCGCTTCGAGACGCCGACCGAACGGCTGCATCTGCAGGGCCGCGTGCGCCTGGCCGGCACGACGGGAGAGGCGGAGGCGGAGCGTCGCCTGGCACTCGAGGCCGGAACGATGATGCTCGACCGCCCGACGCGCACGGTGCGCGCCTCGAACCGCGTCCTGCTGCAGTCCGGAGGGGACCGGCTGGCGGCGCGGTGGCTCGAGGTCGTCTTCGACGAGGACGAGCGCGAACCGGTCTCGGCACTGGCGCGCGGCGGGGTACACGGCGGTTTCGACGCCGGCGACCCGTCGGGCAGCCTGGGCGACGAGCCGACGGAAGCCATGGCCGACGCGAGGGGCTCGGCGGAAGACGTTGTGGCGGACGCGTCCGGCGATCCGGAAGAACTGCCGGACGAGGAGGCCACCTCATCGACCGACGATCCGGTGGCCGAGGCCACTGCCGCCTCCTCGACAGGCGGCGGACGGGCGCGGGTGCGCTTCCAGGCGGCCGTCGCGCGCCTTGCGTTTGCCGGTCAACCGTCCCGCCCGGCGCAGCTGGAGCTCGATGGGGAGGCGGGCAGCCCGGCGCGACTGGTGCTGGCCGGCGACGACGCGGCCACGCGCGTTCTGACGGCGCCGACGGTCCTGGCCAGCTTCGGCGAGGACGGGCATCCCACCGCGGCCGGCGCCAGCGGCGGAGTGGTCCTGCGCGAGCGGGGTGGTCCGTCCGGCCTGCGGGTGGCAAGCGGCGCGGAGGCCACGGTGGGGTTCCAGCCCGGCGGCACGGTCGGCCGGATCGAGCTGCGGGGCGCGGTCCGCGTCGCCCACGGCGACACCGAGGCGCACGGAGAGCGGGCCCAGTTCGATCCCGGCACCGGCACCGGTGCGCTGTTCGGCTCGGCGACTGCGCCGGCGACGGCGCGCGGCCCGCGGGGCGTTCTGTTCGCTCCGCGCATCGACGTCGACCAGGCCGCATCGATGGTGCGGGCCACGGGCGGCGTGCGCGGCGAGCTGGCACGCGGGGCCGCGATCGGTCCGGACGGCAGCGCGGCCGGCGCCAGCGACGAGCCGGTCCACATCCGCGCCAGGGAGGCGAGCTGGGCCGACGCCGGACGCAGCTGGCGCTTTGCGGGCGAGGTGCAGGCGGTGCAGGGCGAGACGCTGCTGTTTGCTGACGAGCTGGTCGGGACGGAGGCCGGCTCTGCGCAGGCGCGCGGGGGCGTGCGCACCGTCTGGCGTGAGGCAGCGACCGCCGAGCTGCCCGAGCCGCCGTCGACGACCGTGTCGGCCGCCCAGCTCGCCTACCGGCGTCAGCCGGGCGAACTGCTCTACGAGGGCGAAGTGATGGCGCGGCAAGGCGAGCGCGAGCTGGCGGCGGCGCGCGTGCGGGTGGAACTCGACGAGGCCGGCCAGGCGCGCCACCTCGAGGCGACCGGCGACGTGAGAATCCTCGACCGCGCGTCGGGGCGGACGATCTCGGGGTCGCGGGCCGACCACGACCTGGTGGCGCGGCGCATCCTGGTCGTCGGCGAGCCGGTGCTGCTGCGCGAGCCGGGCGGGACCCAGGTGCGCGGCCGCCGGCTGATCTACGACCTGGCCGCGGGCACCGCGCGGATGCTCTCCGAGGGAGAGGAACCATGAGCGCGACTACCACTCCCGCAACGGCGGCGGTTCTGCGCGCTCACGACCTGAAGAAGGTCTACGGTGGCCGTACCGTGGTCTCCGGCGTGTCCGTGCAGATCGCCCCCGGCGAGATCGTCGGTCTGCTCGGGCCCAATGGCGCCGGCAAGACGACGATGTTCTACATGGTGGTCGGACTGGTACCTCCGGACGGCGGGACCGTGCACCTCGGTGACGAGGAGATCACCGCGCTGCCGATGTACCAGCGCGCCCAGCGCGGCATCAGCTACCTGCCACAGGAGCCGTCGGTCTTCCGCAAGTTGTCGGTCGAGGACAATCTGCGAGCGATCTTCGAAACCCTCGACCTGTCGCACGCCGAGCAGGAGCGGCGTATCGATCGCCTGATCGAAGATTTCAAACTGGAGAAGGTGCGACGCAGCCAGGGCTACATGCTGTCCGGTGGCGAGCGGCGGCGCGTCGAGATCGCGCGCTCGCTCGCCATCAGCCCGTCATTCGTGTTGCTCGACGAGCCTTTCGCCGGTATCGATCCGATCGCGGTGCTCGATATTCAAGGTATCATCCGACACCTCAGGGAGATGGGCATCGGCGTTCTGATTACCGACCACAACGTGCGCGAAACGCTGAAGATCACCAGTCGCGCGTACATCATCAACAACGGCGAGATCCTTCGCTCTGGAACGCCCGACGAGCTGTCGGCCGATCCCAAGGTGCGCAAGATCTATCTCGGCGAAGAATTCAGCCTCTGAGGCCAGGTCGGCATGGCGCTGGAACAGAAACTCTCCCTCAAACTCTCGCAGCGGCTGGTGATGACGCCGTCGCTGCAGCAGGCGATCAAGCTGCTGCAGATGACCCGGCTCGAACTGGAGACGACCGTCGCGCAGGAGCTCGAGGCCAATCCGGTGCTCGAGGAGATCGAGGATGCCAGCGAGGAGGAAGAGACCCTCGTGGCGGCCGGCGCCGAGGCCGAACCCCCGGCGGCGCCAGAGCCGGAGGTGACGCCGGAGATCGAGGCAGGACCGAAGAACTCGCTGGAGGAGACGAGCCTCGACGCCTGGCTGCAGGACGACTGGGGCGACGAGGGCTGGTCGGCGACCGCCGGCGAGTGGGAGGAGCATCAGGCGCCCCCGCTCGAGAACACGCTGACGCGCGAGCCGGATCTTTACGACCACCTGCTGTGGCAGATCCACATGGGGGACTTCACGGCGCGCGAGCGGGCGATCGCCGAGGCAATCGTCGGCAACCTCGACCCGGACGGGTTCCTGGTGGCTTCGCTCGAAGAGCTGCTGGCGACCGGCGCCGAGGCCGACGAGCCGTGGACGAGCGAAGAGATCGAAGCCGTGCTCTCGCGGGTGCGGGCGCTCGATCCGCATGGCGTGGCGTGGGCGACGCTGCGTGAGAGCCTGGCCGCCCAGCTGCGCCAGCGCGGCGAGCCCGAGGATTCGCCGGCTCACGTCATCCTGGCGGAGCACTGGGAGGCGTTCCTCAAGCGCTCGTATCCGGCGATCGCCAAAGCGCTGGGAATGCCGCTGGCGGATCTCGAGCCGGTCATCGAGACGATCAAGACCTTGGAAACCCGACCCGGACGGGCCTTCTCGCACGACCGCACCGTCTACGTCGAGCCCGACGTGCACGTCCTCAAGGTCGGCGACGAGTACGTGATCCAGCTCAACGACGACGGGCTGCCGCGGCTGCGCGTCAGTCGCGCCTACCGCCGCATGCTGCAGCAGATGCGGGCCGAAGGTCGTCAGGGCGAGGCGACGCAGTACATCACCGACAAGATGCGCTCGGCGGTCTGGTTGATCAAGAGCCTCGACCAGCGGCAGCGCACGATCTACAAGGTTGCCGAGTCGATCACCCGCCAGCAGCGCGAGTTCCTCGACCACGGCATCGACTTCCTGCGCCCGATGGTCCTGCGTGACGTGGCCGACGACATCGGCATGCACGAGTCGACGGTTTCCCGGGTGGTTTCGAACAAGTACATCCACACACCGCGCGGACTGCTGCCGATGAAGTTCTTCTTCCACAGCGGCATCGACCGCGACTACGGCGAGGACATCTCCTCGCTGACGGTCAAGCGCAAGATCAAGCAGCTGATCGACGAAGAGGATGCGCGACACCCGCTGTCGGACAGCGAGCTGATGCGAATCCTCAACCGGGAGGGGATCCAGATCGCGCGGCGGACCGTGGCCAAGTATCGCGACGAGCTGAACATCCCGTCCTCGGCCGACCGCCGCAAGGTATTTTGAGGGCTTTCTGAACGCGTCCAACCCGTCGAAAGGAGCCGCATGACGATCGAATTCGTGAGCCGAAACTTCCAGATCGACGACGCTCTGCGGACGCTCACCGAGGAACGCCTGGCGCGCGTCACGCGCTTCCTTCTCGAACCGATCGAGATCCGGGTCATCCTCGAGACGGAGAAGTTCCGCCACGCCGCGGAGCTGCACGTGACGCACCTGCACGGCTCACTGCACGCCCGCGAGGAGAGCACCCAGATGCCCGAAGCGGTCGGCCTGGCGATCGATCATCTGGAGCGCCAGGCCCGCCGGCTGCGCAAACGCGCCGTGGATCGGCGCAAGCGGGCCGGGCGCGACAACGGAGGGCCGCGACGGTGGCCGGTGGACGTGCTCACACCCGCCAGCCTGGCTGCCGGAGCGAATCGGGAGATCGTGCGCAGCTCTCACCTCGACATCGAGGCGCTGTCTCTCGACGAAGCGGCGCGGCGACTGGAGGCGTCTCGCAACGAGTTCGTGGTCTTCCTCGACCGCGAAAGCTCGCGCGTCAACGTGCTGTACCGGCGGCGTGACGAGCACTTCGGGCTGATCTCCCCGGAAGGCTGAAGCGTGGACCCGGCGGGCAGGGTTCCGGTATCCGAGCTGCTTGGGGCGGAACTGGGAGACCTCCAGCTGACGGTGCTGGCGGGGGAGTCGCATCTCGACAACCAGATCCTCCATCCGCGGGTCCAGAAGCCGGGGCTCGCCTTTGCCGGCTACTACGCGTACATCAAGCCGGGACGGCTGCAGATCGTGGGAGAGAGCGAACTCGCCTACCTCCGGACGCTCTCGCCGCAGGACCTCGCCGAGCGCTGCCGGCGGATCGCCGAGCTGCCGATTCCGGCGATCGTGGTCACCAAGGGACTGGCCCCGCTGCCGGAACTGCTCGACGCCTGCCGGGCCCGAAACGTGCCGGTGCTGGCGTCGCGGGCGCTTTCGTCGGTGGTCATCAAGGAGATCGGCTTCTTTCTCGAAGACCACCTCGTGCCGTCGACACGCATCCACGGCACGCTGCTCGAAGTCTACGGACTCGGAGTCGTGCTGATCGGTACCAGCGGTGTCGGCAAGAGCGAGGCGGCTCTCGACCTGATCACCCGCGGGCACAGCCTCGTCGCCGACGATCGCATCGCGATCAAGCTCTATCCGAGCGGCGAGCTGATCGGATCGTCGGACGAACTGCTGCGACATCACATGGAGCTGCGCGGCCTCGGCATCGTGAACATCAAGGACCTTTTCGGCCTGGCCGCGATTCGGCCGCGCAAATCGATCGACCTGGTGATCGAACTGGAACCGTGGGTCGAGGGCAAGCCGTACGACCGTCTCGGCCTCGACGAGTCGGTCTACAAGATTCTGGACACGCCCTGCCCCTACATCCGGCTGCCGGTAGCGCTGGGACGCAATATCGCGAACATGGTCGAGGTGGCCGCCCGCAACCATGTGCTGAAGCTGCAGGGGACCCATTCAGCACGCGAGTTCGCACACAGACTCGAGGAGCAGCTTGAGCGCAACCGGCTCGGCAAGTCGCGCTGACCTGGTGCTCGTCACCGGCCTTTCGGGGTCGGGGAAGAGCACGATGGGGCACTGCCTGGAGGACGTGGGGTACTCCGTGGTCGTCAACCTGCCCATTCCGATGCTCGCCCCGTTCCTGAGCGATCCGGTAGGCATGAGCGGCGGCGCGGACCGGATCGCGGTGGTGACCGACACCCGGACTCGGCCGGCCGCCGACGAGGTCTCGCGTCTGTGGCGCGAACTCGAGGGCAGCCCGCTGGGGCGCACCCACCTGTTTCTGGACAGCACCGACGCGGCGCTGGTGCGGCGGTTCTCCGAGACGCGTCGGCCGCACCCGCTCGGCACGGAACAGGCGGTGCTCGATCAGGTTCGTCGCGAGCGGGATCTGCTCGCGGGCCTGCGCGCCGAAGCCGACATCGTGCTCGACACTTCCGAGTGGTCGGTGCACGACATCCGCAGCTTCGCGCACAGGAGATTCGGGCGCCCGTCGGATCCCGAGGCGGCGATGTCGGTGACGCTGGTCAGTTTCGGGTTCAAGCACGGCTGTCCGCCAGGCACAGACCTGCAGTTCGATGTCCGCTTCCTGCCCAATCCACACTTCGTGCCGGGGCTGCGCGAGTCGACCGGCCTCGACCGCCCGGTCACCGAGTTCCTCGACGCACAGCCCGATTTCGGAGCGACGATCGAGCAGTTCACGCAGCTACTGGAGTTCCTGCTGCCCCGGTACCGGCGGGAGAACCGCAGTTACCTGACCGTCGGCGTCGGCTGCACGGGCGGAAGGCACCGGTCGGTGGCGGTGGTCGAGCGGGTGGCCGATGCGCTGGAGGCAGGCGGCTGGCGGATCCGGCGCGTCCATCACGAACTGGAGCGGGAAGGCCGGTGATCGGGGTCCTGATCGTGACTCACGGCCGACTGGCGGACGAACTGTTGGCGGCCGGCCGGGTGATCGCCGGCGAGTTGCCCGGCTTTCGCGCCCTGTCGCTCGACTGGCAGGACGATCTCGAGACCGCGAAGCGCCGGATCGATGCCGCCATCGCGCAGCTCGATCAGGGCGATGGAGTTCTCGTCCTCACCGACATGTTCGGGGACACGCCGTCGAACGCCACCCTGGCCCTGCTCGACACGCGGCAGATCCAGATGGTCTCGGGCGTCAATCTGCCGATGGTCGTGCGCCTCGGCTGCTCGATCGGCAGCGCCGAGACGCTCGAACTGGCGGCTCGCTGGCTCGAGGTCAAGGGCCGGCGGAGTATCGCCCGCACGGCGCCGCGGCCGGCCGCTGCCGGCACCAAACGGGAGCGCGGCGATGGTTGAGGCCGAGGTGGAGGTCATCAATCAGCTGGGCCTGCACGCCCGGGCGGCCGCCAAGCTCGTCCACCTGGCCGCCACGTTTCAGAGCCGTTGCACGCTCGAGTTCGAGGACGGCGAGCAGATCGACGCCAAGAGCATCCTCGGTATCCTCGGTCGCGGCGCCGCTGTGGGCTCACGACTCACCGTGCGCTGCGACGGCGAGGACGAGCGGGCGGGACTCGCAGCCCTGACCGCCCTGTTCGCCGACCGGTTCGGCGAGGGACGCTGAGGCAACGGACGATGGCGCCCCGTACGCGGACCCGCAAGCTGCGCGGCATCGGGGTCTCCGATGGCATCGCCATCGGCCGCGCTGTCGTGGTCGCCAAGCGCGAGGTCGAGGTCTTCCGAATCCCCATCCCGGAGGCCGAGATCGACCAGGAGCTCGCCCGGCTGCAAGCGGCCTGCGACGAGACCAAGCGCAGCATCCAGCGCACCCGCAGCAGCACCGGTCAGCTGTTCGGACCGGAACTTGCCGCGATTTTCGACGCGCACCAGCTGATGTTGGGCGACAGATCGTTCATTGTCGAGATCGAGCGCCGCATCCGCAAGGATCGGGTCAACGCCGAGTGGGCTGTTCACGAGTCGGCGGTCGAACTGGCGCGCAAGTTTGCGCGCATCGACGACGAGTACCTGCGCGAACGAGGCCAGGACCTCGAGGATGTTTCCCGGCAGTTGCTGCGCACACTGCAGGGATTCTCCCAGCACGAGATCTCGGACGTCGAGGGAGAGGTGATCCTGGTCGCCGACGACATCGTGCCGTCGGAGGCGATCCGGCTCGGGCGCGCCAACGTCGTCGGATTCGTGATCGCGGCCGGGGGGCGGACGTCGCACACCTCGATCATCGCGCGCTCCCTCGGCATCCCGGCCGTCGCGGGCGTCGAAGGGGTCACCGGTCTGGTGACCAACGAGGACCCGATCGTCGTCGACGGCCGCGAGGGGCTGGTCATTCTGCATCCGGGGCCCGATGTCCTGCTGCGCTATACGGGCGAGCGGGAGGCCGAGGCGACCGCACTCGCCACCGAGGCTCCGGCGCCGCGGCGCGACGAAGCAATCGTGACCCGCGACGGCCAGACCCTGGAGCTGATGGCGAACATCGACCTGCCCGAGGAGCTGGACGAGTTCGTGCTCAGCGGCGCCCGCGGCATCGGCCTGTATCGGAGTGAGTTCCTCTACATGGAGACCGATCCTCGACTGCCCACCGAGGAAGACCACCTGCGGCTCTATCGCCGCCTGCTGGCGAGCGCGGCGCCCTGTCCGGCCACCATCCGCACCTACGACCTGGGCGGCCGCAAGCTGGCACGGGAGATGATGGAAAGCTCCGAGGAAAACCCGGTACTCGGGCTGCGCGGCATCCGCCTGACTCTGGCGCGACCGCAGATCTTCCGTGTTCAGCTGCGCGCGCTGCTGCGCGCCGCGCTCGACGGCGAGCTGTGGATCATGGCGCCGCTGATCAGCCGGATCGAGGAGATCCGCGAGCTGCGCGCGACGCTGGGCGAGGTGGGAGCCGAACTCGAGCGGGAAGGGGTGCAGTACGGCCGCAACGCGCGCATCGGCATGATGGTCGAGGTTCCGGCAGCCGCCATGCTGGCCGACCGCTTCGCGCGGGAGGTCGACTTCTTCGCTATCGGCACGAACGACCTGATCCAGTACTCGCTGGCGGTCGACCGAAACAACCGCGAGGTCGCGCACCTCTACGAGCCGCTCCATCCGGCCGTGCTGCGCATGCTACGCTCGATCGTCCAGAGCGCTGCGACGGCCGGGATTCCCGTCAGTCTGTGCGGCGAAATGGGTGGTGACGAGCGCTATCTGCCTTTGCTGCTCGGCCTCGGTCTGCGGCGCCTCTCGGTGCATCCGCGAGCCGTGGGGCGACTGCGGCGGCTGGCCGTGCAGCTCGACACCACGCAGCTCGAGGCGGTGGCCGCGGCCTGCTGCGACCTCGCCTCGGCGACCGAGGTGGAGAAGTACCTGCGCAGCCGGACGGTTGCAGCACTGATTCCGCGAGAGGCCCGATGAGATTCCCCGTTCGCCGTGTCGAGAAGCCCTGGGGACACGAACTGATCTTCGCCCACACCGACCGGTACGTGGGCAAGCTGCTGCACATCGAGCCGCATCAGGCTCTCTCGCTCCAGTACCACGAGGCCAAGGACGAGACCTTTTTCGTGGCACGCGGCGAAATCGAGCTGCAGGTGGAGGAGGACGGGCAGCTGCGGTCGATGCCGTTGCGCGAGGGCGAGTCGTACCATGTGGTGCCGCCGACCCGGCACCGCATGATCGCCGGCGAGCGCGGCTGCGACCTGTTCGAGGTGTCGACGCCGGAGCTCGACGACGTCGTCCGCCTGGAGGACCGCTATGGCCGTGGCTGACCGTCGTGGCGCTGCCGCCGCACTCGCCCTGTCTGCTCTGCTGACGCTGTCGCTGGCGGGCTGCGGCTCCGGCGGCGACAAAGCCGAGCCGCTGCCGCCGCGCGCGGTTGCCGCCGTGCAGCCCGAGCCACCACCGCCCTCGGACCCGCTGGTGGCACACCCGGTGCCGCCGCCTACCGTGGTGATCGTCGATCCCGGGCCCGATCCGTCGGCGGCGCCGGAGACGCTGGCCGAGGCGTCGCGGCGGGCGCGCGCCGAGCGGCAGCAGGCGCCGCCTCCGGTGGTCGAGATCAACGATCGCAACCTCGCCGACTTCGTCGAAGGCGTCCAGCTCACGGTCGCGCAGCCGGCCATGGAAGCCGCGCCGCCAGCTCCGGCACCGGAGGCTGGAGGATTGGGGGAGGCGGAGTGGCGCCAGCGCGGGCTCGACATCCGCAAGCGGTGGCGGGAGGCGGTCGATTCGATCACCCGCCTGGAGTCGGAGGCGGCGGCGCTGCGCAACCGGTTCTACGCCGCCGACGATCCGTACGTGCGCGACGCCCAGATCAAACCTCAGTGGGACCGCGTCCTGGCCGAGTTGGCGGAGGCCCGCCGGCGCTCCGAGGCCGGTCCGGGCGAAGTGGAGCGGTTCCTCGAAGAGGGCCGCCGCGCCGGAGCTCTGCCGGGCTGGCTGCGCGAAGGCGCCGAACTCGAGCCCACCCCCGTCGTGCTCAAGACTGAACCGGGCGAGTCGCTCGAGCCGCTCGAACTGCCCAATCCGACCGGACCGTGAGTCGGGAGGTCAGCACGCCGCCGCGCCGGGTCTTCATCGAGACCTGGGGCTGCCAGATGAACGAGCTGGACACGCAGCGGATGACCGGCCTGCTCATGCAGCAGGGGATTCTGCCGACCCGCGAGGTGGCCGAGGCCGACCTGATCCTGCTCAACTCCTGCTCGGTGCGCGAGAAGGCGGCCAACAAGGCGTACTCCCGGCTCGGCGAGTACCGACTGCTGAAGCGCGATCGGCCGAGCCTGCGCATCGGCCTGTGCGGCTGCGTGGCGCAGCAGGAGGGCGAACGGGCGCTCGGGCGGGTTCCGGATCTCGACTTCGTCCTCGGCCCGGCGCGCGTCGGCGAGATCGCCGACCTCCTGCCCAGACTCGAGCGCGGCGAGCGGGTCGTCGCGACCGGCTTTCCGGAGCAGCGCAACTACGAGTTCGACACCATCGCCCGGGGCGAAGAGTTCAAGGGGATGGTCACCGTCATCGAGGGCTGTGACAAGCGGTGCACGTTCTGCATCGTGCCGTCGACCCGCGGGCCGGAGCGCTGCCGGCCGATGGGTGAAGTCGTCGCGGAGGTGCGCCACCTGCTGGAGTTCGGGTTCCGGGAGATCGAACTGCTCGGTCAGACCGTGAACCACTGGCGGGGTGGCGACGGCGAGGACTTTGCCGACCTGCTCGACGCCGTGGCTCCGCTGCCCGGCCTGGCGCGGCTGCGCTTCATGACCTCCTACCCGCGCGACTTCACGCCGCGGATGGTCGACGCGTTCGCCCGCCACGCCAACCTGTGCGACTACCTGCACCTGCCGGTCCAGTCGGGTTCGGACGCCGTGCTGCGGCGAATGGGACGCGGCTACGCGATCGCCGAGTACGATGCGCTGGTGGCCAGCCTGCGACGCGCTCGGCCGAGCGTGGCGCTGTCGACCGACCTGATCGTCGGCTTTCCGGGCGAGACCGAGGAGGACTTCCAGCTCACCCTCGAGCTGGTCGAGCGGACGCGGTTCGCGTCGCTCTTTGCCTTCTGTTACTCGCCGCGGCCCGGGACCGCCGCCACCCGCCTGAACGGCGCCGTCCCGCGCCAGGTTGCCGAGGAGCGGCTGCAGCGCCTGCTCGCCGCCCAGGACCGGATCCAGGCCGAGCTCAACGCCGAGCTGACCGGCCGGCGCTTCGAGGTCCTGGTGACAGGACCCGGGAAGCAGCCGGGCACGCGCGTCGGACGGACCTCATGCAACCGGATCGTTCACTTCGCCGCCGAGCCCGACCAGGCCCCGGCGGGGGAGATGGTCGGGGTCGAGGTCGGCCAGCCGCTGCCGCACAGCCTCCGCGGCCAGCTCGTCCGCCCGGCGGTGCCGACCGCCGGGACCCTCCCGCGCCCGCGCACGAGCCCCCTTCCGGTGCTCACCTCCTGAAGGCCAGCACCGCGCGACCCGCGCGTTCAATCGGCTGGCACCTCGCGCCGGACGGGGTCAAATCGTTGAAAAACAAAGACAAAGGCTCATAGAGGGACAAACGCGGGACCGCCTGAGCAGCCTGCCTCCGGCCCCGGCACCGGAATCTGTCTAGGCGGCTGGCACCTGGTCTGCGGCAGGTGGTCTCCGCAGAGGCGATCGGCCGCCGCTCATTCGGCTGGCGCCTGGTCGTTTCGGTTCAGCGACCGGCGAGGCGACGGTCTAGGATCGCCTGCCAAGCTTCGACCTCTTCGACAAGCTCGGCGACTCGGCCCTGCAGGTCCGCGATTTCCGCTGAGACCACAGCGATCCTCGAGTTCACTCGGGTAAGGTGCGCTGTCCAGGTGCGGGTGAGATTCTCTAGATCCGCAGGCGGCTGGTTCTGGTCGAAGCCGCGCTCGGAGCGCGAGCGGTTCATCTCGAGCTGCAACTCGAGTTGGGACTTGCGGTCCTGAAGCGCTTCGCGGCGAGTTTCCGCACCCTCTAGTCGTCGCGCGGCCTCCGATACCTGACTCACCCCTAGCTGGACTCGAGTGATGAGAAGATCTAAGTCATCCGACTCAGACTGGCGAGCCAGCAGCTCCGCGATTCGCTCAAGAGTAGTGCTGATCCTGGCGAGGTGATCTGTGATGTCAAGCTGGGTCTGCTGAGCCGGACTCGCGCCCGCCGCCGCGAGAGGCGCGACCAGCAGCATTGCCACTAGCCTGGTAAGCCTGATTCGCATGTGATCTACGCACTGACGCCGCATGCGAAAGCTTCCGCAACTCGGTGTACTACGGCGCATCAGTAGCACTGGTTGGGATTGGTAGTTCTGCAGCAGCGGCCGTCACACCCGAACAGCCAGAGGTAGCCGCAGCCAAAGCTCTGGGATTCGCAGTCCGTGATCGGAGGGTTTGAACTGGTGCAATAGAAGAACTGGCCGAAGCACTCCTCATCGTCTCCAAAGTTGACTGAACAGCTACAGGTGGGCAGCTCACCCATCTGCGAGACTGGCGACCCACGTCGCCGAGGCGGCTGCTTGTTGAAGGCGATTGCAGCCACTTCGTCGGAGTCGAACGCGGTGGAGAGAAGCCCCGTCGCCCAGAGAGCGTCATCGAGTATCGCCGCTTCCCCTCCTGCGATCGCCCGTTCGAAAATCTCCGGAGTAACGGACTTGGCGAGTTCGTGCAGCCGGTCCTGCTGCAAAGTTGTCAGAGGCAGATCCAGAAACGACTCGATTTGAGCGCGCCAGAATCGCGCCTTCTCCTCTGCCGTGAAGCGGGCTACCAACTCCCGTTGCACGAGCGGATCCAGGTGGCTGATCTCGGCATAACTCGGAACATCTGGCTGCTGTGCCAGAATTCGATCCGCTGCCAGCCGAGCCAGCGCCGCGGCCTCAGAGCATGGTTCCGCCGCGTGGACAGGCGGCTGTCCGAGAATCGCGACCAGTGACACTGCGGCTGTGACGGCTAGACCACACGATTTATTCATGCCTCCTCCCGTGAGGTGTTGCGCCCCAGCCGGTGCCTACTCGGCGCTGGTCGGCAACTCGTGACACCCAGGACGCCACCATACTCGCCCGGCTCTCGTCAAGGGGGCCTCACGGGTGCCGTAACGTCCGATAAGATAGATTATGTAAACTCCGGCAGCACGAAACGCTCACGAGCGGCGTCCGGATCACGCTGGATGGCGTCTCGCGCCTACTCTTCTTTCGCGTTGCGGAGGTCTTCCAGGATCTGCTCGAGGGCCTGGATCAGGTCGGTCTTGTCGACCGTGCTCTGGCGAAAAGTCATCTGGAGGGCGTATCGCTGATCCGGCGCCTTGAACTTGAAGACGAACGGCTTGCGGCGATCCGGACTCCCGGGCCGCCGGCCGGGCGCGCGGCTGTCCTCGCGGACGTCGTCCCGCGTCAGGCCCTGCTGGGCGACCTTGTCGAGCATCGCCTTCATGCGTGCCGGCGTGCCGAGCTTGGCGACCTCGAGCAACAGCGATCGGGACCGGATTCCCAGGTCTGCGGCTACCTTGCGCAGCTCCGGCGGAATCTGCAGCAGCGCCAGCGTCTCGGCCACCAGCGAGCGCGACTTGCCCACCGCCTTGGCGATCCGCTCCTGCGTGTAGCCGTGGAGCTGGCCCAGGGCCCGGTAACCGTCGGCCTCTTCGAACGGAGACAGGTCGCGCCGCTGGAGGTTCTCGATCAGCGCGATCTCGAGCGCCTCTTCCTCGCTGACCTCCAACTCGATGGCCGGGATCTCGTAGAGACCCGCCTCGAGTGCGGCGCGATATCGACGCTCGCCGGCGATCAGCCGGAAGGTCGTGCCGCCCCCCGTGCCGGGCTCGCCCCCCGTCTCGCTGGACGGCAGCGGGCGCACCAGGACCGGCTCGAGCACCCCCTTGTCCCGGATCGACGCTACGAGGTCGGTCAGATCGCCCATCTCGCCGCGCGGCTGGTTCGGATCCGGCTGCACAGCGGAGAGCGGAATCAGCCGTCCGACCGCAGCCCGGTCGCGGCTCGTGAGCTCGTCCACGAAGTGCGCCGTGTGGCGCATCTTGACCCGTACGGGAAGTCCCCGCTTGGCAGTACCCGGCTCAGACACGGCTCAGAACCTCCTCGGACAGCTTGTAATACTCATAGGCGCCGGTGGACCGCGGCGAGAAGGTGAAGATCGACTCCTTGTAGGCCGGGCTCTCCTCGAGACGGACGCTCTTGGTGATCACCGTCTCGAACAGCTTGTCGCCGAATACCTTTCGAATCTGGTCGACGATGTCGCGCGCCAGAAGCGTCCGCTTGTCGTGCAGCGTGATGACCGCCCCCAGGATCTGAAGCTGGGGGTTCGCCCGCGCCTTGACCTTGTCGATCGTCTCGAGCAGATCGTCCGTCCCCTCCAGCGCGAAGTAGCTGGACTGAATCGGAATCATGACGTGGGTCGCTGCCACCAGAGCGTTGACGGTGATGATGCCGAGGGTCGGCGGCGTGTCGATGATGATGAAGTCGAAGTCCGGCAGCACCTTCGCCAAGGCATCCTTGAGCCGGAAGTGGCTGTCGATGTCGCCGAGCAGCTTCGCCTCCAGTTTGGCCAGAGCGATCGACGACGGCGCCAGCAGGAGGTTCGGGACCTTCTCCGCCTGTTGCAGGATGCCGGCGATCCCCACGTCCGGTTCCGTCAGGGCGTCGAAGACGGTCTTGGGCGCCGAATGGGCGTCGATGAACGACATCGTGCTGTTTGCCTGCGGATCGAGGTCGACCAGCAGCGTCCGGATCCCCTTGGACGCCAACGCCGCCGCCAGGTTGATCGCCGTGGTCGTCTTCCCCACGCCGCCCTTCTGATTCGTGATCGTCAGGATCATCGGGGAAACCGCTTGCGGCAGGCCGGCCGCATCGTTCGCGCGATCGTTTTCATGGAGGACCGGCAGTGTACGCAAGCGGTCGCAGCCCGGTCAACCCGGGCCGCGTGCTTGCCAGAGAAGGACCATGTCGGCGCGCCGACAATCCTCGCAACTGCATGAAAACAAGTGACTAAGCGGTATCCTTTCGAAGGTGCCAGCCACCTGCGCAGGTCCGCGCGCTGCGGGTGCCAGCCGAATGAGCTGCGGCACGGACGGCGGACTGGCCGATGGCTGAGTCCAACGCCCTGCCGGTCACATTTCGTACTTGCCGAGGTCCTCCGGGCGGAGGCGTTCGAGCCACTCGCGGAGTTTGTCGTCGGTCTCGGTAGCGTGAGCGCGCGAGTCGTCGACGGCGGCCCGCAGGACGGCGGTTGCCGCCCAGATCGGCGCGCCGACTCTAAGGGCGAGCGCCAGGGCGTCACTCGGCCGCGCGTCGACCTTTGGCGGAGTCGGCCGTCGCGCCTCAGACTCCCCCGTCTCGGTGGCTGCTGGCGCGAGCACTAGGCGGGCATGGAACGTCCCTTCGATCAAGGCGTGGACCTCGACCCGTTCCACCTCTGCGCCGAGCGCCTTCAGGAGGCTGCGCATCAGGTCGTGAGTCATCGGCCGCGGCAGCGTCGCCCCCTCGAGCGCCAGTGCAATCGCGTTGGCCTCGAAGACCCCGATCCAGATCGGCAGGTACAGAGTTCCATCCACCTGGCGCAGGATTACCACCGGCGTGTCGGTATTGGGATCGACGAGCAGCCCCCGCAGCTGCATCTCGACCCAGCCCTCGGGCGGAGCCGGGCTCGAGCGGGTGCGGGCAGTCGGTTCGTCTGCGGTCATGCGTCCATTGTCGGGCCCGGAACTCCGACCGTCAAGACGGCCCTCGCACGGAACTCCTGCTCGACGCGTGCGGCGTTCCGGAACGCTACGACTCGGCCGCTTCCCACGTTGCGGCGAGGTCGTCGTCCTCGGCAAGGCGAAGGCCGATCAGACGAGCGCCGGCGGGCAGGCGGCCCGACAGCTGGTCGGCAATCCAGCGGACCAGTTCCTCTCCGGTCGGGATGCGGGCGTCCGGTCCAGAGCCGAACTCGGGCAGCGCCGCATTGATCTGGCGGTGATCGAGGCGATCGAGCACCCGCTCGCGCACCAGACCATCGAGCTGTCCGAGATCGATGACGAAGCCGGTGAGCGGGTCGATCTCTCCGCCGATCCGAACCGTCAGCCGGTAGTTGTGACCGTGTCCTGGCAGGCGACTGCACGCCCCGAATCGGCGCTCGTTCTCGGCGTCACTCCACTCCGGCCGGTGGTAGACGTGTCCCGCTGCGAAGCGGTAGGTCCGTTCGAGTGCGATCGCCATGGAGGCCTCCGACCGACTAGCGCAAATGGGGCGTAATCCAGCTTGAACAGCGGGGACCTCGCCGTGCGGTCAGCCCGACGGCAACTGCGAATCCCGATCCTCAATCGCCGACGACGAGGGTCGCGCGTCCGATCGCGAAGCCGCCAATCGAGCAATTAGCGCTCCGGGGACCTAGAATCGCGGCCCCGATGCTGCGCCGCCTCGACCGCTACATGTTGCGCGAAATTCTGGGTCCGTTCGGACTCGGACTGCTCGTCTACACGTTCATTCTACTGGTGCAGCAGTTCTTCGACATCGCGGACTGGGTGATCAAGCGGGGTATCCCGGCGGCGACGGTCGGCAAGCTGCTGCTCCTGCTGCTGCCCTCTCTCGTCGTCCTCACCCTGCCGATGGCCCTGCTGCTCGGCGTGCTGCTCGGGATCGGCCGTCTGGCTTCGGACAGCGAGCTGATCGCCCTGCGTTCGTGCGGCGTCAGCATCTATCGACTGGTGCCGGTGATCCTGGGCTTCTCGCTCGCCGTCGCGCTTTTCAACGGCTACCTGATGGTCGACGTCAAACCACGCGGCAATCGGGCGTTCATGCAGCTGACCGCCGAGGCGTCCGCCCGCACCCTCAGTTCCCAGTTCGAACCACGGGTCTTCTACAGCGAGTTCTCTGGCCAGGTGCTCTACGTCTTCGGCGCTCCGGCGCGCGGTGGCGGCGACTGGGAGGGAGTGTTTCTCGCCTCGGCGGTGCCCTCGGGCGATGAACCCAACGACGTGATCGTCGCCCAGCGCGGCCGCCTCGACCTGGTCGAAGGGGGCGAGAAGATTCACCTCACTCTCGAGGACGCCGTCCAGCACACGTTCGATCTCAATCGGCCAGACCGCTACGAGACCCGCCGCTACGAGAAGCTGCGCCTGGTGCTGCTCGACCGCGGCAGTACGGCTCGGCGAGAGCGCGAGCGCGCCAAGCAGGAGCTGCGCGCGATGACCTGGGCGGAGCTGTCGGCCCTCGCCGGCGACGCGGCACGCCCGGCCGAGCAGCGCAACGTCGCCCGGGTCGAGATCCACAAGATGTTTGCCATCCCGGCTGCGGCGATCGTGCTCGGGCTGCTCGCGCTGCCGCTCGCCTACAACAACCGGCGCGGCGGCAAGTCATCCGGCTTCGCGCTGTCGATCGGCATCGTGGTGCTCTACCACGTGCTGATCACCCAGGGCGAGGAGGCAGCCCGGCTCGGCAAGTTGCCCGCCGCCCTGGCGATCTGGCTGCCCAACCTGGTGCTGGCCGCGGGCGGCATCGCGCTGCTGGTGGCGCGCAACTACGACCGCTCGCCGATTCCGGCCGCCCTGCGCGACGGCGCAGCGTGGCGGCGCCTGCGCGCGCGAGCGACAGCCATCCTGGCGCGCCTCTCGGGTCGGCGCGGATCGGCAAGTCCCGCTTCGACCGCGCGGCGGGAACCGGACACCGTCCGTCAGGGAGTCGGCAAGCGCGTCGTCGTCCGCGTCCCCAAGCTGCGGCTGCGCTTTCCGAATCTCATCGACCGCTACGTGCTCGCCCGCTTCGGGACGATCTTCGCGCTGGTGATGGTTTCGGCGCTGGCGCTGCGCGTGGTGGCGGACTTCACGGAGAACGTCGACGACATCCTGCGCAATCAGCCCGCGGGTTCGGTGATTTTTCGCTACTACCGCTACCAGATGCTGCAGATGGCGTTCGAGGTGTCGCCCCTCGCCGTCCTGGTGACCACGCTGGTCACCTTCAGCCTGCTGGCGCGCACCAACGAGGTGATTGCCTGCCGGTCGCTCGGCATCAGCCTCTACCGGCTGGCGGTGCCGGTGCTGGCCGCGGCCCTGCTCGTCGCTGCGGGAGCGACGCTGCTGCAGGCGCAGATTCTGCCCGCCTCCAACCAGAAGGTCGCGGAGGCGAAGGACCGGATCAAGGGTCGCCCGCCCGCTCGCACCCTGCGCAGCGCCGACAAGCAGTGGATGCTCGGCCAGGGGCGGTTCATGTACAACTATCTGTCGTTCGACGAGCGCGACTCACGGATGCGCAGGCTGCAGGTCTTCGAATTCGACGGCGACAACCGGCTCGTGGCCCGGCTGTTCGCCGAGCACGCGGCCTGGACGCCGACCGGGTGGACCGTCTCCGAAGGCTGGTCGCGACAGTTCGAGGGCCGCGAGCAGACCGCCTACCGCCCGTTCGCCGGCACGGTGGCGCTCGACCTGCCGGAGAATCCGTCCTACTTCGCCGCCGAGGTTCGCCGCCCTGCCCAGATGACCTTCGGCGAACTGGCCAACTACGTCGAGGTCCTGCGCGACAGCGGACAGCCGCAGCCGAAGTACGAGGTCGCGCTCCACAACAAGGTCGCCTTCCCCGTCGGAGCGGTGGTCATGGCGATGGTCGGCCTCCCCTTCTCGTTCCGGCTGCAGCGCAAGGGCGCGCTCTACGGGCTCGGCATCTCGATCATCCTGGGCATCGTGTTCCTGGCCGTGTTCGCCTTCTTCTCGACGCTCGGCGAGGTTGGAGCGCTGCCGGCGGCGATCGCGGTCTGGAGCCCGAGCCTGCTCTTCGCGCTGCTGTCGGGCTACCTGTTCCTCGGCGTGCGCAGCTGATTCGCGCACCGGAGCCAGAAGCTCAGCCGCGCTCGAGAACCGCGCGCGCCCGGGCCCGGCGCTGCTCGAACCAGTCCTTTACGTCGGCGAGCGACGCGCAGTTGAGCACGTCCTGGCGACGGGCGCCGGCCTTGCGGGCAGTCCCCACTCCATAGAGCACGTCACCGAGGCCGTGGGGCGAGTGCGCGTCGGGGTGGATCGAAGTGCGCTGCCGGCGCGCCAGCCAGCCGCGCAGCGGCCGCCAGTCGAGATCGAGGCGGTGCGGACTGGCGTTGACCTCGACGATCGTGCCGCTGCGCTCGGCCGCGTCGAGGACAGCGTCGAGGTCGAACTCGTACCCGTCACGGGCCAGCAGCAGCCGCCCGGTCGGGTGCGCGAGGAAGGTCGTGCAAGGATGCTCGACGGCCCTCACCAGTCGGGCGGTCTGGACGTCGGCCGGCAACCCGAACCGGCTGTGCACCGAGGCGACGACGTAGTCGAAGCCGAGCAGGAGATCGTCGGGATAGTCGAGCGCCCCATCGACGAGGATGTCGGACTCGATCCCTTTGAAAAGCCACGGCGCCTCGCCGCGCGCGTTCCAGGCGTCGATCTCCGCCCACTGTTCCCGCACCTGATCGACCGAGAGGCCGCCAGCGTAGGCGGCGCTGCGCGAGTGATCCGCCAGCCCGAGATAGTCCCAGCCGCGCGCGGCGGCCGCCCGCGCCATCACCTCGATCGATGCCGTGCCGTCGCTCCAGGTCGAGTGAACGTGGAACGTCCCGCGCAGGTCGTCGACCGTCACCAGCTCCGGCAGCGGACCGCGCTCGGCAAGTTCGAGCTCGTCGAATCCTTCGCGCATCTCGGGCGGGATCCAGGCCAGCCCGAGATGCGCGTAAAGCGCCACTTCGTCGTCGCACGGCAGGCGCTTCTCCCCGCGGAAGAGGCCGTACTCGTTGATGTGCAGTCCCTTCGCGGCGGCGCGGCTGCGCAGGGCGATGTTGTGTGCTCGGTTACCGGTGAAGTGGTGCCAGGCGGTGACGAACTCGTGCTCCTCGACCATGCGCAGGTCGACCTGGTAGCCGCCGGCGATGTGCACGGTGACCAGAGTTTCCCCGCGCGCCACGACCTCCTCGAAGCCGTCGATCGCCGCGAGGTGGTCCCCCACCTCGTCACGGCGGCTCGCATCCACCGCTGCGACGAGGTCCAGGTCGCCGATCGTCTCGCACCAGCGCCGCAGGCTGCCCGCGATCTCGACGCGGCGGCAGCCGGGATTGGCCGCCAGGTAATCGCGGACCTGAGTCGCCCGCCGCAGCGCATCGTCGAGCCGGTGGCGGGCGTCGAAACGGCCGAGCGCCTCGAGTCCGGCCAGAATCTTCTCCTGCGAGCGCTCGCCAAAACCCGGCAGAGTCGCGACGCGACCTTCCCGGGCGGCCTTCTCGAGTTCGGCCGGCGAGCCGACGCCGAGCTCGCGGTAGAGCGTGCGGACCTTCTTGGCTCCGAGGCCCGGCACCCGGAACAGCTCGAGGAGGCCGGGCGGGAACTCGCGCCGCAGCTCCTCGTGCTGGGTCAAGCGGCCGGTCTGGATGAGTTCTGCGATGGCCGCGACGAGCCCCGGGCCGATCCCCGGCACCTCCGCCAGCGTGCCGGCCTCGAGCCGCTCCTGCGGCTCCTCCGGCAGACCCTGCAGGGCGCGCGCCGCCGCGTGGTAGGCGCGCACGCGGAACGGGTTGGCGCCCTGCAGTTCGAGCAGATCGCCGGTCTCGCGCAGGACGCGAGCGACGGCTTCGCGCTGGCTCACCGCGCGCGGCGCATCCCGGCCGTCGCGGCTCGAGCGATCACCCGCCGGCCAGCGCGGTCACGGCGCCGCTCTCGGCCGCCGCTCGCAGCTCGGCTGCCTTGTCCGTGCGCTCCCAACTGAAACCGTCCTCCTCGCGCCCGAAGTGACCATAGGCGGCGGTCGCGCGGTAAATCGGCCGGCGCAGGTTGAGCTGCTCGATGATCCCGCGCGGCGTCAGGCGGAAGTGCTCGCGCACCAGCTGCTCGAGCCGGCCGTCCGGCACGGTCCCGGTCCCGAAGCTTTCCACCCGGACCGAGACCGGCTCGGCGACGCCGATGGCGTAGGCCAGCTGCACTTCGACCCGGTCGGCCAGGCCTGCGGCAACGAGGTTCTTGGCGATGTAGCGCGCCATGTAGCAGGCCGAGCGATCGACCTTGGTCGGATCCTTGCCGGAGAATGCGCCGCCGCCGTGGCGACCAGTGCCCCCGTAGGTGTCGACGATGATCTTGCGGCCGGTCAGTCCGGCGTCGCCGTGCGGGCCGCCGATCACGAACTTGCCGGTCGGATTGACATGAATGATCGTCCGCTCATCCAGCAGTTCGGCCGGCACGACGGGGCGAATCACGTGCTCGATGATCGCGGCGCGGATCTCTTCCTGGGAGATCTCCTCGGCGTGCTGGGTCGAGATGACGATGGTGTGGACGCGCACCGGCTTGCCGTTTTCGTACTCGACGGTGACCTGGCTCTTGCCGTCCGGCCGCAGCCAGGCGAGCGTGCCGTTCTTGCGCACCTCGGCGAGGCGACGGGTCAGCCGGTGCGCCAGGGTGATCGGCAGCGGCATCAGCTCCGGAGTTTCGCGGCAGGCGAAGCCGAACATCAGGCCCTGGTCGCCGGCGCCGTCGCGATCGACACCCATTGCAATGTCGGGCGACTGGCGGCCGACCGCGTTGAGCACCGCGCAACCCTGCCAGTCGAAGCGCAGCGCGCCGTCGTCGTAGCCGATCTCGTGGATGGTGCGGCGCGCGAGCGCCTGAAAGTCGAGATTGGCGGTCGTGGTGATTTCGCCGGCGATAACGACCAGGCCGGTAGCGACCAGGGTCTCGCAGGCGACACGGCCGCCGGCGTCCTGCTTGAGGACCTCGTCGAGGACGGCATCCGAGATCTGGTCGCACACCTTGTCGGGGTGGCCCTCGGTGACCGACTCGGACGTGAACAGCTCGACTTCACGTGCATTCATGAGATGAAACCTCACTGGGAGTTGCGGACGAACCAGGAAGGTCGAATGATACCAGACGGCCCCTTTGGGGACGGGCACGAACGCCTCAGCGGGCGCCGCCTGGCGGGCTCTCCAGGACACCGTGAAACAGCGTCGCGATGGCATTGAGCGTCGCCAGCTCGATCGCCGTGCGCCGACTGATCAGACCACCCGTGAGGCCCGCCAGCAGGCCGCCGGCCCGCCGCGTGCCCGGCGAGCGCGCCGCCGGCTCGTCCCCCACCGGCAGCACGAGTTCGTCGGGCAGCTGAATCGCGCCGCTGGCGCCGGAGGCCTCGCCGCCGGGTCCGATCACCGAGGACCAGCCGCGCACGAACCACCGAGTGCGTCCGGCCACTTCGAGCGGCGCGCTGCAGAACCGGACGGCGACGTAGAAGTGATAGGTGCCGGGCAGGCGCTCCTCCATGCGCCGCGCCTCCTCGCGCGACTCGGCGACCGCCTGCTCGTCGGTGACGGCCAGACCGCGGGCCGGCGCCGCGATCTCCTGCGGCACGACCGCCACCGGAACGGGCCGATCGAGACCGTCGTGGAAGAAGCGGCGGAAGGCGTCGCGGACTCCGAACAGCGGCTCGGGCTGGGTGCCGGCCACGCAGACTTCGATGCCCCGCTGGTATCCTCCGAGGAACTCCCTGAGCGTGCGCGCCATGTCCGCCGGATGCCAGTCGCTGGAGGGTTGTCGGGAGGTCGGGCCGCAGTGATCGCGAGTCGCAACAACGAGACGCTGAAGGCTATCCGCCGCCTCCGGCGAAGGCAAGGCGAGGAAGCTGTTCTCGACGGCCCGCATCTGCTTGCAGCGGCCCTCGACGCCGGGCTTTCCCTGCAGTCCGTCCTGGTCTCCCCCGCCTTTCGTGCCGACCCGGCGCGCGCCGCATTGCTGGCCCGCTTGTCGCGGCCCCCTCTCGAAGTCGAGGCGGAGCTGCTGGCCTCGGTCGCCGATGCCGACTCCCCGCGCGGCTGTCTGGCGGTGGTCCGCCTGCCACGCGGCGGCGCTGCGACGCTGCCGACCCCGGTGCAGGGGATCCACCTCTACCTCGACGGCGTGCAGGACCCCGGCAACCTCGGCGCGCTCGCACGGGTGGCGGAGGCGCTCGGGGCCCGCTCGCTGGTGCTTGCCCCCGGCTGCGCCCACCCGAATCACCCGCGCGCGCTGCGCGGCTCGGCCGGCAGCCTGCTGCGGCTTCCGGTAGCGGTCTCAACCACTCCGGACCAGTTCGACGCGCAGTGCGGCCAAACGCGTCGGCCGCTCTGGATCGCGCTGGCGGCCCATGGCGGACAGAGTGCGCCGGAGCTGCCCGACGGTCGCCCCGTGGTTCTCGCGGCGGGTGCGGAAGGCCCGGGCCTGTCGGCGGCCGTGATGGCGCGCGCCGACGCGATCTGGACCCTGCCGCTCGCGGCTCCGGTCGAATCGCTCAACGTCGCCGTCGCCACCGCGATCGCGCTCTGGGAGCTGAACCGGCGGACAGACCCCGGGGGTACTGCTACGATTTCAGGGTGATCGAGCAGCTGCCTGTACCCCGCTCCCGCCATCTGCGTACCGCATCCTGGGCGCCGGTCCTCGTCGCGCTCGCGCTGACCGCCTGTCAGGGCGACTCGCGGCGCGCCTCCGAGCGGCCGTCCACCCCGGCTCAGCGTCCGAACATCCTGCTGCTGACTGTCGATACGCTGCGCGCCGACCATCTGTCGGCGTGGGGCAATCCGCGTCCAACCTCGCCGATTCTCGACCGGATGGCGGCCGAGGGCGTGCGGATGGCATCGGCGCGGGTGCACCGTCCGAAGACGACCGCGTCGTTCACGACGATGTTCACCGGCGGCTTCTGCGGCGACCACCAGGTGCGCAAGATCGGCGAGCCGGCCTCCTGCAATCTGGACTTTCTCGCCGAGGAACTGCGCAAGCTCGGCTACCAGACGCACGCCGTGGTGGCCAATGCCGCCCTGGCGCGCGAGTTCCGGTTCGACCAGGGGTTCGACACCTACATCGAGACCTGGAAGGTGGAGCCGAAGACGCCGGGCACCGACTCCACCGCCGCCCGTGCGGTGTCCGACCTGGCGACCGCGCTGGTCGACTCGCTGAGCACCGACAAGCCGTTCTTCCTGTGGGTCCACTACGTGGATCCGCACGAGCCATACACGCCGGAGGGCGAGTTCCGCGATCTCTACCAGGGCGACGAGCACAGCGGCGCTGCGGTCTCGGTGCCGCTCTCGCGCCACGAGCACCGCCAGAGCTTCGGTGCCATCGCGCGCAAACAACTGGTCGACGAGCGCACCGACCTGCCGTTCTACGTCGCCCGTTACGACGCCGAGACGCGCTACGCCGACCAGGAAATCGACCGGCTGCTCGAGTCGCTGCGCCGGCGCGGCTTTTACGATTCGATGCTGACCGTGATGACTTCCGACCACGGCGAGTCGCTCGGCGAGCACAACTACTGGTTCGACCACGGCATGTTCGGGTTCCAGACCTGCCTGCACGTGCCGCTGATCTTCCGCTACCCCGGAGCCCTGGCGCCGCGAGTCGACGACGATCCGGTCAGCCTGGTGGATCTCGGTCCGACGATCCTCGCCTTTGCCGGCCGTCCCCTGCGGGACGGCACCTGGGTACGAGGCCGCAGCCTGATCCCGCGCCTGCGCGGCGAGGCCTCCGCACCGGACGCGATCACCTTTTCAGAGGGCGGCTACTCGCGCAGCCAGAACTGGGTGCACGTCGCGGCCGATCGGCGGTTCGCGCTCCACCACCTGCTGGGCAGCTTCGATGGCAAGCGGGTGGCTGGCCGCGAGAAAGCCGAATACGCGCTGTTCGACCTGCAGAGCGACCCCGGCGAAACCGTCGACGTGGCCGACCGATTCCCCGACGACTTCGCCCGCCTGAAGGCGGCGCTCGACGCGTGGGAGGCTCTCGAACCGCTGCCGCTCACGCGCGGCAACGACGAGTGCGAGGACCAGCGCGAGGTCGAGCAGCACACCCTGGATCAGCTCGAGACCCTCGGCTATACGTGACGACCCCGGGCCGGAGCCCGGGGTCGTTGGTGCGCCGAAAGCCGTTCAGACGGTTGCCCGCCTCCCCCGGCTCCTACTACCCCTTCAGTTCGGTGATCGCAGCGGCGAGGGCCGGCACGATCTCGTGCAGGTCGCCGACGATGCCGTAGTGAGCGACCTTGAAGATCGGCGCGCCGGCGTCCTTGTTGATGGCGACGATTACCGACGATCCCTTCATGCCGACCAGGTGCTGGATCGCACCCGAGATTCCGATCGCCAGGTAGAGCTTCGGAGTCACGGTCTGCCCGCTCGAACCGATCTGGCGGTCGCGCGGCAGCCAGCCACTGTCGATCACCGGCCGACTGGCCCCGATCTCGGCGCCGAGCAGCTTGGCCAGCGCCTCGACGGCGCCCATCCTGTCGGCCCCGCCGACTCCCCGGCCGACGGCGACGATCACCTCGGCCTTGCCGAGATCGACCGTGTCGGCCGCCGCCTGCTCGGTACCGAGGATCTCGCGGTCGGCCTGCACGGCCACCAGGTCGACCTCGAGCGGTGTCACCGGAGCACTGCCGGCGGCGCAGCCGTCGGCCGGAAAGGCGCCCGATTGCAGCGTCACCAGCGCCGGACCGGACCCCCTGAGCCGCACTCGCGCGGTCAGCTTGCCCTCCAGCACCGGGCGCCGGAAAACCAGGCCGTCGGCGCCGTCTTCGAAACCGACCGCTTCCGGCAGATGCGCCGCGTCGAGCGCGCGGGCCAGCGCCGGGACGAACTCGCACGACTGATAGGTGTGCGGAAACAGGACGAACTCCGGCTGCGCGGCCGCGAGCGCCGGCAGCAGCGCCGCCGTCCAGGCCCCAGGCGTGTACCCGGCGAGCACTGGCGCGTCCGCGACCCGCACCGCCTCGAGGTCCCAGCCAGCCGCTTCAGCGGCCAGTCCATCGACACCGCTGCCCAGCAGCACCGCAGTCGCCTTGGCACCGCTGCGCGCGGCCAGCCGCTGCGCCGCGGCCACCGCCTCGCGCGACATGCGATGGAACTTGCCGTCGCGATGCTGCAGGACTACCCAAACGCCGGCCATCAGAACACCCTCGCTTCCGACCGCAGCTTGCCGGCCAGTTCCCGCGCCGCCGTCGCCGGATCGCCTTCGAAGATCTGGGCGCCAGCCCCCGCCTCCGGGAAGGCGACCGAGAGGACTTCGATCCGCGCTGCCGCGGCGCCCACGTGCTCCGGCGCCAGCCCGATGTCGGCCGGCGCGACGCTGGCGATCTCCTTCTTCTTGGCCGCCATGATTCCCTTGAGTGACGCGTAACGCGGCTGATGAATGCCCGCCTGGACTTCCACCACCGCGGGGGTGGGCAGGCGCAGGATCTCGTTGACTCCGCTCTCCATCTCCCTCACCACGCGCAGCGCTCCGCCCCCGGCGTCCGGCTCGATCCCCATCACCAGCCAGGCGTGGGGCCAGCCCAGGTGGCCGGCGATCACCGTCCCGGTGGCCCCGAACCCGCTGTCACTCGACTGCGAACCGGTCAGCACGAGGTCGAACGACTCCCGGGCGATGGCCGCCGCCAGCGCACGGCCGGTCGCCGCGGCATCGCCGCCCTGGAATGCGGGATCGGCCAGGTGCACGGCGCGCGCGGCACCGAGAGCCAGCGTCTTGCGCAGCGCCTCGCGGACCCGGTCCGGGCCGAGGCTGAACACGACCACTTCAGATCCGTCGCCGGCGCCCTCAGCCAGGCGCAGCGCCGCCTCGAGTGCGCACTCGTCGCTCTCGTTGATGACGAACGGCAGGTCCTCCTCGTCGATCCACCGACCGTCGCGAGCGATCCGCAACCGCGAGCCGGTGTCCGGGACCTGTTTGACGCATACCGCGATCTTCATCCTGCACTTCCCCTTTCCGATCCCCGAAACTTAGGATGCCGCCCCGACCCGAGTCAACGGCGCGCGACCCCGTCGGATCGCTCGCAGGCGCAACATGTGCATGGACACCCGCCGGAGGCGCATGCTACGTTTCGCCGACTCGCGAGGATCCGAATGCTCGAGCCCGTCACACCCATCCTGACTTCAGCGACGACGCTTCCCGGGGGCGGAATCCTCAGGGCTTTTCTCGATTCGGGCCCGATGGCGCTCGTCGTGTTCGGGTCGCTCGCCTTTCTTTCGGTCGGCTCGTGGGCGATCCTGCTCTGGAAGTTGCTGTTCCTGCGCCGGGCGCGCGGACACAGCCGCCGTTTCCTCGAGACCTTTCGCAACAGCAAGCGCTTCAACGAAGTCAGCGCCGCGACTGCACGGGTGGCGACCTCGCCCCTGGTCGGTGTTTTCCAGGCCGGCTACGCGGAGATCGACGGCCAGATCCGCGCCCAGGCCGACGACCCGGCCGCCGAGAAGGGGCGATATCGGATCCGCTCCCTGGCAGGAGTAGAGCGCTCGCTGCGCCGCGCCATCGCCGTGGAGATGCAGACCATCGTGCGCGGCGCGTCGTTCCTGGCCACCACCGCCGCTTCCGCGCCGTTCATCGGCCTGTTTGGCACGGTGTGGGGGATCATGCGGGCGTTCGAGGACATCGGGCGGACCGGCTCGACCTCGCTGGTCGCCGTAGCGCCCGGTATCGCCGAGGCGCTGGTCAATACCGCGGCCGGCCTCGCGGCCGCCATCCCGGCGCTGATCGGCTACAACTACCTCGGCGGGCAGTTCAAGCGGCTGCGAGCGTTGATGGAGGATTTCGCGCTCGAGTTCATGAACCTTTCCGAGCGCAACTTCACCTGAGCCGATGTCGTTCCTGGTCGGCGGTGACGACGAGGAAGTACTCTCCGACATCAACATCACGCCGCTCGTCGACGTGATGCTGGTGCTGCTGATCATCTTCATGATCACCGCGCCGATGCTGCATCAGGGAATCGAGGTGGCGCTACCGCGCTCGGAGGCGCCGGCCATCCCGAATCGCGCCTCCGACCCGATTGTCCTGTCGATCAACCGGGACGGCCTCATCTACCTGCGCGACCAGCCGGTCCACCCCACCAAGCTGATCGAGGTCCTGACACCGGTGCTTCGCGGTCGTACCGACGAGACGGTCTTTCTCAAGGGCGACCGGGACGTGCCGTACGGGCGCGTGATCGAAGTCCTCGACACGCTTCACCGCGGCGGCATCGTGAAGGTGGGTATGGTCACCGAGCGCCCCGACCCGGTTCCGCGCGCGCGGCGCTGAGCGATGAGCGACGCCGTCTCGACACTGCTCGACCGCCGTCGCGAAGGGGCGGGGCGGCGCGCGCTGGGCCGGGCCACCGGGCTGGCTCTGGCGCTGCACCTGCTCGTTGCCACCGCCGCTCTCGTGCTGCCGAGCCTGCTCGCCAAGCCGGTCGAGCCGCCGCGCTACGTGGCGGTCCAGATCGTGCCGGCGGCGCGGCTGGGCGTCGAGAATCCCAGGCCGGCACCCCGTCCGCCCAAGCCGACCCGCCCCGAACCGGTCCCGGAGACGCCGAAGGTCTCCGAACAGGCCCCGGTCCTGGAGGACCGGAAGGCGAAGCCGGCGCCGCAGCCTCCGGCTCCGACGCCCGAGCCCCAGAGCGCTCCGTCCCCGGCGGCCGAGCCGGATACCCCGCCCGAGGTGCAGGGGCGGCAGGACGGCAATGCCAGCGGCCTCTCGCTCGGCGCCGCGGTCGCGGGTTTCGACAATCCGGACTTCACCTACGGCTACTACGTCGACCAGATGCTCGCCAAGATCTCGGACAACTGGGTCCGTCCGCCCGTCGGCTCGGGCGTCGAGGCCCGGCTCCACTTCAACATCGAGCGCGACGGCAGGATTACTGATCTGAGAATCGCCGAATCGTCGGGTATCAACGGATTCGATCTCGCCGCGCTGCGCGCCGTACAATCGGCCTCCCCGCTGCCGCCGTTGCCTCGCGCCTTTCGCGAGCCGACGCTGGGAGTCAACCTGATCGTTCGCTGATCGTTCGCTGAAGGAGTTTCGACTTGAACCACCGACCCGTCCCGGTCCGCGTGCTTGCCGCCGTCCCCCTGCTCCTGCTGCTGGCCGGAGGCGCCGGAGGCCAGAGCGCCACTGCCCAGGCCCCTGCCCCGCAGCCGCCGGGTGCTCCCGCGGACCTGCCGCCGGCCGCCGGCCAGGGAATCACGGTCGTGCTCGACAAGGGCAGCGAGGTGCCGGTCATCGGGCTGGCCATTCCGGCTCTGCCCGGCCTCTCGGCGCTCACCGGCACGGCCGCGAACGCGGCCCGGGAGCTCGACCAGACGCTGCGGCGCGACCTCGAGCGGACGGGCGTCTTCCAGATCCTCGGACCCGACGAGCTGAGCGTCCTCACGGTGACCGGCGATCTGGAGCGGGACGCCGATCAGTACCGGTCGCTGGGCGCTGCCATGCTGCTGCAGCACGAGGTCCGCGTCGAAGGGGACCGCCTCGTCCTCGAGGGGCGCCTGATCGACCTGGCCAGCCGCCAGACGATCGTCGGCAAGCGTTACCGCGGGACATTCGACCTGGCGCGGCGGATCGCCCACACGCTGGCCGACGAGATCGTGCTCTTCCTGACCTCGCGCCGCGGCATCGCGCTCACCTCGATCGCCTTTGTTTCCGACCGCGACGGATCCAAGGAGATCTACCTGATGGATTACGACGGCCACGACCAGCGGCCGGTCACTGCCCACAAGTCGATCTCGATGAGCCCGGCGTGGGGCGGACCGGCCGACCAGCTCGCCTACGTCTCGTTCTTCGGCGGCCAGGGTCCGGCTCTCTATCTCGCCAACATCGCCACCGGGCGCAAGACGCCCCTGGTCACCGACGGCACTCTCAACGCCTCCCCGGCGGTCTCACCCGACGGACGGATGGTCGCATTCGCGCGCGCCGTGGGCGCCAACATCGAGGTGTTCGTCTGTCAGCGCGACGGTTCGGGAGTGCGCCGCCTTACCAACTCCGGCGGCATCGACACCAACCCGGCCTGGAGCCCCTCCGGTCAGGAGATCGCCTTCACCTCGAGTCGCGCCGGTTCGCCGCAGATCTACGTCATGGATCGCGAGGGGACGAACGTCCGCCGCGTGACCTTCCAGGGCGACTACAACGACGGCGCGTCGTGGAGCCCGGACGGGACCCGCCTGGCGTTCGCGACGCGGGCCGAGCGCAACAGGTTCGACATCGCAGTACTCGACCTGGTGACCCTGCAGAGCGTCCGTCTCACCTCCGGCGGCGGGTCCAACGAGGCGCCCTCGTTCTCCCCGGACGGGCGACGGATCGCCTTCCAGTCCACCCGCACCGGCACGCCCCAGATCTTCACCATCGAGGCGCGGGCCGGGGCGGAGGTGGAACAGCTCACGAGCGTCGGCGCCAACTCCTCTCCGGACTGGTCCGGCTATGCGCCGTGACGCGGTCGCGCCGGCGCCGACAAACACCGCCAATCGTGACATCTGCCGTTGAGGATCGGAACGGAATTTGCTAACTTGACACCGCACGAACAACTCGGCGCACCGAGCGGTGTGCCTTTCGAAGGGGGATCACCCATGACACTCGGAAACCGCCGCTGGATCGTCGCCCTGTGCGCCCTGGCGCTGATCGTCGTGCTGCCGGGCTGCAAGCAGAAGCCGAAGACGGCCGACCTCGATGCGAGCACGGTCACCACGCCGGCCGACCCGGCGACGGATGTCGATCCGCGCGCTCAGGCTGAACCGATGGATGCGACTCCCGATCCGCTCGCCGGTGACATCGCCGCGGTCAACGAGTACCTGGCCGCCAACGGCCTGCTGGGCGACGTCTACTTCGACTTCGATCGTTCCGACCTGCGCGAGGACTCGCGCGCCCGGCTGGCCCGCAACGCCGAGTGGCTGCGCGCTCACCCGGAATTCGAGGTCACGCTCGAGGGTCACTGTGACGAGCGCGGCACCAACGAGTACAACCTCGCCCTCGGCGAGCGCCGCGCGGCGGCCGCCAAGGACTACCTCACCTCACTGGGCGTGGCAGCATCGCGCCTCCGGACCCTCTCGTACGGCGAGGAGCGCCCGCAGTGCGCGGGGAGCGACGAGTCGTGCTGGTCGCGCAACCGCCGCGCTCACTTCCTGGTCACCGGACGGACGAACGCCGGCTGATCGAGTCGGCTCGAACATTTCCCGAGGATCCGATGAACCGTCACCTCCTTTCTGCTCTGCTGCCGCTGGCACTCGTGACCGGTGGCTGCGTCTCGTCGTCCGACATCGACGAACTGCGCGCCCAGCTGGCGGAGATCCAGCGGCAGGTCCTGCAGATTCAGATGCAGACCTCGAGCAAGGAGGAGGTGGCGCATCTGAACGAGAGCCTGCGCGAGCAGACCGACAAGCTGCTGCGGGCCGAGGCAGATATGCGCGCCGATCTCGGATCCCTGTCGAGCCAGATCTCGACGCTGCAGGGCCAGCTCGAGGACACGAACTATCGCCTCGGCCAGCTGTCGCAGCAGATCGCCTCGACCAATCAGGATCTGCGGGCGGTGCGCAGCGCCGCCCCGCCCGGTCCGGACGGCACCACTGCCCCGATCTCGGCGACCGATCCGGCGGCGCTCTACCAGACCTCCTACAGCGACTATCTGCGCGGCAACTACGACCTCGCCCTGCTCGGCTTCCGCCAGTATCTCGAGGCGTTTCCGGACACGGACCTGGCCGATAACGCCTCGTACTGGATTGGCGAGTGCTACTACCGGCAGCAGAAGTACGCCGAGGCCATCGCCGAGTACGACCAGGTCTTCGCCCGCTGGCCGCGCAGCGACAAGACGGCGAGCGCCCTGCTCAAGAAGGGGTACGCGCTGATCGAGCTCGGTCGCCGGGCGGACGGAGTGGCGCGGCTGCAGGAGGTGATTTCCACCTTCCCGAACTCGGACGAGGCCAACCTCGCCCGCCAGCGCCTCCAGAGCCTCGGGGTTGCGGCTCCGGCCGCGCGCCGCTAGAATTCCCGCTTCCTGCGCCTGGCCGCAAACGTCCGCTCCCCTGCGGGCGGCGGCGACCACGGTCGAACCCGAACAGAGCGGCCCTGCGGGGACCGCAAGGAGTTTTTCAGATGGCGAATTCCAAGTCGGCCAAGAAGCGCGCCGCCAAGTCAGCCCTGCAGCGGGAGAAGAACCGGGCTGCCCGCTCGACCATGCGCACCGCGGTCAAGAAGGTCCGCAAGGCGGTGGGACGCGGCGACCTGCAGGCGGCCGAAGCGCTCCTGCCCGCGGCGATCTCGGTCGTCGATCGCACGGCGCAGAAGGGCGTCGTCCACCGCAATACCGCGGCCCGGACGAAGTCCCGTCTCACCGCGGCCGTTCGCAAGGCCGCGCAGTAATCCCCCGCAGCGACCTGGCCTGAGACCCAAGCCCGGCGCCCGGCGGTGCCGGGTTTTGCCGTGTTCAGACTCCGCCGCCCAGCGAGCTCAGAACCCTTCGAGCAGGTCGGTGACCATCGTCTCGGCGAACTTGGTGGCAGTCGCCTCGATGGCCGGGGTCTCGCGGTCGAAGTAGCCGAGCTCCGAAGCCTCCAGACGGTAGCTGTCGCGGAACTGGTAGCGGTCGTTCTCCCACAGCACGCGCTCCGGGTCGAGCTGCCGGAACTGCACCTGGACCGTGATCAGGATCTCGTACTCGGTCGCCCGCCCCTGCCCGTCGTACGACACCGGGCGGACGTTGAAGTTCGAGACGCCGCCGGAGATCACCGCGTCGGCCGCCCCTTCCTCCCCGGTGAGCACTTCGAAGCGACGCCGCGTCACCAGCTCGTCGGCCAGGGCGCGGGTCAGGATCTGCTCGACCTGGACGCGGCTGGTCCGGTTTTCGAGCGGCTCGAGGCGGACCACCCGGATGGTGTCCGGAATGTTCGAGGCCGTGCCCACGAGCCGGTAGCCGCAGCCGGGCAGACCGACGACCACCAGGAGCAGGAGGGGCAAGATTCGGCGCAGGCGCATCAGGCGGTCTCCCTTCGAGTCACGATGTTGACGAGGCGTCCGGGCACGACGACACAGCGCTCGAGCGGACGGCCGCCCATGTGCTCGCGCACTTTCTCGCTGGCAAGCGCCGCCGCCCGCACGCCGGCCTCGTCGGTGCCGGCGTCGACTTCGATGCGGTCGCGCACCTTGCCGTCCACCTGAACGACGAGCACGATCCGGGCACGCTGGATGCGTGACTCGTCGGCGACCGGCCAGTCCGAGTCGAGCAGGCTCCCTTCATGGCCGCGGCGCTCCCAGATCTCCTCGGTGATGTGCGGGGCGATCGGGTGCAGCAGCTGCAGCAGTGTGTCGAGGGTCTGCGCGACCACGAGCTTCGAGGCCGTCTTCTCCTCCACCGCCCGGACCAGCGCGTTGAGCAGCTCCATCAGGCCGGCGACCGCGGTGTTGTACTTGAACCGGTCGTAGTCCCGCGTGACGCGCTGAATCGCGACATTCCGCGCGCGTTCGAGCTCCGCGTCGGCCGGGCCGTTCGGCGGCACCTCCTCGGCACGCTCGGCAACGCGCCAGAGCCGCATCAGGAACCGGTGCGCGCCGGCCACCGCCTCGTCGTTCCACTCCACCTCGTCCTCCGGCGGGCCGAGGAAGAGGGTGTAGACCCGTTCGGTGTCCGCGCCGGCCTGGTCGATGATCTCGTCCGGGGAAACGGTGTTGCCGCGCCGCTTGGACATCTTCTCGATCCGGCCAGTCTGCTCCGCGTAGCGAGTGATCATCCCCTGGTTGAACAGGTTCGAGAACGGCTCCTCGAACCCGACCAGGTCGAGATCGTGCAGGACGCGGCAGACGAAGCGGGCGTAGAGCAAGTGCAGGATGGCGTGCTCGATGCCGCCGATGTACTGGTCGACGGGACCCCACCGGTCCGCCAGCGCCCGGTCGAACATGCGCTCGGCGTCGCGCGGCGACAGGTAGCGCAGGTAGTACCAGGAGCTGTCGACGAAGGTGTCCATCGTATCGGTCTCACGGCGAGCCGCGGCGCCGCAGCGCGGACAGGTCGTGCGCGAGAACTCCGGGTGGCGAGTCAGAGGGTTGCCCTCGCGCCCGGAGAATTCGACGTCGTACGGCAGTTCGACCGGCAGCTGTTCGTCCGGCACCGCAACGATGCCGCAGGAGTCACAATAGACGACGGGAATCGGCGTCCCCCAGTAGCGCTGGCGTGAGATCAGCCAGTCGCGCAGCCGGTAGGTCACCTTGCGCCGGCCGGCGCCGCGCTCCTCGAGCCAGTCGATGAACGCCGCGATCGTCTTCTCTCCCGGCCCGCGGCCGTCGAACGGCGATCCGGTGCCACGGATGACACCGGCGTGCGGAATCGCCTCCTGCAGGGTGTCCGGGTCGACCAAACCCTCCTCCGGGTGGTAGACCAGGCGCACCGCCAGGCCGTGGGCGCGCGCAAAGCCGAGATCGCGCTGGTCGTGGGCCGGCACTCCCATGACGGCGCCGGTGCCGTAGTCCGGCAGGACGTAGTCGGCCAGCCAGATCGGAATCTTGTCGCCCGTGATCGGGTGCACGGCGTGGCGTCCGGTCGGGCGGCCCTGCGCAGCGCCATCGACCTCTTCGCGCTCGCGCCGCGGGGTGCTGCGCACCTGGGCGATCCAGGCCTCGAACTCGGCGCGCTCGGGCAGGTCGGCGATCCACCCGGCGACGGCGGGGTGTTCAGGGGCGACCGCCAGAAAGGTGACCCCGTGGAGCGTGTCCGGGCGGGTGGTGAAGACCGGTAGTACCTCGCCCCCCTCGACTGCGAACGGGATCTCCGCCCCCTCGGAGCGACCGATCCAGTTGCGCTGCATGGTCTTGACCTTCTCCGGCCAGCCTTCCAGGCCATCGAGGCCGGCCAGCAGTCGCTCGGCGTAGTCGGTGATGCGCAGGAACCACTGCTCGAGGTCGCGCTGTTCCACCGCCGTCGAGCAGCGTTCACAGGCGCCATCGATCACCTGTTCGTTGGCGAGCACGGTGCGGCAGCTCGGGCACCAGTTCACCGGCGCCCGGCGCTTGTAGGCGATGCCGCGCTCGAGCATGCGCAGGAACAGCCACTGGTTCCAGCGGTAGTAGGCCGGCAGGCAGGAGGTGATCTCCTTCGACCAGTCGTAAAGGATGCCCCAGCGTCGGAACTGCTGCTTCATCACCCGGATGTTCTCGAGCGTCCAGTCGCGCGGATGGACCCCGCGCTGGATCGCCGCGTTCTCGGCCGGCAGGCCGAAAGCGTCCCAGCCCATCGGGTTGAGCGCCTTGTGACCGCGCATGCGCAGGTAGCGATAGAGCGCATCGCCGAGGATGTAGTTGCGGCCGTGTCCGACGTGCAGGCGATCGCCCGAGGGGTACGGGAACATCATCAGCATGTAGCGTTTGCTGCGGGCGTGGCGCAGGTCGACCTCGGCGGTGCGCGACTTCTCCCACCTGTCCTGCCACTTCGCTTCTACCGCCCGATGGTCGTACGGGGTCATTGCCGGCTCTCCACCTCGACCGGTGGCGATGCGCCGACCGGCACTTCCAGTTCTGCGAGCACGCGATTGCGGAAGGTCACGCGCTTCCAGGCCGCCCGCCGGCCGCCGTGCTCGATACTCAGTTCGTAGCTGCCCGGCTCGAGGCCGACAAAGCTGCCCCGCCCCTCGGCGAGGGTGAGGACGCGCCGCCGGCCGCCTCCCTCCAGCGTCGCGGTGGCGGCGACCTCGGGGCGCAGCTGCACGACCAGCGCCGCCGCGCGCCGCGTCTCGTCGTTGCCGCGCGCCCGCACGCCCGGTCCGTTGCCGCCGTTCCACGAGCGCAGATCGATCTCCCGGCTGCGGTCGTTGCGATCGACCAGTGCGCCCGCGCCCGGCTCGCTTTCGAGCAGGTCGGCAGCGAGGCGCAGATAGGTGGCGGGCACGAAGTGGTGAGTCGCTACCGGGTCGCTGAAAACCCACCCGCGATCCGGGTAGTGCACCTCGACCCAGCGGTGGAACCCCCCCTGTGCACCCGCGGGAGCGGCGCCGACGACATATCCGGGGACCTCGCGCGCCTCGATCTCGACGCTGCTCAGCAGGGCGACGGTCAGGCGCGAGATTCCGGTGCAATACGCGCTGCGTCGCTCGAGAACGGCTTCCGCCGACTGGTCCAGCCGGCGGTCGAGATCGTAGGAGATCTGGTCGGCCACCCACGCCAGCACGCGCGTCACCGCCTCGTAGCGCGTCGTCGCGCCCGCCGTGAGGGCGGCCGCCAGGCGACCCACCGACCCGTTCGAGGCCGCGGCCGCGGCGTCGGGCGCGCGGAACGGTGTCCGGCTGGCCAGCGGGGCCAGGTCGACCTGGACCGTCCAGGTGCCGTCCTGATTGCGCCGCAGCTCATAGCCCTGGTTCGCGTACTCGGCGACCTGAGCGCCGGGCGGCGGCACGAGCGTCGCCAGATCGCCGCCGTCGACCATACGCACTTCGACGGCGTTGGCCGACCCGCCCGCGAGCGCGCCGGCGACCACCATCGCGACCGCCGCTCTCCCCCGCATCAGGTCCCCGCCGGGAAAAGGCCTCGCTTGAGCATTCCGTCGAGCAGGCCGTTGACGAACTTGCCGGACTGATCGGTGCCGAACTGCTTGGCAAGCTCGACCGCCTCGTCGACGACCACCAGGTGCGGAACGTCGACTTCGGCGAGCAGTTCGAACACCGCCAGGCGCAGGATGTTGCGATCGACCGGCGGCATGCGCTCGAGGCGCCAGTTGTCCGCCTGTGCGCGAATCATGGCGTCGATCTCGGAGAGGCGCCCCTGCGTCCCGATGACCAGCGTGCGCGCGTGCTCGAACGCCTGCCGGGCGAGGTCGAGGTCGTGCGGCTCGCGGCGCCGCGCGGCTGCCGGCGGACTCTCGCCTTCCCCCGCCTGCTGCTGCTCGGCCTCCGCCCGCTCGACCAGGAAGTCGGCGACGTCGAAGGCGCCCAGCACGGTGGCCGCGCTGCTGCCCGCCAGGTCGGCCTGGTAGAGCATCTGGACCGCCATCTCGCGCGCCAACCGCCGCTTCCCCACGTCCTGCGCCTCCGTTCGGTCAAAGAGCCCCGGCTCGCTGCCCGCGTGCCGCGCCGTCGGCCCATCCAGTCCTGGTCAGGGGTCGATCCGCTCCAGCACGTCGACCGTTTCGAGCACCGCCTGCGCGGCCTCGGCGCCTTTGTTGCCCTCCTCGCCGCCCGCCCGAGCCTCGGCCTGGGCGGTGTCGTCGCAGGTCAGCACCCCGAACCCGACCGGCAGCCGGTGACGGCGCGCCACCTCGCCGCAGCCGCGGGTGCACTCCCCGGCCACGTAGTCGAAGTGCGGCGTGCCGCCCCGGATGACCGCGCCGAGCGCCACCAGTCCGTCGTATCGCCCCGTGCGGGCAAGCGCCTCGAGCGCCACCGGGATCTCCCACGCGCCGGGCACCCGGACGACCTCGATCGCGCCGTGCGGCACGCCCCGGGCCGCGAGCGTCTCCAGGGCGCCCGCGAGCAGCCGGTCGACGATCTCGCCGTTGAAGCGGGATGCGACCACCGCGAGGCGCCGGCCGGAGCCGTCGAGAGGGAGTGCCGTTGGGCGTAGAGTGCTCATTTTCAAGGGACTTCCGCCGACTGCCCAGTGTAGCGGCGAGGCTGCGGAGTGTCAACGAAGGCGCCTGTGGCGCGCCTGGCAGATCAGCTCAGAGATCGCCGCCGGGAGGGCGGAGTCGCACCTCCTCGACCACCGCGCGTTCGGCCTCGAGCGCCCAGATGAGCGCCCGCGCCACCTCGTCAGCCGGCATCATCCGCTCGCGCTCCCAGTGGCCGGGCAGACCGTCCCAGAGCGGGCTGTCAGTCGCTCCGGGCGTCAGCGCCAGCACGCGCAGACCGGAGCCGGCCAGCTCCTCGCGCAACGATTCGACCAGCCCGAGCAGCCCCCACTTGGAGGCGGCATAGCCGGACCAGCCGGGAAAGGTCCGCCGTGCGGCCACCGACAGGATCGCCACCAGGTCACCGCGCCGGCGCGCCAGCATCGACGGCAGGGCGGCACGCAGCAGATTGGCGCAGCCGAGCAGGTTGACTGCCACCTGCGCCTCGAACTCCTCGGCGGGCTGCTCGGCAAACGGGGCGACCGAGGCGATCCCGGCCGCGGGCAGGACCAGGTCGACCGGCCCCAGTGACGTCTCGACCCGTCGCACCGCATCGGCGACCGCGGCGCCGTCCCGGACGTCCAGGGGTTCGATACAGCCCTCGCCTCCGGCTTCCGCCAGCACGGCCGCGAGCGGCTCAGGGCGCCGCCCTACCAGGGCCAGCCGATGCCCGCGGCGCGCCAGTGCGAGCGCACAGGCGCGTCCGAGCCCGGATCCGCCGCCGCTCACCAGCGCGACCCCGCGCTGCCGAGTGTTCATCGGACCGCCGCGCGCCGGTGGCGCCGTCTCGCTGTGCAGGTGGAGAGGGGAGAAAAATGGTCGGGACGGCGAGATTTGAACTCGCGACCCCCTGAACCCCATTCAGGTACGCTACCAGGCTGCGCCACGTCCCGACCGGTGAGTCTCAACGGCTGGTTCTCCCGCCCCCTCGGCCGATCGCTGCCGGTTGGGCCGGCATCGTCTAGCGGCGGGGTTTGCCGAGAGCTGCGAGGATCGACCGCGCATCGGCCAGCGCCGCGGCGATTCCGTTGCGCAGGCTTTCTATCCGCTCGTCCGGCGGCGAGTCAAGCGGCGCGGCGTTGCGACTCGCGCGCCCGCCGGTCGACTTGCGCCGTCCGGTCGCTGCGGGTGCATCCCCGCCCGCCGCCGGAGCGTCATCGAACAGGGAAGCGGCAACCGGCTCGCCGTCGGGCTCGGACTCGAGCTTCTTTTTGGCGCCAGCGATCGTGTAGCCCTCTTCGTAGAGGAGCTGCTGGATGCGCCGGAGCGTCGCGGCATCCTCACTCGTGTAGGTGCGGGCGGCCCCCGTCCCTTTGCCGCGCAGCATCGGGAACTCGGTCTCCCAGTAGCGCAGCACGTACGGCGGCAGATCGAGCTGCCTGCAGATCTCCGCCGCCTTGAACGTTCGCTTGGTCGTCACGCCGCGCCGATCCTAGTTCCGCCTGCGCCTCAAGTCGAGCGCTGTCGGACGACGAGCCGCACCGGCACGCCGGCGAGGTCGAACGTTTCGCGCAACCGGTTCTCGAGATAGCGCCGGTAGGTGTGCGAGAGGGGAAGCGGCCGGTTGGCGAACAGCATGAAGGTGGGTGGCCCGGACGCCACCTGCGTGGCGTAGTAGAGCTTCCACGGACGATGGTCGAGGCGCGGCGGCTCGTGCTGCCGCAGCCATTGCTCGAACAGGCGGTTGAGCTCCCCGGTGGAGACCTGCAGGCGAAATGCGGCGCTGGCCCGGTCGATGCGATCGAACAGGTTCTCCACCGCGCGCCCCGTGAGCGCGGAGATGTTGACCGTCGGCGGGTCGGCCAACGCATCGGCGAGCCGCGGCCAGGACCGCTCGAGGCGTTCGCGTCCAGCGTCGTCGAGCAGATCCCACTTGTTGACCGCCACGACCGCCGCCCGACCGGCCTGCCAGATCGCGCCGGCGACGGCCAGGTCGCCCGTCGTCACGCCCATCGGCGCCTCGATCACCAGAACCGCGACGTCCGACCGTTCGATCTGGCGGCGCGCCAGCATCACGGCCAGTTCCTCCGGCGCATCCGACACCTTGGCGCGGCGCCGCATGCCAGCGGTGTCGATCAGGAGATAGCGGCGCTCGTCCCGCGCGAGCAGAGTGTCGATCGGATCGCGAGTCGTGCCGGCGACGGGCGAAACCAGAGTCCGCTCGGCGCCGACGAGCCGGTTGAGCAGCGAGGACTTCCCGACGTTGGGACGGCCGACGATGGCAACTGGCACCGCCCCTTCCGCGCCAGGTAGATGCTCGTCACCGTCAACGTCCGGCAGCTCGGCCGCGATGCGCTCCTTGAGGGCACCGATCCCCAAGCCGTGCTCGGCCGACACCGCGATCGGTTCACCCAGTCCGAGCGACCAGAACTCCCCCACTCCGTCGGCCGCGCGGCGCACGTCCGACTTGTTGACCACCAGCACGATCGGGCGCCGATGAACGCGCAGCTCATCGATCACACGCTCGTCGGCCGCAGTCACGCCATCCTTGCCGTCCACCAGTAGAAGGAGCAGATCGGATTCGGCGATCGCGGCGCGCACCTGATCGTTGATCCCGAGCGGATCGTCGCCGGGCACGAGACCGCCGGTGTCGATCCACTGCACCGGGCGTCCATCGTCGAGATCGGCCAGCGCGACGAGGCGATCACGCGTCACGCCGGGCTGGTCGTGAACGATCGCCTGCCGTCGTCCGACGAGGCGGTTGAAGAGCGTCGACTTCCCTACGTTCGGTCGGCCGACGATCGCCACCGACGCGGTGAGCCGGGTCACGGGGCTTCCGCGTCCGAACTCGAGCGCAGGATGCGCGCCAGCACCCGCCAGCGCCCCTCGTCCCGGCTGACGCTGTAGACGATCGTGTTCTCCTGGCGCGCTACCTCGGAAACGGTCAGCTCGCTGCCCGCTGCGACCACCCGAAGGTGCCAGGCCTCCACGGCGACCGCGGTGGCGCTGGCGTTGCCGAAGTCGATCTCCTGCAGCGTCTGCGAGAGCAGCCGGGGCCGCAGCGCCCGCCCTTCCACTGCCAGTTCCTCGATGCGCGCCTGCACGCGGACCTGCTCTCGCTGGGTGGCCACCTCGGCCATCACCGCCGGATCGCCGGTCTCGTAGGCCCGCGTGAGGGCGTGCGCGTAGGCGGCGAGCAGCGATTCGATCTCCTGGCGGTCGGCCTCCCGGCCCCCGCTGCGGCCACATCCGGCAGCGATGAGCAGTCCGAGGAGCGGAAGCAGGATCAGGGAACGCAGTTGAAGGTCGGCGGTACGTCGATGGCGCATGGCAGGGCGAGTCTAGCCGAGGCGCACCGGCGCGAACGCCGCGGCAGACAGTGCGGCGACGCGGTTGACAGGGCCGTCGGCGCGGCATACGATTCCGGGCCGCGCGAAAGTGGCGGAATTGGTAGACGCGCAAGCCTCAGGAGCTTGTGGTCGCAAGGCCGTGGGGGTTCGAGTCCCCCCTTTCGCACCAACCTTCAGTGCCCCCGGATTTCCCGCTTCTCCGTCGTCGCGACGCGGCCGGCGAGACTCAGCCGGTGGCAAGGACGACCGTGGCCTCGCCGACGGCGCGACCGTCCACCCGGACGAAGCCGCGCACGCGGATCAGGCCGCCGTACCGCGCCTCGATCGCAACTTCGATCTCTCCGCTCTGCCCGGGCTGTGGGGCGACGTCGAGCCGTGCCCTGTCGATCGCCGCGAGGGCGAGCCGGCTCGGCTCGGCGGCCCCGGGGTGTAGCACCAGGGCGGCGCTCTGCGCGACAGCTTCCACCAGCAGCCCGAGCGGTCCGGCGGCCGCCGCACCGCGGGCCCACCAGGCGCCGACCGTGAAAAGCACGACGGCCCGGCCGTCGTGAACCTGATCGACGAGCCGAAAGGGAAACTCGTGCGGAAGGATCAAGCGGGGGTGTCGACGAGGCCGGGCTTGCGCACGCGTACGAATTCGGCGAGCCGCTCGACCGAGGCGAGCGCCTCGGAACCGACGGCCTCGTTCTCGATCCGCACATTGAACTCCTGCTCGACGCCGAGCACCAGCTCGAGAGCATCGATCGAATCGAGGCCGAGCCCGTCCGGGCCGAACAGCGATTCGCTGTCGCCGATCGACTCGGGCTGACGATCGAGCTTGAGACGGTCGACGAGAATCCGTTTGATGCGCAGCTTGATGTCGTCCTGTGAGGCGCCGGTCATGACCGGCGCATCGTATCACCGGCGTCGGTGGCGCGCGGTCAGCGCATCACCAGCCCGCCGTCCACGGCGACGGTCTGTCCGGTTACGTACGAGGCCTCCTCGGAGGCCAGAAACGCGATCACGGCCGCCACTTCCTCCGGCCGGCCCACCCGTCGCAGCGGCACGCCCTCGAGATAGCTCGCCAGTTTCTCCGCCGGCAGACCGGACAGCAGGTCGGTGTCGACGAACCCGGGTGCCACCGCGTTCACCGTGACGCCAAAGCTGGCGGCCTCGCGGGCGAGCGCCCGGCAGAATGCGATCAGACCGCCCTTGGCGGCGCTGTAGTGCGTCTGTCCCACCTGGCCGACCAGACCGCTGGCACTCGCCACCGCGACGATCCTGCCCCAGCGCGCCGCGTACATCCCCTTGACCAGCCGGCGCGCGACACGGAAGGCGGCGCTCAGGTTGACGTCGACGATCGCATCCCAGTCCTCGTCGCGCAGGAACGGCAGCAGACCGTCCCGGATCGATCCGGCGTTGAGGACCAGCACCTGGACCGGTCCGAGTTCGGCCACCACCAGATCGAGCGTGTCGTCAGTGGCCCGGCGATCGGTCAGATCGACGCAGTAGGCCCGCCCGCCGATCTCCTCCGCCAGGCTCGCCGCGGCCTCGGCCTGTTGCAGGTAGGTCACCGCCACCCGGTACCCGGCCCTCGCCAGGCGCCGGGCGGTGGCTGCGCCGATCCCGCTGCTGGCGCCGGTCACCAGGGCCACCCGGCCGGCCGGAGGTTGCGCCGTCATGGACGGCCTCCGAGCGGGAGCGGGTGCATCCCGTAGTCCGGCGCCTCGAGCGGCGCCGTGGGCAATTCGCTCGTCGCCTGGATCGACTCTTCGTACCAGCTGGCCAGCGGGGCCGTCGGCCGCCCTCCAAGCAGGCGGATGAACCGCTCCCGGTAACCCCGCCGTCCGGCCTCGTGAAAGAAGCGCGCCAGGCCGGTATAGAGACCGGGCAGCGGGCGGTCGACCAGCTCCCAAGGGTGCACCACCAGGACCGCCGGACGATCGCCGGCCAGCGCCCCCGCCAGCCAGGACGGCGGGGCGAGGCGGCCGCACCAGCCGCCGGCCGGCAGCCCGAGCGGGCCGCCCCAGACCAGCGGCGGCAGTTCGAGCAGCTGCAGTCCGTCGGACCAGCTCACCCAGGTCGGCTGACGCGGATTGCGCGCCCGACCGGCGCCGGGCGACGGGGCGAGCGAGCTGTCGTACTGGAAGCCGAGCTCGGCAACCACGCGCAGGCGCGGGTTGGCGGCGTGGCGCAGCGACCACTCCGGCGCCCGAAAGCCCGTCACCGCCGTGCCGACGATCTGCTCCAGCGTCGCCCGCGCCCGCCTCAGGTCGGCGCGGAACCCCTCCACCGACCGGTCATCGGCGCGCAGATGCAGGAAGCCGTGACAGGCCACCTCGTGACCGGCGGCGGCGATCTCGCGGATCCGCTCCGGCAGCCGCTCGGCCACCTCCCCGAGCACGAAGAAGGTGGCGCGGAGGCCGAGCCGGTCGAACAGCTCGAGCTGCTCGGGCAGCAGCCGGTCGAGTTCCTCGACCAGAGGCGGCCGGAGCGCCGGTCGCACGTACTCCCGCACCCAGCACGAGTGGTACCACTCCTCGACGTCGACGGTCAGCGCGATGCCGGTCCGGCCGGGCGCGCAGTCCAGCTCAGGCCGGCTCGTCACGGTCGTCGAAGACTTTGAAGTAGATCGCCGCACAGGAGATCCGGAAGGTGTCCCGGAACGGTCGGAAGTGACTTCCGCCGTCATTGTAGATCGTGCGCACCCGTACGTGCTCGAGGCTCGCCCCGAGCCGGGTCGCCCGGATCAGCATCTCCGACTCGATCGCGTAGCCGTCCGACGCGAGACGCATTCGGCGCAGCAGGGGCGCCGACAGGAGGCGGTAGCCGGACTGCGAGTCGAGCAGTTCGCGCCCCGTCATCCGCGACAGGATGCGCGAGCCGATGTAGTTGGTCCAGTAGCGCGCACCGGGGATTGCCGCCGCGTCTTCGAGCCGCACGCCGATTACCAGGTCGGGGCGGCGGGTGCGCCAGGCCTCCAGGAAGGCCGGCAGGTCCTCGGGGTCGTGCTGCCCGTCGGCGTCGAGCAGCAGCAGCGCCTCCGCGCCTCCTGCCAGCCCGCGCGCGATTCCCTGGCGGAGCGCGAACCCCTTGCCCCGGTTGCGATCGAGTCGGATCACCTCGGCTCCGGCGTCCGACGCCGCGCTGCCCGTGCGGTCGGTCGAGCCGTCGTCGACCACCACCACCCGCGCGACGTGCCGGCGGATGCCACGGACGACTTCGCCGACGGTGCGCTCGCACTGGTAGGCCGGCACGACGGCGCAGAGATCGGGCGAGGTCACGGCGAGCCCGGCGTTATAGCACAAGCCCCGCGACGGCCACGACCTCTTGTCTTGTCCCGAGCGCTCGTGACAGTCTTCACAGGTGCCTCAGACCTACGTTCCGGTCCTCTACGCGCTCGCCGTTGCGGTCCTGCTCGGGACGGTCCTGATCGCGCTCTCCTGGGCGGCCGGCCTGAAGACCGGCGGCCGGATCAAGTACTCCACGTACGAGTCGGGCATGCCGCTGCTCGACCGGTCGCGCAAGCGGCTGTCGATCGCCTTCTTCCTGGTCGCGATCGACTTCGTAGTGTTCGACGTCGAAGCTGCCTTCCTCTACCCGCTCGCCACCGTGCTGCGCGACGGCGGCATGCCGCTGCTGGCGGCAGCCATGGTGTTCGTCGGCCTGATCGTGGCGGGGTACGCCTATGTCTGGAAGAAGGGCGGACTGGAACTGTCGACCCGCGTGCCCGGACCGACGGAGGTCCGCCGGCCATGAGCGCGCCGCCGGACACCCCGTTTCAGCTCCCCGCCGACGTCGTCGCCAGAATCGACTCGCTGCGCTCCCGCTATCCGACCGAGGAGGCGCTGGTCCTGCCGGCGCTCCACCTGGCCCAGCAGGCGGCGGGCGGCTGGCTCCCCCACGAGGCGGTGGCGGCGGTTGCCGACCTGCTCCACCTGCCAGCGTCGAAGGTGGCCGGCGTCGTCTCCTTCTACGACATGTTCCATGAGCACCCGGTCGGGCGACACCGGATCCGGCTGTGCACCAACCTGTCCTGCCAGCTGCGCGGCGCCGAGGAGCTGGCGGCGCTGCTGCGCCAGGAGCTCGGCGTCGACGCCGACGAGGTGACCGCCGACGGGCGTTGCTCGTGGGTCGAGTTCGAGTGCCTCGGCTCGTGCGACACGGCGCCGATGGCCATGATCGACGACGACTACCACGAGAACCTCACCCCCGACCGGCTGCTGCAGGTCGTCCGGAAGCTCGACTGACATGGCCACCGAACGCGTATTGACCGTCAACGTCGGACGCCCCGAGGCGCGCACGGTGCGCGGCTACCGCGAGTCCGGCGGCTACGAGGCGATCGTCCGCGCGCTGCGCATGCAGCCGGAGGAGGTCGTCGAAGAGGTCAAGAAGTCGGGCCTGCGCGGTCGCGGCGGCGCCGGCTTCCCGTGCGGCATGAAGTGGAGCTTCGTGCCGCGCAATCATCCGGGTCCGAAGTACATCGTCTGCAACGCTGACGAGTCGGAGCCCGGAACGTTCAAAGACCGCCTGCTCATGGAGCACGACCCGCATCAGCTGATCGAGGGCTGCATCATTGCCGGCTGGGCGGTCGGCGCCAACACGACCTACATCTACATCCGCGGTGAGTACACCCACGCCGCGCGCGTGCTCGAGGAGGCGATTCGCGACGCCTACGACAGCGGGATTCTGGGCGCCAGCGTGCTCGGCTCCGGCTTCCGGCACGACGTCCACGTCCACCGGGGGGCCGGCGCCTACATCTGTGGCGAGGAGACCGGGCTGCTCGAGTCGCTCGAGGGCAAGCGAGGCCAGCCGCGCGTCAAGCCGCCCTTCCCCGCCGTCGTCGGCGCATTTGGCTGTCCGACCGTGATCAACAACGTCGAAACGCTGTGCTGCGCGGTGCACATTCTCAAGCGCGGCGCTGACTGGTTCCGGTCGATCGGCACCGATGAGCGCAACACCGGCCCGAAGCTGTACGCCATCTCCGGCCACGTGGAAAGGCCCGGCACTTACGAGCTGCCGCTCGGCGTGACCTTCCAGCAGCTCCTCGACGCGTGCGGCGGCATGTACCGCGGCCGGGCGCTCAAGGCGTTCATCCCGGGCGGCGCCTCGGCGCCGATGATGACGGCAGCCGACGCGGAGATCCGCATGGATTTCGACACGCTCGCCAAGGCCGGCAGCATGCTCGGCTCGGCGGCGGTGATCGTGATGGACGAGACGACGTGCATCGTCCGCGCGACTCTCCGGCTGGCCCGCTTCTTCGCCCACGAATCGTGTGGACAGTGCACGCCATGCCGCGAAGGAACCAACTGGATGCGGATCCTGCTGGAGCGGATCGAACGGGGCGAGGGTAGCGAGGGCGACCTCGACCTGCTCGCCAGCGTCGTCCCGAACGTGGGCGGCATCTCCCTGTGCGCGCTCGGCGATGCGTCACAGGGTCCCGTGCGATCGATGATCGCCCGCTTCGGCGACGAAATCCGCGACAACATCCGCAATCGCCGCTACCCGCTGCCCCGCAAGCCGTTCTTCGATTTCGGAGCCGCTGCCTGATGCCTACCGTCACGATCGACGATCGCACCGTCGAGGTGCCGGCCGGCACCAATCTGGTCGACGCCGCCCAGCTCGTCGGCGTGCAGATCCCGCACTACTGCTACCACCCGCGTCTGTCGGTCGTCGGCCAGTGCCGGATGTGCATGGTCGAAGTGCAGGGCATGCCCAAGCTCCAAGCCGCCTGCTCGACGCAGGTGGTCAAGGACGGCATGGTAGTGCGCACCAACTCCGAGGCCGCCGCAGAAGCCCAGCGCGCGATCATGGAGTTCCTGCTCATCAACCACCCGCTCGACTGCCCGATTTGCGATCAGGCAGGCGAGTGCGGGCTGCAGGACTATTCGTTCAAGCACGGTCAGCCCTACTCACGGTTCCGCTTCGAGGAAAAGCGCACCTATCCGGAGAAGGAGCGCATTCCGCTCGGGCCGACCGTGATCCTGAACATGAACCGCTGCATCCAGTGCACGCGGTGCATTCGCTTCACGCAGGAGATCTCCAAGACCGGAGAACTCGCCTTCTTCGAGCGGGGCTCGCACACCGAGATCGGGACGTTCCCGGGCCGGCCGCTCGACAATCCGCTGTCGACCTGCGTGGTAGACATCTGCCCGGTCGGCGCGCTGACCTCTACCCGATTCCGTTTCGCGGAGCGAGTCTGGTACCTCGACAAGAAGCCGTCGATCTGCACCGGCTGCGACGTCGGCTGCAACATCACGCTCGAGCACCGCCGAGGACAGATCCGCCGCTTCAAGCCGCGCTTCAACGTCGACGTCAACGACTATTGGATGTGCGACTACGGCCGCTCGACGCACGAGCGTTACCGCGAGCTGCCACGGCTGAGCGCGCCGATGGCGCGGCAGGGCGACGGCCCCCTGCGGGCCATTGCCTGGCGCGAGGCGCTCGACACGCTCTTCGCCGCGCTGCGGGCCAAGCGGGCGGACGGCGGTGTCGCCATCCTCGGCTCGGGCTTCCACACCACCGAGGTGGCGTGGCTGCTGGCGCGCCTCGCCAACGTACTGGACACTCCGCATCGCTCGGTCTGGGTCGACAAGGGACCGGTCCGCCATATCCCCAACACTCACGGCGGCATCAGCGGCAGCGATGCGGCCCCGAACCGCCGCGGCGCCGAGCTGGCCGGGCTGGTCGCGCCGGCCGGGGCAATCGACGCCCAGCAGCTGCTCCACGGCGAAGGCGCGGCGAACTGCTCGACCCTCTTCGTCACCGATTCCGATTTCGGGCAGGCCGCCCATGACCCGGCCGTCGTGGCGCGCCTGCGCCAGGCGCGCTTCCTGGTCGTGATGGGCTGGGCGGACACGCCGCTCGCCCAGGCGGCCGACCTGGTGCTGCCGTCGGTCCACGCCGCCGAAACCTCGGGCACGTTCGTCAACGTGGCCGGTCGACTGCAGCGGTTCGAGCGCGCCTTCCCGCCGCCGTCCCAGGCGCGCTCGGGAGTCGAGATCCTCGCCGACCTGCTGTCGCGCTTCGATCCCAAGTGGGCGCCTGTTACCCCGGCCATCGCCTTCGATCTGATGTGCGAAGAGATCCCGGCCCTCGCGGGTCTGCGCTGGTCCGGCATCCCCGCCACCGGCATCCCGCTCGACACCGGGGCGCGTGAGGCGTCGGCATGAGTCCGGCCACCCTCACGCTCATCCTGCTGATGGCGCTCTGGACCTTCTCCTTGATCCAGGTCGCGCCGATCATGCTCTGGATCGAGCGCCGCGTGCCGGCGTTCATGCAGGACCGCCAGGGGCCTAACCGGGTCGGCCCGCTCGGCCTGCTGCAGGGCATCGCAGACGCGGTCAAGTTCATCTTCAAGGAGGAGTTCACGCCGGCCAACGCCGATCGCGCGCTCTTCCTGATGGCGCCGGTGCTGTCGCTCATCCCCGCCCTCACCACCTACCTGGTGCTGCCGTTCGGCCCCGAGGTGGAGATCGGCGGGCACCGCGCCAGCCTCGTGGTGATCGATTCGGACATCGGCGTGCTGCTGTTCCTGGCGCTCGCCAGCCTCGGCGTCTACGCTCTGGTGCTCGCCGGCTACAGCTCGAACAACAAGTTCTCGCTCCTCGGCGCCATCCGCGCCTCCGCCCAGATGGTGAGCTACGAGCTGGCGCTCGCCACGGCGGTCCTGTGCGCGCTGATTCCCGTCGGTTCACTCAACCTGACCGAGATCGTGCTCCACCAGCAGCAGAATCACTGGCTCGTGCTCAGTCAGCCGGTGGCGTTTCTGGTCTTCGTCATCGCCTCTTTCGCTGAGACCAACCGCCTGCCGTTCGACCTGCCCGAGGCGGAGAGCGAACTCGTCGCCGGCTATCTGACCGAGTACGGCGGCCTGCGGTGGGCGATGTTCTTCATGGGTGAGTACATGTCGATGGCCACCCTTTCGGCCCTCGGCGCGACCCTGTTCCTGGGCGGCTGGACGCTGCCGTTCGTCGACTTCAGCGGCTACTCCGGACTCGTCCAGGCGCTGCTCGGCTTCACCGTCCTGATGGCCAAAGTCGGCGGCTTCCTGTT
>CAZUAT010000006.1:0-65579 GCA_964618415.1 uncultured Thermoanaerobaculia bacterium
CCTCGAGCGCGGCGCGCAGCTCGCGCGCGATCTCGCGCACGGCGGCGACCGGATCGGCCGCCTCCGCCGCGCGGCGAACGAGAGCGCTGCCGACCACGACCCCGTCGGCGATGCGCCCGACAGCGCCCGCCTGTTCCGGCGTCGAAATGCCGAAGCCGACGGCGACCGGCAGGCGCAGCGCCTTGCGCAGCGCCCGGACCTCGCGCGCCAGCCCCGCCGGCAGTTCGTCGCGCTCGCCGGTGACCCCCGTGCGCGAGACGTAGTAGACGAACCCCGAGCCGGCGCGGGCGACGGCCTTGACGCGCGCCTTCGTGCTGGTCGGCGCGAGCAGGAAGATCGGATCGAGCCCGTGCCGGGCAAGGCCGTCGAGGTAGTCGCCCCGCGCCTCTTCCGGCGGCAGGTCGACGCACAGGACGCCATCGACGCCCGACGCGGCGGCATGCTCGGCGAAGCGCGCCAGCCCGTAGCGGTGGATCGGATTGAAATAGCTGAACAGCACGAGGGGCAGGTCGGTGCGCGCCCGCAGGCCGGCGACCGTCGCGAGCACGCCCGCCAGCGTGGTGCCGGCAGCCAGCGCGCGGCCGGCCGCCGCCTGATTGACCGGGCCGTCGGCCACCGGATCGGAAAACGGCACACCCAGCTCGACGACGTCCGCGCCCGCCTCGTCGAGTGCGACGACCAGGCGGGCCGTCGTCTCGAGATCGGGGTCGCCCGCCATCAGGAAGGGTACGAACGCCGCGCGCCGCAGCCGCTGCGCCGACTCGAATGCCCGCGCGATCGCACCGCGCTCTCGCCGCTGCCGCTTCATCGCACCACCTCGCGCCCCGCTGCGGAGTGCGCTGCGTCCCAGGCCAGCACCGAGTCGAGGTCCTTGTCGCCGCGACCCGACAGGTTGACCAGGATGACCTGCCGCGACGACATGCGCGGCGCGCGCCGGATCGCCTCGGCCAGCGCGTGCGCGCTCTCGAGCGCCGGCAGAATCCCTTCGGTGCGGGCGAGCCGATGAAAGGCGGCGATCGCCTCCCGATCGGTGGCGCTCGCGTACTCGACCCTCCCGAGCGCGGCGAGCGCCGCATGCTCGGGGCCGACCGCCGGGTAGTCGAGACCGGCGGACACGGAATGCGTGGCTGCGACCTGGCCATGCCGGTCCTGCAGCACGACGGTGCGCGTGCCGTGCAGCACGCCGGGCGCGGCGCCGTGGCGGGCGAAGCGCGCCGCGTGCTGCCCCGCCGCCGTTCCGGTGCCGCCCGCCTCGACGCCGACCAGTTCGACCTTCGGCTCGTCGAGGAAGGCCGTGAACAGGCCGATCGCGTTCGATCCGCCACCGACGCAGGCGATCGCCAGATCCGGCAGCTTGTGACCGGTCACCTCGCGGATCTGTCGCCGTGCCTCGTCACCGATCACGCGCTGCAGGTCGCGCACCATACGTGGGAACGGATCCGGGCCGAGCACCGAGCCGAGCAGGTAGTGGGTGGTGCGCACGTGGGTGACCCAGTCGCGCATCGCCTCGTTGATCGCGTCCTTGAGCGTGCGACTGCCGCTGTCGACCGGCACCACCTCGGCGCCGAGCAGGTGCATCCGCTCGACGTTCGGGCGCTGGCGACGCATGTCCTCCGAGCCCATGTAGACGACGCAGTCGAGGCCGAGCAGCGCCGCGGCCGTTGCAGTCGCGACACCGTGCTGCCCGGCGCCGGTCTCGGCGACCAGCCGGCGCTTGCCCATCGTCTGCGCGAGCAGCGCCTGGCCGAGCGCGTTGTTGAGCTTGTGCGCTCCGGTGTGCAGCAGGTCCTCGCGCTTGAGCACGATGCGCGCACCACCCAGCCCGGCCGACAGGCGATCGGCCGGCCAGAGCGGCGTCGGGCGGCCGGCGTAGCGCCGCAGCAGCTCGTCGAGCTGGCGCCGGAACGAACGGCTGCGCCGCGCCCGGTCCCAGCCGCGAGCGAGCTCCTCGACCGGCGCCATCAACGTCTCGGGCACGAAGCGCCCGCCGAACTCGCCGAAGTGGCCGGCCGCATCGGGCCAGGCGGCGGGGCGTCCACCGCGCGCGCGTCGCACACTGCTCATCGTTCGACCTCCTCCTGCAGCGCTGCGAACAGCCGCCGCAGCAGTTCGCCATCCTTGATCCCCGGTGCCGACTCCACCCCGGAGGCCACGTCGATGCCGCGCGCGCCGCTCCCGCGCAGCGCCGTCGCCGCGTTGTCCGGCCGCACGCCGCCGGCCACGAAGACCGGGACCGGGCTCGCCGTCTTGACCAGCGAGCGAGCCCCGGTCCAGTCCCAGGCCTGGCCGGTGCCGCCGCGCCGGGCGCCTGCGGTGGGCGATTCGAAAAGAAAGGCAAAGACAAAGGCTTTCTGTCGAGAGACAAAGGCGCTGTTCGAGCGTTTGTGGCTGCTCCGGGCTGTCGCGGTCGTGGGAGCGGACGCTCCCCCGGACGTCACGGATAGCGCGCGCACGGTCCGCTCTCCGAAGCGGGCGCTGACGCTCTGCGGCTCGTCGCCGTGGAGCTGGATCAGATCGAGGCCGACCTCTCCGGCGACCTCCTCGATCCAGGCCGGCGGCTGGTCGACAAAGACGCCGACCACACGCACGGCGGGATCGGCGAGGCGCGCGGCCTCGGCCACGGCGCGGGCACGCTCGAGGTCAGCAAGGTGCCGCGGCGAGCGCGGCCAGAAGTTGATGCCGACGAAGCCGGCACCGAGCGTGGCCGCGAGGGCGCCGTCCTCCGGTCGCGTCACACCGCAGACCTTCACCCACGGCGAGTCCGGCATGGTCACTCTCCGTCCCCCGAGTCTCCGAGCAGGTGGCGCAGCTGTGCGGCCGGATCGTCGGCGAGCAGCAGGCTCTCGCCGATCAGGAACGCATCGAAGCCGGCGGCCGCGAGCCGCTCGAGATCGGCTCGCGTCGCGATGCCGCTCTCGGCAACGCGCAACGCCCCGCGCGGCAGCAGCGGCGCCAGCGATATCGACCGCTCGAGGTCGACCTCGAAAGTGCGCAGGTCGCGGTTGTTGACGCCGACCAGCTCCCAGGCCGACTCCCCGTCCTCCGGCCGCAGCAGCGTCAGCTCGCCGGCATCGTGCGTCTCGACCAGCGGCACCAGCCCGCGCACGCGCGCCGCGGCCGCCCAGCCGCGCAGACTGTCCCGGTCGTAAAGGGCGGCCACCAGCAGAATCGCCGCCGCGCCGGCCTCGGCCGCCTCGTCCAGCTGCCGCTCGCTGACCACGAAATCCTTGGCGATCGCCGGCAGACCCGAGGCACGCCGGCAGCGTGCCAGCAGCTTCCACGAGCCGAAGAAGAAGTCGGGCTCGACGACGACCGACAGACAGGCTGCCCCGGCACCGGCATACGCCTCCGCAAGGCGCTCCGGCACGAACCGCCCCGCGAGCGACCCGAGCCGCGGCGAGCCCATCTTCACCTCCGCGATGACCGCGCGCTCCCCCGCCCCCCGCCGCGCCAACAGCGCGGCGATAAATGGGTTCGCCGACGCTGCTGCAGCCGCGGGCAAAGGCAAGGACAAAGGCAAAGACGAAAGGCTTTCATCTAAGGGGGCGGCCTGCGGGGCGCCCGGGGCGAGGCCGTAGCGCTCGCGGCGCCGGGCCACGATGCTCCGCAGCACATCCGGCAGCTCGTCCCCGTCCCTGCCTTTGCTCTTGCTCTTGCCCTTCAACAGCAAGCTTTTGCTTTTGTCTTCGTCGTGGTCTTTGTCTTTTCCCTTCAACAGAAAGCTCTTGCTTCTGCTTTTGCTCTTGTCTCCAAACAAAACGTCTTTGTCTTTCCCCTGAGCCATCACCGGAAGCTCCGCAGCTGCTCGAGCTTGGTGCGGGCGGCTCCCGTGGCGAGCAGTTCGCGCGCGGCCGCCGCGCCGTCGCGCAGCGTCGCCGCGCGCCCCGCGACGTAGAGCGCGGCTCCGGCGTTGACGGCGACCAGCTCGGCGAGCGCCCCGCCCTCGCCGTCCACCAGCCGCTCCAGCCGCGTTGCGTTCTCCTCCGGCGTCCCCCCGGCCAGCTCGTCGAGCCGCACCCGCGGCGCGCCGAGGTCGGCGGCGTCGAGTTCGAACAGCCGGACCTGCCGCTCCCGCACTTCGGCGACCCGGGTCGTCGTCGTCGTCGTGATCTCGTCGAGCCCGTCGCGGCCGTGGACGACCAGCGCATGCTCGGCGCCGAGCCCGGCGAGGACCTTGGCCACCGGCTCGACCCGCTCGGCGGCGTACACCCCGACGAGCTGCCGGCGGGCGCCCGCCGGATTGGTGAGCGGGCCGAGGAGGTTGAAGATCGTGCGCACGCCCAGCGCGCGGCGCACCGGGGCGACCGCGCGGGTCGCCGGATGGTGCAGCGGCGCGAACAGGAAGGCGATCCCGATCTCGTCCAGCTGCCGCCCCGAGGCCTCCGGTTCGACTTCGACCGGGACACCGAGCGCGGCCAGCAGGTCCGAGCTGCCCGAGCGCGACGAGATCGCCCGGTTGCCGTGCTTGGCCACCGGCGCGCCACCGGCGGCGGCCACCAGCGCCGCGGCAGTCGAAATGTTGAACGTGCCGCGCCCGTCGCCACCGGTGCCGCAGGTGTCGATCGCGTCGTGGCGTCCGTGCGGGACCCGGAGCGCGCGCTCGCGCATGGCGGCGGCCGCGCCGAGGATCTCGTCGACCGATTCCCCCTTGGCCGCCAGGGCGGTGAGCAGCGCCGCGATCATCGGCTCGCCGACGGCACCGTCCATGATGCGGCCGAACAGCTCCGTCACCTCGCCGCGCCCGAGGCTGTCGCCGGCGAGCAGCCGCGCCAGCAGCGCGCTCTCGCTCATCGCGACTCCGCCTCGGTATCCGCCTCCGCCCACTCGGCGCACAGGGCAAGGAAGTTGTCGACCAGCTGCGGACCGGCCAGGGTGAGCACCGACTCCGGATGAAACTGCACCCCCCAGTACGGCAGCTCGCGATGGCGCATCGCCATCACCAGCCCGTCGTCCTCGCTCCAGGCGACCGCTTCGAGGTCGGCCGGCAGCGAGGCCTCGTCGACGGTCAGCGAGTGGTAGCGGGTCGCCTCGAACGGATTCGGAACCCCCGCCAGCAGCCCCTCGCCGCGATGCCGCACCGACGACGTCTTGCCGTGGCGCGGCGCCGGCGCGCGGTCGACCGCGGCGCCAAACGACAGGCCGAGCGCCTGATGCCCGAGGCAGACGCCGAAGATGGGCAGGCGCGGCCGCCGCTCCAGCAGCGGCAGGCAGACGCCCGCCTGCTCCGGCCGGCCGGGCCCGGGCGAGAGCAGGATGCCGCGCGGCCGCCGCGCCAGCATCTCGTCGACCGACTCGGCGTCGTTGCGTAGCACCAGCGGTTCGGCGCCGGCGACCGCCAGCAGCTGCACCAGGTTGAAGGTGAACGAGTCGTAGTTGTCGATCACCAGAATCACGGCCGCCCCTCCTCGGCGCTCTCCAGCTGCTCGGCCAGCGCGACCGCGGCCAGCAGCCCGGCGGCCTTGTTCTCCGTTTCGGCCTGCTCGGCAGCCGGATCGGAGTCGGCGACGATCCCGGCGCCGGCGGTCACCGACACTTCGCGTCCCTCCGCCATCGGCCGCACGACCAGGGTGCGGATGGTGATGCAGGCGTCGAGGTCGCCGCTGAATCCGATGTAGCCGGTGGCGCCGGCGTAGAGCCCGCGCGCCTCCGGTTCGAGCGAGTCGAGGATCTCGATGGCGCGCAGCTTGGGTGCCCCCGACACGGTGCCAGCGGGGAAAGTGGCGAGCAGCACGTCCAGCGCGTCGCGACCGGGTGCCAGCTCGCCCTCGACGCCGGAGACCAGGTGCATGACGTGGCTGTACCGCTCGACCTCCAGGAACGAACGCACCTCGACACTCCCCGGCCGGCAGACCCGCCCCAGGTCGTTGCGTCCGAGGTCGACGAGCATCACGTGCTCGGCGCGCTCCTTCGGGTCGGCGAGCAGTTCGGCAGCCAGCGCGGCGTCGGCGGTCGCGTCGCCGCCGCGTCGGCGCGTGCCGGCGATCGGCCGGGTGACGACCCGGTCGCCGGTGAGCCGGACCAGCGCCTCCGGCGAGGCTCCGACCAGCGCCGCCTCGGGCAGCTCGAGCAGCACCATGTACGGACTCGGATTGATCCGGCGCAGGGCACGGTAGAGCGCCAGCGGTGAGGCGGTGGCACGAGCGACGAACCGGCGCGCCAGCACGACCTGAAAGATGTCGCCGGCGGCGATTCGCTCGCGCGCGGACGCAACCGCGGCGCGAAATGCGGCGCCGTCCGGAGTTGCGGTGACCGGCGTCGGCGGCTGAGGCAATGTCGCGGGCAGCCGCACCGGCCGCGCCGCCGCGCCGTCGCCGAGAGCTGCTTCGAGGCGGTCGAGGGCCGCCTGCGCCTCCGCGGCGTCGCGTTCTCCAGGGATCTCGTGCGCCACCAGCAGCAGCTTCTGCTCGACATGGTCGAAGACGACGACGTCGTCGAATCGCCCCAGCACCGCCCACGGTAGCTGCCAGGGGTCTGGCGGTCGGCCGGGCAGCCGTTCGACCGCCCGCACCAGATCGAACCCGAAGGTGCCGACGAAGCCGCCTGCGAACGGCACCCCCGCACGCTCGGCGCGCACCGCCGCCAGCTCGGCACGCAGCAGCGCCAGCGGCTCGCCGCGCCGCACCTCGGTGCCGCCGCCGGCTTCCACCTCGAGGCGATCGGCAAAGAGCCGCAGCAGCCGGCTCGGTCCGGCGCCGAGGAAACTCCAGCGCGCGACCTGCTCGCCGCCGGTGACGCTCTCGAAAAGGAAGCGCACCGGCGAGATCCGCCCCAGGCGCTCACAGGCCGCCAGCGGCGTCAGGGCGTCGGCGAGCAGCTCACGGGTGTGTGCGCGTGAGAGACCGCTCATTCGCCGAGTCCCAGCACTCTGCGCCCCAGATCGACGGGCAGCTCGCGTCCGGTCATGGCGCGGAACTGTGGGATCGCCTGGGCGAGCAGAACCTCCCGGCCGTCGATCGCCGTCAGGCCGCGGCGCCGCGCCGCCGCCACGAGAGCGGTCGGGGCCTCGCCATAGACCAGATCGACGACGACGGCATCCGGGCGCAGGCGGTCGACCGGAAACGGAAGCTCGTCGGGCACTGCGTGTCCGAGCGGCGTGGCGTTGACCAGCAGATCGGGCACACCAGGGTCGAAGTCGACAGTCAGGACGAACGGCAGCGAGAGGGTGCGCGCCGCGGCCAGACCGCGCTCGCTGCCGCGATGGACGAACTCCACCGTTGCGCCGGCCTGCGCCAGGCCGAGCGCCGCCGCCCGGCCCGCCCCGCCGCAGCCGAACACCGCCGCGCGGCGCCCGCGCGGATCGATGCCGCGCGCCGCCAGCGCGCCGACGACGCCTTCTGCGTCGGTCGACTCGCCCTCCCAGACGCCGTCGCGCCGGGTCAGCGTGTTGACCGCCTGCAGCCGGTTCGCGAGCGGACTGGTCGCGCCGGCGATCGCGAAGGCCACATCCTTGTGCGGCGTGGTCACCGACAGGCCTTCGAGCGGCAGCGCGAGAATGGACAGCGTCGCCGGTTCCACGACCTCGAGCCAGAACTCTCCGAACTGCGGCACCTCGAACGGCAGGTAGAGCGCCGGAATGCCGAGCGCCCGGTAGGCCGCGTTGTGCAGGCGCGGCGAGAGCGAGCCGAGCGCGCGTTCGCCCACGACACCGAACAGGCGCTCGACCGGCGGCAGCCCGGGCAGGCCGAAATCTCTCAGCAGCCGCTCGACGGTCGGCTGGCCCGGCGCCGCCGCGCGTCCGATGCCCGCGTAGACCACCGGAGCGCCGAGCCGCGGCGCGACCAGCCGCGTCCAGCTGCCGGTCGCCCCGCCGGCGAAAGCGATCAGATCGTGGCGACCCAGGCTGTGCAGCAGTACCAGCGGCGCCAGCTCCTCACCCGACGCCTCGGCGGTCGGCACGATCTTGTACAGCCGGGCGGGCGTGCGCGACATGTGGTCGAACCGACCGCGCAGCGCCGCCAGATCGGCTGCCGGACCGTGCCAGCTGATGATCCGCTGCTCCGCCCGCACGGCGTCCAGCAGGCCGGGTTGCAGGTCGCGGTCGGCCTCCAGGTCGACGAGGTCGTAGCGCGGCGCCATCGCTTCGATCCGACGCCGGCGCGCCTCGCGCGGGCCGCCGGCCGCGCCTCCCTCGGCCCGACTGCGCAGGGTGTAGAGCCACCGGCCGGGAAAATGCGCGCGCAACGGCGCCGGATCGACGTCCCCGACGAGGTCGGCGCGGACTTCGATCCAGTCCACCTGCCCCGCCAGCTCCACGAGCCGCGCCGGTTCGAGCGCCGATCGGTCGGCCGCCGTCGCCACGATCGTCGCCCGCGGCTCACCGCGATCCGTCACCGTGCCTCCCAAAACGCAACAACCTCCTTCCGGTCATCCCGGAAGGAGGTCGCTCTGGCGCTCCGCGCGCCGTTCGGTCTCGCCCCGGGTCGGCCGGGGTCGGGTCCGTCGCCCGGCCTCAGCCTGCGTGCATGTCGGTGCCGCACCACCAGCGGTGGCCGGACCGACGCGCGCCTGCCGAGACCGTCGACTCCATCGTGCGGCGGATCTGACCAGAGCCCGCCGGGCCTGTCAAGGCAGCGACCTGCGGGCCCGCACGCTCTATGGCGCCGTGGCGCTCCAGCCGGTGGTCGAGCCGTTGTTGAAGCCGTGGCGGAAGATCACGCTGGTACCGGGCTCGAATCCCAGGCAGGCCGGGAAACTCGCCGCGCGCGACACGACGTGCGAGACCATCTGCGCCGGCACCCGATCGGGCGCCACGCCGTACGGGTGCCCCTGCCCGAACGTGTAGCTGACATTGCCGGTGACTCCACCGCTCAGCAGGTGGCAGTAGGACATGACCGTGCCGTTGGCCTGACCGGGCGATCCTCCCGTCGTGCTGCCCAGCCCCGGAAGGGTCGCCGGCGCGCCGCCAGGGTTGCAGGCGCAGCCGCTCACGTTCCAGTTCTGGGTCCCCGCGTTGCAGCTGTCCCCGTTGCCCTGCTCGTTGACGTAGCAGCGGTCGACCTGGCTCGGATTGCCACCGTTGTTGGCATAGCAGTGGGTGTGCCGCGACGAGAAGTTGTGGCCGATCTCGTGCGAGGTCGCCATCAGGTCCCACACCACGGTCGGATTCTCGTAGGTGAAGTTGCCGGTCATGTTGCCGGTATAGCCGTACGCGCCGCCGTAGTTGCCACTGCCGGTGAACGTACACCCGGAGCCGGTGGTGTTGTAGTTGAACGGTCCGCCGCACAGCACGCTGAGCCAGGCCACGCCGCCGCCCGACGACTTGCCGCTCATCATGTGGGCGATGGTGCGCGTCTGGCCCACCATGTTGTCGTTCCAGTGCTTGCCGAAGTCGAACAGGTTGCAGATCGAGCTGGTCTGGTTCCATGGGTCGGCGGCGCTCGTCCAGAGGCGCAGATAGGAGATCTGCAGCGACGTGCCGACCTCCTCCTCGTAAAGGAGCGACATGTAGGCCATCAGGTCGGCCACGTAGTTGACCGCATCCTCGGTGTCGCCGAACCGGCTGTAGAACTCGAAGTCGGAGTCGATGGCCACCCGCGCGGTGTAGCCCGGCGGCGTCCCGCCGAGCGGAGCGGCCTCGGGCACGGCGGCCGCGCCGAAGTCGAGCGGATCACCGGGCTGGGCGAGATCCGGCTGCTCGCAGCGGAACGACCGACCCTCTGGTCGGGCGACGTCGACGCGGCGCACCTGCGGCACGCCGTCGGCGCCGGGCAGGATCAGGCGGAAGCCGTGCCAGTCGGAGGCGATGCCGCGCACGGTCCCGTCCGCGAGCGCCGAAACGAGGACCCGGGAGCCGGGTACTCCCTCGAACACGCCGCTGAATCGCACCGTTCCCGGTCGATCGAGAAGGCGCTCGGACTGACCGTCGTGAGCCACCAGGCGCGCGTCCTCGGTGAACACCTCGACGCGCGCACCGACGAACGTCTCGGCGCGCGCTGCGTCCGGATCGTGAATGCCCACGATCCGCACAGCGGCAGCGGGAGCGAGCGCGGGGGCAACCCTCGCGAGATCCGCGGCGGCAATCTCGCGCGGCGGCGACTGTGGTCCACCGTCCGAGGCGGCAGCAACGGCTCCGCCGGCGCAGGTCGCCACAATGGCGATACCGGCAATCCACTCGAATCGCTTGATCATGGTCGGCTCCGTCTTCGGCCTGCAGAGAACTGTCGGCCGAGCTTACACCCCCGGGCCGGGCACCGGGCAGGTCAGAGTTCGGCCCGCACCCAGGCGGAGCGCCGCATCCGACCGGCGATTCGCTCGATCTGGCGCTGGTAACCGCGGCTGCTGACCCCCGGGTGCCAGCTCGAGGGGCGGGAGAGCCCCGCGGCCAGCTGCGCCGCCTCGCCCGCGTCCAGCGCCGCCGCCGACTTGCCGAAATATCGCCGGGCGGCGTTCTCGCATCCCCAGACGCCCGGCCCGAACTCGACGACGTTGAGGTAAGTCTCCAGGATCCGTCGCTTGTCCAGGTGACGCTCGAGCTGCCGGGTCAGCAGCGCCTCCTCGACCTTGCGCAACGGGTTGCGGGAGGGCGACAGCCAGAGGTTCTTGGCCAGCTGCTGGGTCAGCGTCGAGGCGCCACGCGGCAGCTCCCTCTCCTCCCAGGCCTGCTTCGCCGCGGCACGGATCTCCTCCACCGCAAAGCCGCGGTGCGAGAAGAAGTCGATGTCCTCGGCCACCACCACGGCGTGCTTGAGTTCCGCCGAAATCGCGCGGTAGGCAACGAAGCGCAGGCGGGCGTCGCCACGTCGGCCGGCCGCTTTCTCGGCGGCGTTCCAGCGCTCCAGAAACGCCGTGGTCGCGGGATTCTCGCGCGCCAGCGCGGCCACGTCGGGCCAGGTGGCGACCCGGTAGCCGGCCCAGCCGGCCGGCGCCAGCGCCAGCAGTGTGAGCGCGCGCACGATCCACCGCCGCAGACTGCGTCTCATGCCGATCCACCCCGGTGGGACCACGCCGCCGCGCACCTCATGTCGAGAAAGCTTGCCACGGTGCGCTGCTAGATTGAGCGGCAATGGGCCCGGAAACCACGATGCAGCGGCTGGTGCGCGCCGCCGCCTGGCTGGCCGGCGGCGCCGGTCTGCTCGGGTTCGCCGCCAGCGTCGACAAAGACCTCCTGCCGCCGCTCGCTCCCGGCTGGATCTGGCCACTTCACCTGGCGCTGGCCGCCCTCGGTCTGCTCGCCGGCCGCCTCGCGCGCCGGCGTGGAGTCGAGATCGACCGGGCGCGATTCGAGTATGCGGGCGACTCGCACGCGACGCGCGAGGAGGTGCGCGAGGCCCACCGGGAGGCCGAGCGGCTGCACCGGCTGACCTGGGTCGCGCTGGCCCTGGCGCCGCTCCTGCTCGCCTACTGGCTGGCCTACGAAATGCCGCCCGGCTATCCCTGGGGGCGCGCCCTGCCCGTCGCGCCGCTGGTCGGCCTGACGGTCAGCGCCCTCCTGCCGCCGCCGCGATCCCGGGTCTAGGGGGCAACTTCGGCGGCGCCGGTGAGCTGCGCCGTGAATACCGTCACGGCGTGGCCGCGCAGGCGGACCCGGTCGCCGGCCAGGGCGACTTCGACGCGGCCGCCGCGACGCGAGACCTGGCGTCCCACCAGTTCGGTGCGCCCCAACCGCTCGGCCCAGAACGGCGCCAGGGCGCAATGAGCCGAACCGGTGACGGGATCCTCGGGCACTCCGATCGCCGGCGCGAAGAAGCGCGACACGAAATCGAAGTCGCGCTCCGGATCGGCCTCGGCGGTGACGATCACGCCGCGCGCCGGCAGGGAGGCGAGCACCGCCAGGTCCGGTGTCAGGGCACGCACCGCCCACTCGTCGGCGAGCAGCGCCAGGAAGTCCTCCCCGCAGCTCTGCCACTGCGTGACCGGAGCGCCGAGCGCCGCGTCGAGGCCGTGCGGAGGCGTCGCGGCGACCGGAGCGCGGCTCGGAAAGTCGAGCTCGATCCGCCCGCCCTCCGCCGGCCGCGCCGACAGCTCGCCGGACAGCGTCTCGAAGATCGCCGGCTGGCCGGCCTCGAGCAGTCCGGTCTCCCACAGCACGTGCGCGGAGGCGAGCGTGGCATGGCCGCACAGCTTGACCTCGGCCGCCGGCGTGAACCAGCGCAGCTGCCAGTGTTCGGCTTGCGGCCAGAGAAATGCGGTCTCGGAGAGGTTCATCTCCGCCGCGAAGGCGCGCATCCAGCGCTCCGGAGCCGGCCGCTCGAGCGGCACGACCCCGGCCGGGTTGCCCGCAAACGCTTCTTCGGTGAACGCATCCACCTGCCAGATCCGTGTCCCGGTCGTCTTCATCGCTGCTCCTCTGCCCTCTATCGTGTGCGATCCGTGTCAAGCCGCCGCCGCGATCGCCGCCCGCGCCGCGATCTCCTCGCCGATTGCCAGCGATGCGGTGGCCGCGGGCGACGGCGCGTTGAGCACGTGCAGCATCCTGTCCGCCTCCAGCCAGACGAAATCGTCGACCAGCCGACCGTCGCGCCCGAGCGCCTGCGCGCGCACGCCGCAGCCGGCCGGCCGCAAGGCGTCGTCGGTGAGCTCGGGCAGCAGCCGGCGCAGTTCGGCGGCAAAGCGCCTCCGGCTCCATGCCCGCCGGTACTCGCGCCAGCCGATTCCGGCGTAGCGCGGCGCGAATCGCCAGAAGCCGGGGAAACCGAGCGTCGCCATCGCGTCGGCCGGGGAGAAGGCGGCGCGCGAATAGCCCTCCCGCTTCCAGGCCAGAACGGCGTTCGGTCCCGCCTCGATCGCGCCGTCGATCCGCCGCGTGAAGTGGACTCCGAGAAACGGCAGGTCGGGGTCCGGCACCGGGTAGATCAGGCCGCGAACCAGGTGGCGCGCGGCCGGCACGAGCTCGCAGTAGTCGCCGCGAAACGGCACGATGCGCACGCCCGGTTCGAGGCCGGCGGCCACCGCCAGCCGATCGCTTCCCAGGCCTGCACAGCCGACCAGGAACGGCGCCGCCCAGCGCGCCCCCTGCGACGTTTCGGCGATGACCTGGCCGTCCCGGCGCCGGATCCCGGTCACCCGCGCCGCCGTTTCGATACGGCCGCCAGCGGCTCGCAGGTCGTCCGCCAGCGCCGCCGCGACGCGGCGGTAGTCGACGATGCCGGTCTCGGCAACGTGCAGGGCCGCGACGCCGGCGGCGTGCGGCTCGACCTCCCGCAGGCCGGACGCATCCAGGCGCTCGAGTCCGACCAGGCCGTTGGCCCGGCCGCGCCGCTCGAGTTCGTCGAGCCGCGTCAGCTCGGCCTCGTCGAGGGCCACGACGAGCTTGCCGCACCGTTCGTGGGGGATGCCGCGCTCGGCCAGGTAGGCGTAGATCGCCCTGCGCCCGGCGGCGCAGGTCTCGGCCTTGCGGCTGCCAGGTCGGTAGTAGAGGCCGGCGTGGATGACGCCGCTGTTGTGGCCCGTCTGATGGGCGGCCAGCTCCGGCCCCGCTTCGAGCAGCGTCACCGCGCGCCCGTGGCCGACCGCCAGCGCGCGCGCGGCGGCGAGACCGACGATCCCTCCGCCCACCACCAGGATCTCCGCCGTGCGCATCGGGCCTGGATCCTCGCACGCCGGCGGGGATGATGTAATGCTCCATAGCGCGACGGACCCCGACCGTGGCCTGATCGCGCTTCGGTCGCGGCGCCCCGCGGCGCCGTCCGTCCACGAGTCCGGCGACCAGGAGGTAGAAGAACCATGTGGAAGCGAGAGAACGAGACCGCCGCCCCGGCATCGACGCCGACCGCCACCCCGCCCCCGGCCGGCGCGCCGTCCGCAGCGCCGAACCCGATGCGGGTCGATGGCGACGCCCGGCCGGCAGGCAGCAGCGAGCGAGCGGTGCTCTCCCCGTCGATCGTGCTGCGCGGCGAGGTGTCTGGCGACGAGGACCTGCTGGTCGAAGGCCGCGTCGAGGGCAAGATCTCCCTGCGCCAGAACGTCATCACGGTGGGGCCGAAGGGACGCGTGACGGCCGACGTCCACGCGCGGGCGATCCTGATCGAGGGCGAAGTCGAGGGCAATCTCGCCGCTGAGGAGCAGATCGTGCTGCGCAAGTCGGCACGCGTGCGCGGCGACCTCGTCGCCCCCCGCGTCACCATCGAGGATGGCGCGCGCTTCAAGGGCACGATCGACATGGAGCCGAAGGCGGCACGCACCGGCGCGCCGTCCACCAACGCGCAGGCCTCGAACTCCGGCGGGCGCCCGGGTGGCCCGAACGCCAAGGAGGAGAGCGGACCGCGCCCGGTCGAGGCGAAGTCCGCCGCACAGGCGCGCTGATCGCCCGATGAGCTGGATCCGTCCGTCGGCCGGGCGCGGAGACGCGCTCGCCGACGTTCCACTGCCGAGCGATCCTCCGCCGCCGGCCGAGCACCCCACGGCCGGGCTCAAGCACGTCTTCGCGCGTCTGCGGCGGCCGGGCGCCTCGGTGCTCGACCTCGGGCCGGCGCTGGCGGCCAACGTCGCATTCTTCAATCCGTTCGGCGCGCGCCTGCGCATCGCAGACCTCGACGCGGCGATCGACGAGGCGCACGCCCGTGACGTTCCGCTCCCGGTCTGGGAGCGGAACCTCGATCGCCTGCTGCCGCTGCGGGACGACGAACGCTTCGACCTCGTGCTCGCCTGGGACCTGCCCAACTACGTCGGCCGCGAGCAGTGGTCGGCGTTTGCGCGCCGCCTGACGCCGCGCATTGCTCCGGGAGGTGCGTTGCATCTGCTGGCCCGGGTCGGCACGAACATGCCCGCCCGTCCCTGCCACTACCGGATCCTGTCGGCCGACGTGCTGTCGGAGGACGCGCTGCTGGCCGAGACGGTGCCGGCGCCGCGCCTGCCACACGCCGAAGTCGAACGACTGCACCCCGGTCTCGTCGCGCCGCGCAGCCACCTCGGCAAGCACGGGGTGCAGGAGTACGTGCTGGAACCGGCCGCGGAACACGATCTGCCGCCGCGCCGCGTAGCCCAGCCGCGCCAGCGCAGCCGCCCGCGTCCGGCTTGAAGCGGCCTGGCGGGCCACGCGCGTCGGCTCGCACACGGCATGCTAGCCTCCGAGGGGACTTCGCCCCGTGAGCACGACACCGATTCCAGAGGCCGTCCTCGAAGCCCTTGACGACGCCGCAGTGATCACCGACGGCGCCGGCACGATCCTCTGGGCGAGCCGCCGGCTGCTCGAACTGTTCGGCTACTCCGCCGGCGAGGTCGCCGGGCGCAAGCTGCCGCGCCTGCTTTCCTGGGAAGCGCGCGACAGCGACGCGGAATCGACGGCTGCCACGGGCGTGCGCCGACTCGAGGCGTTCCGCAAGGGGGGCGAGCCGTTCCCGGTCGAGGTGCGGCGCGTGCCGCTGGATGAGGCGCGGACCCTGGTTCTCGTGCGCGACGTGACCGCGATCGTCACCGCGCGGGCGCGGCTGCGCGAGTTCACCCAGGCAATCGAGACGGCCAGCTCGGGAGTCGCGATCGCCGATCGCGATCTGAAACTGCGGCAGGTCAACGCGGCGCTAGCCGGGATGTTCGGGATCGAGCGCCAGGAGCTGCTCGGCCAGTCGCTGCGCACGCTGTTCCCCGCGGCACTGGCCGGCCACGAGTTCCGGGACCTGGTCGAGCTGCGCGGGCTGGCCACCGAAAGCGAAACCCGGCGCCGCGACGGTACGCCGTTTCCGGTCGAGATCAGCTTCGACCCGGTGCTCGACGAAGACGGCAGTGCGGTCGGCGTGGTGGCGATCGTGCAGGACATCTCGGACCGCCGCCGCACCGCCGAGGCGCTGCGCGTCTCCGAAGAGCGCTACGCGCTCGCCGTGCGCGGGGCGGCGGACGGCATCTGGGACTGGGATCTCGTCCACGGCCGGGTCTACTACTCGGACCGCTGGCAGTCCCTGGTCGGGCTCGCGCCCGGGGACGTCGCGCCGTCGCCGGACGAGTGGTTCTCCCGCGTCCATGCCGAGGACCTGCCGACGCTCACCGCGCGGCTCGACCGGCATCTGGCGGGCGAGACGACGCACTTCGAGATGGAGCACCGGGTTCTCCACGCCGACGGCACCTATCGCTGGATGCTGGCGCGCGGCGCCGCGGTCTGGGACGAAACGAACCGGGCGACCCGGATCGCCGGCTCGCAGACGGACATCACCGACCGCAAGGTCCACGATCCCCTGACCGGGCTGCCCAATCGCGCCCTCTTCCTCGACCGCGTCGAGCAGGCGCGCGCCCACGCCCGACGGCAGCCCAAGGCGCTGTTCGCAGTGCTGTTTCTCGATCTCGACCGCTTCAAGGTAGTCAACGACAGCCTCGGCCACTCGGCGGGCGATCAGCTGCTGGTTCAGGTGGCGCGCCGCATCGAGGCCTGCCTGCGCGGCGGTGACACGGTGGCGCGCCCGGGAGGCGACGAGTTCACCATCCTGCTCGAGGCCATCGAGTCACCGGAAGAGGCGATGCAGGTCGCGCAGCGGATCCACGACGCCCTGGCGCTGCCGTTCGCGATCAGCGGCCACGAGCTGTTCGTCACCGGCAGCATCGGCATCGCGCTGGCCGACCGCCTGGCCTCCGACCTGCCCGGCCTGGTGCGTGACGCCGACACCGCCATGTACCGCGCCAAGGTGATCGGGCGCGGCCGTTCGCAACTGTTCTCCGGCGAGATGCGCAGCGAGATGCTGGCCCGCCTGCAGATCGAGACCGATCTTCGGCGCGGCCTCGAGCGCGACGAGTTCGAGGTCTACTACCAGCCGATCGTTTCGCTCAAGGGCAACGTGCTCACGGGCTTCGAGGCGCTGGTGCGCTGGCACCATCCCGAGCGCGGCCTGCTGCTGCCGTCCGCCTTCATCACCATCGCCGAAGAGACCGGCGCCATCCTCCCACTCGGCATGTGGGTGCTCCACGAGGCGTGCCGGCAGCTCGCGCAGTGGCGGGAACTCGAGCCGCAGTGGGCCGACCTGTCGATGAGCGTCAATCTCTCCCCCCGCCTGTTCAGCCAGCCGGACCTCGTCCGACTGGTTCGCGAGGCCCTGGAGGCCACGCGCGTGCCCGCCTCGGCACTCAAGCTCGAACTCACCGAAGGGGTGCTCATCGCCGAGCCCGACGAGGCGAACCGGATGCTGCGCGAACTGCGCCAGATGGGAGTCGGCATCTGCCTCGACGACTTCGGAACCGGCTACTCGTCGCTCTCCTACCTCAACCGGTTCGCCATCGACGTGCTCAAGATCGACCGCTCGTTCGTCCGCGAGCTGAGCGAGGGAGGCGACAAGGTCGAGCTGGTACGCAACATCGTGCGCCTGGGCGCCGACCTCGGCCTGACGGTCGTGGCCGAGGGGGTCGAGACAGCCGATCAGCGGCGATTCCTGGTCGATCTCGACTGTGAGCTGATGCAGGGCTTCGAGTTCAGCCGCCCGCTGCCTGCGGCGGACGTCTGGGCGCTGTTCCACGCGTCGCCCGGCTGACCCGCTCGGCCCGCCGGCGCATCCAGACGCGCACCAGCAGGTCGCCAGGCAGGAACAGCACGAACGTCATCGCAACGACCAGCACGGCGCACCAGACCGCCGGTGGCATCCAGGTCTGGTCGATCCCGAACGGCGCCCAGATCCAGTTGAGATTCTGCTCACGGGTGCCCAGCAGCATCCCCGCCGGCACGAGCAACGCCGCGAAGCCGGCCTCGAGTCGCAAGCCGCGGCGGTCGTGTCCCAGCCGCCCGACCAGCCAGAACAGCAGCGGCACCGTCCACAGGTGGAACAGCGACAGGCCGCGCAGCCAGAGCGGCTCGCCGGCGTCGAACATGTACTCGGTCCCGCCCACTGGATGCGTCCCGGTGAGCAGCCGTCCGAAGAAGTCGACCGCCCAGACCGTCTGAATCAGCAGCACTCCGGCCAGCTGCGACGAGGCGAGCAGCGCGCTGCCGCGCCAGATCGCCACCAGGGTGGCGAAGTTCGCGAAGTCGCACAGCCAGAGGAAGTTTGTCCAGCCGTTCTCGCGCCAGTAGAGCGGCACCCAGACGAGCATCCAGGCCGTGAACGCGAGGCGCACCCCGATCGGCACCGCCCGCGACCGGTCGGGCGGAACAGAAAGGGCCGGGACCCGCGAGGAGTCCCGGCCCAGATCGGCGGCGCGCGACGGGGTCAGAACCGGTAGCCGACCTGCCCGGTGATCTTGCGTCCGATGATGTCGCCGAAGAAATGCTGACGAACCTCCTCGTCGGTCACGTTCGCGCCGATGATCTGGAGCGTCAGCCGCTCGTCGAGCAGGCGGACGCCCACTCCGACGTTGAGCATGGTGAACGAGTCGGTGAAGCCGACCGTGGCCGGCGACAGCGCCACGTCGCCCCAGAACGCTTCGTCCTGGTAGTTGACGTTGAGGTTGGTGAACCAGCGTCCGGCGTCGTAGCCCAGGCCGGCGTTGCCGCGCCACTCCGGCGCCAGGTTCTGCTCGCTGGTGTCCTCGATCCCCTCGAACTCCGCCTCGTCCTGCCACGACACGTTGACGAACCAGCTCCAGGGGCCGCGCCGCTGCTGCAGGGAAAGCTCGACGCCGCGATCGGTCGTTTCGCCGATGTTGCGGTAGCTGAAGCGAGCCGGGAACAGGCCGCCGAAGCCGACCACCGGAATCGTCGTGCCGGGCACCACACCCACGACCGGACAGGCCTGAAGCGGACCGGGGGCGAGCGGCTGCGGCGTCGGCGCGATCGCGAAGCACTGCCGGAACAGCGCCGCCACCACTGCCGGCGGCACGCCCGGCGGCAGCGTGGCGATCGTCTCGGGCGCGAGGATCACCGTCGGCGGCAGCAGCACGCTGCCGTCCGGCTGCCGGCCGTACCGCAGCGCAGTAAAGAAGTCGATCGAGTCCTCGGTCCTGTTCTCGTAGGCGGCCACTGTCACGCTCAGGCCGTTGCCGAGGCTGCCGACGTAGCCGACCTCGTAGGCCGTCATCTGTTCCTCGACCAGGTTGAACCCGAGCAGCTCCGGTCCGCGCGCCGCGGCCGGAATGACGAAGGCGCCCGACGGCGGTCCGACCAGGATGTCGGCGTCGAGGTAGCTGTTGATCACCGAGGGAGTCCGGAACGCCTCGTTGTACGAGACGCGGAAGGTATGGTTGGGCACCGGCGAGATCAGCAGGCTCGTGCGCGGCGTGAACACCCCGTCGTCGAGCGGATCGATGTCGTCGTAGCGCCCGCCGATCAGCCAGCGCACCTTGTCCCCGAACAGGATCTCGTCCTGCAGGAAGACGCCCCATTCGTCCTTGTCCGTACCCGAAGGAGCGATCTCGAGCTCGAACTCCGACGTCCGGTAGTTGCCGCCGTACGTCAGGATGTGCATGCCCCCGGCCACCGAGGTGTTCGAGATGTCGGCGTTGAAGGTGTCGGTGGTGAACTCGAAGCCGAGTGGCCGACCGTCCAGCCCGCGGGTGACCAGGTTGACCGAGTCGGCCGACAGGAAGTTGGCGAACAGCCCTGCGTTGAGCGCGCCGCGGGCGTAGTTGACCTTGCCGTAGGCCAGGTTCGAGCCCGAATCGATGGCGAACGGGCCGATGCCGCTGTGCACGATGCCGTCCGTGCCGGCGTAACCAGCACCGAACGTCAGGTACGAGGCGTCGTCGATGTCCCAGTCGAAGCGCATGTCGGCCTTGGGCTGCGAAGTGCCCTCGTTCTCGAAGGCCGGGATGCCGGCGAAGACCGGACGCTCGTAGGCGTCCTGCTCGAAGTAGCCGGCGGACATCTTGTAGCCCAGCTTGCCGGACACTCCGGCGTGGGTAATCGAGCCGTAGGCCGTGCTCAGTTCGCCGGCGCCTGCCAGGATCGAGGTCCCGGTCATCTCACTCGGCCGCTTGGTGATCAGGTTGACCACGCCGGTCATGGCGTTGGCGCCCCACACGGCGCTGCCGGGCCCGCGCACCGCCTCGATCTGCTTGATCTCGCTCGGATTGACCGGCAGGAAGTCCCACATGACGAAGCCGAAGAAGTCGAGATAGATCGAGCGGCCGTCGAGCAGCACGAGCTGCGAAGTCGACAGTGTGTTGGTCGACCCGCGAGTCGTCATGTTGATGTCGCGGGCGCTGGTTTGCGTGACGTTGACACCCGGCACGTTGCGCAGCAGATCGCCATAGTCGTCAGCGGGGATCGACTCGATAGTGCGCGCGTCGAGCACCGTGATGGCGGCCGGCGCCTCGTTGAGCGCCTGCTCGGTGCGCGAAGCCGTGACGACGATCACCTCCTCGACGGCATCGGCCGGCTCGTCGGCCGGAGGCTGCGCCTCCTGGGCCGGCAGCGCGGAAGCCACCGCGAGCAGCGACAGCGCGACACGCCACTTCAGCTCGGTTCTCATGCTCGGACCTCCTCGTCCGCGGCTCCGCGTTCCTTCCGGGAACCGGAGCCGTGAAATTGAGTCAGTGCTCTCATGCTACCCTTCGCCCCGACACCCCACAAGGGTGCCGAACGCCGGCGGCCGGCGATCATTCGACGCGGATCCCAGGCCGCTGGACCCTGTCTCGGAGGAGCACGTGAGCAACGCCCTGCCGCCGGTCCTGGTCGGATTCGATGCCTCAGCCGATGCCGTCCGCGCCGCGGACTGGGGAGCGGCCGTCGCCGCCGCCCGACCCGGCACGGCGCTGCACCTAGTGCAGGCGCTCTCCCTGCCGCCCATCCCGATGCATGCCACGGCACGCTCGGCGGCCGACGTTCTGCGCGTCCACGAGCAGGAGGCGCAGGCAGCGCTGGAGGCCGAGCGCGATCGCCGAAGTGCGGCCGGGCTGGCGGTGGAGATCCACCTGCGCCGCTGGCCTCCCGCCGAGACGGTTCTCGAGCACGCGGATGCGTCGGGCGCCGGCCTCATCGTCGTTGGCCAGCGCGGCAGCGCCACCAGCCGCGTGCTGCTCGGAAGCGTCTCCGGGAAGGTGGCGCGCAGCGCCCGGGTGCCGGTCGTCGTCATCCGGGGCGCTGGCGGGGCGGTCCCTGCCCGACGCGTGCTGCTGGCCGCGGACGGTTCGCCGAGCTGCCTCGCCGCGGCGGCCGCCGTCGCTACCTGGCTTCCCGAATCCCGGGTCACCGCCGTGCGCGTTCTCGAGCCCGGGGAAACGGCCGAGGCCGGCCCGCTGGTGGGGGCTCTCGAGGCGAGCGGCCTGGGCTCCGAGCGCTGCCGCCTGGAGTTCGCCCACGGGCCGACGGCGCGCACCCTGCTCGATCTGGCGCGCGACGGCGACTACGACCTGGTCGCGGCGGGCCGGCGCGGGCTTTCGGAGTGGGAGGGCCTGCTGACCGGCGCAGTCTCCGAGAAGCTCCTGCTGCTGGCGCCGTGCCCGATTCTGGTCGCCCACTGAACTTCCTCCACGGTCGGCACGTATCCGGAGGAAACCCCGGAGGCTGACCGATGCCCCAGCAACGACCGACCACGCCGCCCGCCCGCCCGCACCGCCGCTCGCTCGCCCTGCGCGCCCTGATCGGCTGCTCCCTGCTGCTCGCCGGCAGCTCCGGCGGCGTCGCTCAGGAGTTGCCGCCGGCGGACCTGCGCCTCGCTGCAAGCGGCGTCGTCCTGCCCGAGGTGGCGCCCCCGGCCGACCCCAGCCAGACCTGGGCGCTCTACCTGCCGACCGCGTTCACCGCGGAGCGGCGCTGGCCGCTGCTGGTGATCTTCGACCCGCGCGGCGCCGGCGCGAGGGCGGCCGATCTGTTCCGGCCCGCGGCGGAGGAGTTCGGATGGATCGTGGCCGCGTCGAACCGCACCCGTTCAGACGGCGGCTCGCCGGCCGAGAATCAGCGGGCGATCAACAGCCTGCTCGGCGACGTCACGACGCGGCTGCCGATCGACCCGCAGCGGATGTACGCAGCCGGCTTCTCCGGTGGTGCGGTTCTCGCCTGGGCGGTCGGCGTGCTGGGTGGCGAGCTGGCGGGAGTGATCGCTGTCGGGGGGCGCCCCGCACCCGAGCATGCCGCCCGCCGACCGACCTTCCCGCTCTTCGCTGCCGCCGGCAGCGAGGATTTCAACTACCTGCCAACCCTCGACCTGGTGGAACATGCCGCAGCCGCCGGCGTGCCGACCCGGTTCGAAGAGTTTGCCGGACCGCACGCCTGGTGCCCCCCCGAGGTGGCCCGCCGCGCGGTGGCCTGGATGGAGCTCCAGTCCACCGCGGCACGAGCACAGCTGTCGCCGGAGCGCCTCGCAGCGCTGTTCGCCGAGGAGGTCGCCGCGGCCGATCGCAAGCTCACCGCGGGCGATCGGCTGGCAGCCCTGCGCGCGTGGCGCGAGATCGCCGATGCGTTCCGCTTTGCGCCCGCGATGGCGGCGCAGGTGGCAGAGCTGGAGCGGCGAGCGGCCGACCTGGCGGCCCAGCCCGAAACGTCGGCCGCCGAGAAGGCCGAGCGCACAGCGATCAAAGCGGAGCGGCAGGCTCAGGTGCGGCTCGGCCAGGCGATCGGCCTGCTGCAGGCCGAGCTGCCGCCCACCGCCGCCCGGGTCGAAAACGTGCTCGGCCTGGCCGACCTGCACCGGCGCAGCGCCGACAGCGGCCCCCGGGGCGCGGCGGCGCGGCGCGCGCTGGCCACGGCGCACGTCAACCTTTCTTTCTACCTCGGCCTCACCTGGCTGCAGGCAGGCGAACTCGACCGCGCGCTACCGGCGCTCACCGCTGCCACGGCGATCCGCCCGGACGACCCGGTCAGCTGGTACAACCTCGCATGCGTGCGCGCCCGCCTGGGGCGCAACGCCGACGCGATCGAAGCGCTCGAGCGATCGCTCGAGGCTGGCCTGCCCCAGCCTGACAAGCTCCGTACCGACTCGGATCTCGACTCCCTGCGCCCGCTGCCCGCCTTCGCCGCGCTGCTCGAGCGGATCGATCCGGCCGGCGGCTGAATTCGAATCCGGTTCCAGCAGTGGCATGACCGCGGCCCCGCCCCGCGGCGCGGGGCGCCCTCTCCTCCCGCGGCGCGGCGACGACGGACCGCCCAGGCCGTACGCTGCCGGGCGAGATGGACCGATCCGCCGACACGCCCAGGCTTGCCCCCAACTGGGCGCTCGACCCTCCCCCGATGCGAATCTGCGTCGGCACGACGTTCTCACCGGCCAGCTACCGGATCGTCGAGACGGCAGCGGCACTCGCGGAGTCGCTGGCGGCCGCACTGCTGCTGGTCCACGTCGCGGCGCCCGGCGAGCCACCGGCCGCAGTGGAACAGCACGAGCGGCGGTTGCGATCGCAGGCCGACCGGTTCGCCTCCGGCGTGCGCGCCACCCACGAGCTGCGCACCGATCGCGAGCCGTGGCGCGGGCTGCTCCGCGAGCTCGACCCGGCCGCCGACCTGCTGGTGGTCGGCGTGCACGAGTCGGACGGAGTGCTCGGCAAACAGATCGGCAGCGCCAGCCGGCAGCTCGTCCGGCATGCCGAGCTGCCCCTGCTGCTGATCCGCGGGCGCGGGCCCCACCCACCCGGCCGCCGCCCGCCGACGGCCGGCACCGGCCCTGCCATCGCCGCGGTCCTCGGCGACGAAGCGAGCCTCCTACCCTTGCCTCCCCGTGGCGGGCTGCAGGGGTGGTGGCACCGCCGCCGGCTGCTGCGCCGGGTGGAGCGGGCGGCGGCCAGCGTGCTGCTGGTTCCGACGCGGCGGGCCGCGTCGGCGCTCAGTTCCTGAGCTTGTCCGGATCGACCAGGCCGCGCCGCAGCGCGTGCGACACCGCCTGGGCGCGGTTGTGCAGGTGGAGCTTGTCCAGGATGTTACGCACGTGGAACTTGACCGTGTTCTCGCTCACCCCGAGCCGCTTGCCGAGCTTGACGTTCGAAGTCACCCCCTCGACCATCAGTTCGAGAACCTCCAGCTCGCGCGCGGTGAGCGCGTCGAGATCCTGCACACGCGGCTCCGGCGGCTTGCGGAACTCGGTGAGCAACCGTCGAGCCAAAGCGGGCGTGAGCGCGGGCTCGCCGCGACCGGCCGCGTCGAGCAGCGAGAAAAACGGTTCGGCCTCCAGGTTCTTGAGCAGATAGCCCTGCGCGCCGGCCTTGAGCGTTTCGAACAGGGCCTCGTCATCGTCGGACGCGGTGAGAATCACGATCCGCACCGACGGCAGCTCGGAAGAGAGCTGGCGGGTTGCCTCCAGGCCTCCCATCTCCGGCATCGACAGGTCCATGAGCAGAATGTCCGGCCGCGTGCGGCGTGCCATCTCGATCGCTTCCCGACCGTTGGCGGCCTCTCCGACCACTTCGTGGCCGCGCGCCTCCAGCAGGCTGCGCAGGCTGTCCCGAAACAGCGCATGATCGTCGGCAATGGCGATCCTCATCCCGCAACCCCTTTCGTGACCCTCAGAGCCCGGACGGGGAGGTCGACCGACACCCGGGTCGGCCCCCCGTTGCGCGAATCGAGCTGGAGGTGGCCGCCCACCAGCTCGACCCGTTCCTGCATGCTGCGCAGGCCGAAGCGCGGCAGCGGGGCCGGCGGAGGCGCCTGCGGATCGAAGCCGACCCCGTCGTCCTCGATCTCCAGCCGCACCCGTTCGTCCTCGCGTGCCAGCCGCACCCTCACGCGCCGGGCGCCGGCGTGCCGGCGGACGTTGTTGAGCGCCTCGCCGGCCACGCGCAGCAGCTGAATCTCCACCTCCGGCTGCAGGGCGAGTGCCTCGTCGAGTTCGAGGTCGAGCTCGACGCCGGATTCGCTCGCCCACGTGGTCGCCAGGGCACGCAGTTCCTCGGCGAAGGATCGTTCCTGTTGGGCCGCCTCGCGCAGCGTGACGATCCCCTTGCGCACTTCCGAGTAGACCTCCCGGGCGGCAGCCGCCAGCTGGTCGAGCTGGGTCGCCGCGGCGGCTCCGTTGCCGGCCACCAGATGCTCGCGCACCGCCTGCGCCTTGGCATTCACGTAGGCGAGCACCTGGGCCGTGCCGTCGTGCAGGTCGCGCGAGATGCGGGCCCGCTCCTCGGCGACCGCCAGGTCGCGCAGCCTGCGGTTCAGGAACTGGTTGTCGATCGCGATCCCGACCTGGGTCGCGAAACGCTGCAGCGTCTCGGCGTCGCCCTCGGTGAACTCGCGCCGGTCGATGCGATCGGACAGGTACAGGTTGCCGCGGAACGGACCGCGGCACTCCACCGGGACCGCGAGGAGCGACTTCATCGGCGGGTGATTGGGAGGAAAGCCGGCGCTGCGCGGGTCCTGCCCGATGTTGGGGAGGCGCAGGATCTGGCCCTCGCGCAGCGGAACGCCGAGCAGCCCGCGCCCGCGCGGTGGCTCGCCGATCCGTTCGCGCATCTCGGCGCTTAGCCCGGAGGTGTGGAAGACCTGGATGCCGCCGTCATCGTCGACCACCGAGAGAGCGCCGTACTCCGCGCGGACCAGGTCGCGCGCTTCGTCGACGACCCGCTGCAACAGCAGGTCCAGATCGAGAACGCGGTGGACGTCCTGCGCGGCGGCGTGCAGCATGAGCAGTTCGCGGTTGCGCCGCACGAGCTCGTCCTGCAGGCGACGGAAGTAGTGGATCAGAACGGCAAAGAAGGCGACGGCACCGGCCACGACCAGGGCCTCGACGACCAGTTGGATCGGCCGCGTTCCGCCCACGTGCGCCACCGAGTAGCGGGACACGGCCAAGAGGGTCACGAGCAGGGCGAGGCCCAGGAAGCCGTAGAGCTGGAGGCGGGCGAGAGTCATCGGCGCGCGGAGCTTATCGGAGCTGGACCGCCCCTACGGGTAGTTCCCCCTCCCCCCTCGACGCGACGTCGTCCCGCCTCGCCGAGTGAAGGCGCAGTCGCCGGCCCGGCCTACGCTGCCTCTCGGGAACTACGACGCCGCCTGCCGGGCAACGGAGCCTGCACCGCGAGCGTCGACCGACCCGGGAGAAGGGTCATGAGAACCGCGAAGCAGACTGCGTTGAAGACCGTCCTCGCCCTGGCCGTGGCGCTGGGTACCGGCGCCGCCAGCGCCCAGATCGAAATCGCCAGCTGGAACAACACCACCGTCTACCTCGGAGTCGACACGGTCGGCACCGTGCAGGCGCTGTCGCAGGAGAACGTCTACGACAACGCCACCGGCCTCGAGGTCGCCGACCTCGATCCCGGCTTCCAGACCGCCTGGGGCAACCTGGCGATCTCGGCCACCTTCGGCAAGGAGAAGGAGGTCGAGATGTTCTTCGACCTGCTCATCAGCAGCCGCAGCCACCCGTCGACTACCTACGGTCACCAGGGCTATCTGATGGTGCGCGGGATGCCGGGCGACCTGAAGAACGTCCGCCTGCTCGATTCGCTGTTCGACAAGATCGACCTCAAGATCGGCCACTTCCATCTCGACTACGGCGACCACGGCTACCACCGGTCGGACAACGCGGCGACCCAGAAGAACCCGCTGATCGGCAACTTCGTGATCGATCCGGAGCTGGTCGACATCGGGGCCGAGATCTCGAGTGAGCCGGGCAAGTTCAACTGGATGGTCGGTGTCTCCAACGGCACCAACACCGAGAACGTGCAGGACGGGCGCGGCAACGCGTTCCACGGCAAGGTCTGGCTCGACCTGGCGCCCGTGCGCGCCTCGATCTCCGGCTTCCGCGTCGACCACTCCGACAGCGCCACCGCGCGAGCCACTCTGTTCTCCGGCAACCGCGACGGCGAACGTTACGGCGGCGTGATCGGCGGCGGCCAGGCCCCGGGCCAGGTCCTGCCGGCCGGCGCCAAGGACGTGACTGCCTGGCAGGCCGACCTGACCTGGACCGGCGACAAGCTGTCGCTCTATGGTCACTACGGCAACACCGAGGATGCCGACATCAACGGCGTCGCCGAGGGCACCCCGACCGAGGAGTGGAACTACTATGCGGGGCAGGCGGTCTGGAAGTTCACCCCCAAGGTCCACGGCGCGGTCCGCTACAGCGCGGCCCGGGCGGACATCCTCAACGACGTCGCCTCGGACGGCAAGGTCGACCGGATTCAGATCGGCGGCGGGTACTGGCTGACCGACGAGCTGCTGGCCAAGATCGAATACGTGCACCAGGAGTACGACGGCTTCGCCGAGGGAGACGTGCTCAACAACAACATCCAGGCCTGGCGCGACCCGAGCTTCAGCGGCGTGGCCATGGAAGTTTCCTTCAGCTTCTGAGCCTGGCGCGACGAGACACGGAGACCGACCATGAAGCGCATCGTCGTCATCCTGCTCGCCGCGGTGATCGCGGCCCCCGCCCTCGCCGGCGAGGGGCCGCAGTCGCCGCTCGCCGGCCCGGCCGAAGTCCGCGTGTCCGGCACCTCCACCCTGCACGACTGGACGGTTGCCAGCCGCACGATCGAAGGGAGCCTCACGGTCAGTGACGCCTTTCTGGTCGACCCGACGCTCGCATCGGCGCCCGATCTCAAGGCCGAGGGGCCTGTGCCGGGCCTCACCGTGGTGATCCCCGCCACCAGCCTCAAGAGCGACAGTCCGAAGATGGACAAGGTAATGCACGAGGCGCTCGCGGCGGCCGCCCACCCGCAGATCCGCTTTGCCCTCACGGGGGCGTCGCTGGCGTCGGGTGCGGACCCGGCCAGCGGGGCGTTCCGTCTCGACGTGCGGGGGCAGCTCACGGTGGCTGGCCAGACCCGCGAGGTCGCCTTCCCGGTCGACGTCCAGCGCCGACCCTCGGGTCAGCTGGTGGTGACCGGCGAGGTGCCGCTGAAGATGACCACGTTCGGGATCAAGCCGCCGACCGCCCTGCTGGGCACGGTGCGCTCCGGCGACGACATCCGGGTGACCTTCCTGTGGGAGGTCACCCCCACACCCCGGGTCCCTTGAAATGCTTGCGAGCCGGCCGAACGGGTGGCGCGTCGGGTGGTTCTCCCTCCTTGCGGCCTGCCTCGTGGCGGCGCCACTGGCCGCGACGGACGACGCCGCAGCGAGCCGCTTCCCGCTCACCCGTTCGAGCCGACTCGTGCTCGAGGGCAACACCAACCTCCACCGCTTCCGCTGCACTGCGGCCGGCCTCGAGGGGGCGATCGAGTTCGCCGCCGCCCGCGAGCCGCTGCTGGCCGCGCTGATCGCATTCGAGAGTGGTCACCCGGCGCCGGCTGACTCGGCAGGCGCCCCGCTGCCGCCCCCCCGATTCGAGCTCCGGCTGCCGATCGTCCAGCTCGACTGCGCCAGCCGCGGCATCGAGCGCGACCTGCGCCAGGCGCTCGACGCCGAGCACTATCCGCACATCCGCTTCGAGCTGACCGGCGTCGAACAGGTTCGGCGCGCCGCAGCTTCGGAGTCGATCACACTGCTCGACCTGGCCGGCGTGCTGACCCTGCGCGAGGTCTCCCGACCGGTGCGCACGACGATCACCGCCCGGCCCGCGGTCGACGGCAACTACCGCCTGACCGGTCAGCTGCCGCTGCGCATGACCGACTTCGGCATCCCGCCGCCGGTCGCCCTGTTCGGCCTGATCCGGGTCGACGACTCGCTGCTCCTGCGCTTCGACGTCGAAGTCGCCGTCGGCGCCCGCTGACACGCCGACTCCGCCGTCCCACCCGGACGACCGCGCGAGAGCGGCGTTCCGGGTGGTAGTCTGCCCGCGGACCTCCAACGATGGGTGGAATCGGGCCGCTGCGGATCGGAGTGGCATTGGTCCTGGGGCTGGCGACCGGGATCGGTGCCTATACGTTCCTGTACGCCGACGGCGCGTCCTACCTGACCAACGATCCGCGCGCCTGCGCCAACTGCCACGTGATGGAGGAGCAGTTTGCGGGGTGGACGAAGTCGAGCCATCGCGCCGTGGCGGTCTGCAACGATTGTCACACTCCCCCCGGATTCGCCAACAAGTACTTCACCAAGGCCCTCAACGGCTGGAACCACTCGCTCGCCTTCACGACCGGGCGATTCCCCGAGCCGATCCGCATCACCCCGCGCAACGAGCGGGTGACCGAGGCGGCCTGCCGCAGCTGTCACCTGCCGATCGTCGAGGCGATCGACTCCCATGCGCCGGACGGCCGGGCCGGGGCGCTGTCGTGTATCCGCTGCCACCGCAACGTCGGCCATCTGCACTGATGCCGCCTGTTCCGAGAGGACTCCGCCATGTCGGGTAACCCGTCCGAGAGACCCCGTCGCACCGGCCTGGTCGCCGTCGCCCTGATTGCCGCGCTCGCCGGCGCCGGCGCTGCGGCGCTGCTGGTCGACATCTACGAGCACAAGCAGGAAGCCCGGCGGCCGTTCTTCGACGTCGTCGACCTCGACGAGACGGTCGACGACCCGGCGGTGTGGGGGCGCAACTTCCCGGTCCAGTACGACGCCTACCGCCGCACGGTCGACCAGACGCGTACCCGCTTCGGGGGCAGCGAAGCGGTGCCGCGTACGCCGACGGAGGCCGACCCGCGTTCCGTCGTCGCCCAGTCGCGCCTCGAGGAGGATCCGCGCCTGAAGGCGATGTGGGCCGGCTACGCTTTCGCCACCGACTTCCGTGAAGAGCGCGGCCACGCCTTCATGCTCGAGGACCAGACCTTTACCGAGCGTCAGGTGGTGGCCCGACAGCCCGGCACCTGCATGCACTGCCACGCCTCCGTCTGGGGCCCCTACCGCGAGCTGGGCGACGGCGACCTGATGGCCGGTTTCGAGCGGATGAACCAGATGCCGTATGCGGAGGCGCGCCAGCTGGTCGAGCATCCGGTGGCGTGTATCGACTGTCACGACCCGGAGTCGATGCAGCTGCGGGTGACGCGGCCCGGCTTTCTGGAGGGGATCAAGGCGCTCAAGGCGGCGCAGGGGGTCGCCGACTACGACGTCAACGCGATGGCCACGCGGCAGGAGATGCGCGCGTTCGTCTGTGGCCAGTGTCACGTCGAGTACTACTTCCGCGGCCCGGAGAAGCGGCTCACCTATCCCTGGGCCAAGGGGATTCGAATCGAGCAGATCCAGGCCTACTACGACGAGGTCGGCTTTGCCGATTGGACCCATGCCGAGTCCGGCGCGGCGGTGCTCAAGGCCCAGCATCCCGAGTTCGAGATGTGGAACCAGGGGATCCACGCCCGCTCGGGCGTCACCTGCGCCGACTGCCACATGCCGTACGAGCGGATCGGCGCGCAGAAGGTCTCCGACCACTGGGTGCGCAGCCCGCTGCTGAACGTCCAGAAGGCGTGTCAGACCTGCCACCGCTGGCCGGAGGCGGAGCTGGTGGCCCGCGTCGAGACGATCCAGCAACGCACCTACGAGCTGCGCGATCAGGCGATGAACGCGCTGGTCGCGCTGATCACCGATCTGGCTGCCGCCCGCGCTGCGGGCCGCCCGGAGGCCGAGCTCGAGCTGCCCCGGCAGCTGCAGCGCCAGGCCCAGTTCCGACTCGATTTCGTGGAGGCCGAAAACTCGACCGGCTTCCACGCTCCGGAGGAGGCGGCGCGCATCCTCGCCGAGTCGATCAACCTGGCGCGCCAGGGCCAGCTGGCCCTGCGGGACCCGGCCTACCGGCCGGAGTTCACCAACCAGCAGGCGCTCGACGGCGTGCCGCCTCCGGGCGCCGCGCGAAAGACCGGCGCGGTCGCAACGACGGCCCCCGTAGCCGTCGCGATCCCGAAACTCGCCGGAGCCTCTTGACCGCTGACAGCGGGAGCGACGTAACCGCGAGCGCCGATCGAGCGGGTCGACTCCGACGGGTCGTCGGGCTGCCCGGAGCGGTGCTCCTCGGTCTCGGCTCGATCCTCGGCACGGGGATCTTCGTCAGCCTAGGCATCGCGGCGGGCGTCGCGGGTTCGGCCGTGATCGTCGCCGTCGCGCTGGCCGCCGTCGTCGCCGCGCTCAACGGCCTGGCGAGCGCACAACTGGCGGCGAGCCACCCGGTGAGCGGCGGCACGTACGAGTACGGCTACCGCTACCTCGGTCCCACGCCGGGCTTCGCGGCCGGCTGGGTCTTCCTCTCCGCGAAGTCGGCATCGGCCGCGACCGCGGCGCTCGGCCTGGCCGGATACCTGCTCGCCGGGCTCGGCATCACCGATCGACCGAGCCGCATCGGCGTCGCGCTGCTGGCGATCGGCGCGCTCACGGCCGTCGTGGCGGCGGGCATGCAGCGGTCCATGCTCGTCAATGCCGCGATCGTCACCGTCACCCTGCTCGCCCTCGGCGGCTTCGTGCTCGCCGGAGCGCGGGCCGCCAGCGCCGGCTTCGACGAGCACCTTGCCGGCATCTTCGACCTCGGCACGCAGGACTGGCCCGCCCTGCTGCATGCGACTGCCCTGCTGTTCGTCGCCTACACCGGCTACGGCCGCATCGCCACGCTCGGCGAGGAGATCCGGGAGCCCGGGCGCAGCATCCCGCGCGCCATCGGACTGACGCTCGTCCTCACTCTGCTGCTCTACGGCGCGGTCGCCGTGGTCGCAGTGGGCGCGGTCGGAGCCGGCGGGCTCGCGAGCGCCACCTATGTCGCGGCGGCCCCGCTCGAGCGGATCGCCCGGGGATTCGCCGGGCGCGGGATGGCGGCGCTCGTCGCAATCGGCGCCGTAACGGCGATGCTCGGCGTGCTGCTCAACCTTCTTCTGGGCCTTTCCCGCGTCGTCCTGGCGATGGCCCGGCGGGGTGACCTGCCGCACCGCCTCGCGCGCGTCGACTCCACCGCCGCATCGCCGCGGCGCGCCGTCGTGGCGACCGGAATCGGCATCGCCGCCCTCGCCGCCACCGGCGACCTCCGGCTCACCTGGTCGTTCAGCGCGTTCACCGTCCTCATCTACTACGCGGTGACCAACCTGGCCGCGCTCCGGCTGCCGCGCGATCAGCGTCCGTACGGCGCGTGGCTTCCCGCCTGCGGTCTCGTCGCCTGTTTCGGCCTGGCGTTCTGGATCGAACGGCCGATCTGGCTGGCCGGTCTCGCCTGGATCGCAATCGGACTGCTCGGCCGAGCCGCGATGCACCGGCTGGCACGTCGGCGGGCCGATGCTAGAGTCCCGCCTCCCCGGAATCGCGGATGACGCTGCTGCCGACCTCTCCGTCGCGTCCCCTCCATCTCGTCCGTGCACTGCGGCACCGCCTTTCGGCGGCCCGCATCGCGCGCGGCCGGCAGCGGTTCGCCCGCGGCCACCTGGCGGGCCACGGACTCGAGATCGGAGCCCTGCACGCGCCGTTTCCCCTGCCGCCCGGCGCCACGGCGTCCTATGTCGACCGCCTGCCCGTCGACCAGCTGCGCCACCACTACCCGGAGCTCGTCGGCGAACCGTTCGTCGAAGTCGACATCGTCGACCCCACCGGCCGGATGGCCGAGCTGCCCGAGGCTTCGCAGGCGTTCGTCCTGGCGATCCACGTCCTGGAGCATTGCGAGGATCCGCTCGGCATGCTCGCCGCCTGGCTGCGCGTGCTGCGTCCGGGAGGGGTACTGCTGCTCGCCGTTCCCGACCGGCGCTTCACCTTCGACCGACTGCGGCCGGCGACTTCGCTCGATCACCTCTTCGCGGACCGCGCGGCCGGCCGCTGCACGGCGCGCCCGCGCGCCTACGCCGAATGGGTCGCCTGCACGGAGCAGCTCCCTCCAGACCAGGCGGAAGCACGGGCACGCGAACTCGAACGAACCGACTACAGCATCCATTTCCACGTCTGGGACGCGGCCGCCCTGACCGAAATGCTGAAAGCGGTCGCAGGGGCCGAGCTCGTCAGCTTCGCCCGCAATCGGAGCGAAAATCTCGCCCTGCTGCGACGCCCGGCGCCCTAGGCCCCTGGAGAGTCTGCGCCGCGCGGCGCCTCCAGGCAGTCGGCGATCGCTGCCTGCAGCTCCGCCAGCTTCGGAGGCTTGCCGAGGATTCGGTCGACGTTCGGCACCGACTCGCCCGCCGCCTCGAGTCGCTTTCCCCAGCCGGTGAGCAGGATCACCGGCGTGGACGGGGAGGCCGCCTTGACGGCGCTGGCGACCCGCTTGCCGTCCACGTGCGGCATCCCGAGGTCGGTGATGACGATCTCGAACGGTTCGCCGCGCTCCTGTGCCGCCTGGAATGACGCCACGCCCTCGGCCCCGCCCGCGGCAGCGGTGACCGCGTGGCCGGCGGCCTCGAGCGTCCTGCTGACGGCACGCAGCACGAGCGGATCGTCGTCCACCGCCAGAATGCGGAGTCGGCCGATCGGCGCGCTGACCGCGCCGGCCTCGCGCGCCACTGCGGAGCGGACGACCGGGACCGGCAGGAGGAGGCGGAACGTCGTGCCGACTCCCGGCGCGCTGTCGACTTCGATGTCGCCACCGTGGCGCTGGACCGTCCCGTAAACCATGGCGAGGCCGAGGCCGGTGCCACGATCACCCTTGGTGGTGAAGAACGGCTCGAGACACCGGCGCCGCGTGTCCTCGTCCATCCCGACCCCGGTGTCGGTCACCTCGATCACCGCGCGCTCGGCAGCCGCCGACCCGCTGCCCTTCTCCAGGCGAGTCACGAGCCGGATCCTGCCGCCGTCCGGCATCGCGTCGACGGCGTTGAACACCAGGTTGGTGAGTGCCTCGCGCAGCTCGCTTTCGACCCCCGTGACCGCCGGATCGACCGGGTCGAGTGCCTCTTCCATCTCGACGACGACGCCGCGCTGCAGAGGAATCGCGCTCCAGCGAGCACGGGTGAGCTTGATCACCTGGCCGATCAACGGATTGAGCCGCACCGGAAGCATCCGCATCTCGGGCTCGCGCTGGCGGTAGAACTCCTTGAGGCGTGCCACGGTCTCGGCGATGTCGTCGATCGCCCGCTGACCGATTTCGAGAAACTCGCGGGCGCGATCGCTCAGGCCCGGCTCGTCCTCGAGCAGCATCTCGGTGTAGAGCGAGATCGGCGAGATGGCGTTGTTGATGTCGTGCGCGATGCCGCTCGCCATCTCGCCGAGAGCTCGCAGACGCTCCTGCTGCATCACCGTCTGCTGCGTCATCCGCAGGTCGTCGTAAGCGCGCTGCAGCGCGCCGTGCAGCCGCGCCTGGTGGATCGCCAGCGCGACATGCTCGCCCAGCTGGCGCAGGAACTGGCACTCGTCGCTGGAGAACGCGCCCGGATCGCGGCGGGCCACCATCAGCACTCCCATGGTGTCGCTCTCGACCTGGAGCGGTGCCACGACCAGAGAGCGCAGGCCGGCTGCCGCCAGGCGCGTCGGAAAAGCGGCGCGCGAACGCGCGGTGTCTGCCTCGTGGACCAGCTCGCCGGCCACGCAGCGCACCAGGCCGTTGGTGCCGAGCGGAATCTCGCCCTCCGGCTCCACTCCGGTGCGGCCGGAGCTCTGCCGCGCCCGGTTTCCCATTCCCGCCACCGTGAGCGAGGCCGATCCCGGGTCGTAGAGGCAGGCAGCCGCGAAGTCGACCGGCAGGTCTTCCTCCAGGCTGGCAACCACGATGCCGAAAATGCTCGTCGCGTCCATCCGCTCGCCGATCGACCGCGTCAACCGGTCGAGCAGTTCGAGGTTGGCCAGCTGCGCGCGCACCTTGCCCTCCGCTGCCCGGCGGTCCCGCACTTCCGCCAGCAGGGCGCTCTCGCGCTGCTCGAGGCCGTCGAGCACGGCGTTGAAGGCGCGCGCCAGACCCGCCACCTCGTCACTGCCGCCCGCCTCGGCCCGCAACCCGTAGTCGGCCTCCTCTCCAATCCGCTTGGCAGTGCCGGCCAGCTCGAGGATCGGCGCCGTCACCGAGTCCCGAAGGCGCACCGACAGCAGCAGCGCCAATGCCAGGGCGCCAGCGAGCGAGACGACCGCGACACCGGCGAGCCGGCGCAGGCGACCACTCAGGAAGCTCAGGTCCGACCTCAGGAGGATCGTGCCGACGCGCCGGTCGTCGAGTTCGACCGGTCGGACCAGCGTCAGCCCGCCGTTGGCGAACGACTCGCCGACTCCGACCGGCGGCGACTTCGGCGGCCCGAGACCGGCATCGGGGCGGCTGTAGGCGGCGAACAGCTCCCCTTTGGCGTCGTACAGTCCCGCTGCCAGGACGTACGGTTCGACCTCGAGCGTCGCCAGCGTGGACTCGGCGGCCGCCGGATCCTCGAACACGAGTGCAGCACGGGAACCGCGGGCGAGCACGTCCGCGAGCACCGTCAGGTCGCGGATCATCGTGCGCCGCAGGTCACCGCGCTCGTAGGCCCAGAAAGTCAGAAAGGCGGCCACCATCGCCGCGCACGCGACGAGCAGGATGACCAGCGACAGGCGACGCCGCAGCGGCTGGTCGCGCAGCCGCATCACCGGGCCCCCCGCGTGGCGGTCCGGGTCTGCACGGGACGGCCGAGCCGCAGCAGCTCGGAACTGACCCGCAGCCCGTGGCGGCGCGCCGCCTCCGGGTTGACCTCGAACCGGACCCGGCCGCGCTCAAGAAAAAAGTTGAAAGCGCCGCCCAGACGCGCGAAGTCCCGCACCTCGCTGACCGTCAGCGCGTAGGTCCCCTCGAATGCCTCCAGCACGTCGACCACCCGATCGGCCTCCGAAGCGGCGACGAACAGGACGTGACAGCGGGTGAGGGTTTCCGCATCGGTCGAGCGCACGGCGGCCACCGGTCGGCCGCCGATGTTCTGGTCGGCGAGCGTTTCGTCGAGCAGCATCCCGAACGGATCGTCGCCGAGCACGCAGATCCGCACTGGCGCTTCCGCGTCCTCGTACGACGAGGGGGGCCACTCGACGAAGCGCGCGAAGTTGAGCAAAAAGGCGGCCTTGACCTCGTACTCGCTCGGACCGCCGTCGGGCGGGCCGCCGAGCATGGGCGCGCCGCACAGCAGGAGGAGTGCCATGAGAAGCCGCGCGGCCCGGCGTCGCATGGGTGGCCGGCGGCCGCTCGCCGGCTCGCGCGCGACCGCGAAGCGCTTCAGGGCCGCCACGTCAACCGCCCCGCCACAGCGCGTCGCACCACCACCCGGTTCGGGCCGGGGTAGCCGTACTCGGGGTGGTCGTCGTCGAGCAGATTGGTCCCGACCAGCTCGAACTCGACGCTCTCCGTCGCCCGCCAGCCGAGGCGCAGATCGAGTTCGGCGTAGGAGGGAACCTCCCCAACCTCCAGACCGCTGTTGATCGGCAGCTGGTCGACCCAGCGCAGCCCCGCATCGGCCTCGAAGCCGCGCCCGAAATCGACCGCGGCATGCAGCGAGAGCTGGTGCTCCGGGTCGGCCGTCTCGTTGTGGCCATCGTTGACGTCTAAGGCGCCAGACCTGACCCGCAGGTCGTGGTCCAGCAGCGTGTAGCCGGCGCGCAGTCGGATCCGCTCACTGGCCTGCAGCCGGCCGCGCAGCTCGATGCCGCGTGACGCTCCCTCCAGATTGTTCTCGAAGAACAGCGGCAGAATCGTCGCCGGCGTCGCGCTCGTGCTGCGCAGATTCCGCCAGCTGTTGTGAAATGCCGCCACGGAACCGGTGGCTCGCGCCCCGAGGCGACCGCGGGCGCCCAGCTCCCAGGCGAGCACCGACTCCGAGTCGAAATCCGGATTGCCGGCCAGGAGGACGAGCGGCGGCGCCGGCTGCGAAAGCTCGGTGTCGATGCGCGACGGGGTGCGCACGGCGCGCGAGACCGCTGCCCAGACCATGCCCCGCTCGCCCGGCCGCCACCGCAGGCGCACGCTCGGCTCGGCCTCGAAGCCGGTCACGTCGTTGTGCTCGAGCTTGGTGCCGAGCGTCAGCTCGAAGGCGTCCCGGATCCGGATCTGGTCCTGCACGAACGCGCTCCAGAGCCGGTGGAGGTGGCGCGGGGGCAGGAAGGCGAGCGCGGGCGCGTTGTCCACGTCGCTCTCCCAGTACCGGAAGCCGGCGCCCCAGGTGAGCGTGTGACGCGCGCCGGCCGCCACTCGATGCTGGAAGTCGACATCCCAGGTGTCGAGCCGGTCGCGCAGCTCGCCTGCCGGAGCGAGAGGGATCCCGCCCAGGAGCAGCGCCGGGACCGGCAGGTCGACACGGGTCCGATCGACGTACGCCTGAACCGAAATCTCCGAGCCCTCGCCGCGCGCGCGCGTCCAGCGCCCGAGCAGGTTGGCCCCGCGCACCCGTGCCGTGCCACCTTCGACCAGGCCGTCGTCACCGGCGTAGAGGTCGCCCTGGAGCGTCCAGCGGTCGTTCGTGGCCGCTGTGCCGTCGACCCGGAAGCCGGTGGCGGCGCGATCCCAGCCGTCGTCCGCCGATCCGCCGCCTTCGCGCCGCTCGTCGGCATGGTCGGCGTAGCGACCCCAGATCCGGTAGTGGCCTCGCTCGCCGAGCGTCCCGCCCCACCGCACGTTCGCCATGGCCTCGAGCTGCGAGCCGACGCCTGCCTGGACGAAGGCGCCCTGGGTCTCTCCGGCAGGCCTGGAGATCACGTTGATCACGCCGTTCACTGCGTTGGCGCCCCAGACCGACCCGCCCGGGCCGCTCACCACCTCGATCCGGTCGACGTCCTCGAGGAAGACATCCTGTGCGTTCCAGAAGACGCCCGAGAAGAGCGGCGTATAGACCGACCGGCCGTCGATCAGCACCAGCATCTTGTTGGCGAGCGCGGTGTTGAACCCGCGCGCGCTGATCGCCCAGTCGTGGGAGTTCTTCTGCGCGACGGCCAGGTTGCTGGCCAGTCGCAGCGCCCGCGGGAGGGTGTCGGCGCCCGAGCGACGGATCTCGTCGTTGGGAATCACCTGGATTGCCGACGGAGCGTCACCCAGCGCTTCGGGGCCACGCGTGACCGACGTGACCTCGATCGCCATCAGCTCTTCGAGGCTGAGCGTCGTGAGATCGGGCTCGCCACCTTCGCCGGCGAATGCCGGCGCGACCACGACAAGCCACGTCAGCAGAACGTTCGCTGCGACGCGAGTCGATCCGGACGTCCGATAGAGCACCATCTTCGTGCCCTCCGTATCGGTTCACGTTTCCACCGCTCGCCGCAGTGCCGCGGACGGTCAGCTGGACGAGCGAGTGGGCTGGCGCTCGATTGTACTCGAACGTTCTCGCAGCGCCACCCCGATCATCCCGCTCGCGCCGGCTCCCACGATCGCGCGAGCGTCAGCAGGCGCGACACGAGCGCGGGATAGTCGAGGCCGGCCGCAGCCGCCGCCTCGGCGAACTCCTCACCGCGCGCGATCTGGGGATTCGGATTTGCCTCGATGACGTAGGGCTGGCCGGCCGGAGTCAGTCGCAGGTCGATCCGCGCGCAGCCGTTGAGGTAGAGCACCCGGAACACGCGTCGGGCGAGCCGCTGCAGCCGGTCCTCCATCCCCTCCGGCAGGTCGTCTGCGGGGCCAATGGCGATCCCATGCCGCTCCTGATAGGCGGAGTTCCACTTCGTCCGCGCGGTTGCGATCTTGCGTGCCGATTCGGGCATGCGGTCGAAGTGCAGTTCCCACACCGGCAGCGCGCGCAGCCGCTCGTTGCCGAGCACGCCGACGTACAGCTCGCGTCCCTCGATGTAGCTCTCGACCAGCGCATCGGTGCCGCAGCTCTCGTGCACGAACCGGATCCGATCCGCCAGCTTCTCGTCCGACTCGACCACCGAGGCCTGAGAGATGCCGATCGACGCGTCGAGCGCCAGCGACTTGACGAACAGCGGAAAGCCCAGCCGACGGGGGCGCCGGAATTGCTTCCCGCGCGGCGCGACGACGAAGTCGGCGGTGCGGATCCGGTGGTACGCGAGCAGCTTCTTGGCGACCGATTTGTCGCGCGCCAGCATGAGGCCCCGGGAGTTGCAGCCGGTGTAGTGGATCCGCTTGAGTTCGAGATAGGCGACCACGTTGTGATCGAAGTGCGCCACGTCGTCGAAGCATTCGAGCAGGTTGAACGCCACGTCGGGGGGTTCGACCTCCACCGCCCTGCGGATCGGATCGAGATCGCCGCTCACGCCGACCATCGTCACCTCGTGGCCGAGCGCCTCGAGGCACCGGGCGACGTCGTACTCGGTGCGCCAGGGGGCCGAGCGAACCTCTTCGGGAAGCGCCTCACGCGGCGGGATCAGGTGCGCGTGCACCAGCATGAGCACCTTCAAACGTTTCACAGCGCAACCCGATGGCGACCGCTGTGCAGGTAGTTCATCGTCTGGACGGCCACCAGCACGGCCAGGTCGAGACGAGTCGCCTCCGGCGGGCCGGCGAGGCGGAGGCCGAGCTGGCGGCAGCGCACGATCATGTCCGCGAGCACGCGGTCGATCGTGTACTGGTACTGCCGCGTCCAGCGGCCGACCCGGCGCCGGATCTCCCGCCGGTGCCGCTGGATGAACGCGGCGGCGGTCGGGTTGGCCGCGTGCTCGAGACGATCCGAGAACAGGCGGCGCAGCTCCCGGTCGTGAAAGGCCGGCCGATCGACCCCGTAGTGATCGCGCTTGGCACTGTAGTGCTCGCGCAGGGTACGTTCCAGAGTCGGCAACGGATCGACTTCTTCCCCACCCGACACCCGTGGCGCCCGACCGGCGAGCGACCCCATCAACTCGTCCATGTACTCCAGCTTGCGCAGCGCCGGCCAGCCGGCGTAGCGCTCCCGCCACCGCGAGGTCGGGTCGAGCCAGACGGCGAACGTCTCGGCGAAGTCCTCGTCCGGATGCGCCTGCGCATACCAGTCGTCGAGATGGATGACGTGGCTCTGACTGTACGGGCGCGGCGTGTAGAACTCCGGATACGGCTGCCGCGTGCTGCCGAACAGCTCGATTCGACGCCGCCGTCGGCGCAGCTGGAACGCGTTCTCGATCGCATGCCCGGTCTCGTGGCGCAGGATCTTCATGCACCAGATCCGCGTGCCGCCCTCGACTTCCAGCATCTGTGCCTGCTCGAGCCGGGCGAGACGCGGATGGGCGAGATAGAACGGAATGGCGATGCCGGGCACGCCGTCCGGCGTGAACCACTCTTCGGCGAGCCAGAAGTGGGGCTGAAAGCGCAGGTCGCGGGCCGTCAGTTCGGCGCGCAGCTGATCGATCGCCGCCGCCAGCTCGCCGCCGATCGTCAGGTCGAGCTGACGCAGCTCGAGTTCGAGCAGTTGCTCGTCGCTCCAGCCCTCCCAGACAGCGGGCGGAAGGCGCGCCGGAGGGCTCCCGGCCGGACGACGCGTCGCGTTCTCGATACCCGCTTACCTCCCGGCGGCCGACGGACCGGTGGCCGTTCCGGTCGGCGCCGGAACCGGGAAGCCGCGGCTGCGCAGCAGCGCCCCGATGCCGGCGTCACGCCCGCGGAAAGCCCGGTAGCCGTCCGCCGCGTCCACGGTGTTGCCGACCGAGAGCACCCGGTCGCGCAGCCGGCTCGCGACCTCCCGATCCCACGGGCCGCCCGCCTCTCCGAACGCCTCCCACGCGTCCGCGGTCAGCGTGTCGGCCCAGAGGTAGCTGTAGTAGCCGGCCGAGTACGAGTCGCTCGAGAAGAGGTGCGAGAAGTGCGGCAGCCGGTGGCGCATTACGATCTCGCCCGGCATACCGATGCGCTCGAGCGCCTGGCGTTCGAAGGCGTCGGGGTCGATCGGTTTGCCTGCCGCCAGATGGAGCTGCATGTCGACCAGGGCGCTGGCCAGGTACTCGACGGTCGCGAAACCCTGATTGAACGTGGACGCGCGCTCCAGCCGCTCGACGAGGTCGCGCGGAATCGCGGCGCCGGTGGTCGCGTGGCGGGCGAAGCGGTCCAGCACCTCGGGCGTCGAGAGCCAGTTCTCGAGCAGCTGCGAGGGAAACTCGACGTAGTCGCGCGGCACTGCGGTGCCGGCAAGGCTCGGATAGCTGACGTTCGAAAGCAGGCCGTGCACGGCGTGGCCGAACTCGTGGAAGAGCGTCTCGGCATCGTCCCAGCTGATCAGCACGGGCTCGCCGGGCTTGCCCTTCACGAAGTTCGAGTTGTTCGAGACGATCGTGGTCACCTCTGCGTCCAGGCGCTCCTGGCGCCGGTAGGTGGCCATCCAGGCGCCCGAGCGCTTGCCCGGGCGCGCGAACGGATCGAAGTACCAGAGGCCCACCTGCCGCTGCCCGCCGGTGCGCAGGTCGACCACCTTCCACACCCGGATGTCGGGATGCGCGACCGGCAGATCGCGCACCTCGACGAAGCCGAGCCCGAACAGCTCCCCGGCGACGTGGAACATCCCTTCACGCAGCAGATCGAGCTGCATGTAGGGACGCACGCTGTCGGCGTCGAACGCGTAGCGCTCGGAGCGCACCTTCTCGGCATAGAACCGGTAGTCCCACGGCTCGATACGGAACCGCGGCGTGCCGGCGGCATCGGCCTCGCGATCGGCGATCGCCTGCATGTCGGCGACCTCCTCGCGCACCCGGGCCACGGCCGGCGCCCAGACCGCGTCCATGAGTTCCATCGCCCGCTCCGGCGTCCCCGCCATCGTGTTGCCGAGTCGCCAGTGGGCGTGCGTATCGAAGCCCAGCAGGAGCGCCCGCTCGTGACGCAGGGCCAGGATGTCGGCGATGACGCCGTTGTTGTCGTGGCTGTCCCCGTTGTCCGCGCGGCTGTAGTAGGTGCGCCAGACCTTCTCGCGCAGGTCGCGGCGCGTCGACCAGGCCAGGAACGGCTCGACCGACGAGCGCGTGTTGGCCACCGCGTGCGCGGCCTTGCGGCCGCGCTCGGAAGCCACAGCCGCCGCGCCCGCGAGCACCGATTCCGGCAGCCCGGCGACATCGTCGGGAGCCAGGTCGAGCACGTAGTCGGTCTCGTCGGCGAGCACGTTCTGACGGAAGGTCGCAAAGAGGCTGGCGAGCCGCTGATTGATCGCCGCGAGCCGCGCCTTGGCCTCCGGCGCCAGACGCGCTCCGGCGCGCACGAACCGGTCGTGATGGAACCAGGCCAGGCGCTGCTGCTCGGCGTCGAGCCCGGCGCTGTCGCGGGCCTCGTAGACCGCCTCCAGCCGGGCGAACAGGCGGGCGTTCTGGAAGATGGCGTCGTCGAGTGCGGCCATGCGGGGAGCAAACTCCCGCTCCACCGCCTGCAGCTCGGAAGAGGACAGCGTGCCCGCGTAGACGCTGAACACCGCCTGGACGCGGTCGAGCTGGCGGCCCGCCCGCTCGAGCGCCAGCACGACGTTGTCGAAGCTCGGCGGCGTGGGGTCGGCGGCGATCGCCTCGATCTCGATCAGCTTGGCCGCCATCGCCGCCTCGAGCGCCGGCGCAAACTGCTCGACGCGGACGGAATCGAACGGCGGCGCGCCACCGTGCGGGCCGGCCCACGGAGCGAGCAGCGGGTTGGCCGTCGCCGGGGCCGCGGTGGCCAGGAGGGCCGCGGACAGGCCGAGGCGGGTCAGCATCGCATGATCCATTTCTGCGCTCTCCTCCGGATCGGCCCCGGTCGCGAGCCGCGCCGGGTCCAGACGTCGATCGGTCATCCAGGGGATTCTACGTCCGCGGCGACAATCGGTTCAGGCGAGGTCCGGCCGAGTGTCGGTACGCTCCTGGAACGGTCGGGCGGTGTCGAGCAGCCGTTCGAACTCGTCGAGCGGCAGCGGTCGACTGAACAGGAAGCCCTGCATGCGGTCGCAGTGCAGCATCTCGAGCACCGCCATCTGCCCTTCCTCCTCCACTCCCTCGGCCACCACCTCGAGTCCCAGCCCGTGTGCGAGCTGGACGACGGCACCGACGATGCGGGAGTCGCGAGGCCGGCGTCCCAGGTCGCGGATGAACGACGAGTCGAGCTTGACGATCTCGATCGGCAGCTCGCGCAGATAGGACAGCGACGAGTACCCGGTGCCGAAATCGTCGACCGCCACGCGGGTACCGCGCGCCCGCAGTTCGGCCAGCCCGGGCACCGGATCGTGGACCTGCAGGAGCGCCATCGTCTCGGTGATTTCGAGTTCCAGAGCGTGCGCGGGCAGCCCGGTCTCGGCGAGCACCGCGGCGACCCGGGTCGCCAGCCAGGGATCCTCGAACGCGCGCGCAGTCAGGTTCACCGCCACGCGCAGGTCGCCGCCGAACCGCCGCCGCCATGCGGCCGCCGCCGCGCAGGCGTTGCGCAGCACCCAGTGGCTGATCGCGTCGCTGACTTCAGCGCTCTCGGACGCGAACAGGAACTCCGGCGGCGAGAGCAGCCCGCGCTCGGGGTGCCGCAACCGCAGCAGTGCCTCCGCGCCGACGATCTCGCCGCTGCCGCAGCGTACGATCGGCTGGAAGCGCAGCTCGAGGTCGCTCTCGAGCCGTCCTTCTCGCAACGCCTGCTCGAGCGCGAACGGCTCGCGGGAGGCCTCGATGCGGGCGGCATCCCAGATCTCGACCCGCCCTCCTCCGGCCGCCTTGGCGCGGCTCATCGCGGCGTCGGCTTTGCGCAGGAGGATGGCCGCTTCGACTCCGTGCTCGGGGCAGAGCGCCACCCCGATGCTGGCCTCCGGCTGCAGCTGGTGCCCCCCGACGCGCAACGGCTCCTGCACGCGCTCGAGCAGCGCTCGCGCGCGGGCTTCGGCGCGCTCCGCCTCCCGCGTCCCTGGCAGCAGCATCGCGAACTCGTCGGCCCCCAGGCGGGCGACCATCTCTCCCTCGCCCGCGCTTCTGAGCAACCGGTCCGACACGGCGGCGAGCACCTGGTCCCCGGCCTCGTGCCCGGCCCGCTCGTTGATTGCCCGGAAGCGGTCGAGGTCGATCGAGATCAACGCACCGCCGGCGCTGTCGCCGCTCATTCGCGAAAGCCAGCCACGCAACCGCTCGACGAACAGCTGGCGATTGGGCAGACCGGTGACCGGATCGAAGAACGCGAGTCGTTCGATCTGCCGCGACGCCTCCCGCAGGCGATACTGCTCTTCCTCGAGCAGCCAGACGACGATCCCGACCCCCAGCGTGCCGGTGAGCAGGCCGTTGACCGGCACGTCGATGGCGATCGGCAGCGCCTCGATCCAGCCGGCGACCGCGGCAAAGTGCAGCAGCTGCTGAGCGCCCTTGGCGATGAACGCGAAGCGGACGAAGCCGGGCCCCGACTCAGCCTTGGAGCGACCGTGAGCAACGCGCGCCAGCACCAGTCCGGCGCCCAGCAGCGCGATGCCGATCACCAGCGCGCGGACGCCCACCCGCACCAGGTGCCGTTCCGCCGAGGCACCGGGTTCGAAGGCCCACAGCAGCGTGGTCGCCAGGCCGAGCGCCAAGAGGATGCCGAGAATCAGCTGCTGGCCCCGCCGCGACAGCGCCCGCCCGGTGGCGATCGACGCCGCGCCCATCAACAGCAGGGCGGCGTGCCAATAGCCGCCGATCGAGTAAATCGAGCCGGTCAACAGGCGCAGCGGATCGCCGGCCGGCACCGCCTCCATGCGGGCCACCGACCAGGCGGCGGCGAGCGAGGCCGCTGCGATCGCCATCCAGGCCCCGGCCCAGTCGCGCAGATAGCCGCGACCGATCCGCCGGTAAAAGCGCAGCAGCAGGACTGCCATCACCAGCGAGAACAGCGCGTGGCTGGCCAGTCCCGCGACTCCGATCAGAACCTCCGGTCGCAGGCTTTCGTCCATCGGGTGGGCGGATTCTATGACCGGGCGGCCCGGCGCGGATGCCGCTGGCCGGAAGGCGTCCGGGCGGCCGAGGACCGCGGGGCCTGTGATGAAATGCCGCCATGCCGCAGCGTGCCTCCCGCATCTTCGTTCTCGACACCTCGGTCATCCTTTACGACGCAAATGCCATCTTCAGCTTCAAGGAGCACGACGTGGCGATTCCGCTCACCGTGCTCGAGGAGCTCGACCAGTTCAAGAAGGGCGACACGGTCGTCAATCTGCAGGCACGCGAGTTCATCCGCCACCTCGACAAGCTCTCTCGCCACGACCTCCTGCAGGAGTGGATCCCGCTCGACGGGCCGGACCTCGGCCGGATGCGGGTCGTGCGCGAGGACTCGGCGGCGGTCGATGCCCGCGCCCTTTTCGGGTCGGACAAGAACGACCATCGCATCCTGAATGCCGCGCTGGCGCTCACCGAAAGGGAGCCGGACCGCGACGTCATCCTGGTCTCGAAGGACATCAACCTGCGCATCAAGGCGCGCGCCCTCAGCTTGCGGGCCGAGGACTACGAAACCGTCCGTGTACAGGACGTCGACCACTTGTACCGCGGCAAGTCGGAGATCGACCTCGACGACCCGGCTCCGGTCCAGAAGCTCTACGCCGAGGGCGCGATCGACCCGGGGGAGGTCGGCGCCGAGGCCCCGCTCGCCAACCACTACTTCATCCTCAAGAGCCCGCAGAACTCGGCGCTCGTCTGGTTGAATCCCGCCAGCGGCCTGCTCGAGCGCGTCCACAAGGTGCCGGCATACGGCATCTCGCCGCGCAACGCGGAGCAGACGTTCGCGCTGCACGCCATCCTGAATCACCACGTCCCGCTGGTCTCGATCTCGGGCAAGGCCGGAACGGGCAAGACGCTGCTCGCACTCGCGGGAGCGCTGGAGCGGCGGCGGGACTTCCGGCAGATCTACCTGGCGCGACCCCTGGTACCGCTCTCGAACAAGGACATCGGCTACCTGCCGGGCGACATCAAGTCGAAGATCAACCCGTACATGGCGCCGCTGTGGGACAACCTGTCGGTGATCAAGCACCAGTTCGACGAGAAGGAGCGGGACTTCAAGCGCCTGGACGAGATGGTCGAGGCCGAGAAGCTCCACATCACGCCGCTCGCCTACATCCGCGGCCGCAGCTTTTCGAACATCATGTTCATCGTCGACGAGGCGCAGAACCTCACGCCGCACGAGGTGCGCACGATCATCACCCGCGCCGGCGAAGGCACCAAGATGATCTTCACCGGCGACATCTTCCAGATCGACACGCCGTACCTCGACGCCCAGTCCAACGGACTCTCCTACCTGATCGATCGCGTCAAGGGCAATCGCCTGTACGCCCACGTCAACCTGGACAAGGGCGAACGCAGCGAGCTGGCCGACCTGGCCAGCATGATGCTCTGAGTTCTCAGGCGACCGGCGCGGCCCCGCGCGCCCGGGCGAGCAGGCGCGCCCGGCGGCTGCCCATGCGATAGCCCAGCACGCCGTGGACCGGTCCGAGCACGGCGTAGAACATGCCGGCCAGGCCGACGGTACGCTCGGGCAGCAGCAGCGCCAGACTGATCGCGATCAGGCCGACGATCGTCGTGGCCGCGTGGCGAGCGAGTCCCGCCAGAGCGTCGTGGGCGGCCAGCTCGTCGAGCTCGAGTTGGACCCGCTGGCGCCACACGCGGAAATAGAGCGCCATCAGGCCGAGGAAGACCGCCACGAATCCGATGCCGTAGACGACGAGCAGCCGGCGGCCGTCGCCGAGCACGGCAGCCGCCTCGGGTTGCGGCCCGAGCCCGGTCCACATCGCCACCAGTCCACTGAACAGGAACTTCAGCGGAAAGACGTAGAAGAGCACGACGAACAGCAGGACGGCGTTGAGCGTGATCGTGACCCCGTCCTCGCGGCCGAAGCGGCGGAAGAACAGGAAGTGCTCGTACCAGACCCAGACGATGAACGCGAAGCAGATGCCGAAGGCGAGAAAGCCTTCCATCGTCTCGAGCAGCTCGTGAAAGCTCGACGGGACCTCGAGAGAGACCACCAGCAGTGTAAGTGCGAACGCGAACACCGCGTCGCTGAACCCCTCGACGCGCGAGACCTCCCGTCCCGACCCGGGTCGTAGCGTGAGCATCGATGCCTCTCTCTCCGGAAGGGTTCAGCCTATGCCAGCGGCCGCCCCCCGTTCGGCCAGATTTCTACCCTGGTTGACACTTTCTACCGTTCCACCTATCCTAACGAGGCGATCCCTCGCGGGCAGGAGCGGGCAGGCGGGCGCCGGCAGATCCGGCGTCGGACCAAGGAGGTGGCAGCATGGCGCTCAACATCAAGAATCCTCACGTCGAGAGCCTGGCTACGGAAGTCGCCGAGCTGACCGGCGAGTCGAAGACCGAGGCGATCCGCCGCGCGCTCGAGGAGCGCCGACAGCGCCTCTCGTTTCAGGTCGTTCACGAGAACCGTGCCGAGGAACTGCGCTCGTTCCTCGAGCGCGAGGTCTGGTCGGTGATCCGCGCCCGCTCGGCCGGTCGCCGTCTTGCTTCGCGCTGAGCCGCGCCGCCCTGCCGCACCCGCAACGCTCTCCCCGCCCCGGCAGCCCCGGAGTCCGCCCCGCCTCGCGCCGATGATCGTCGACTCCTCCGCCGTCACCGCCATCTTCCTGCGCCGCCCCGGCCACGAACGCCTGCTGGCAGCGCTCGCCGGCACGCAGCGCGCCGGCATCGGCGCGCCCACGCTCGTCGAGGCCGGCTGCGAGCTGGCCGCGGCGACGGGGCACGACCTCGGCGGCCTGCTGGCGCGGTTCATTCAGGAGTTCGACATCGAAGTCGTGCCGTTCAGCGAGGCGCACGCCCGCGCCGCCGCCGAGGCGTGGCGGCGTCACGGTCCCGGCCACGGGCGGGCCGGCCTGGACTTCGGGGACTGCCTCGCCTACGCCGTCGCGCGCCTGGCGCGCAAGCCGCTGCTCGCCGCCGACGATCGATTTACGCGCGCCGGCCTGGACGGCGCCGACAGCACGCACTGAGCGCGTCGGCACCCCGGGGACGGTTCGCCGCCTCGTGCATACTTCGGGTGTCGTGCGCGAGACTCCGGCCGCACCCCGCCTGGCGCCCTGCCTGACGCTGCTTGCCGCAGCCGTCGCTCTGAGTGCGGCGGCGACCGGAGGCTCCACACCTGCGCCGGCCGAGGTCGTCCTTCGCCTGCGGGTAAGCCCGGCAGAAACCGCGCCGGCGCGCCGATTCGAGCTGACGGCGGCCGCGCCCGCCGAGGTCAGCGCGCTGCGTGTCGAGCTTGCAGGCAGCGAGGTCACACGCCTCGACCGGCGGCCGTTCGCCACAACTCTGCGGCTGCCCGATCTCGGCCGACCACACTGGCTGATCGTGGTGGCACTCGACGCCGAGGGCCGCGAGATCGGCTGGGAGGGTCGATACCTGCGCAGCCCCGAGGACCGGCCGGCAGCGCATCTGCGGCCGACAGCGGACGGCGGACTCGCGGTGCTGATCGAGGCGACGCGCGGCGACCATGTCGTCGCCGTCGAACTGGTCGATTCGACCCGCACACTGGCGCGGCGCACCCGGCCCCCGTGGCGCTTCCGAGACGAGGAAATGGCGACCGCGGGTGAGCCGGCAGGCGCTCCGCCGGGGGTGAGGATCTGGTTCGAGCGCGGCTCACCGCTCGAGCTCTGGCAGCTGCCCGCCGAGGTCGGCGAGTCGATCGACGTGCGGCTCGGCCAGGCACGGCTGATCGTGCCGGCCGAGACGGTGAAGCCGAGCCGCGAAACCGTCCGCGCGCTCTGGCGAAGTCGCGAGCAGCGCGTCCTGCGCGTGGTCGGCGGACCGGACGAATCACTCGAGATCGGGCTGCTCGTGGATGTCTCGACGAGCACGGCGAGCCATTTCGAAGCGTTCCGCCGCGCCGCAACGCGCAGCGCGGCGACGGTGGCCGGTCCGTCCGACCGGCTGTTCGTCGCCGAGTTCGCCGGCACCTCACGGCTGCTCGCTTCCGGGCGCGGCCGCGTCGCGGAGGTGCTCGGCGCGCTGCCGGCGGCCGGCGGCCAGGGCGCCTCGGCGGTGTCGCCCGCGGTCGCCTGGGCGCTCAGTCAGTTCCACGGCGATGACGCGCGGGCGGCGCTGCTGGTGGTTTCCGACGGCTGCGAAACCACGCCGCGCACGAGCATCGGTCGGTTCGTGCCACTGGCTCGCGAGCGTGGCATCCCGGTGCACCTGCTGCGGCAGAGCGGTGACTGCCCGGTTCCGGCATCCCGGTCTCCGGGCACCGTCACGCCGCCCCGCGTCCTCGCGCAGCAGCAGCGGGACGACCTCGAGCGCGCCGTGCGGGCCACGGGCGGCGAGGTGCACGTCTTTACCGACGAGGCCGCCCTCGAGGCGCGGCTCGACGGCCTCGTCGCCGCGCTGCGCCGTCAGTGGCTGGTGGTGTTCGAGCCGGAGTCGGACGCAGTCGACAGCCGTGACGTCCGCGTCGAGCTGCGGCACTGAGCCCGGCGCCTACCAGTCCACTTCCACCCGCACGCGACCCGAGCGGGTGGCCACGACGACGTGCCCCTCGCGTCGACCGAACAGATAGACGTCGCGCAGCAGTTCGACGTCACGGCGGCAGTACTCGATCACCTGCTCGAGCTGGCCGGCACGGACCCACTCGAGACTCTGCAGGCCGTCGGCCGACTTGGTGGCCCCGAGCGTCTCCTGAGCGACGTGGCCGAGCCCGACCCGGAAGCCAAGCCGCGCGTGAAGGCTCTCGAGCAGGTCGAGGGTGGGCAGCGTCCGCGCATAGTCCTCACCCGTGTAGCCGGAGAGCACGGCGTAGTCGAAGCGGCGCGAGTTGTAGCCGACGACCAGCCGCGCCGCCTTGAGCGCGGCGACCAGATCGCCGACCTGCGCCTCGCGGTAGACCTCGAACCGGCCCTCTTCGAGAAACAGCGCCACCGCCACGGCGACGCCCATGCGGTGCGCCTTGCCCCAGCCGCCCACCTCGTCGGCCGAGCGCAGCGTCTCGATGTCGAACAGCACCGTCGCTCCCGAGGTCCGTTCGGCGCGCGCCGGGGGCGGGACGACCTCCTCGGCGACGGGAGGGCGCGCCGGGGCCGGCCGCGGTGGGGGCGGCGCCTCTCGCTCCGACGTGGCCGGCGCCGGAGAGACCTGCGCCGCAGCCGCCAGCATCGCTCGCGCCAGCAGCAGTGCCCCGCCTTTGTCGAGCGGCCGGTTACCGTTGCCGCACTTGGGACTCTGCACGCATGCCGGACAGCCGTTCTCGCACCCGCACGCGGCCAGCAGATCGACCGTGCGCTGCAGCAGTTCGGGCAAGCGGTGTAGCGCCCGGCGGGCGATCCCAACCCCGCCCGCGTGCGCCTCGTGCACGAAGAAGCCGGGGGCTCCCAGCTGCGGATGGCCCACCAGCGAGATGCCGCCCAGATCGTTGCGGTCGCACAGCACCAGCGAGGGCAGCAGACCGATCGTGGCGTGCTCGAGCGCATGCAGCGATCCGAGCAGGCTGTGGCCGGCGGCCTCGCAGGCCGCAGCTGCCACCGCCGGCGGGCAGAGCCAGAAGCCGTGCGGCTGGGTCACCACCGGTGGCAGGTCGAGATGATGCTGATCGAGCACATCGAGCCCTTGAGAGCGCCGGCGCTCGTACCCGACGACCCGCTCGGTCACCCGCAGTCGGCCCCAGCCTCCGCGCAGCTCCCCCGCCGCCCCGCGGTCTCGGGAACGCTCGGCGCAGGCGTCGGCAGCGAGCGTTTCGAACTCCTCGAGAACTTCCGTCTCCTTCTCACTGAGCGCCGCGGTGTACCAGTCGACGTCGGCGCGCACGACGCGCACTTCACTGGTCGCCAGCTCCAGGCTGGCGACGGCATACTGACGTCCCGCGTGCAGATAGATCGCGCCCGGATGACATTCGGCGAAAACCCGCGCGCCGTCGACCGTGCCGACGGTGCGCCCAGATTCCGACTCCACGATTGCGAAGCTGCCGCCGGTACCGCGCAGGGAGACATCGCGGTGCGGCCGCCGCGCCAGCGCGAGCAGCCGGTCGCCGTCGGCTCCTCGCACCAGCGCGCCGTCCCGTAGCAGCGTGCCCACCACCGGAGCAAACCGCTCCAGCAGGGGCGCGTCGGCGGCCAGGTCGAGCGGGCGCTCAGCCGCCGCGCAGACCAGATGCTGGGCCGCAACGAGTTCGTTGTCCGGGTCGACGAACAGGCGTTCGCTCGCCCGCTCGACGAACTGCTCGGGATGGTCGAGGACCCACTGATCCAGCGCGTCGGGCAGGGCGACCAGCACCGTGACCGACTCGCGCCCCGAGCGCCCGACACGGCCCGAGCGCTGACGGGTCGCCATGACACTGCCGGGATAGCCGACCAGAATGCAGGCGTCGAGGCCGCCGACGTCGATGCCGAGCTCGAGGGCCGAGGTGGCGATGACGCCGTCCAGTTCGCCGGCGAACAGGCGCGCCTCGATCTCGCGTCGCTCCTCGGGCAGGAAGCCGGCCCGGTAGCTGCGCACGCGCCGCACCAGATCCGGCTCCCGTCGTTCCAGCCAGCGCCAGAGCAGCTCGGTGATCCGCCGCGCGCGCGTGAAGACGATCGTCTTCTGCCCGCCGCGCACCAGTTCGGCCAGCAGCTCGATCGCCGTCGTGTAGGGGCTTGCCAGCGGCCGGACGAGCAGGAAGCGTCGGCGCTCGCGCGGCGCCCCGGATCGGTCGATCTCGCGAAACGGCGCTCCGGCCAGCGCGGCTGCGAACTCGCCGGCCCCCGACGCGGTCGCCGAGGCGGCGATCACCGACGGCGGCCGGCCAGTCGCGCCGCCCGCGGCAGCAGCCAGCCGTCGCAGCCGACCGAGCACATGATGAAAGTGGCAGCCGAAGATCCCCCGGTAGATATGGAGTTCGTCGAGCACGATCCAGCGCAGCTCGCGCAGGAACGCCTCCCAGGAGGCCGCGCCGGGCAGGATGCCGAGGTGCAGCATGTCGGGATTGGTGATCAGCACGCGCGGCGGCCGCCGTCGGATGCGAGCGCGCGTGGCGGACGGCGTGTCGCCGTCGTAGATCTCGCATGAGGCGAGATCTGCGTCGACGCCCGCCGCTGCAACCAGGGCCTGCCAGCGCGTGCGCTGATCCTGCCCCAGCGCCTTGAGCGGAAACAGGAAGAGAGCGCGCCCGGGTCGCCCGGCGACCACCTCTTCGAGCACCGGAAGCTGGAAGATCAGCGACTTGCCCGACGCCGTCGGGGTGGTCACCAGAACGTTGTCGCCGGCGCGCGCGGCGGTGAGCGCTTCGACCTGATGACTCCACAGCTGGTCGATCCCGGCCGCCGCGAGGGCGTCCCGAATGGCGGTCGGCAAAGGCGGCTCCGGCTGCGCACACCGCTCGGGCTCGGCGGCCAGCTCGAGTTCGGCCACCAGCTGGGCACCGAGCCGCTCCCGCAACCGGTCGAGAACGCCGGCGAGCGGCGGGCTGGCGGCGCTCACTCGCTGGGCACGGGCTGCGGCGGCGACGGCAGATCGCGCTCGCCGAGAATCCGGATGCGGCGCGGCGTCAGGCGCAGCCCCGCCTCGTCGCGCGCATACCGCTCGAGCAGCTCCAGCGCCTCATCCGGCGAGTCGGTCAGGTGGAGGCGATCGATGTCAGCCTCGTCGATCGTGCCGGCGGGGACCATCGACTCGCGCATGAGTTCGAACAGATCGCGCCAGTACTCGGAACCCATCAGGATCAGTGGAAAGCCCTGCATCTTGCCGGTCTGGATCAGCGTCGCCGTTTCGAACACCTCATCGAGCGTGCCGAAGCCGCCCGGCAGCACGACGAAGCCGTACGAGTACTTGACCAGCATCACCTTGCGCACGAAGAAGTAGCGAAACTCGAGGAAGCGGTCGAGATACGGGTTGGGCTCCTGTTCGAACGGCAGCTCGATGTTGCAGCCGATCGACCGCCCGCCCGCTTCACGCGCCCCCCGATTGGCCCCCTCCATGACCCCGGGGCCGCCCCCCGTCAGCACCGTGAAGCCGGCCTCGGCGATCCGCCTTCCCATCTCGCGCGCCAGTTCGTACCACCGGTGACCGGGCGGAAACCGCGCCGAGCCGAACACCGTGACGCAGGGGCCCACGAAGTGCAACGTCCGAAAGCCGCGCAGAAACTCGAGCACGATGCGGTTGAGCCGCCGCAGTTCGACCAGTCGCCAGTCCGGGCCGCGCAGGAGCGCCCGGTCGCCGTCCGTGCGGCCCCGCCTCGGCGCCTTCCCCGTACGCGCCGCTGTGCGCCTCCCGCCGTCCTTGGCCCTGTGTGCGTCGTCGCGCTGGTCTCGATCGGACATCGCGGCAGTGTACAACTCGCGGGCCGCCGACTCGCGCTAGGCTCCCGCCCCGGATTCCGGAGGCGCGATGACTCACACCGACCAGCAGGCCGAATCGAGCCCGTTCGAGCTCGACGCCGCCACCCACTCACTGGCGACCCGCCTCGCCTACCTGCCGCCCGAGGAGGCCGCAGCGGCACTCAGCGATGTCCCTGACGAGCGGGCGGCAGGCGCCCTGACTCTGCTCACCCCGGCGACGGCTCTCGACGTGCTGTGGGAGCTCGAACCGGTGCATCGCAGTCGACTGGCGGCCGCGGCGCCCGGCGGCATGGTCGATGCGTGGATCGCCGAGTCGGCCTGGGAGGACGGCACCATCGGCCGCCTTATGGAAAAGCCGCGCGCGGTCTTCCGCCCCGAGACGACGGTGGGCGAAGCGACCGAGCGGTTGCGCGAACTCACCCGCCGCGTCCACGTGGTCTACGGCTTCGTGACCGACGCCGACGGTCTGCTGCGCGGCGTCTTCACCTTCCGCGAGCTGCTGTTTGCTGCGTCGACCGACCGTCTGGACTCGATCATGGTGCGCGATCCGTTCGCGCTGCGTCCGGAAATGACCGTGCTCGACGCGGCGCGCGCCGTCGTCACGCTGCACGTGCCCGCCTATCCCGTGTGCGATTCCAGCGGCCGGTTGATCGGGCGGGTCGCGGGGCGGACGCTCTTCGAGCAGGAGGCGATCGAGATCAGTGCCCAAGCCGGCGCCCTGGTCGGTGTCGATCGCGAGGAGCGCCTGGCAACCCGCTGGCCGCGCAGCCTGAAGTTCCGTCACCCCTGGCTGCAGCTCAACCTGGTCACCGCGTTCGTCGCCGGCGGCGTGGTGGCGCTTTTTCAGGACACCGTCGACCGGCTGGTCGTGCTGGCGATGTTCCTCCCCGTGCTGGCGGGTCAGTCCGGCAACACCGGCTGCCAGGCGCTCGCGGTCACCCTGCGCGGACTCACGCTGGGCGAACTCGACGACGGCAACCGCCGCCGCCTGTTCGCCAAGGAGGCCTGGCTGGGCTTGCTCAACGGGGCGCTGGTGGGAATCGTCGCCGCCCTCGGCATGCTCGGGGTGGCGATCTCCCAGGGGCGGACCGACGGCCTGCGCCTCGGGCTGGTCGTCTGGCTCGCGATGGTCGGCAGTTGCGCCATCAGCGGTGTCTCCGGAGCGTTGGTGCCGCTGACGCTGAAGAAGCTCGGCGCCGACCCCGCCACCGCTTCGAGCATCTTTCTGACGACCGCCACGGACGTCATCAGCATGGGCCTGCTGCTCGGGCTGGCGACGCTTCTCGTGCCCTGACCGCGCCGCGGGCGTTTCGCCCGCGGAACGCGCGACGCAATCGGTTCGAGTAAGCTGACGTCATGAGCAATATCCGTCGTCCGTTCGCCTTCACGACCACCCTCGCGGTCACGCTCGCGGCCGCCCTGCTCGCCGGCGCCTGTGACCGCGACGCCGGGCCGGCGTCGAGCTCTGCCTCAGTTGGCGACCGCGACTACCGCATCGCCGGCGAGGTCGTCCGCCTGCCCGACGAGCGCGATCCGCAGGTCTGGATCCGCCACGCCGCGATTCCCGACTTCGTCGACGCTGAGGGAAACAGGGTCGGAATGGAGTCGATGATCATGCCGTTCCCGCTGGCTCCCGGCCTCGACGCAGCCGGCCTGACGCCCGGCGATCGCATCGCCTTCACCCTCGCGATGCGGTGGAACGACCGGCCGGCCAACGCGATCACGGCAATCGAGCCCCTGCCGGCCGGCGAGGCGCTGCCCTGGGATCCGGCGCCGGAGGCGGATGCGGATCCGGGCGCGGCGCCGGCGGACGCCGACAGTCAGTCGTCCGACAGCCCGAGATAGGCGGCCGCCCGCAGCAGCGCTGCGATCGACTTGCCATCGTCGATGCCGCCCGACAGCGCGCGTTGGACCGCCTCAGCGAGCGGCAGCGCCACGACGTCCAGCTGTTCGTCGGCCTGCAGATCCTGCCTGCCGGGCCCGAGCTCTCGGGCCAGGTAGAGCCAGATCCGCTCGTCGGTGAAGCCGGGCGTCGTCCAGATGGACCCGAGCGAAACCAGCTCACCCGCCCGCATTCCGGTTTCCTCCTCGCACTCGCGGCGCGCGCAGACCTCGGGCGTCTCACCGGGATCGAGCTTGCCGGCCGGCACCTCGAGCAGCCACTCGCCCCCGGTGGCGTGCCGGTACTGACGCACCAGCAGCACAGTGCCGTCGGCAGCGACCGGCACCACCGCCGCCGCGCCGGGATGCGCGATCAACTCGAGTTGGGCGCGCCGGCCCGGCGCGAACTCGACCTCGTCAACACGCAGCCGGATCACCCTTCCGTCGAAGATCGACCGACTCGATACGACGGTCGCTGCGCCTTCGTCTCCCGGCTCGGCGCCGGCCCGGCGTCCGTCCTCGCCCTTCGAAGCCGACTCGCTCATGGGACGATTCTTCCACGGCGGGACGGATAGAATTTCGTCGATGGCCGACTTCGTCTGGATCGACCGCGCCGACGCGCTCGCCGAGGCCGCCGAGCGCTGGCGCGGCGCCGGGCCGGTCGCGATCGACACCGAGTTCGTCTTCGAGCGCACCTTCCGGCCGCGGCTCGGCCTCATCCAGGTCGGTGCCGGTGGCGCGGCGACGCTCATCGATCCCCAGCGCAGCGGCGACCTCGGTCCGCTCGCGACCCTGCTGGCCGACCCCGAGGTCCGCAAGCTGCTGCACGCCGGCTCCGGCGACGTGCCGATCCTGCGCCGTGCCACCGGCGTCGCACCGGCCGGGCTGCTCGATACTCAGATTGCGGCGGCCCTCGCCGGCCTGGGAGTGGGGCTCTCCTATGCCGCGCTGATCCGCGAACTGCTCGGCGTCGACCTGCCCAAGCACGAGACGCGCACCGACTGGCTGCGCCGCCCGCTGTCGCCCGAACAGCTGCGCTACGCCGCCGACGACGTGCTCTACCTTCCGGAGGCCGCGGCACGGCTGGAGGGGCGGCTGCTCGAACTCGGGCGGCTCGAGTGGGCGCTCGAAGACTCCGCTGAGATCGCCACGCTCGAGGACCGCAGCGATCCCGAGGAGGCCTGGCGGCGGGTGCGGGGGCTCGAACGGCTGCCCGAACGTCCGCGGCGGATCGCGCGCCTCCTGGCTGCATGGCGGGAGCGCGAGGCCGAGCGCCTCGACCTGGCGCGGCCGTTCCTGCTGCGGGACGCCACGCTGGTCGCGCTGGCGCGTCGCGACGCGATTGACGAGAAGGAGGCGACGGGTCTGCCCGAGTTCGACCGCCGGCGCCACGCCGGCCACGTCGCAGCCTGGCAGGCGGCACTCGCGGCCGCGCGCGCGGCCGTGGACGCGGATCCGCGCGCCGGGAGCGCTCCGCCGCGGGAGGCCTCGCCGCTCGACCGCGACGATCGGGAGCGCCTCGAGGCCGCCATCCACGAACTGGTGAGCCGGCGAGGAGTCGAGCTGGGCCTGCCGCCCGAGCTGCTGCTTTCGCGCCGTCAGCGCGGTCGCCTCTACGCGGCCTGGGACGGCCGCGCGCCGCTCTCCGCGCCGCTCTCCGGCTTCCGGCGCCGCCTCTTCGCCGAGGAGCTCGACGCCCTCGCGGCCGACTTCGCGCCCGCCGTTCGCGGCGGCTGATCCCGACCAACGGCGTCGCCGCTCAGCGGCGGCGGCTCACGGCGTCGACGATTCGGCCTCGGTGGCCAGGCGCTCCGCGAGGCGGCCGGCAATCGCCGCCGCATAGGCTGCACAGCGGCCACGGTCCACCAGTCCGTCCGGGGAACCGAGGCGAGTGCGCAGGTCGCTGGCCGACGGGTGTGGGGTGATCAGGATGGCGCAGTCGAGCGCCGCCAGCTTCTCCAGTCCGGCCCGGAAGGCGGCGACGTACGCGGGATGGTCGCTGAAGCGGTAGTCGTCACGGCTGAGCGGCGACAGGCTGTCGGCGTACACGATCGGCAGGCAGCGCTCGCCGTCGCACGATTCCCACCGCCAGCTGAGCGCTCCCGGCGTGTGGCCCGGCGTCGCGATCGGCGTCAGCGCGAGGCTACCGAGCACGACGGCGACGCCTTCCCGAACGAGACCGTCCACTCGTGCCGCGGGAAACGGTTCGTGCATGCCGGCCTGTGGATCGTCGGGCGCAGCGACCCCCGAACTCAGGACCGGAGCCGCCGCTACGGAGGCCAGCAGACGCGCGCCGGTGACCTGCTGGAGGCGGGCCAGCCCGGCGACATGGTCGAAGTGCTCGTGGCTGTGCAGGAGCAGCCGGACGTCGGTGAGTGCGAACCCGAGCGCGACGATGTTGGCCGCGACCGCATCCGCTCCGGCGGCGGTGCCGCCATCGATCAGCACGTGCCCCTGATCTCCCGCCACCAGGATCGCCGTGATGCCGCAGGTGCCCACGTAGTAGCTGTTGCCGAAAATCCGAAACGGCGGCCCCGGCTCGTCCCAGTCGTCCCAGTCGCCGCACCGCTCGATCCAGGCGCGGTGTGCGTCGGCAGACCCGGCCGCGTCGGAAAGGCCGCCGGTGGCACAGCCGCCGAGCGCCACGAGGCCGATCCAGCTCGCCAGAGCGCGTGCTGCGCGGCGGCAAGAAAACAGAACGCCCCGCCGGCCGAGGCCGACGGGGCGAAAGGAAAGAGAAGGACGAAGGCTCAGAGGCGGACGACGTTGCGGGCCTGCAGGCCCTTCTGCCCCTCGACCGCCTCGAACGACACGCGGTCACCCTCGTTGAGCGAGCGATAGCCCTCGCTGAGGATGGCGGTGTGGTGGACGAAGACGTCCGGCCCGCTCTCGCGGGAGATGAAGCCGTAACCCTTCTCGTTGTTGAACCACTTGACGGTTCCCTGCTCGGTCATGCGTGACTCCTTGCTGCTGGTACTGCGGTTGTAGGTGCCGACTGCCGGAAGTGGCAGGCAGCGGGTGCGTCCCGGTCAGGGGACACATTTCGAAGAATCGGAACCGATCGAAATCCGAGCGACAGGTCGCTCCTGGGCACGGAAGCACCGGCCTGCGGAGTCGGGCGCATGGGACGCGGATCGGGAGAGAGGAGGCTGTGCCGACGGGCCGCCGGCACAGCCGGAAAGTGCGAATCGGGAGGGCTCAGAGACGGACGACGTTGCGGGCTTGGAGGCCCTTCTGTCCATCGACGACTTCGAACGAGACGCGATCGCCCTCGTTGAGCGACCGGTACCCCTCGCTGAGGATGGCGGTGTAGTGGACGAAGACGTCCGGCCCGTTCTCACGGGAGATGAAGCCGTAACCCTTCTCGTTGTTGAACCACTTGACGGTTCCCTGCTCGGTCATGCGTGACTCCTTGCTGCTGGTACTGCAATTGGCGATGCCGGCCGCAGTGACTGGCGGACGGCTGTTGCAACCCGGTCAGAGGCCGGACCATCCGACCCAATGCCCAGGCGACCCGACTGAAATGCGGAAAAGCGGAGCAGATACACGAAACGTTCGGGGGATCGAGGAGGGGGGTGTTCGGCTGGATCAGTCGGGAAGTTCGAGAGGAGCCTGCCACAGATCCCCGACCGATGCAAGCGCCTCGGTCCCGGGCAGGCCGGCGGCCTCCACGGCCCGCCGGAGGTCGTCCGGCCAGGGGGCCTCGAACCGCGACGGCACCCGCCCGGGCAGTTCGAGCCGCCAGGCGTGCAGGAGAGCCCGGCCCGGGTCGAGCGCGGCGCGGACGGCAGCGTCGCGCACGCCGTGATGCCTCGGCCCGCCGTAGAGGTCGTCGCCGACGATCGGATGCCCGGCCGCCGCGAGGTGCACCCGCAGCTGGTGCGTCCGCCCGGTGCGCGGCCAGAGGGCCACCAGCGCGACGTGCGACGCCGCGCCGACCACCCGGTAGTCACTGTGGGCCGGACGACCGGCAGGGTCGACCCGCATCCGCCGGCGATCGGCGCGGTCCGGGCCGAGCGGCGCTGTGTACCGGCCGACCGCGGGGCGAGGGCGGCCCCAGACCACGGCGAGATAGACCTTTCCCAGTCGCCGGGCGGCAATGGCGCCAGACAGGTCGCGGTGGGTGTCGGCGTCGAGCGCCAGCAGCACCAGCCCCGACGTGGGCGCATCGAGGCGGTGGACCAGATGAAGGTCACGCCCGGCGAGCAGCGCCCGCTCGGCCGCCGGGAGTGCCTCGACCAGCCGGCCCGCCGCCGCGGCCGGCTCCCGTCTCGAGGTCGCCAGGGAGAGCCCCGGGGGCTTGGCTACGACCGCAAGCCCATCGTCCAGGTGGATCAGCTGCGCCTCTGCCGTTGGTGAGGCACCGCTCATGGCGCGAACTGCGACATGGTCACGAGGTCGGCCTTCGACCCGAAGAAGAGTCGAAAGTAGCGGCGTCGCATGACGGGGTCCGGATCTACGAACCGCTCGCCGACGGCGCGCGTGACCTCCGAGTCCGGGAAGTGCTCGACCAGCCAGGCCGCCGCATTGCCGCCCACCGGCTGGGTAACCCGACTGGCCACCGGGTCGCCGGCGGTCACCTGCTCGAACGCAGGGGGCCACGGGTGGTAGGCGCCGAGGGCGGCGGCCAGGAGGGAGGGACCGAGCAGCGCCGCCAGCGCCACCCGACCGGCGCGAGGCACCATCGCGACCGGGGCCGCGAGCAGCAGCAGCGGTTGAATCGGAATCAGGTAGCGGTAACCGTACGACCACCCACCGTAGGAGCCCGCCAGCAGGGCGTGGACGAGCACCTGAAACACGAGCGCAGCGGTGAGCCAGCGCCACTGAGGAGTCTCGCCCGCCAGCGCGCCGCCGTCACCCGGTCCGTCGCGCCCCGGTGCCCGGCGGCGCACGTGCATCGCCAACCCGGCCACCCCGACGAACAGAATCGGTGAGACGAGAAACAGGCCGTGCCCGCCGAACAGGATCTCCAGGCCGTAGCGCGGACTCTGCGGCAGCACGACCCCGGCCAGACTCGGGCCGGCCTGCGCCGAGAGGTCGACGGCCCCGGGCACGAACTTGGGCGGCAGGACCGAGCCGGTCGTCGCTACGTTGGTGGCCACGGCCAGGACGAGCCCGATCGTGGCGCCGCCCAGAAAGCGGACGACCATGGAGCGCCGCGGCCGCGGGAGCGTGCCCGTGCCGCCGCTCAGCAGCATGCCGAGCAGAAACGGCGCCGCACCCAAGCCCGGCAGCAGGTCGATGGCCGCCGCCAGTCCGGTCGCCGTCCCGCAAGCCAGCGGGCGGCGGTCGAACGCGGCCAGCACGGCCAGCAGCATTGCGAGCGCTGCCGGAACGTGGTTGTTGAAGGTGACGGCGTAGCTGGTGACCAGTGTCCCGCCGCCGAGTCCCAGCGTCAGCAGTGTCCGGCCAGCGCGTGCAAGGTCGGGCACCGCGGCCAGCGCACCGTCGAACCGAGCGACCAGGAGCGCCGCCGGAAGGCCGACCAGCAGCCACGTCAACAACCGGATGACCCGGCCGCCGCTCCGCGGATCGGCCAGCCGCCAACCGGTCACGGCCCGCAGCGGGGCGTAGAGCGCCGCCGCCGTGAACGCGAGCAGCGGCGGCTTGTTCGAATACTCTCGACCGTCGAGCAGGACCCGGTCGACGGTGGCACGGAATCGCGACGATTCGATCGACGGCGTGCCGTAGTCGACGAGCGCCTCCACCTGAGCCCAGCGCGAGGCGTCGTTGCCGGCGCTGAAGACCCCCGCGTGCGTGCCGGCTCCGTATGCGGCGGCAGCGAGCACGAATATCGCGACCGCGCGGCGGGTCATCGGTTCAGAGGATCACAAACAGATTTCCGCGCCGGTACCCGCGATCCGGTAGACGTACCACGGGCCGTCGGCGGGAACGGTGGACTCGTCGAAATCGCGCCCCTGCTCGTGCGCCTCGTGTTCGAGGTGAATGATGTATCCCTCGCGGTCCAGTTCGAGACGCTCGACCGTGCCCTGCGCCCGGGCGCGCCGGCCGCGCGCATCCTTTGGGAAAACCATGACGCCGTCCTCGACCTTCACCTTGAGGGTCCGGGCCCCGTCGGCCGCACGCAGTTCGAGCCAGCAACCGGCCATCTGGCAGACGTCGGCAATCTCGGCTTCCACCAGTACCGACTGCCCGACGAACTCCTCCGGACGATCGAGGATGTCGGCAATGGCGGTTGGCGCGTCGAGATTGACTCCGGCGCCAAACGACTCGGCCCGGCACTCTCCGGCCCGTGCCGCGGAGGCGGCGAGGACCGACAGGAGCCCCACCACGGCCAGCCGGGTGGTGCGGCGGGAAACGGCGGACGAGCGGCAAGAGCTGCGATTCATCATGGACGACCTCCTTGCCGATCCTAAGGCATCCGACCGCAGTGGGCATCGAGGTGGCGCCATGGCGGCGCCGGGCAGGACGTCTGGCGGTGCGCCCGGACAGCCGCGATAGACTGAGCCGTCCGTCGCCCCGGCGGCCGGCCGAGATCCGGCGCCCGCGGGCCGATGCGCGATCGCACGTTCACCTTCGAAGGAGACCGACCCCGATGAATCTCCCCCAGCTCTCGCCCGTGAACCCGCGCGCCAGCCTGGCGGCCCTTGTGCTCGCCCTGGCCAGCCTCACCGCGCCCGCCTGCGCCGCCGATTCCAAGCCGCAGCCGGCCGCGGCGGCGCCCGAAATCCTGGCCGAGGTTGCGGGTCAGCCGGTCACTCTCGCCGACGTCGAGGAGCTGATCCGCCCGCAGCTCGCCGAGCTCGACAAGCAGCGCAATGCGCTGATCGAGCAGGCGCTCGAGCGGGTGGTCGAGGACCGCATCCTGGCCGCTGAGGCCAAGGCCCGCGGCGTCTCGGTCGAGGACTTCCTGGCGGCCGAGATCGACGCCAAAGTGGGTCAGATCGGCGATGCGGAGGTCGACGCCTTCTATGCCGAGAACCAGGGCCGGATCAATCGCCCGCTGGCCGAGATCCGGCCGCAGATCGCGCAGTTCCTGGGCGACCAGAAGCGCGAGACCCTGCGTTCCGACCTGGTCGGCGCGCTGCGCGGCAAGCACGGCGCGAAGATCCTGATGGAGGTCGACCGGGTCGAGGTCGCCGAGGGCAACGGACCCGCCAAGGGCCCGGTCGGTGCCCCGGTCACGCTGATCGAGTTCTCCGACTTCGAGTGCCCGTACTGCAGCCGCGTCGTGCCGGCGATCGAGGAGGTCGTCGCGACCTACGGGGACCAGGTGCGCGTGGTCTTCCGCCAGTTCCCGCTCAACATCCATCCGCGCGCCCAGAAGGCGGCCGAAGCCTCCCTGTGCGCCAACGACCAGGGCAAGTTCTGGGAGCTGCACGACGCCATGTTCGCCAACCAGCGGGCGCTCGGAGTCGACCAGCTCAAGGCGCATGCCGGCCAGCTCGGCCTCGATCAGGCCGCCTTCGACAGCTGCCTCGACTCCGGCAAGTACGCGGCCCAGGTCGCTACCGACCTCGCCGAGGGACAGCGGGCGGGCGTGAGCGGCACCCCGGCGATGTTCGTCAACGGGCGATTCATCTCCGGCGCCGTGCCGTTCGCCACCCTCTCGCGGGTGATCGACGACGAGCTGCTGCGCAAGGGGATCACCCCGGTCAAGAAGGCCGCCGCCGAGTGACCGGGCTGGCGCTCTTCTCCCCCGACTGGGCGGCGGCCTTCGAGAGCGAGCTGGCGGACGACCCCGGATTCCGGCCGCTCGCCGCGGCGTGGGGGACGTCCCTGCTACTCGTCCTCGCGCCGGAAGCCGGGCAGGCGGGAGAGGAGCGCGCCCTCTTTCTGGACCTGGCGCACGGCGGTGATCGCCGTGCCGGTTGCAGCGTCCGTCCGGCGGTGCGGGGTGACTCCGATGCGGCGCGCTTGCGGGTGAGCGGTCCGGTCGCGGCGTGGCAGCAGCTGCTGCGCGGCGAGATCGAGCCGTCGGCCGCTCTGATGTCTGGCCGGCTGCGGCTCGAGCGCGGCTCGCTGCTGTCACTGCTGCCGCACCTCGAAGCGTCGCGCCGCATCTTCGCGGCGGCGCGGCGCACGGCTGCCCGCTTCGATGCCGCCCTCCAGCGCGACCCCCTCACGGCGGGAGCCGATCTGAGATGACTGCCGGGCCGGCCACCTATCTGGTCACCGGTGCCTGCGGGTTCATCGGTTCGAACTTCGTCCACTACCTGCTGGACCGCCTGCCGGACGCCCGCGTCGTGGCGGTGGACAACCTGTCGTTTGCCTCGAACGAAGCCAACCTCGATGCGGTGCGCGACCGGATCCGGTTCGTGGTCGGCGACATCTGTGACTTCGCCGGAATGATCGAGCTGTTCCAGCGCGTGCGCCCGGACTATGTCGTCAACTTCGCCGCCGAGAGCCACAACGACCGCGCGGTCATCGATCCGTCGTCGTTCGCGCGGACAAACGCCCTGGGCGCGCAGACGCTGCTCGAGGTCTCGCGCCGGGAGCCGGTACGGCGCCACCTGCACGTCTCGACCATCGAGGTATACGGCGAGCTGGCCGACGGCGCGCCCTACTTCACCGAGTCGAGTCCGCTCAACGCCAAGACACCGTACTCGGCCGCCAAGGCAGCCGGCGATCAGTTCGTGCGCGCCTACATGCAGACCTATCGCGACATGGACATCGCGATGACGCACTGCGCCAACAACTTCGGGCGCTTCCAGTTTCCCGAGAAGCTGATCCCGCTGATGATCACCAACGTCCTGCGGGGGCGCAAGGTGCCGGTGTACGGGGACGGGCTGCAGCTGCGCGACTGGCTGCATGTCGACGACCACTGCGGCGCCATCCTCGCCATCCTCCACGGACCGAAGCCGGAGATCTCCGAGGCGGCAGCGCTCGATGCCGGCCTGCTGCCGATCTGGGACATCTCGTCGCGCAACGAGCGAACGAACCTCGAGATCGTTCGCGCGGTCCTCGAACTGCTGGACCGTCGTCCCGAGGAGTGGATCGAGCACGTTCCCGACCGCCCCAACCACGACCGGCGCTACCTGATCGAGCCCGCAAAGCTGGAGTCCCGGCTGGGCTGGCGGCCCGAGGTGCCGTTCGAGGCCGGTCTCGAGGCGACGGTGCGCTGGTACGTCGACCACCGCGCCTGGTGGGAGGCGATTCTCGCCCGCACCGGCGAGCTCGCCTTCGACTGGAGCGGTGGCGCGAAGCCCCGTCCGACCGGCGGCTGACGTCGCCACGCAACGACCCCAGGAGGCCGAGATGACCGAGACCGCTCCCCCCGCCGACCGCACCGTGCTGACACGCGCCAGCGTGCTGGCCGACTATCGGACCGGCTGGCTGAGCCGTCACGCGTCGTTGATCGGCCGCCGCGAGGTGCTGACCGGCAAGGGAAAGTTCGGCATCTTCGGTGACGGCAAGGAGCTCGCGCAGCTCGCCATGGCGCGCGCCTGCCGCCCCGGCGATATCCGCTCCGGCTACTACCGCGACCAGACATTCATGTTCGCCGTCGGCCAGCTGACGCTGGAGCAGTTCTTCGCCGAGCTCTACGCCGACGCAGATCCCGTGCGCGAACCCAACTCGGCCGGCCGTCAGATGGGGTCTCACTTCGCCACCCGCATGCGCGGCTCGGACGGCCGCTGGCTCGATCTCACCGCCGCCCCGCACTCCTCGGCCGACATGTCGCCGACTGCCGGACAGATGCCGCGCCTGGTCGGACTCGGATGGGCCTCCCGCCTCTACCGGGAGCTGCCCGGCCTCGCCGACCGGCAGCAGTTCTCGCGTCGCGGCGACGAAGTCGCCTTCGGCACCATCGGCAACGCCTCCTGTGCCGAGGGGCACTTCTGGGAGGCGATCAACGCCATCGGCGTGCTCGGCGCCGCCGTCGTGCTGTCGATCTGGGACGACGGCTACGGCATCTCGGTGCCCAACGAGTATCAGATCGCCAAGCCCGATCTGTCCGAGATGCTGTCGGGGTTCCAGCGCCGACCGGGCACCCGGGAGGGACTCGACATTCACTCGGTGCGCGGTTGGGACTACCCGGCGCTGGTCGAGACCTACCTGCTGGCCACGGCCGCCGTGCGTCGCGAACACGTGCCGGCGGTCATCCACGTCTCGGAGGTGACTCAGCCGCAGGGCCACTCCACCTCCGGATCGCACGAGCGCTACAAGTCCAAGGAGCGCCTGGCCTGGGAGGAGGAGTTCGACGGGCTGCGACGGATGGGCGCCTGGATGATCGAGCAGGGGATCGCCGACCGCGAGACGCTCGAGCAGGTCGAACAGGAAGCGGCGCAGGAGGTGCGCGAGGCCCAGCGCCGAGCGTGGCAGGCATTCGAGGACTCGGTGCGACAGGAGCACCTGCAGTTCGTCGACCTGGCCGAGGCGGTTGCTGCTCGCTCGCCCCACCGCGAGCGGATCGCGACGGTGCTCAACGGGCTCGCCCGCCAGCAGCCGATCCTGCGCCGGGGCCTGCAGGCGGCGGCCCACGAGATTCTGATCGAGACGCTGGGCGAGAGTCACCCGGAGCGAGCCGCCCTGGCAGGGTGGACGGAGCTGCACCGGCGCAGCGGTGAGGATCGATACGGCTCTCACCTGCATGCCGGCGACGAGCAGTCGCCCTTGTCCGTGCCGGCGGTGCCGGCGCGATACGCCGACGATGCGCCAGTCGTCAACGGTTTCGAAGTGCTCAACGCCGCCTTTGCGGCCGCCTTCGAGCGGCTGCCGGAGCTGGTCGCCTTCGGCGAAGACGTCGGGCAGCTCGGTGACGTCAATCAGGGAATGGCCGGTCTGCAGGCCCGGTTCGGCCCGCTGCGAATCTCCGATACCGGCATCCGCGAGCAGACGATCATGGGGCAGGCGATCGGCTTGGCGCTGCGCGGACTGCGCCCGATCGCCGAGATTCAGTATCTCGACTACGTGCTGTACGGCCTGCAGACCCTGTCCGACGATCTGGCGACGCTGCGCTGGCGCTCGGCCGGGTCCCAGGCGGCGCCGGTGATCGTTCGCACGCGCGGCCATCGCCTCGAGGGGATCTGGCACTCCGGATCGCCGATGGGCGCGCTGCTCGGTCTGCTGCGCGGCATGTGGTTGTGCGTGCCGCGCGACATGACGCAGGCGGCGGGCATGTACAACACGCTGCTCGCGGGCGACGACCCCGCCATCGTCGTCGAGGTGCTCAATGGCTATCGCCAGAAGGAACGGCTGCCGGCGAACGTCGGCGACTTCCGCGTGCCGCTCGGAGTCCCGGAGATCCTGCGCTCGGGCCGCGATGC
>CAZUAT010000007.1:0-65543 GCA_964618415.1 uncultured Thermoanaerobaculia bacterium
TTGTCAGCTACGCTGACTCCGTGCGACCGGAGGGAACAAACCGCCCGCGGAGCGGAAGACCGGCACGCTCGCTCGGCCGTGCCCAGCACCGGCTTCGATAGGATTCGAGGCTCGACGAACGGAGGGGCGGTTGGCGAGGCTCGAATCGGCGCTGAAGATCGATGACGCATACCGGCGTCGGCGGGAGCACTGGCTCGGCGAGCTCGACCGGCTCGCGGGAGAGGAAGACGTGCTGCGGCTGGGCGGGGGCGCCAAGGCCCAGGATCGCCAGCGTGGCCAGGGCAAGCTGACCGCGCGCGAGCGGGTCGCGGCGCTGATCGACCCCGGCGCCGAGCTGTTCGAGATCGGTCTCTGGACCGCGCACGGCCTGTACGCGGAGTGGGGCGGCGCGCCGGGCGGCGGCGTGGTGGCCGGCGTCGGGCGGATCCACGGCCGCGATGTCGTGGTGGTGGCCGACGACGCGACCGTCAAGGCGGGCGCCAAGTTTCCCCTCGGCATCAAGAAGGTCCTCCGCGCCCAGGAGATCGCGCTCGAAAACCGGCTCCCGACGGTCTACCTGGTCGACTCGGCCGGCGTCTTCCTGCCGATGCAGGACGAGATCTTTCCCGATCGCGAGCACTACGGACGGATCTTCTTCAACAACGCCCGCCTGTCGGCCGCCGGCATCTTTCAGTCGGCGGCGATCGTCGGTTCGTGCGTGGCCGGTGGCGCCTACCTGCCGATCATGTCGGACGAGACGCATATCGTGGACGGCATCGGGTCGATCTTCCTCGCCGGTTCGCATCTCGTCGCCGCAGCGATCGGAGAGCGGATCGACAACGAGGCGCTGGGGGGATCGGTCGTACAGACCGACATCTCCGGCGTGGTCGATCACCGCCACGCCGACGAGGCGGCCTGTTACGCCACCATCCGCTCCCAGTTCGCGAAGCTCGCCGCGGCGCCGCCCGCGCCGTTCGCGCGCCGCGACGCGCGCCCGCCGGCGTTCGACCCCGAGGAGCTGCTCGGGCTGATGCCGATTCAGCGCAGCCGGCCCTACGATACGCGGGAGCTGGTCGCGCGGCTGATCGACGAGGCGGACTTCGACGAGTTCAAGGCGGACTACGGGCGCACGATCGTCTGCGGCACCGGCTGGATCGAGGGCCACGCGGTCGGCATCGTCGCCAACCAGCGCTCGATCGTCGACAAGCGCACCGGGCTCGAGCCGAAGGATCGCGAGCTGCAGATCGGCGGAGTGATCTACTCGGACTCGGCCGACAAGGCGGCACGCTTCGTGGAGATCTGCAACCAGAAGCGAATTCCGCTGCTTTTCCTCCAGGACGTCACCGGCTTCATGGTCGGTTCGCGCGCCGAGCGGGGCGGCATCATCAAGGACGGGGCGAAGCTGGTGAACGTGGTCGCCAACTCGGTGGTCCCCAAGATCACCGTGTTCGTCGGCAACAGCTATGGCGCCGGCAACTACGCGATGTGCGGCAAGGCGTACGGCGCGCGCTTTCTGTTCGCCTGGCCGTCGGCCTCGATCGCGGTCATGGGCGGCGAGCAGGCGTCGAGCACGCTGCTCTCGATCCAGCTCAAGAACCGCGGCGCCGACGTCTCCGAGGCGGAGAAGCAGGCGCTGCTGGACGACATCCGCAAGCGCTACGCCGACGCGATGAACCCCCGCTTCGCCGCCGCCCGCCTCTGGGTCGACGCGATCATCGACCCGCGCGACACCCGCACCGTCCTCGCCCGCGCCCTCGAAGCCTGCGCCACGAACCCCGACGTCCCCGAGTTCAAGACCGGCGTTCTGCAGACCTGAGTCGCCAGCCGGACCCGCGAGGCCGCACTTCGGATTCGCGGCCGCGCTCGCGCACGTTGGCGCGAGCGGGCGCCTCAGTTCCCGCTCCACCCTCCCGTCGAGCCGCGTTCGAGGCCGTCGCGGAAGATGAGGGAGCTGGTGGTGCGGGTGATGCCGAACGAGGTCTCGGGGTCGACGGTCACCGGGCCCGCGGCGACCAGCCGGCCGCCCGAGAGGGTCATCGCCGCCGCGGAGTCGGAGAGGTCGGGCACCTGCTCGAAGCTCACCCGCCGCACGCCGTTGGAGTGGAAGGTCGCGTCGAGGAGGCCGGTGGGCGTCAGCCGGAAGAGGAAGAAGTCGGCGGAGCCCGGGATCGTGACGTAGATCGATCCGACGCCGATCAGCTTGCCGTCGCTCTGCACTTCCATGGCACGGATCCCGAGGCGGGCATCGAAGACGAGCTGGGCGAGGCCGTCGCCGCCGAAAGTGCCGTCGAGCACGCCGCCGCTCGACAGCCGCAGCACGCCGGCATAGTCGTCGTAGACGCCAGAGCTGAATGCCATGGCGACGTACATCGATCCCGAGCTCGGGTCGACGGCGAGCTGGTAGGGGTTGGTGTGGCCGGCCGGCAGGTCGAACGGCGCGATGCCGTCGCCGCCGCCGAACGAGGTGTCGAGCGCGCCCGAGGCGAGGAGGCGGACGATCGCGAAGCCGCCCGACTGGCCGAGCACGAGCAGCCGGCCGGCTCCGTCGAGGCGAAGATCGTAGGGGTAGGTGGCGCTCCAGGCGCCGGTGCTCGGCACCTCCCAGCCGTCGCCCGAGAAGGTCGGGTCGGGAACGCCGGCGGTCGTGACCCGCAGCAGCATCGGGCGCGAGTCGCCGCTGTTGTCCGGACAGTCGTAGCAGTAGCCGTAGAAGACCACCTTGCCGTCGGGCTGGACGAGCGCCCCCTGCCAGCCCCAGGAGCTGGTCGCCCAGGGCAGGTCGAACACCGCGACGCCCACGTCGCCGAACGTCGGGTCGAGGTCGCCTTCCGGCGTCAGCTTCGCCAGGGCCGGCAGATCGAGAGACTCCTGATCGTCGACCTGCGAGAGCGCGGCGACCAGCAGCGAGCCGTCGGGCAGCGGCGAGAGGGCGAGGAGCTGGTCGCTGGCGCCCGGTACGGCGTCGATCGCCACCCGTCGCCGCCCCGTCGCCCCCCAGGCCAGATTGAGCGCTCCGGTGGAGGTGAGCCGGGTCACCCCCAGGTCCTGGCCGAGCGAGGTTTCGACCTCGCCGCCGACGTAGAGCGAGCCGTCGCCGAGGGCGCGCACGGCGGTCGGCTGGGCGGAGTCGCCGCCCCAGCCGATGACCTGCAGGCCGTCGGAGCTGAAGGTCGGATCGGCATAGCCGTCCTGGGCGACGGCGGGCCCGGCCAGCGTCAGTGCGGCGAGCAGGAGGAGGAAGGCGGTGGGTCGGGTCATGATCAATCTCGCTTTCATCCGGAAGAACGGAGATCCGGGTCCTGGGCTGTCACGCCGCCGTCTCCCGCGCCGGACGCGGCCCGGCGGTTGACGGGGGGCAGGGGACGCGGAAGACTCCCGGCGCACCCCGGAGGATGCCGCCCTGAACAGCCCCGCCGAAGACGCCGCCTCCGCCGAGCGCGAGGCCCTGCTGAGGCAGGAGCTCGCGGAGGCGCGCGAGGAGCTCGGCCGGCTGCGCGGCCAGCTGCAGCTCTTCGCCGCGGCGGTGCGCGACAATCCGCTGCCGATCCTGATCAGCGACCTCGACACCGCGGTCATCGAAGAGGCCAACCAGGCCTTCCTCGCCTTGCTCGGCCTCTCCAGCGAGCAGGTGATCGGCCGCACGGGATTCGAGGTCGGCCTCTGGAAGGACGCCGCGGAGCGGGTGGCGCTGCTCGCGGAGCTGTCCGCCCGGGGTGCGGTTCGCCAGCGCCCGTTCTCGTTCGTCGCGCCGGACGGCACCGCGCGCGATTTCCTCCTGTCGTTCAATCGCCTCCGTCTCGGCGGCCGCATCTTCCTGCTCACCGCGGCCGAGGACGTCACCCAGCTCGAACGGGCGCGCCGCGAGCTGGCCGAGAGCGAGCGGCGCTTCGCAGTCGCCTTCCGGGCCAACCCCGCGGGGCTGTCGCTGTCGCGCCTGCGCGACGGCGTCTTCCTCGACGTCAACGACGCCTTCGCCGAGCTGGTCGGGCTGACGCGCGAGGCGATGGTCGGCCGCAGCGCCTTCGAGCTGGGGCTCTGGCCGGACGCCGAGTCGCGGCGACGGGCCTTCGAGCCGATCCTCGCCGGCGGCTTCGCGCGACGCATTCCGGCGCAGGTGCGTGGCGCCGACGGCCAGCCGCGCGAGGCGCGCATCTCGGGCAGCGCCTTCGACCTCGATGGCGAGCGCTGCATCCTCGTCCTGGCCGAGGACGTCACCGAGCTGAACCGGGCGCAGGAGGCGCTCGAGCAGAGCGAGCGCCGCTTCCGCGCCGCGCTCGACGGCAGCGCCGACGCCTTCCTGCTGCTCGAGGCGCAGCGCGACGGGACCGGAAGAGTGGTCGATTTCCGCCTCGCCGACGCCAACCGGAGTGCGACGCGCCAGATCGGGCGCGAGCGCGAAGAATTGCTCGGCGGATCGCTGCTCGAGAGCTGCCCTCTGCACCAGGACGGCGAGATGTTCGAGCGCTACCGGCGGGCCTTCGAGGAGGGTCAGGTGCTCGAGGGCGAGTACCAGACCAGCGCGCCGAAGCGGCGGACGCGCCTGCTGCGCACCCAGGTGGTGCCGCTCAGCGACGCGGTCGCGATCTGGTTTCGCGACGTCACCGAGCTGCGCTCGGCCGAGGCGGAGCACCGGCGCAAGAGCGAGGAGTTCCACCGCGGCCAGCGGCTCGAGAGCCTCGGCCTGCTGGCCGGCGGCGTGGCGCACGACTTCAACAATCTGCTCACCGCCATCCTCGGCTATGCCGAGGTCGCCGCGCGTCGCCTTCCCGACGGGGCGCCGGCGGCGGCGCCGGTGGCCGAGATCGGCCAGGCGGCGCGGCGGGCGGCCGAGCTGACCCAGAAGATGCTCGCCTTTGCCGGCGGCGGCGCGATGCAGTTCGCCTGGATCTCGCTCAACGAGGTCGTCTCGGAGATGGTCGACCTGCTGCGACCGGCGCTGCGCGGCGGGCGCGAGGTCTCGCTGTCCCTGGCCCGCCCCTCGCCCGGCCTCGAAGCTGACCCGACCCAGATGCGCCAGGTAGTGCTCAACCTGGTGCTCAATGCCGCCGAGGCGATCGAAGGCGAAGCGGGGCGGATCGAGGTTTCGACCGGCGAGGTCTACTGCGAGCGCGAGCGCCTGGCGGCGGCCGTCGTCGGCGCCGATCGCGGCGAGGGGCGCTATGTCTTCCTGCGCGTCTCGGACGACGGCGGCGGCCTGTCGCCGGAGCTGCGCGAGCGGATCTTCGAGCCGTTCTTCACCACCAAGTTCACCGGGCGCGGGCTGGGGCTCGCCGCGGTGCTCGGCATCGTCCGTGGCCACCACGGCGCGATCGAGGTCGAGAGCACAGAGGGGCGGGGGACCACCTTCACCCTGCTGCTGCCGCTCGCGCAACCGCGCCCCGAGCCTCGTTAGATCGGCGTCGATGCTAGGCTCGTCCACCGAGTGAAGACCGTCCGCATCGCCAACGGCCAGGGATTCTGGGGGGACAACGTCGACGCGCCGCTCGAACTGCTGCGCGGCGGCCCGATCGACTATCTCGGCATGGACTACCTCGCCGAGGTGACCCTGTCGATCATGATGCGGCAGAAGCTGCGCAATCCGGCGGCCGGCTACGCGACCGACTTTATCGACTTCATTCGCCGCGCGCTGCCCGAGCTGATGGCGCGCAACGTGCGGATCGTGACCAACGCCGGCGGCCTCAATCCGGTGGCCTGTCGGGCGAAGATCTTCGAAGTGGCCCGCGAGCTGGGCGTTACGGGCCTGCGGGTCGGAGTGGTGGAGGGCGACGACCTGCTCGGACGTCTGCCCGATCTGATCGCGCGCGGACACCGGCTCGAGAACATGGACACCGGGGACCCGATTGCCGGCGTGCTGGACCGGGTCACCTCCGCCAACGCGTACATCGGCGCGCTGCCGGTCGCCGAGGCGCTCGCCGGAGGCGCCCAGATCGTGCTCTGCGGCCGGGTCACCGACACTGCGCTCGCCCTGGGGCCCCTGGTCGCCGAGTTCGGCTGGGCGCGTGACGACTGGGATCGGCTGGCGGCCGGCACGATCGCGGGTCACATCCTCGAGTGCGGCGCCCAGGCGAGCGGCGGCAACTTCACCCGCTTCTGGGAGGTGCCGGACCTGTGGAACGTCGGCTATCCGATCGCCGAGGTGACCGAGGACGGCAGCTTCACGGTCACCAAGCATCCGGGAACCGGCGGTAGGGTGAGCGTCGACACGGTGTCCGAGCAGCTGCTCTACGAGATGGGCGATCCGGTCGGGTACATCACGCCGGACGTCACCGCCGACTTCACGTCGATCCAGCTCGCCGACGCCGGACCCGACCGGGTCCGCGTCACCGGTATCCGGGGACGGCCGAACACACCGTTCCTCAAGATCTCGGCCTCGTATCTGGACGGCTGGAAAGCCGCCGGCCAGGTGACACTGGCGGCGCCGCGGGCGCTGGAGAAGGCGCGGCTGGCGGCAGAGATCGTCTGGAAGCGGCTCGAGCGCGCCGGCGTGACCTTCCCCCCGGAGGATCGGCGTGAGGAGTATGTCGGCGTGTCGGCCTGTCTGCCCGGCATCGCGCCGGCGCCGGCCGACCCGGCGGAGGTCGTGCTGCGGCTCGCCGTGCGTGGCTCCGACCGGTCGGCGGTCGATCGGTTCGGCAAGGAGATCGCACCGCTGATCACCGCCGGCCCGCCGGGCGTGACCGGATTTGCCGGCGGCAGGCCGAAGGCGCAGGAGGTGGTCGCCTACTGGCCGGCGCTGCTGGCGCGCGAAGAGATCGAGCCCGGGCTCGAGGTTACGGTGGAGGAGGTTTAGGCCGATGCGGGTTCCTCTCTCGCGCATCGCGCACGCCCGGTCGGGAGACAAGGGCGACGCGTCGAACGTCGGCCTGATCGCGAACTCCCCCGAGCTGTTCGACCTGATTCGGCGCGAGGTCACCGCCGAGCGGGTGCGCGAGCATTTTCGCGAGGTCTGCCGCGGCGACGTGGAGCGGTTCGAGGTGCCCAACCTGCTCGCGCTCAACTTCCTGCTGCACGATTCGCTGGGCGGCGGCGGCACGGCTTCGCTGCTGACCGACGCGCAGGGCAAGACGCACGGCCAGGGGCTGCTGCTGCTCGAGATCGACGTGCCGGACGAGCTGCTGCGGTGACCGATCGGCTGCTCGTCGAGCGCGAGGGCGATCTGGTCCGGTTGACGCTGAACGATCCGGAGCGGGCCAACGCCCTGTCGCCCGAGCTGGCGGCCGCGCTCACCCGCGAGTTTCGCCGCGATTGGCGCGCCGAGGGGGCGCGGGCGATCCTGCTCGCAGGCGCCGGCCGGCACTTCTGTGCCGGGGCCGATCTGGCGAACCTGCGCCAGCTCGCCGACGCCTCGCCGCTCGATCATCGCCTCGACTCGCAGCGACTGCGCGATCTGTTCGAGGCGATCCTGCGTCAGCCGGCGCTCACCATCGCCGAGGTCCAGGGTTCGTGCGTGGCCGGCGGTTGCGGCCTGGCCACGGCTTGCGATTTCGTGGTCGCGACGCGCGACGCCCGCTTTCTCTACAGCGAAGTGCGGATCGGCTTCGTCGCCGCCCTGGTGGCGACGTTCCTGACCCTGCGGCTGCGCGGTCGCGAGGTGCGGGAGCTGCTGCTGTTCCCGGAGTTCGTCGGTGCTGAGCGGGCGCTCGAGCTCGGTCTCGTCGACCGGGTCGTCGAGCCCGAGGAGTTGCACGCGGCGGCCGCAGATCTGGCCGGGCGGATTCTCGCCAATGGGAGTTCGGAGTCGATCGCGCTGACCAAGCAGGTGTTGCTGGGCATCGTCGGGCTCGGCCTCGACGAGCGACTCGACCTGGCGGCCTCGATCAACGCCGCCTCTCGCTCGACCGCCGACTGCCGCCGCGGCGTCGCCCACTTCCTCGAGACCAAGACACCTCCCCGCTGGCGCGACTGAGGGTTTCGCTTCGCCGAGCGCAGCCGGCCGGCTGCACTCGGCGCTTCATGGTCGAGGGATGCGCGGTCTCAGCGGCGGGCGGGGGGCTCGGGGACGACGGCGGTGGCCAGGGCGGTCGACAGCAGGCCGGCGACCTGGTCGGTGACCGTCACCGCGACGCGATAGGTGCCCGGCTCGAGGCGCAGCTCGGCGCGATGGGCCCAGTTGCCGGCCAGCGCCTCGGCGTGCTCGGCGTCCGGGATGCGCAGGTCGATCGCCGCCGGAGCGCCGACACGTACCGCCCCGACGTCGTCCCGCAGCGCGACGCGGACTTCGAGCCGGCCGACCCACTGTCCGCCCTGGGGCACGAGCGCCAGGCCGGCGATCGGGATGCGTACCGTCAGCGGCACGATCTGCGCGCGCCCGCGGCCACCCTCGGGCTCCGGCGCACTCAGCTCGAGAGCGACCGGGAAAGCGTGTGCAGCCGCTCCCAGCGCAGCGCCGGCTGCCACCTGCTGATCGGCCGCTTCGGCCAGGCCGAGCCGCCGGAAGCTCTGTCGGTGGCGGACGCGAACTCCCTCGCGCCGTACGCGCACCTCGACCCGGTGATCTCCGTCGCCTGCCTCCGGGCCGACCGGGAAGCCGAGAGAGTACGCTGCGGCGTGGTCGAGATCGACCTGTGCCAGGCCGGCAGAGAGATTCTCGTCGACGAACAGTCGCGTGCCGCCCGTAGCGGCGGCGAGCTGGGCGACGCTCGAAGAGGCTTCGACCAGGCTGATGTCGCGCGGAGCCGTGCGGGCCTGGCCGCGTCCCAGGCTGCCGAATTCGGCCGAGTTCTGCTCCACTGGCGGCGTGCGCGGCGTGATCGTGTAGAACGAGATTCGCGCATTCTGGGCGGCCCGCAGCATCGCCTCGAAGCGGGTCATCACGGCCGTTCCCTCGGCCTCCATCAGGTCGACCTGGTCGAACCCGCTGCGCAGCACCTGGCCGCGCTTCTGCATCAGCAGCGCCGAGAGGAAAGCAGTGGGGGAGGCAGAATATCCGGCGGTCGCCAGCAGCACCGACTTGTGCCCCTCGAGCGCCGCGACGGCGCCGATCCACTGCTCGAGTGCGGCGATCGACCGGCGCTGCCGGTCCAGCTCCTCGCGACCGTACTGCTCGATCTCGCGCCGCAGGCGCTGGCTTTCCTGTTCGATGAAGTTCTGCTCGCGTTCCGGGTCGACGCTGAACGAGAGGCCGAAGTTGCGCACCTCGCGCTCCAGAAGCGTGCGCTCGGAAGCGATGCGTGTCCCGCGGCCGCGCATCTCTTCCAGCTCGTCGAGGGCGGCGAGCACGGCCGAGCGGTCTCCGGTCGCGTCGGCGAGGATGCGCAGCGTGTCGGCGAATGCGGCAACCAGGATCCGGTCGTCTTCGGCGGTGCGGGTGAGCAGGTAGTCGCGGATCTCCTCGACGATCGTGTCCGACGTCTTCCAGCTCAGCGCGCTCAGGTCGACGAAAACGAGCACCTGGCTGGGTGTCGTGGTCTCTGTGGCAGGCGGCTGGGTGGGGTCGCTCGCCGGCGCCTCTGGAGTTGTCGCCGGGGCAGCAGCCGGAGTCGCGGTCTCCTGCGTCCGCAGGGCCGGGGCGGCGAAATAGTCGATGGCGGTCGGCTGACCGTCGATCCGCAGTTCGAAATCGGAGCGGGTGAGATCGGAAACCGGGCGCCCGTTGCGGTCGACCACGATCACGTCGACGTTGACGATCTCGACTTCGACCCGGTCGGCGAACTCCGGCGGGGCGGCTGGCTGTGGCGCTGGCGCCTCCTGGGCCGCCATGGGAGCCGCCAAGGCAGGGAGCACGATGGCGGCGAGGGCGGCATGGGCGACGAGCCGGCGCATCGGCCGATGATACCGTCGCCCCGATGGGCGATCGGTCGGACTGGTTGGAAGCATCCGGACAAGACATGCAGGTGTTGCGCCGAGGCAGTGCGCTTGCGGTCGCGCCCGCGGCCGAGCAACTGGCGCTCACCGGCCCGGACGCGGCGCGCTTCCTCAACGGCTACGTGACCTGCGACGTGGCGCGGATGACACCGGGACAGGCCTCGCGCGGCTTTCTCACCGGCCTCAAGGGGCAGGTGCTGTCCGATCTGGACCTGCTCGTCGAGGTCGACGGAGTGAGGCTGCGCCTCCCGGCCGGCTACGGCGCCCGAGTTCGCGAGCATCTGGCTCGCTATCAGCTCGCCGACCGTTTCGAGCTGTCGGCCGCCGAGCCGCTCGAGCGACTGCTCCTGCGGGGTGAAACCGCGCCCGCGACGCTGGCGGCGGCCGAACTGCCGGCGCCCGAGACGGGAAAGCACGGTACCGGAGCGGGCCTCACCGTCGTCCGTACCGCGCGACCCGGCGAGCCCCGTTTCGAGCTGTGGGGAGAGCACGCTCCTCTGTCTGCCGCGCGAACGGCGCTCACCGCTGCCGGGGTTGTTGGGGTGGACCCGGTGGTGTTCGAGGTGGCGCGCGTCGAGGACGGCGAACTCGCGTTCGGCGTGGACTACGGCGACGACGCGTTTCCCCAGGAGAGCGGCGATCTGGATGCAGTCAGCTTCACGAAAGGCTGCTACCTCGGGCAGGAGGTGGTGGCCCGCATCCATTACCGGGGCGGCGTGCAGCGGGTGCCCCGACGGCTGCTGTTTCCGCAGGAGGTCGCCCTGGCAGGCGACCCGCGCGGCCGGGTGTTGCTGCACGAGGGCCGGCCGGCTGGCACCGTCACCTCGGCCGTCGGCTCACCGGAGTTGGGCCGGATCGGCCTCGCCCTGGTGCACCGCCGGGTCGGCGAGCCGCCGCTGCGGCTGGAGCTCGAAGGCGGCGGCGCGGTCGAGCTGTTCGCGCTGCCCGATCCGCCCGCCGCCTGAGCGTCGCCGTCAGCGCTCGCGAGCGTGCTGGAAGCGGAAGACTGCCGCCGCCGCCGCCGCGCCGACCAGTTGCGCGGCGAGGTAGACCCACCAGGTGGAGAAGCGGAACAGTCCCATGAACGCGCCACCCAGCCAGACGGCGGGGTTGAAGGCACCGCCGGACACGTCGCCGACCGCCAGGGCACCCACCAGCACCGTGAATCCGATGGCGAGGCCGAAGTAGGAGTTGCCGGACGTCGCCTTGGCGGTCGCGACGTTGAGCACCACCAGGCAGAGGGCAAAGGTGAACAGGAACTCGGCGACCAGGACGACGCCGGTGGCGCCCGCGTTGGCCGCCACTGCGGCGTCGGGGCGCAGGTAGTCGACGACGAACGCCGCCAGTCCGGCACCGACCGCCTGGAAGAACCAGTACGAGCCCACGTCGGCGTTCGAGATTCCGCCGCGCAGCCGGACGGCGAGCGACACCGCGGGGTTGTAGTGGCCCCCGGAGATGTGACCCCCGGCATAGACCATCACCATCAGGGCGCTGCCGATGGCGAGCGGGGCAAGAACGCCGGCGCCGCCGCCGATCACCGTGCAGCCGACCGTAAGGACGAGGAAGAAGGTGCCGATCAGCTCGGTCAGGTACTTGTTCATGGTGCGATCCACTCCCTCCATGCCGGCGCACCGGTTTAGTCCGGTCCGCACACTCGCTCGCAGCGGTGCCTCGACGTGGCGGCGGGTCGTCAGGCCCCGTCTCGGCCTGCCGCCGCGTCGCCGCGCGCTTGCTGACTCGTTTCCGCACTCGATCCTACCGCTCGCAGGGCGCGGAGCGACTAGACTCGCCGGCATGACTGCTGTGCTCCGCGGGCTCACTCTCGGTCTGATGGTCTTTCTGGCCGGTGCTGCGGCCGCGTCGGCCTGGAACGGCAAGACCCACCGCCAGGTGGCCGAGGTCGCGGCGACGCGCCTGCCCGGGGATCTGCCGGCTTTTCTGCGGACGGCCGGTCCGGCCCTGGGGCGCGCCGCGATCGACCCGGATGTCTGGCGAAATGAAGCGACGTCCGCTCTGCGTGCGGCTACTCGCGCCGACCACTACTTCGATCTCGAGCGCGTCGAGACAGCCGGCTGGCCCGAACGCCGGCACACCTACCTGGCGCGCCTCGGAACGGCGGGCCACGATGCCGGCTGGACGGGCACGCTGCCACTTGCCATCGCCGAGCATTCCGACCGGCTGGCGCTGGCGCTGGCCGAGTACCGCTGCTGGCCCGACGACGCGGCGATCCGGGCGCGGGTGATCGAGACCGCCGGCGTGCTGGCGCACTTCGCGGCCGATCTGCAGCAGCCGCTGCACACCTCGATCCATCACGACGGTCGGGCGCGCCCGGACGGCAGCTCGCCGGGCGACGGCAGCCATGTCTGGAGCGACCGGCTGATCGAATGGGCGATCGACGATCCGCATCGTGTGGCGCGCCGCGTGGAGCCGCTTCAGATCGTCGACGTGGCGACCGCGACCCGCACTCAGCTCGAAGCGAGTCACGCCAAGCTGGATCGCGCCTACACCGCGGTGGCGCTCGCGCGCGAAGCGGAGCGGGGCCGGGCGCCGCGCGAGCTGCGGCGCTATGCCGAGGAGCGCCTGCGCGCCGCGGTGGCGTTCGTGGCGGGACTCTGGATCGAGGCCTGGCAGCGGTCGGAGCGCATCGAGCTGCCGGGCTGGTTGCCGGCGGCGCGCGGCGAGGCAGCTCGGCCGGCCTGCAGCAGCTTCAGCCCGGCCCGCGACTGACTCGAAAGGGAGGCCGCGGTCTCAGACCGCGAACGAGTGGCCGCAGCCGCAGGAACCGGTCGCCTTCGGATTGAGGAACTTGAAGCCGGCGCCGGCCATGCCGAAGACGTAGTCGATCGTCACGCCTTCGAGGTAGCGGGCGCTGACCGGATCGACGAAGACACGCAGCCCGTCGACGGTGAAGACGTGGTCGTTGTCGCGCGCCTGCTGGTCGAAGTCGAGGGCGTACTGAAAGCCGCTGCAGCCGCCGCCCATGACGCCGACGCGCAGGCCGAAGCTGTCGTCCATCCCCTCCTGATCGCGCGTCGTCTTGACCATTTCCACCGCCTTGGCGGTGAGCGTGAGGATCGGCGCGTCGGTCTCGGCGGGCGCGGGAGTGCTGGTCGTCGGCATAGCGGTGTCCATCGGCGGTACTCCTTCCGGACTCTGCAACGGCCCCCGCGCCGCGTTTGTTCCCGGTGCCGCGGCGGCGGGCTTCGGCTGTCGGGGAGTCTACCAGCCGACCCGGGCGCGGTCGCCGCCTGTCCGGACGGGGCGGTACAATGCGAGGCGTGATTCGAGCGATCCTCTTCGGGTTCCACGGCGCGCTGTTCGACGACGGGCCGCACGAGGCCGACCTGCGGCCGGCCGCCGGGGCGGGGGAGATCGTCCGCGCCGCGGCCGCGGTCGGCCTGCCGCTCGGCGTGGTGACCCGCGCCGAGCGGGCCGAGGTGCGGGCGGCGCTCGATCGGGCCGGGCTCGGCAGTCAGTTCAAGACCCTGGTCACCGGCGAGGATGTCGGGCGCGAACTGCCCGACCCGGAGGCGTTCGAGCTGGCCCTGATGGCGCTCAACGCGGAACCGCCGCTGCCCGAGCGGATCATCCACCCGCACGAGGTGCTGGCGATCGGCAGTCGGCCCGACGCGCTGGCGGCAGCGAGGCAGGCCGGGATGCAGACGGTCGCGGTCGGCCGGGCGGGCGATCCGCGGCTGTCGGATGCCGATCAGGTGGTGGCGTTTCTGTGTGAGATTCCGCTCGCGCGGCTGGCCGCGGCGAGCTGACGGCCCCAGGGCACAGGCCCGCCCGGGTAGTCGAGCTTCAGGCGACCGGCACGCGGCCGTCGAACCCTTCTTCGTAGCCGTGGAAATGCCCGATCGTCGGCTCCGGGTACCGCCAGCAGAACCAGCCGTCCCCCGAATCCCAGTCGACCAGCCACGGCCCTTTGACCGCGCAGCCGATCGATTCGATCTCCAGCGTCCACTGCTCGACGACCTGCTGGCAGGCGGTCTCGAACTCGGCGCGTCGGGCCTCGACGTCGGCGCGGCTGCGCAGGCCGTTGCTGAGCGCGGCCATCTGCTGCACCGCCGCTTCGGTTCGATCGCGGACCACGGGGAAGATGGCGAGCGCTTCGTCGTAGCTGAACACGCGGCGCGACATCGCGGCGCAGGATAGCATCCGCACCCGTCGCGCCCGGCCGCCGGCCGCCGGCCGCTGCGACTGCGGACGAAAGGGATGAAACTGCACCGACTCGATGGCGCCCCCGGACGGATCGAAGTGATCGCCGGCGGCATGTTCTCCGGCAAGAGCGAGGAGCTGGTTCGCCGCCTGCGGCGCGCGGCGATCGCGCGCCAGCGGGTCCAGGTGTTCAAGCCGCTCGCCGATACGCGGCACGGCGCGGACCGGTTGATCACCCGCGACCTGCGGGAGCTGGAAGCCGAAAGCGTGGCTGACGCGACAGCGCTGCGGGCCCGCCTCCGCCTGGGAGTCCAGGTCGTCGGCGTCGACGAAGCCCAGTTCTTCGACGCGGGGCTGGCCGATCTCGCCACCGAACTGGCCGATCACGGGGTGCGTGTCATCGTGGCGGGCCTGGATCAGGACTTCGATCGCCGGCCGTTCGGCCCGATGCCACGGCTGCTGGCCCTGGCCGAACTGGTCGACAAGATGCACGCCGTCTGCGTGCGCTGTGGCGCTCCGGCGCACTACAGCCAGCGGATTGCCGGCGGCGCCGACCAGGTTCAGGTCGGCGACGTCGAGTCGTACGAGGCCCGCTGCCGCGCCTGCTTCGAGCCGTGGTCGGGCTGAACCGACGGCACCCGCAGAACCGGATCCGACCCCGCTGCGTATAGACGGGTACACTGGCGGCCCCAGCGGGCCGACACCCCGATCCCGATCCCGATCCCGGTCCCGGTCCCCGCGCGATCCAGACGACGCGCTGCGATGCCCGCGACCTCTGCTCTGGAGACTCTCCGATGCAACTGAGATTGCTGACCCTCGGCCTGTCCGCCCTGTTCCCGCTGCTCGCCTGTGCCCCTGCCCCGCCGCCTTCCGCCCCCGAGTCGGCCGCCCCGGTGGCCGACGCCGCGGCGAGTGACGGCTTCGGCGCCCACCGTCGCCCGGTGACCACCAGTTCGGAGGCGGCACAGGCAGAGTTCGACCGCGGGCTCGCATGGCTGTACGGGTTCAACCACGACGAGGCGATTCGCGCCTTCACCCGGGCCGCCGAGCTCGACCCGAGCTGCGCGATGGCCTGGTGGGGGATCGCCTACGCCCACGGGCCCCACATCAACAACGCCGCGGTCCCGCCGGAACGGGCCGAGGCGGCCTGGGCCGCTCTTGCCGAGGCACGCCGGCACGCCCCGGCCGGCACGCCGGTCGAGCAGGCACTGATCGAGGCGCTCGGTCACCGCTACTCCGCCGAGCCGGTCGAGGATCGCGCGCCGCTCGACGCCGCCTTTGCCGAGGCGATGCGCGGCGTGCGCCGGCTGGCGCCGGACGATGCAGACGTCGGCTCTCTGACTGCCGAAGCACTCATGAACCTCCATCCGTGGGACCTCTGGATGGCCGACGGCACACCGCAGCCTTGGACTCCCGAGATCGTGACCCTGCTCGAAGAGGTCCTGACTCAGGCGCCGCGGCATCCGCTCGCCACCCACCTGTACATCCACGCCGTCGAAGCCTCGAACGAGCCCGGTCGCGCCGACGCGGCTGCCGACGCGCTGCGCGATCTCGTGCCGGCGGTCGGGCACCTGGTGCACATGCCGTCCCACATCGACGTACGGCGGGGCCGGTGGCGGGAGGCGATCGAGGCCAACACGCTCGCCATGGCTGCCGACCACACCTACGAACAGCGCCAGCCGGGCCAGCAGTTCTACCGCGTCTACATGGCGCACAACCACCACATGCGGGCGTTCGCCGCGATGATGATCGGGCGCAGTGAGCTGGCGCTCGCCAGCGTGCGCGAGATGGTGGCCGAGATGCCGACCGAGTGGCTGCAGGCCAACGCGCTCGCGGCCGACGGCTGGTACGCGATGCCGATCGAAGTCCTGATGCGATTCGGGCGCTGGGAGGAGATCCTGGCCGAGCCGGAGCCGCCGGCATGGCTGCCGCTGTCGCGGGCCCTGCGCCACTACGCGCGCGGCGTCGCGCTGGCCGCTCGCGGCGAGATCGAAGCCGCGCGCGCCGAGCAGGAGGCGTTCGAGGCCGGACGCAGCGCCGTGCCCGAGGAGGCCACGTTCGGCAACAACGCCTCCCACGCCCTGCTCGGCGTCGCGGCGGCGCTGCTCGATGGCGAGATTCTCGTGCGAGCTGGCGAGCTCGAGCGGGGCATCGAGCGCCTGCGCGAGGCGGTCGCCCTCGAGGATCAGCTGCGCTACGACGAACCGCCGGACTGGATTCAGCCGGTGCGGCACGCTTTGGGAGCGGTGCTGCTGGCGGCCGGTCGGCCGGAGGAGGCCGAAGCGGTGTTCCGCGCCGACCTGGAGCGCCTGCCGGGCAACGGCTGGTCGCTCTATGGCATGGGGCGGGCGCTGCGCCTCCAGGGACGCGACGCGGAAGCGGAGCGCTGGGAGGCCGACTTCGAAGCGGCGTGGGCGGGGGCCGACGTGCGCATCGATTCGCCCTGCTTCTGTCAGCGCGGGGTCTGAGCCGGCCGGCGCGCGACCCGCGGTCAGCCCGCTGGTCGCGCGAGCGGCAGGGGCCGTCCGTCCTGGCCGACGTGCACGAACACCACGTCGGCCTCGGTCACCTTCACCCGCGGCCCGCCGGCGTGGCCGCGCTCGGCCTCGACTTCGACGTGGACGGTGATCGAGGTCGTGCCGAGCCGCACGGTAGAGGTCCAGAACGAGACCAGGTCGCCCACGAAAACGGGGGCATGGAAGACGACCTCGCGCATCGAAACCGTCACGATGCGGCCCGGGCTGTGCCGATGTGCTTCGACGGCGCCCGCCTGGTCGATATACGAGAGGATCACGCCGCCGAAAATCGTCCCCAGCGCGTTGGTGTCCTTCGGCATCATGATGACGCGGATAGCCGGGATGCGCGGCCCCGGGGCGATGGCGTTGTCGGTCATCTCGACTCCGGCTGACAGGGAAATGGTGGCTCGAAGGCGGTCAGATGGCGACCGAGCGATCGCGCGGCACGGCGCGCAGCGCCAGCGTGACGGCGTCCTCCGCCGACCGCGCGTGGGACAGCAGCGGATCCGTGAGGCCGTCGGGCCGGTTCAGATTCCAGCTGCGCAGGGCCACGACGGGAACGCGCGACTTGAGTGCGGCGGCAATCTCCGCCAGGGTGCCCCAGCCGCCGCCGATGGCGATCACTGCGGACACCGACAGCACGACGGTGAGATGGCGCGCCTCGCCCATGCCCGAGTAGAGGACTACGTCGAGCAGCTCCCCGGGTGGCGAGGCGGCGGAGTCGACGCCGGGCAGAACGCCGATCGTCCGGCCGCCCTGCTCGCGGGCGCCTCGACAGGCCGCCTCCATGACTCCGCTGCTGCCACCGCAGACCAGCGCCGCGCCTTCGCGCGCCAGCCCGGCGCCGACTGCATGGGCGAGCTCGGCAGTCGGGCCGTCACACGCGGCAGCGCCGACGACGGCGATCTGAATCGGGCGGGACACCGGGCGCATGCTATCGTAGCGACGTCTCCGGTAGTCATTGCACGGAAGTCATCCGATGCCCGCGGCTCCCGCTTCTCCGGCACCGCTCCGCGCGGTCGACGACCTCTCGCTGGTGCGTCAGATGGCGCGCCGCGAGCCGGCGGCCCTGGCCGAGCTCTACGATCGCTTCGGAGGGCTGCTGCTGGCCGTCATCCGACGGATTCTCGGCCCCGGCGGGGAGGTCGAAGAGGTCCTGCAGGACGCCTACCTCCAGGCCTGGATTCAGGCCGAGCGCTACGATCCCGTCCGTTCGTCGGTATCCACCTGGCTGGTGCTGATCGCCCGCAGCCGGGCGCTCGACCGCCTGCGCGCGCGTCGCAGCCGCGACCAGACGGCGGCCACTGCGGCGGCGGAGGCCGTCCACGAGACATCCGGCGAGGCCGAGTCCCACGTACTGCACAGCGAACGTCGGCATCGGGTCCGCGAGGCACTCGCCGGCCTGCCGACCGAGCAGCGCGAGGTGCTCGAACTGGCATTTTTCGAGGGGTTGTCGCAGACCGAGATCGCCACCCGCACGGGGGCGCCGCTCGGGACCGTCAAGACACGCGCCCTGCTGGCGATGAAGAAGCTGCGCCAGGAGCTGCGCGACGACGTCCGGGAGTTGATGTGAGCCCCGAGATCGATCCCGAAGAGACCGCCACCCTGGCCGTCCTGGCCGAACTCGGACGCATTCCGGGATCGGACGACACGCGGGTGATCTCTGGCGAGGACGAGGTCGTCGACGTGCTGCGCCGGCTCGACCTGGAGGCCATCGGTCTGCTGGCCTACGGGCTCGATGTGTCGCCTGCACCGGCGCACCTGCGCACGCAGCTGCTCGAACGGCTGGCGGCGGACGAGACTCAGGACGTCGGACAGGCCGCCCGGGCGGCGATCACCGCCGGCCGGGAGCCGGAGGCGCCGCCGGTTGCCGAGGTTCGGACGCTGCCGGGGGCCGGCGGGCCGGTGGCCTGGGGCGGGTCGGGGGCCGTGCGGCGTCGCTCGTGGGCCCCGGCGCTCGCAGCGGTCTTCGCACTGCTGGCCATCGGCGCCGGCCTGGGCGCGTTCTGGCTTGCGTCCGAACTCTCCTCGGCGCAGGCCCGCCTGGCCCGGCTGGAGTCCGAGGTGGCGCGCATCGAGGCCGCCAGTGCGGCCGAGCGCGAGGCGACGCAGGCGAGGCTCGCCGCCTACGAGCGGCAGCGCGACTTCGTCACCAGCCGCGCCGCACTCGTCTTCGACCTGCGCCCGGCCGCCGGCGGCAGCCAGCCGACCGCGCGCGGGCGCCTCTGGGTGGCCGCCGACCACCAGCACTGGCAGCTGGACGTCGCCGGCCTGGCGCCGGCCCCTGCCGGCCGCGAGTACCAGCTCTGGTTCCTGGTCGACGGCGTACCGACCAGCGGCGGGACGTTTGCCGTCGAGGCCGGCCGGGGCGTGCTCGCCTCGGCTCAGATGCCGGCCGGCACGACCGGAGCCGTGGTCACGCTCGAACGCACCGGCGGGGTTGCGACCCCGACGACCCCGCGCCTGCTGCTGGCCGAACGCGCCGTCGATCTGTAGCGCCTGCGGGCGGGGCGGTGGACTGGTTCACGGTCCAGCTCGGCGCGCGCTGCTAGCCTGCTTGGTAGAACACCCGCCCGGCGGTCTCCGCAGGAGGTCTTCCCGATGCGCACCTCGCTCCTCGCCAGCACGTTCGCTCTGGCCTGGCTGTCCGCACCCGCGGTGGCGCAGGATCTGCTCGTCTACGACAACCAGCTGCGCAGCGGGTTCGAAGACTGGAGCTGGGCAACACGCGATCTCGCCTTCGCCGGGCAGAGCCACTCCGCCCCCAATTCGATCCGTATGGAGCCCGACGCCTGGGGTGGCCTCTACTTTCACACCAACACGCCGAACGAGGTGTCCGACTTCGTCGACCTGCGTCTCTGGGTCAAGGGTGAAGCGAGCGGCGGGCAGCAGCTTACGCTGCGCATTCAGTCGAACGGCGTCGAGCGCGCGAGCGCGCCGCTCGCCGGCTTCGTGACCGGGGGGATCTCCGGCAGCGTCTGGCGGCAGGCGGTCGTCTCGTTCGCGGCCCTCGGCCTGACCTCCGGGACCTTCAACGAGCTGATCCTGCAGGACGCGACCGGCGGCAACCAGGCCGCGGTGCTGTTCGACGATCTGCTGTTCACCGCCGACCCGACGCCGCCGGGAGTGCTCACCGTCGCCATCGACCCGGACGCCGGGCGACGCCCGATCTCCGATCTCGTATACGGGGTCAACTTCGCGAGCCCGGAGCAACTGGCGGATGTCGGCTACACCGTCAACCGGTGGGGCGGCAACCGGTCGACGCGATACAACTGGCAGCTCGACGTCGACAACAGCGCCTTCGACTGGTTCTACCAGAACTACACCGGTTCGGAGGGGCAGCCGCTGCCGGAGGGCTCGAGCTCCGACCAGTTCATCATCGCCTCGCGGGCGGCCGGCGCCGAGGTCGTGTTGACGCTCCCGACCATGGGGCGTGTCGCGGGTCCGGATCGGCAGCGGCGGTGGAGCTTCTCGCAGGCGCTCTACGGGCCGCAGCTGCAGGACGAGTGCAGCTACTTCCCGCCGCCCGCCCCCGGCTGGTGCCAGCCCGACGCCGGCAACGGTCTGTGCAATCCGGCGGTCAACACTACCGGGCACTGTTCGGCTGACGGCAGGATCGTCGGCAACGATCCGAACGAAACCTCGATCGTGGTCGAGCCGCCGTTCGTGGAGAGCTGGCTCGACTTCGTTGCCACGCGGGTCGGGCCGCCGGACGAGGGCGGGGTGCGTTTCGTCGCGCTCGACAACGAGCCGATGCTCTGGAACTCGACACACGCGGACCTGCATCCGGCGCCTGCCACCTACGACGAGGTCTGGCAGCGCGGACGCGACGTGGCGGCCGCGGTCAAGGCGGGGCACGAGGGGATTTCCGTTCTCGGCCCCGATACCTGGGGTTGGTGCGATCTGTGGACCTCGGCAGCGGACGCTCCCGGCGACTGCACGGACGGGCCGGACCGCCAGGCGCACGGCGGCGTACCGTTCGTGCGCTGGTACCTCGGCCAGGTCTGCGCCCACCAGCAGCAGACGGGCGTGCGGCTGGTCGACTACGTGGACGTGCACTACTACCCGCAGAGCGGCGAGGCGTTCGGCGGCGAGGAGTACGCCGCCATCCGCCTGGATTCGATCCGCGAACTCGACTCGCCGACGTACGTTTCGCAGTCGTGGATCGCTGCGAACGTGCGGCTGATTCCCCGCCTGCGCGACTGGATCGCTGCCGCCTGTCCGGGCACGCGGATCGCGATTACCGAGTACGCGTGGGGCGCGGACGACGCGCCGTCGGCCGCTCTGGCGCAGGCCGAAGTGCTGGCCATTTTCGGGCGCGAGGGGGTGGGCCTGGCAACCCGCTGGGTGGTGCCGGAAAGCGGGACGCGGACCGAAGACGCATTCCGGTTCTATCTCAACTACGACGGCGCCGGAGCGCGAGTGCGCGGCGACAGCGTCGCCGCGACCTCGTCCGACATCGACGAGGTCGGCGCCTACGCGGTGCGCGGGACCGACGACCGGCTCTTCGTCCTCCTGTTCAACAAGGAGACCTCGCCGCGTGATGTCGAGGTGAACGTTGCAGGGACCGTGGTCGGCCCGGCGACCTTGTGGCGGTTCACTCCGACGCAGCCACTCGGCCCGGCCGGCACGCTGCCGGTGTCCGGCGCCGGTTTCGCCGCCACGCTGCCGGCGAGGTCTGCCACGCTCGCCGTCGTGCAGCTGGAATCCGGCCTGGTGTTCCGCGACGGCTTCGAGTCGGGCTCGACCGGCGCCTGGTCGCTGGTCGCCCCCTGAGCCCGGCGCGCGTTGCCGGATCGCCGGCCTGCGTGACTGCAGCGCGGCACGGCGCAGCGGCGAACGGGGAAGCGGCTCCGAGTTGTTAGACTGCCGCGCTCGATGGCCCACTCCGCACTCATCCTGGCCGGCGGCTCGGGAACCCGCTTCTGGCCCGCCTCCCGACGCGCCCGCCCCAAGCAGCTGCTGGCTCTCGACGGCGAACGGTCGTTGCTCCAGGCCACGGTCGACCGGCTGATCCCGCTGGTCGGACCCGAGTCGATCTGGATTGCCACCACACCGGCGCTGGCCGCCGAGGTGGCACAGCAGCTGCCTGAGCTCGCTCCGGACCGGCTGCTCGTCGAGCCGGCGCCGCGCAATACCGCGCCGGCGATCGGCTTTGCCCTGCAGGCGATGCCGGAGGCGGCGCGGCAGGGCGCCGTGGCGGTGCTGCCGGCCGACCACCGGGTGGCCGACGGTCGCGAATTCCGCCGCGTGCTGGCCGAGGCACTTACCGTAGCCGCCGCGAGCACGACGGTGGTGGCACTCGGCGTCGTCCCGCGCTGGGCGGAGACCGGCTTCGGCTGGCTCGAACTCGGCGAGACCCGGCCCGGGGCCCCGGGCCTGCGGCACGTGGCGCGGTTCCGCGAGAAGCCGGATGCCGCGACCGCGCGCCAGTTCCTGGCCTCGGGCGGCCATCTCTGGAACGCCGGGATCTTCGTCTTCCAAGGCAGCGCCATGCTCGATCACCTCGACCGATTCGCGCCGGAGATCGGCGCCGGGCTGGCCGCCATCCGGCGCGAGCCGGAGCGCGCGGCGGAGCTGTTCGCGGGCCTGCCGTCGCGCTCGATCGACTACGCCGTCATGGAGCACCTGACCGACCTGGTGGCGCTGCCGCTCGACTGCGGGTGGGACGACCTGGGGTCCTGGCAGGCCCTGTTCGATGTCCTGCCGGCCGACACGTCGGGGAACCGCTCGCACGGGGCCACCTGTGCGGTCGACGCGCGCGACAACCTCCTGTTCGCCGATGCCGGCACGATCGCCGTGCTCGGCGTGGAAGGCCTGGCGGTCGTGCGCACTGCCGATGCCGTTCTGGTCCTGCCGCGCGAGCGCGCGCAGGAGGTGCGCGAGATCGTCGACGCGCTCGAGCGGGCCGGCCGGACCGACCTGCTCTGAAGCGTCGTCCGCGCCCATGCAGTGGAAGATCGCGCGCCCGAGCCGCCTCTCCGATCGCTTCAACCGGTGGGCGATCCGACGCGGCTTTCCGGCTCTGGCCTGGCTGGCGCCGCGGGCGCCGCGCTGGTTCCTGCTCGCCGGGGCGCGGCGCATCATCGGCGTCGTGATGTTCCTGCACCCGAAGCCGAAGGCCGACATCTCGCGCAATCTGGCGCGCATCACCGGCCTGCGGCCGGGCTCGCGGGCGCTCCATCGGGCGGTGCGCGAGATGCTGCATCACCTGGCGTATTACTGGGTCGATCTGTTTCGTTTTGCGCAGCTGCCCGCCGAACGGCTGCTCGAGCTGGTGGAAGGGCGCGGCACGGCGACAATCGAGCCGCTGCGGGCGGCGCACGCCGCGGGTGAGCGCGTCATCCTGCTCACCGCGCACCTCGGCAATTGGGAGCTGGGCGCCATCCTGGTCGGGCAGGCCGATCTGCCGGTGTCCGTGGTCTACGTACCGGACGAGTTCGGCGAGGCCGAGCACTATCGGAGCGTCCTGCGGTCGTTCGGGCGGCTCGAGGAGATCCCGATCCGGGTGGAGGATCGGTTCGCGAGCCTCCCGGTGCTGCGCGCTTTCGCCAACGGTCGCCTGGTCGCCCTGCAGGGCGACCGCGACTTCAACGACCGGGGCATCGAACTGCCGTTCTTCGGACAACCGGCACGCTTTCCCGCCGGACCGTTCCACCTCGCCCGCATGACCGAGGCCCGGCTCTGGCCGTCGTTCATCGCCTATACGCCGGAACGCGGTTTCGAGATCGAACTCGGCACGCCGATCGAGGTCGAGCGCACTGCGGATCGCGATGGAGACGTCCGGCGCGCAGCGGAACGTTGGGTGGCGGTCCTCGAGGCGGCGGTCGCCCGCTGGCCGACGCAGTGGTACACGTTCTACGACTTCTGGGCGAGCGACGGCGCATCGACGCCGTCGGGACCGGCCGTGCCGCCCGCTGGCGACGGAGAGGCCGCGTGAGCGCGCCACTGCAACTCGCCACAGCGGAGGGACTGCCCATGCCGCCCGCGCCGGGGGAGGCCGGCTTCCTCGATCGCCTGTTGCCCGGCGACGGTGCGTGGGAGCTGGAGATCGGCTTCGGCAAGGGTCGTTTCCTCCTCGCCAGCGCGGCGGCGCAGCCGACTGCCCGCTGGTTGGGCATCGAGATCGCCGGCGAGTACTTTCGGCTCGCCGCCCGGCGGATCGCGCGCCGTCGGCTCGCCAATGTCGCGCTGCTGCACGGAGAGGCGCTCTACCTGCTGGCTGCGGTGCTGCCGCGCGGCTTCGCGCGGCGTGTACACGTCTACTTTCCCGACCCGTGGCCGAAAGCACGGCATCAGCGGCGACGACTCTTCTCGCCCGCTTCCGTCGACCTGGTGCTCGGCGCACTCGCGCCGGGGGGCGAGCTCTGTTTTGCCACCGACTACGTCAGCTACGGGCAGGAGGTCGAGGCGATCCTGCGCGCCGCACCCGGGGTGGAGGTCGAATCCGTGAGCGGCGGCTGGCCGGACGGGGCGCGAACCAACTACGAGGCCAAGTACGAACGCGAAGGAAGATCGTTCGTCCGCCTGATTGCGCGTCCGAGCGGGTCGCTTGCGGCCTCGCCCGGCGCTGCGCTGCATCCCGCCGGCGCGCGCGAGGTCCTGGTGGCGGCCGGCGACGATGGTGCCAGCCGGGTCGAGCTGCTATGAGCGGCGCCGACCGGGTGGTCATCGCCGGCGGCAGCGGCCTGATCGGTCGCGCCCTGGCGCACTCGCTGGTCGCGCAGGGTCGCGAGGTCGTGGTGCTGTCGCGCAGCGCGGAGCCTCCGGGTCTGGCCGGCTGCCGGGTCGAGCGCTGGGATGGCGAGTCGTTGGGCCGGTGGCGCGAAGCGCTCGAGGGGGCGGCTGCGGTGGTCAACCTGGCCGGTGCCGGGATCGCCGACCGGCGCTGGACCGCGGATCGCCGTCGTGTGCTGCGCGCCAGCCGGATCGGGCCGACGGCCTTGCTCACCTCGGCCATCCGATCGGCTGCACAACCGCCGGGGGTCCTGGTGCAAGGCTCGGGCATCGGGATCTACGGCGATCGCGGGGACGAGAGGCTGACCGAGCAGTCGACCGCCGGAGAGGGCTTTCTGCCGCTGCTGGCCCGCGACTGGGAGGCGGCCTCCGAGGCCGTCGAGGAGGTCGGGACGCGCCGCGTCGTGGTGCGCACCGGACTCGTCCTGGCCCGCGAGGGCGGCGCGCTGGCGCGACTGCTGCCGGTCTTCCGGGTCGGGCTGGGGGGGCGGCTCGGATCTGGGCGCCAGTACTTTCCCTGGATTCATCTGACCGACGAGGTGGCGGCGATCGGCCACCTGATCGGTGAGACGACCGCGCGCGGGCCGTTCCATCTGGTGGCTCCGGAGGCCATTCGCCAGCGCGAGTTTGCGCGTCGGCTGGGACGGGCGCTGCGTCGTCCCGCCGTGCTGCCCGTGCCGGGCTGGCTGTTGCGGACCGTGCTCGGAGAGCTGGCCAGCGAGCTGCTGACCGGGCAGCACGCGGCGCCGGAGGCTCTGCTTGCCAGCGGATTTCGTTTCCGCTTTGCCAGCCTGGACGCGGCGCTCGCCGACCTGGTCGGCTAGCGGCGGCGATCAGGAACGGTCGGCAGGCGCTGCGGCGCTCTCGGTCGGCGGCAGACGCTGGCGCAGCTCGGCAGCCACCTCGTCGCGGATCTCGGGGCGCGCGTAGACACGCGAGCGGTCGATGCGGGCGAGAAAGCGCAGGAACTGGCTGGCCTGCTCGAGCGGTTCCGCGCCGTTGCCGGTGGCGACCAGCACCCGGCTCGGGCCCAGTCGATGGGGATCCTTGGCCGACCGGACCACGAGCAGCGCACCGTCGCCGTAGCGGGCCACGAGATCGGGCAAGGCCGCGTCGAAGGCCACCCGTTCGCGCGCGCTCGGGTGCTCGCGGGTTTCGAAGGCGAGTGGGAAGTGGGCCCGCGCCACCACCGCGCGGGCATGGACGCCCGGGTCGGCGCGCATCGCCGCGAGCACCGAGTGATCGTCTTCGCGCAGGAACTCCTCCGGGTCGGACGACCAGCAGCGATCGGTGGCGCGCAGCCACTCCGTGAGATGGTGCTCGAGGGCCTTGCCGGTGACGTTGAAGTAGACCTGCGTGAACATGTAGTAGCGCGCCAGGATCAGAGCTTCGACCGCGTGAACGCCACCCTCCTCGACGCCGAGTCCGATCGATCCGGACTGCGGATCGGCCACCGGTGCCAGGGTGTCGATCAGCCGGTCGAGGTCGTAGACGCCGTAGCGGACGCCGCAGAAAAGACTGTCGCGCAGCAGGTAGTCCATCTTGTCGACGTCGAGCTCCCCGGCGACGATCTGGGCGAGGAAGCGGCGATCATCGGGGACACGGCCGGCGAGCAGATCGATCACGTCGCCGGCGGCCAGGCCGTCGCCCTGCCGGTCGAAGCAGGCGCGCAGCTCCGGTCCGTCGAGCAGGCGCCGGGTCATCTCCTCGTGGTCGATGCCGTCCTGGAAGCGATCCTCGGCCGAGTGGGAGAACGGCGCATGGCCGATGTCGTGCAGCAGCGCGGCGGCTCGCACCAGGCGGCGCGCGCGCCCGGCCTCGTCGCGAGGCAGCAGATCGGGGCGCTTGGCGAGGACCGAGTCGAAGGCGCGCCCGGCCAGGTCCATCGCTCCCAGCACGTGTGAGAAACGGCTGTGTTCGGCGCCCGGGTAGACGAGAAAGGTCAGGCCGAGCTGGTGGATCCAGCGCAGGCGTTGCACCGGGCGGGTAGCCACGAGCGCAGCCTCGAGCGCGTCGAGGTGCAGAAAGCCGTGGATGGGGTCGCGCAGGCGCAGCATCACGTGGGCCGTCGAGCGCGGGGAGTCTGGCACAGATGGGACCTGGCGGGATCTGGCCATGATGGCCGGGTCCCGCCAGAGAACGGCAGCAGGCCTGCGCCGTTCAGCGGCGCTTCTTGCTGTCGCGAAGCAGTTCGTCGAGCTTGTTGATGATGCGCGCAAGCGCCTTCGACAGCGGGCCGTTCTTGGCCGCCACCTCGCCGCTCTTGAGCGCGATGCGCACCAGCTGGAGGTCGGTCGAGTCGAGGTTGCCCTCGCGCTTGCGGGCGTCGGAAACGACCCGGTAGCGACCGCTCTCGCAAACGATCGGCACGCCCTCTTCGATCAGGGCGGCAATGTCGCGGAAGACGGTCCGCTCCGAAACGTCGAAGCGCGACTTGATCTGGTCCAGCGTCCGTCCGGCATTGGAGTGGAGATACTGGGCGATGACGTACATTCTTTCGGCTTTGCGCATGGTGGTTGAATCTCCGTGGAGCGTATCGTCTCACGGAATCTGCTCGATTGCACCCCTGAGCTGCGGCAGGTGTCAGCCCGATGTCAGGGGCACAGGCCCTGTCCTGATTTGGCGAGCGGCATTCTGCTGTGGCCGTTTGGCACCTCGTTGGCAGAAGCGGCGTGTCGCGGGGAACCGCCTGGAACCGCCTGTTCAGGGCGCCAGCAACTCGACCGGCAGCTCCTCCATCGTGCCGAGTACGCCGGCGGCGGCGGCCGAGCGTGCGAGGACCACGGTGGTCAGGAGCAGGCCCACGATGCCGGTAAAGCGCTGAAACTTGGCGGGAAGGAATCGACTCGCGGCCAGAAGGACGGCTCCGACGGCGAGCGTGAGCAGGTCCGGACCCAGTGCGCCGCGCAGGCTGGTGGGCCAGATCGGCACCGAGACCAGCAGCAGCGGCGCGGCGAGTGGCGCGGCAAAGCGGGGCTTGCCGCTCGCCAGTTCCGCCGCCGCCAGCGCGAGCGGAAGCCGCAGCAGCGCGCCGAACAGCAGGGGCCAGGGCATGGGTACAGGGCCGGCGCCATAGCGCAGCATCTCCGAGCCCCAGGTGACGAGTACCAGCGCGAGGCCGCCAAACAGTGCCTGTACGGTCCACTCGCGGCGCCCGAGCTTCTCGGCGGCCAGCAGTGCGACCGCGTCGGCGGCCACCAGGGCGAGTATCGCCACGGCGAGCATGCGGATCGGCAGCGGGCCCGTGAGCGGGCCGACGATGCCCCAGGCGAGCGCGGCGTCGGGGGAGCGGCGGATGGCGACCAGCGTCAGCGCGGTGGCCAGGCCAAGCGCAGGCAGAGCCGTCCGTGCCCACAGGATGGCAGTACGTGTATCTCCGCCCGCGGCGCGAAGTGGGAACAGCAGGTGCCCGCCGAAGACCACGAGGTTCACCAGCATCACCACCAGGGTCAGCAGCACATGTCCTCCGGCAATGGCCAGCGCTCGACTCGCGCCCCGTCGGTCAGCGCCGCCAGCAGCTGACCGACCGTGCGGCCGTCCGGTGGCAGCTCCAGATCCGGGGCCATGCTGGCCAGCGGCACGAGCACGAAGCGGCGCTCGCGCAGGCGTGGATGGGGCAGCTCGAGGCCGGGCTGGTGACGCTCCTGGCTGCCGACGAAGAGCAGATCGATATCGATCCGGCGCGGTCCGAGCGGCGCGTCGCGCCGCCGGCCGAGTGCCGCCTCGATCTCCAGCGCGCCGGCCAGCAGTTCCTCGGGCTGGTGGTGACCCCAGCCGAGGGCGACGGTGTTCAGAAAGTCGGCTTGCGGAATGGGGGAGACCGGCTCGGTGCGATAGAGGGGCGCCACTTCGAGGGGTCCGAACCGGGCCGCCAGGCCGGCCAGCGCGGCGGCGATCGCCGCCCGCGGCTGGTCGAGGTTGGCCCCCAGGGCGAACGCGAACGGCGCAGCCGGACTACTCGTCGTCGAAGTCCTCGCCCGCGTCGTCCTCGTCGGCTCCGTCGGGCTGATCGAGCTCGTCGTCCCCGAAATCGTCTTCGGCGGACGCCGAGACGGCGTCGTCCTCGGGCAGGTCCACCGGCTCGTCACGCTTGCGACGCCGGACCACGGCCTCTGCGGTCGCCTCCTGCTTGCGGGCATCCTTCTGGTTGGCGCCGCACTTCGGGCAGATGGGGGCCGGCTTGCCGAGGTCGTAGAACTTGGCGCCGCAGCTGAAGCACTCGTGTTTGTTTCCCAGTTCGGGCATGTCAGGGGATCTCCGGGGGACCGACGGTCCAGCGAGCGCGGGACGGTAGCAGCGGCTTCCGGGGCTGTCAACTGCGTGCCGCGCCGGATACAATCGGCGCCTCGCCGGGGCGCGCCTGCGCCTCGCTCGAGTTCTGGATCCCCGCCCCGCCCGGCCATCTGCCCGGCCATCTGCCCGGCCATCTGCTCAGCCATCTGAAGGAGCCGTACGAAACGCCGTGAACTCGATGACCTTTCGCCTCTCGCGCGCTCTCCCGTCGGCCGTCGCCCTGCTGGTGGCCGGTGTCCTCCTCGCACCGGCCGCCGGACGGGCCGCCGGCCCGGCAGCACCGCCCGATCCCGAAGTGGCGGGGCTCAGCGCTACGGCGCGGCTGCACGCGCTGACCGAGCGGGTGCGCTGGGAACAGGCCCGTCTGGAGTCGATGGCAGCCCACTTCGTCCAGGAGCGCCAGAGCGAGTTTCTCCTCGCCCCGGAGCGCTCGACCGGCACGTTCTCGTACGCCCGCCCGGACCGCGTGCGTTGGGAGTACGAGCAGCCGCGGCCGATCTCTCTGGTCGTGAGCGGCAACGAGATGCTGACCTGGTTTCGTGACCTGGGCCGCGCCGAGCGCGTCAAGATCGGCTCGGTCTCGCGCCAGGTTTTCCACTATCTCAGCGCCAGCGGCTCGCTGGAGTCGCTGCTGTCGTACTTTTCGGTGAGTTACTCGCCTCCCGCCCCCGGCGAGCCGTACGTGCTCCTGCTGACCCCTCGCTACGGCCGCATCGAGCGGCGGCTGAAGTCGATGACGCTGTGGATCGACCGCGAGAGCTACCTGCCGGTTCGGATGCGCTACGTCGAGCCCAACGGGGACACGACGGAGTACCGGCTCGAGAAGATCGTGCGCAACGGACCGATGCCGGCGGACCGGTTCGACCTGCAGCTGCCGGCGACCGTCGAGGTGCGTGAGGTCGAACTCGGCGACGGGGATGCCGGCGGCCCGGCGACCCTCGGCAAGCGGTGAGCGAGTCGCACCTGGCCGGGGCGCCGGGCGGCCCGATCCGTTTCGAAGTCCTCGGTCGGGACGGCGCGGCACGCCGGGGCCGTCTGCACACGAGGCACGGCGCGATCGAAACGCCGGCGTTCATGCCGGTCGGCACCCAGGGAGCCGTCAAGGGGCTGACTCCGCAGGCGCTCGAAGAGGTCGGGGCCGAGGTGATGCTGGCCAACCTCTACCATCTCAGTCTGCGCCCCGGCATCGATGCAATCGAACGCGTCGGCGGCGTGCACGCGTTCGCGGGTTGGAAACGACCGATCCTGACCGACTCGGGCGGCTTCCAGGTATTCAGCCTGGAGGGGATGCGCAGCGTCGACGAGGCGGGCGTCACCTTTCGCAGCCACCTCGACGGCGCTGCGCTGCGCTTCACGCCTGCCGGAGTCGTCGAGGCCCAGGAGCGGATCGGAGTCGACATCGCGATGATGCTCGACGAGTGTCCGCCGTGGCCGGTGGACGAAGCGCGAGCCCGGTCGGCCTGGGAGCGCACGCGCCGGTGGGCGGAGCGGGCTCTGGCGGCGCGCCGGCGCCCGACCGAGACGGCGCTGTTCGCCATCGCGCAGGGCAGCAGCTTTCGCGCTCTGCGCGAGCAGGCCGCGCGCGAGCTCGCGCAGCTGCCGTTCGACGGCGTCGCGATCGGCGGGGTGTCGGTGGGCGAGCCGGAGGCCGAGCGGCGGGCGGTCGTCGAGTGGACGGCGGCGCTGCTGCCCGAGGACCGGCCGCGGTACCTGATGGGGGTCGGGACGCCCGCCGACCTCGCCCACGCGGTGGCGCACGGGGTCGACCTGTTCGACTGCGTGCTGCCGGCCCGCAACGGTCGCCACGGCCTGCTCTACACCCGCTCCGGCCTGCTGCGCATCCGCAACTCGGCTTTTCGCGACGATCCGCGGCCCCTCGATCCGGAGTGCCGCTGCGCGGTCTGCGCGCGGGTCCCGCGCGCCCTCCTGCACCATCTGATGCGGGCCGGCGAGATCACCGGGGCGGTGTTCGCGACGGTGCACAACCTGCGTTACTTCCTTGACTTCATGGCGGATCTTCGACAGGCTATCGAGTCTTGTCAGCTGGAAACACGCCTCCGCTCCGGGGGCGGAGGTCCAGTCGACGGAAACCGTACCGAGAGCCCCGACTCGCCGTCGTCCGGTTCCGCCGGGTTTGTCCGGTCGGTCCCCCGATCCTGATTTCGGCTTACCTGCCGACCCGGACATCGGAGGAACCACGGAGGATCCGCGCAGGAGGCGCTGCGCGACGCAGCCGGGTTCGCGGATCTCGTGACCGGAGGCGATCCATGCCGTTCTTCCTACTCCAGGCGTCCGCGCCGGGTTCGGCGCCGTCGGCGCTGGTCCAGCTGGTCCCGGTGCTGCTGATCTTCGGGATCTTCTACTTCCTGCTGCTGGCGCCGATGCGCAAGCGCCAGAAGGCCCACCAGGCGATGCTCGGCCAGCTCAAGCGGGGCGACAAGGTGGTGACCAACGGCGGATTGCTCGGCGAGATCGCGGCGGTCGAAGACAAGGTCGTCCATCTCAAGCTGGCCGACAACGTCCGCGTGCGGGTGGCCAAGTCGGCGGTCGCCGGCATCGAGGGCGAGCCCGGCAGCGAAGGGGGCAAGGGATGAACCGCAGCATTCTCTGGCGGGGAGTGCTGATTTTCGGCCTCGCCGGGCTGGCCATCTGGGCCGCCTATCCGCCCCAGAAGAAGATCAATCTCGGCCTCGACCTGCAGGGCGGCATCCACCTCGAGCTCCAGGTGCGCACCCAGGACGCGGTGCGGGCGGAGACCGACCGCGACATGGAGATTCTGCGTCGGGAAGCGACCGGCGCCGGAATCGTCGGCCTTTCGACGAACCGGCTCACCGACACCCGCTTCGAAGTCACCGGGCTCGCCGAGTCCGACCAGAGCCGCTTCGACGAGGTGACGCGCAAGTGGCTGGGCAACGCCTGGAACGCGGAGAAGGGCGTCGGCGGACGGGTGGTGTTCAACATGGCGCCGGCCAACGAGCGCGCCATCCGCGACCTGTCGGTCAATCAGGCGCAGCAGACCATCCGCAACCGTATCGACCAGTTCGGCGTCGCCGAACCGGTCATCGCGCGCCAGGGCGCCACCAGCGACCGCATCGTCGTTCAACTCCCGGGCGTGGACGATCCGGAGCGCGTGAAGCGACTGATCAAGAACACGGCGTTTCTCGAGTTCCGGCTCTGCGACTTTCCGTGGACGGGAGCCGGCGCTGGATCACGCGACGACATCCTCGCCCACTACGGCGGGCGCCTGCCGGACAACATCGAGATCCTGCCCGAGGTACGGCGCGACTCGTCGACCGGCCAGGTGCTCTCGCAGGCTTTCTGGGCGGTCGAGAAGCGGCAGGTGATCACCGGCCGCGACCTCAAGCACGCCAGCCCCTCGCAGGGACAGTTCGGGCAGCCGGTCGTCTCGTTCAACCTGAACGTGGACGGCGCGCGGGCGTTCGGCGAGGCCACCGGCGCGAACATCGGCCGCGGTCTGGCAATCGTGCTCGACGGAACGATCGTCTCGGCGCCGCAGATCAACGGTCGGATCACCGATTCGGGCGTCATCGAGGGCAACTTCACGCAGCAGGAGGTGCAGGACCTCGTCACCACGCTGCGCTCCGGCGCGCTGCCGGCGGGCATCGACTACGTCGAGGACAGGACGGTCGGCCCGTCGCTCGGACAGGATTCGATCGATTCGAGCATCAAGGCGGGTTTGCTGTCGATGATCTGCATCGTGCTGTCGCTGCTGATCGTGTACCGGCTGTCCGGCCTCAACGCTCTGTTCGGTCTGGCGCTCAACGTGCTGCTGCTGTTCGGAGCACTGGCCTATTTCGACGCCACGCTTACGCTGCCCGGCACCGCCGGCATCGTGCTGTCCATCGCCATGGCGGTGGACGCCAACGTGCTGATCTTCGAGCGGATCAAGGAGGAGCTGCGAGCCGGCAAGACGCTCCGGTCAGCGATCGATGCCGGGTTCCAGAATGCGCTGTCGTCGATCCTCGACTCCAACATCACGACGCTGATCGCGGCCCTTTTCCTGTTCCAGTTCGGCACCGGACCGATTCGCGGCTTCGCGGTCACGCTCTCAATCGGCATCCTCGGCACGCTCTTCTGCGCGATCTACGTCAGCCGCTGGCTCTTCGAGGTGACGCAGACCCTGCGCCCGAACGCCGGGAAACTTTCCATCTGACGGGCGCCAGGCGACCCGGGGAGCCCTATCGATGGACATTCTGACCAACACCAAGATCGACTTCATGAAGTATCGCCGCTTCTGGCTGGCCTTCTCCTTCGTGGTGATGGCAATCGGCGCGGTGGCGATCTTCTTCCTCGGTCACCTCAACATGGGCATCGATTTCGCCGGCGGAACGCAGCTGACGCTGAAGTTTGCCGAGCGGCCGGATGTCGAGCAGCTGCGCTCCGTGGTGACCGGCGCTGGCGTGGGCGACGCGCAGCTCCAGCGGTTCGGGGATCCGGCGAGCAACGAGGTGATCATCGGCACGCCGATCCTCGAGGGCAAACCGGAGGGCAGCGCCGCGGAGGTCCTGGCCGCGATCGACGCGCGGTACAACGCCGGGGCCGACAGCCGGTCGGACATCAACCGGATCGGCACGCTGTCACTGGCCGACCTGCTGGCCGCGACGGATCCCGACGGCGTCGGACCCGAGAGCGCAGCCGGGCACTACACGGGAGTGGCCGAGTCGGTGATGGCCGAGCGCAAGCGGCTCGGTATCTTCGTCTCCTGGGACGAAGTGGCGCGAGCGGCGGGACTCTCTCCGCGGGCCCTGGAGGCCATCAAGGCTCAGGGCAGGATCGGCAGCTACTCGGTGCTCGGCAGCGGCAACGTGAGCCCGCAGGTCGGATCGGAGATCCGTCAGCGCGGCATCCTCGCGGTAGTCGGCGCGATCCTGGGCATGCTGCTCTACATCTGGATCCGGTTCGAGCTTCGGTTCGGGATCGGCGCGACGATGTCGATTCTGCACGACGTGCTCATCACCCTCGGCATCTATGCCTTCATGGGTTACGAATTCAACCTCACCACGGTCGCCGCGTTCCTGACGTTGATCGGCTACTCGGTGAACGACACGGTCGTCACCTTCGACCGCGTCCGCGAGAACATGCGCAAGACCCGCGGCGGCGACCTGCTGACGCTGATCAACCGCAGTCTCAACGAAATGCTGGCCCGGACCCTGTTGACCGGCGGCACGACGGTCCTCGCCGCGCTGATGCTCTGGCTGTTCGGTGGGGAGGCAATTCGCGGCTTCGCCTTCATCATTCTGGTCGGCATCATCGTCGGCACCTATTCGTCGATCTACATCGCCAGCCCGTTCGCGATCCTCTGGGAGGAGTGGTTCGGGCCCGGCGGGCGCTTCCATCGCGACAAGGGCAAGCCGCAGCGCGCGGGTGCGGCTCCGGCTGCCTCCCGCTGAACATCCGTAGAATCGTCACCGGTGGCAGCTGCCTGTCCGGGCGCCGCCGGTGACACCGATGACCGACCACAAACGCCAGCCCGCGCCACCCGTTACGCCGCCGCGCCCGCCAGGGCTCGAGGAGCTGGCCGTCCATCTGGAGCGCAACGGGCGCGCAGTCGACCGCGTCCTGCTCGCCCGGGCCTGGGGGTTCTCGGCGGAGATGCACCGCGACCAGGTGCGCCGCTCCGGTGAGCCGTACCTGACGCACCCGGCGAGCGTCGCCTGGCTGCTGGCCGATCTGCGGCTCGACCTGACGAGCGTCGTCGTGGCGCTGCTCCACGACGTGCTCGAGGACACGCTGACCACGCGTGAGCGCCTGGAGCGCGAGTTCGGCAGCGAGATCGCCGAGCTCGTCGACGGCGTGACCAAGATCGGCCGGCACATGTACGTTCGCAAGGACGACGCCCAGGCCGAGACCTTCCGCAAGATGATCCTCGCGTCGGCACGGGACATCCGGGTGATCCTCGTCAAGCTGGCCGACCGGCTGCACAACATGATGACCCTCGGGTCGATGTCACCCGAGGCGCGGCGGCGGATCTCGCAGGAGACTCTCGAGATCTACGCCCCGATCGCCAACCGTCTCGGCATGGCCAAGGTCAAGGGCGATCTCGAGGACCTGGCGTTCTTCTACCTCTGGCCCCTGCAGTTCGCGGCGCTGCAGCAGGCCGTCAACGAGAAGGTCCGGGTCGGCAAGGCGGCGACCCGCCAGATCGCTGAACGGCTTGCCGCCAGTCTCGCCGAGGCCGGTGTCGAGTGCGAGATCAGCCATCGCGTGAAGCGCTTCTACTCGATCTTCCAGAAGCTGCGGCGGCAGGAGATCGAGGTCTCCGAGCTCTACGACTACCTCGCCTTCCGCATCGTCACTCCGGAGCTGCGCGACTGCTATACCGCGCTCGGGGTGGTCCACCAGAACTGGCGCCCGATTCCGGGCCGGTTCAAGGACTACATCGCGATGCCGAAGCCGAACCTCTATCAGTCCCTGCACACCACGCTGCTGGGCCCCGCGGGACAGCCGTTCGAAGTGCAGATCCGGACCCGCGAGATGGATCTGGTGGCCGAGGAGGGCATCGCCGCGCACTGGCGCTACAAGGAGGGCAAGGCGGAGAACGCTTCGATCGACCGCAATGTCCTCTGGCTGCGGCAGCTGGTCGACGAGCACATCGAGGGCGAGGACTCACGCACCTTCCTGTCGACGCTCAAGGTCGACCTCTACCCGGACGAGGTCTACGCCTTCTCGCCGAAGGGCGACGTCTTCGCACTGCCCCGCGGAGCCACGCCGCTCGATTTCGCATACCGGATTCACACCGATATCGGACATCACTGCGCGGGCGCGCGCGTCAACGGGCGGCTGGTGCCGCTGCGCACGGCGCTGCGCACCGGGGACGTGGTCGAGGTGCTGACCCATGCCTCCCGGCACCCGAGCCGCGACTGGCTCTCCTGGGTGGCAACGCCGAAGGCGAAGTCGCGCATCCGGCAGTGGATCAACACCCAGCAGACCGCGGAGGCGATCCAGGTCGGGCGGCGCCTGCTCGAGAAGGAGCTGCAGCGGCTGCGCACCGCGCCGCGCGCCGTCTACGAGGGCGAGACGTTCCGCGGGCTGCTGGTCGACGAGGGGCTGGCTCGCCCGGAGGATCTGCTGGCCCGCATCGGGTACGGAAAGATGTCGGTCCATCAGGTGCTGGAACGCGTCCTGACGCGCGAGCAGCTGGACCGCGAGCCGGTGGTCCCGGGGCGGCTCCGGCAGGCCTTCGAGCGGCTGGTGCCGCGGCGGGGCGGCGCCGGCCCGATCCAGGTGCGCGGTCAGGGTGATCTGATGGTCGTGCTCGCCAAGTGCTGCCGCCCGCTGCCCGGCGAGGAGATCGTCGGCTACGTGACCCGAGGCCGCGGCGTCTCGGTGCACTCGGTCAGCTGCCCGAACGTGCGCAACCTGCTCTACAACCCCGAGCGCGAGATCGAGGTGGCGTGGGCGAGCGGCGAGGATGGCCTCTATCCCGTCTCGCTGCTCATCCGCACGGAGGACCGGCGAGGGATGCTGGCCAAGCTGACCGAGGCGATCGCCAAGCTCGACACCAACATCCGTCAGATCGAGGCCGACACCGAGAACCCGGGGCGCGGCCACATCGAGGTGGTGCTCGACGTGCGCGACAGTGCCCATCTGGAGAGGGTGCGCCGCGCTCTGCGCGGCCAGCCCGGCGTGCTCGATGTCAGCCGGCGCATGCCCGGCGCCGCGCGGAGCGACGACCTGGGCTGAGGACCGGCGGCGCGGCCGCGACGCCGCTTACTTGCCGGTGGGGGTTTCGGCGGGGGTCCAGGTGCGGACCGGCGGGCGTGCGACCTTGCCGCTGCGCAGGCAACGCGCGCAGACGCGCACCCGCTTGACGGTGCCGTCGATCAGCGCCTTGACGGAGCGCAGGTTCGGCTCCCAGGTCCGCGAGGTCACGTTGTGCGCGTGGCTGACCTTGCGTCCGGTGACGGTGGACTTGCCGCAGACTTCACACTGCTTCGCCATGATGCAACTCCGAAAGACTCGCAGGGAACCGGTGGTGGATCCTCGGCTTCGCCCGGGCGGGCGAACCGGCCGATTCTAGCCTTGCTTCCCCCAGGCCCGCAACCCGGCCTCGGAGGGGGTCCGAATCGGGGCTGTGCAATACTGCACAAGGATTTGGGCAGCATTTTCGGCAACCCCTTGACAGGCCTTGGGGTTGCTGGTACCTTGCTGACACGAATCGCTAGTAAGAAGTGCGGTCGGCGAGCTCGCTGGAGAGGGGGTAGATCGCATCGTGCTGTTCTCGCGCTCGAAGGGTCTGGTTGGACTCGATATCGGCAGTTCGGCGCTCAAACTGGTCGAGCTCCACGAGAAGAAGGGCGAGTATTGGCTCCAGCGCCTGGGGGTCGAGCCCCTGTCGCCGGAGGCGATCGTCGACGGCTCGATCATGGACTCCGCGCTCGTGGTCGATGCCCTGAACCGGCTGATCGCCGCGACCGGGGTCAAGACCCCGAGTTTCGCCACCTCGCTGTCCGGTCACTCCGTCATCATCAAGAAGATCCAGGTGCCGGCGATGGCCTCGGAGGATCTCTCGGAGCAGATCCGGTGGGAGGCCGAGCAGTACATCCCGTTCGACATCAATGACGTCCGTCTCGACTACATCGTCCTCTCGGAGGGCGAGCCGGGTCGCGACAACATGGACGTGCTGCTGGTCGCCGTCAAGCGGGACAAGGTCAACGACTACGTCTCGGTGATCGGCCAGGCCGGCCGCGTCGCGACCCTGGTGGACGTCGACGCGTTCGCGATCCAGAACGCCTACGAGGTCAACTACGACCTCGATCACTCGAAGGTCGTGGCGCTGGTCAACATGGGCGCCAGCGTGACCAACATCAACATTCTCGTGCGCGGCCAGACCGCGTTCTGGCGCGACATCTCCTCGGCGGGCAACGGCTTCACGGAGGCGCTGCAGCGTGAGTTCAACCTGTCGTTCGAGCAGGCCGAGCGCCTCAAGCGCGGTCAGCCGGTCGACCGGTTCCAGCCCTCCGACGCCCGTGCGGTGCTCGATGGCGTGTCGGGCGAGCTCGCGACCGAGATCCAGAAGACTTTCGACTTCTTCGCCGCGACCTCCTCGGAGGGACCGGTCGACGAGATCGTGCTGTCGGGCGGCTGCGCGCTGACCCCGAACCTGCAGCAGGTGCTGCGCGAGCGGTTCGGAGTGCCGATCGAAGTGTTGGATCCGCTGCGCCGGATCCACTACCGCGACGGCGACTTCGACCGCGACTGGCTGCGCTCGATCTCGCCGATGCTGGCGGTTGCGGTGGGGCTGGCTGTCCGGAAGGCGGGAGGCTGAGCTCATGCTCAAGATCAATCTGCTCGCCGAGGGAAAGCGCCCGGTCGTCGCTCGCAAGAAGGCGGCGACTTCGGGCGGCGGCGCCGGTAGCAGCGGCGACCTCGGGAACTACCTGCTCATTGCTGGGATCGTGCTCGGCCTGTTGGTGACGGCCGGCTGGTGGCTGATGCTCAGCAACCGGATCTCTAACAAGCAGGAACAGATCGCGGAAGCGAAGCGCGAGGTCGAGGAGCTCAAGGCCGTCATCAAGGAGGTCGAGGAGTACAAGCGCAAGAAGGCCGACCTCGAGCGCAAGATTCAGATCATCAACGATCTGAAGGCCAATCAGCGCGGTCCCGTCCAGATCATGGACGAGGTCTCCAAGGGCCTGCCGGAGCTGCTGTGGCTGACCAGCCTCGAGACCACCAACACGAACGTGAGCCTGCGCGGATCGGCGTTCAACATGTCGGCCGTGGCCAACCTGATCGACAACCTCGACCGGGTGGAGGCTTTCGGCGAGCCGATTCTCCAGGACGCCACGCAGCGAGCGGGCCGTGGTGCGCGGACCGAGGTCTACGACTTCCGGCTCTCCTTCCCGTACTCATTCAAGGCGCCTGCGGCGGCGCCGGCCGACGGGGCCGGCGCTCCGGCGGCGCGCTGATCGGAGACCGACGATGGCATTTCAGACCGGACTCGAAGGCAAGCCCGCCTGGCAAGGCGGCCTGGTCGGCCTGCTCGTCGCGGCGCTCCTGGTCGGCGGTACGTACTGGCTGAAGTTCAAGGGACAGTACGAGCAGCTCGAGCGGATGGAGACCGAGTACCAGGGCCTGCAGCAGACGATCGCCGAAGGCCGCGCCGCCAAGGCCAAGCTCCCGCAGTTCCGCGAGGAGGTTCGCCGACTCGAGCTCGAGCTCGAGAAGCTGCTGCGCATCCTTCCCGCACGGCGCAACACCCCCGAGCTGCTGCGGCGCATCCGCCAGTTGACCGAACAGGGTAACTTCGACCTTCTCAAGTTCACGCCGGGCAACTTCATCGACCGCGAGTTCTACAGCGAGTGGCCGATTACCGTCCGCCTGAACGGGACGTACCACAACCTGGCGCTCTTCTTCGACCGCATCGGCCGGTTCTCCCGCATCATCAACATCGAGAACCTCAAGGTCTCGACGCAGGCGAAGTCCGCCAAGGGGCACTCGATCACCGCCTCGTTCATCGCCAAGACGTTCGTCTACAAGGAGCCGGCTCCCGACGCCGAGCCCCAGACGGCGCCGGCGGGAGGTAGGGGTAACCGATGAGACCGGACCGATTCTTGAGCCGTATCGCGCTCGCCTTGCTCGCAGGCGCGGTGTTGACGACCGGCGCGGCACGCGCCCAGGACGACGGCACCGACACCACCGCGCCGGTCGACCCGACCGCGGCGGGTGACGCCGCCATCGTGGACGCCGGAGCCCGGATCGACGAGATCCTCGAGGGCGAGGAGGCGGTGCTCCAGGGCCAGGCGTACAGCTACGACCCCGGCGACCGTCGCGACCCGTTCCGGTCGCTCGAGACCGCGCAGACGCGGCCGGAGATTCAGGGCGAGCTGCCGGAGGGCGTACCGGGACTGCTGATCGACGAGGTCGATCTGACCGGCATCTACCGCACCTCGAGCGGTTACATCGCCCAGCTGGTGTCCCCCAACAAGGATCGCAGCTACCTCGTGCGCGTCGGGGATCAGCTCTACGACGGCGACGTGGTCCGGATCAGTCAGATGGAAGTCGTGTTCAAACAGATCGTCAACGACCCGACGGTGCTCAAGCCGTATCGGGAAGTGGTCAAGAAGCTCAGCCCTTAGACGGGGATGGAGACCGTGCGAGGCGACGCTACGGAGGCGAGCGAAATGCGTGACGCCGTGATGCGAAGGATGACGAATCGGAACTTCCGGCTGGGAATCGCCATCGCGATAGCGATGCTGATCCCGGGCTGGGGCGGTGCGTCCGCAGGTGCCGATCCCGAGGCGGCCGTGTCGGCCGACTCTCCAGTCGCGACCATCTCGAAGCTGGAGGTCGTCGAAACCGCGCTCGGGGCCCAGGTCCAGATCCAGGCCGACGAGGCTCTGGTTTGGAGGTCGTTCCGGGATGCTGCCGGGCGCCTGGTCGTCGAGTTCCCCAACTCCCGGCCGACCGAAGGCCTCGCGGCCCAGCCGGGTGCGGGTGGGCTCGTCGCGGCGGTCCACGTCTCCAGTTCGGAGGTCGGGGACCGTCCCGTGACGCGGGTGACGGTCGAAACACGCGACGCCAGCGAGCATCGCCTCGATGCCGATGCCAGCGGCGTCCGTATCGACCTGATGCGCAGCGGTGCGATTGCCGCCGCGTCGCCGTCCGCCGAGGCCGAGCCCTCACCGGACGTCGAGGAGGTGGCCGTTCAGGCGCCCGCGGCTGAGCCGGCCCCGGCCGTCGATCCGGCCCCAACGGCGGTCGCTGCAGCCTCGCCGATGCACACGCAGGCGGGAACCGTGGACCACCCGGTGGTCGCTCCACGACCGACCGGCGCCCCGGCGACCCGTCTCGAGGGCATCGTCGAGCTGGCGCCCGGAGTCGTCCGGATCGCTGGCGACGGCGAGTTCGCCTACTCGACGTTCCGACTGGAGAACCCGGAGCGGTTCGTCATCGACCTCGACGGCGTGTTCAACGCCAGTGATCGCGGCACCGTCCCGATGGGCGGCGCCGCGGTCGACCGCGTCCGCGTCTCGCAGTTCCGGACCGATCCGGTCCCGGTGTCGCGCGTGGTCTTCGACCTGTCGGCGACCCAGGTGCCGGCGATCGAACGGACCGGCTCGGGCCTCGTGGTCCGATTCGGCGAGCGGATCGCGGACACTCCGGCGCCCGCTGCGTACGAGCCGGTGGCTGCCGTCGCCGCGCCGGTCGAGCCGGAGCCGGAGGAAGAGGTCGTCGCCGTCGCGCCCGCGCCGGTACCGGCCCCGGCCCCGGCGCCGGTCGCCGTGGCTGCGGCTCCGGCGGCAGCTCCCGCGACGGTCGCCGACTTCGAGGCGGCCGACATGCAGGGTTCGACGACGCTTGGCAGCGCCGGAGCGCCGGTTCAGGCTCCCCCGACGCTGGCCTCGATCGAGGCCGGGCAGACCCTGACCGGGGCGAAGAAGGAGTACTACGGCGAGCCGATCAGCATGACGCTGCGCGACGCTGACGTGCGCGAGGTGCTGCGCTCGTTCGCCCGCATCTCCGGCCTCAACGTCGTCATCCAGCCCGGCGTCAAGGGCACGGTGACCGTCGAACTCGAGCGGGTGCCGTGGGACCAGGCGCTCGATCAGATCCTCAAGATCAACGGCCTCGGCTACGAGCTCGACGGCAACATCATGCGCATCGCCCCAGTCGACGTGCTCGAGCAGGAGGCCCGTCGGGCTCAGGCCCTGCAGCAGGCGCAGGCGCTCTCGATTCCGCTGCGCACCGTCGTCAAGCGGCTTTCCTACTCGACCGCGGGTGAGGTCGCCGGCCTGCTCAGCCAGGGCGGCGCCGGTGGCATCCTGTCGCAGCGCGGCACGGTGATCATCGACGGCCGCACCAACACGCTGGTGATCAAGGAGCTGCCGAGCTACATGGACACCGTGCTCGCGGTCATCGACACCCTGGACGTGCCGGAACCCCAGGTGATGATCGAAGCCAAGATCATCGAGACCACGAAGCAGTTCAGCCGCTCGCTCGGTATCAGCTGGGGCTTCGATGGCGTGGCCGACGCCGCGCACGGCAACTCGACGACGCTGCAGTTCCCCAACCACGGCACGGTCGACGGCGGCGTCGGGCTGCTCACCGGCGGCGCCAACGGGTTCATCGACATGACTCTCGGCAACGTGCTCGACACGTTCACGCTCAACGCCCGCCTCCAGGTGGCCGAGAGCGAGGGCCTGGTGACGGTCCTGTCGGCGCCGAAGATCTCGACACTGAACAACAACGCAGCGTCGATTCAAAGCGGCGTCCAGCTGCCGATCCAGACGGTGGCCAACAACACGGTCACTGTCCAGTTCGTCAACGCCACGCTGCGGCTCGACGTCACGCCGCATGTGACCGCCGAGGGGACGATCCTGATGGACATCAACGTCCAGAAGCGCGAGCCGCAGCTGGCCTTCATCGTCCCCGGCGCGTCGAACGCCCCGATCTCCACCAAGGAAGCACGGACGCGCGTCATCGTCCGCGACGGTGGGACCACGGTCATCGGCGGCATCTACAAGGTGTCCAACGACAATGGCCAGGATCGCGTTCCCGGCCTGTCCAACGTGCCGCTGCTCGGGCATCTGTTCAAGAACCGCCGGATGCGGAACGAGAACGACGAGATGCTGATCTTCATCACCCCACGGGTCATCAAGCTCTGAGCGACCCGGGGAGGAGCCAGATATGAACCGCTTCGTCAAGTTGCTCGCTCTTACGCTCGTCGCTGTGGTCGGACTCGGCTGCGAGAGCCGCACCGACAAGGTGGACGCCGGAGGCGTCATCCTCTCGGTCACCGACTTCGACGGTCTGCCGATCTCGATCAGTGCCTCGGGTTCGTTCCCGCTCGTTCAGGTGGAAACGATCACGGTCACCAACGTCACGCGGAACAATTCACAGCCGACCAGTGACCTGATGAACGTGGAGATCCACAGCTACGAGGTATCGTTTACCCGTGAGGACACGGGGACGCGGGTCCCGCCGGTGCTGGTCAATCACATCTTCGGCATTGCGCCGGCCAACGGTACCTTCACGCTCGACGGTGGGCCGATCCTGCGTACCGACCAGTTCAACCACGCGCCGATCAAGGATCTCATCGACTACGGCCGCGACACGGAGACCAACACGCAGGTCGTCCGGCTCAAGGTCGCGATCCAGTTCTTCGGTCGCACGCTCAGTGGCGACCCGGTCGCATCCGCGCCCGCATACTTCACACTCGAAGTCTTTCCCTGAGGTCGCGGGAGGCGAACGGATATGAACGCACGCAAGATGTTTCTGCTCTCGGCCGCGATCGTGGCAGGTCTGGTGCCCGCAGCCTGCGATACGAACGAGGCCAAGCTGCCCAGCCAGCCGCGGGTGCAGCCCGTCCAGCCGGAGGTGGTGCCGATCGTCACGGTGACGACCAGCCGCGGCCGCCTGCTGGTCAACGACGATCGCTTCGCCATGATCAAGGTGACCGCGACCGATCCACGGACCAACTACACGGTACCCAATCTGACTCTGGCTGCCCTGACCACCAACCTGGGCAACTTCCAGAGCCAGGGCGGGCCTCAGGAGGTCGAGCTGGAGTTCTTCTGGGGCGAGATCAACGTTCCGCTCTTTGCCGGTGGCACGCCGGGCGACGCCCGGGTCCGAGCCGAGGTCAACGGCGGAGTCGGCATCGTCCCGGTCCGCATCGTCTGCCCGTCGGAGGGTTGCGGTGGAGGCACGGGTGAGGCGCCGCCGGAAGGGGACATCTCCTACTTCTGAGTCGCGTTTCGCGACCAGCCCGCAGCATTCGACCCGGCCCGTCGGGCGCCCCGGAGGCGCGCGGCGGGCCGCCGTCGTTCTTGGGGAACAGTCGTTTGGGTCCCCATCCAGCTGCAGGCGCTCCGGCCGCGCGGCGGCCTGTGGGCGCGGCGTCTGAGAGGCGGTTTGCGCGGGCGGGCGGTTTGCATAGAGTAGCCAGGATGACGCTCAAGACCTTCGCGCGGGCCGTGTTTGCTTTCTCTGGAATCGCTCTCCTCGCCTGTGACGAGGGTACGCCTGTGGCGCCGCAGGGAATGGTGCTGCAGATCTCGGCGGCGCCCACCCGGATCGCCCGTACGGGTATCTCGAACATCACCATGCAGGCGTTGCGTTCGAACGGCAACCCCGTCAACCCGGGCACCGAGATTCGCCTCTCCAGCACCATCGGCACCGTCGACCCGGTCGTCTACACCGACACGGACGGCATTGCCCGTGCCGTCTTGACCGGCGACGGCCGGGCGGGGATCGCCACCGTCAGCGCGTACTCCGGTGCCAACGACCCCGTGACCACCGAGATCGAGGTCGGTGCCCGGGCGGCGGCCATCAGCCTCAATGCCGACCCGAGCAACCTGCCACAGGAGGGCGGGGTGGTGGAGCTGATCGCGCTGGTGCGCGACGACGAGGGGCAGCCCCTGCCCGGCGCCTCGGTGAACTTCAGAACCGAGGCCGGATCGCTGCGATCCGGCGGCCGCTTCATCACCACCGACTCGCGCGGACAGGCGCGAGACGTCCTCACCGTTTCGGCCTCAGACACTCAGTCGGAGCCGGACCGTCTGATCACCGTGACCGTCGAAGCTGGCGGGGAAGGCGGCGTGGTGACCGACTCGATCGACATCTCGATCCAGGCTCCGCCGATCGCAGCGTTCACGTTCTTCGTCTCCGGCAACACGGTCACCTTCACCGACACTTCGTCCGGCAATCCGACCAGCTGGAACTGGAACTTCGGCGATGGACAGTCGTCGAACGAACGCAGCCCGGTCCACCTGTACACACTGCCCAACAGCTACATCGTGCGCCTGCGCGTCTCGAATGCCTTCGGCTCGAGCGAGGCGAGCGCGGTGGTCAACATCCTGCCCTGATCGCCGGCGGCGGACCTGCAGCCGGCAGTACGCTCGCCGGCCGGAGGTTTGCCTCCGGACGGGCGGGTAGCCTGCCGGTGCGAAGTGCTAGAGTTACCGGAGTCATGGCCTCCCAATGCGTCCGAGCGGTCTGCCGGCGACTGGCCGGGAGCTGGTTCCGGTGACCGACGGCTTCTCTCCCGAACGGCTCGCCGAGTACGCGCAGCGCTGGCAGCGCGAGCCCGGGTCCCGGGTGTTCTTGCAGCTGGCCGAGGAACACCGGCGGGGCGGCCAGTTCGCCGAAGCGGTGGCCGTCCTGCGCCAGGGCCTCGAGCGCAATCCACGTCACGTTTCGGCGCTGGTCCTGCTGGGGCGATGTGAGCTCGAACGCGGCGACGCGGAGGCCGCGCGCGAGGCGCTCGAGCAGGCCGTCGTCAGCGACCCGGCGCAGCTGGTCGCCAACCGCCTCCTCGTCGACGCCTACCTCTCCCTCGGAGAGATCGACAAGGCGCGCGAACGCATCGAGTTCTACCGCCTGTTCAACGACCGCGATCCGGAGATCGACGAGCTCGACCGCCGGATCGAAACCGCGCAGCGGCAGGTGGAGGCATCCGCGGGGACGAGCGAACCCCGAGCCGCACGTGCGGGCGGGTTCGACGCGCGGACCGAACGCGACCCGATGCCGTTTGGTCCGGTGTTCGACCCGGTGGCTGCCGGCGCTCGCATCGCCGCGGCCTTTTCTTCCGAGCAGATCTTTCCGCTCGCGCTGGCAGGCACGGCGCTGGGCGCAACCGCAGTCGCGGAGCCGCCGGCGGAAGAGGCGTCGGCCGAACTTCAGGTGGAAGCCGAGCCGGCAGCCGGCGAACCGTCCGCGCAGGAGCCGGAAGCGCCCACGTCGCGCCTCGTCTTCCGGTCGACTGCCCCCCGCACGCCACCGCCGCCCGAGCCGGCCTCTGTAGCGGACTTCGAGGTCGAAGAGCCGGAACCGGAGTCGGAGCCGCCGGTGGCCGACCTGCCTCCCTGGGGTTCGTCGCTGCCACGCGGTGCGGAAGAGATCTTCGAGGCGCAGGCCGAGGTCATAGCCGCGCCGTTCATGCCCCGCACGATCGGCGAAGAGGTCGAGCGGGAGATGCTCGAGGAGCCGTTCGACGAGGTGCTCACGGAGAGTTCCGTCGCCGTTCCGCTGCCGGATCGGGTCGCCGATCCGGAGCCCCCGGCGGCCGAACCGGCCAGCACCAGTGCGACTCTGGCCGAGCTCTACCTCTCGCAGGGTCACCTGGACGAGGCGGAAGCGGAGTACCGCCGCGTGCTGGCAGGGCGCCCGAATGACGCCACGGCGCTCGCCGGCCTGGAAGAGATCTCGCGGCGCCGCCCTCGGCAGGTACCGGCGGAGGCGCCCTCGGCGGCCTGGGAGGCGCCGGAAGAGGCGACAATTGCCGCGCCGCCGCAGGGCCTCACCGCACGCAAGCTGGCGACTCTGCGCGGCTACCTCGCGCGCGTGCGCCAGGGACGGGAGCGTGCCCGTGTATCTTGAGCGCCTCTCCGCGATCAGCAACCGGGTCGACGGCACACTCGCGCTGTCGCTGGTCGCTGGCGACGGGATGCCGGTCGAGTCGTTCTCTGCCGATCCGGATCTCGATCTCGAATCGATCGCTGCCGAGCTGGTCGCGCAGGCGCGCACGATCGTGCAGCAGCAGCGCGAGTTGGCCGTCGGTGGTGTGCGGCAGCTGACCATCGTGGGCGACGCGCTGACGTTCGTGCTTTCCGCGCTCGGCGGCGGTCACTGGCTGCTCGCCGCTCTACGCCCCGAGGCTTCGCTCGGCCGGGCGCGTTTCGAACTCAAGCGCGCAAGGCTGCTGTTCGCCGACGACCTGGAATGATCTGTCCAACGCTCCAGACCCTGCAACGACACTTCCGACCGGTTCAGCCATGTTGACCTTCGAACAGATCAAGGAACTCATCGAGTTGGTCGCCAGTCGGCGACTCCACGGCCTGGAGATCGAGCGCTCCGGCTTCGCGCTTCGGATCACCGGCGAGCACGGAGGCGCGGCGGTCGCCGCGCCTGTCTCCGATGGCGGGCGCGCGCCGGTGGCCGAAGCGGTCGTCTCCGCGCCCGCCCCGACCGCCGAGCCCGCACTGCCCTCGCCGCCCGCGGCCGACGTGCACGTCGTCAACTCGCCCATCGTCGGCACCTTCTATGCCGCTCCTAGCCCGGATGCGCCGCCGTTCGTCAAGCTGGGCGATCGGGTCCGCAAGGGCCAGGTGCTCTGCATCGTGGAGGCGATGAAACTGATGAACGAGATCGAGTGCGACGCTGACGGAGTGGTGGCCGAGATCTATCCGAAGAATGGTCAGCCGGTCGAGTTCGGCGAGCCGCTGTTCGGGCTGCGGGCCGACTGATTCGACGTCGCCACACCTCCGACCGCTCCTGCCGTTCGGTACCCGCCGCCGCCGCCCGAGAACCGGCAGGGTGACCCGGGTGACCCAACGGACAACCGATCCACCAGGGGACCGACCTACGGACAGCACATGTTCCGAAAGATCCTGATCGCCAACCGAGGAGAGATCGCGCTGCGGGTCATCCAGGCCTGCCGCGAACTCGGCATCCCGACGGTGGCCGTCTATTCGACCGCCGATCGCGACAGTCTGCACGTTACCTACGCGGACGAGGAGGTCTGCATCGGCCCGCCGCCCTCGGGCCAGAGCTACCTCAATATCTCGGCGCTGGTTTCCGCGGCTGAGATCACGGGTGCCGACGCCATCCATCCCGGCTACGGTTTTCTGGCGGAGAACGCTCATTTCGCCGAGGTACTCGCCGAGTGCGGCCTGGCGTGGATCGGCCCGCCGCCCGAGGTGATCCGTCGCATGGGCGACAAGGCCGCCGCCCGCCGCACAGCGGTCGACGCGGGTGTGCCGGTGCTGCCCGGTTCGGGCGACCCGCTCACTTCGGGCGCCGAGGCTCGCGAGCTGGCCGCCGACGTGGGCTATCCGGTCATCCTCAAGGCAGCGGCCGGCGGTGGCGGTCGCGGCATGCGGATCGTGCGCTCGGAGGCGGATCTCGAGAAGCTGTTCGAAACCGCCTCGAGCGAGGCACAGAAGGCGTTCGGCGACGGTTCGATCTATCTCGAGAAGTACCTCGAGGAGCCACGCCACATCGAGTTTCAGGTGTTCGGGGACCGATACGGACACGCCATCCACCTCGGTGAGCGCGAGTGCTCGATCCAGCGCCGGCACCAGAAGATCATCGAGGAGGCGCCCTCGCCGGCTCTCACGCCGGAGCTGCGCGAGCGAATGGGCGAGGCCTCGGTCCGCCTGTGCGAGCACGTCGGATACGAGAACGCGGGCACGATCGAGTATCTCCTCGACCGGGACGGCAGCTTCTACTTCATGGAGATGAACACTCGCATCCAGGTCGAGCACCCGGTCACTGAGATGGTCACCGGCGTCGATCTGGTGAAGCTGCAGATCCAGATCGCCGCCGGCGAGCGTTTGACCGTGCCCTCGGGCCTGAGGCACCGCGGTCACGCGATCGAGTGTCGGATCAACGCCGAGGATCCGCGGACGTTCGCGCCGAGCCCCGGCAGGCTGACCACCTTCCACCTGCCGGGCGGCCCCGGTGTGCGGGTCGACACCCATGGTTACGAGGACTACGTCGTGCCGCCGCACTACGACTCGCTGGTGGGCAAGCTGATCGCGCACGGCCGGGACCGCGACGAGGCGATCGCCCGCATGATGCGAGCCCTCGACTTCTTCGTCATCGAGGGGATCCGGACGATCATCCCGCTGCACCGGGAGATTCTGCGGGACCCGGTTTTCCGGCGCGGGCGCTTCTCGACACGCTTCATGGAGGAGTTCCAGGCACGGCGCGAGGCGGAGGCTCCCAAGCCGTGAGCACTGCCGGCCCGGGTCGGCCTCGGCGGTCGGGCGGCGCCCGCCGGCGATGCTCGCCGACGGGACGTACATGCGGATCTATCTGACGGGGTTCATGGGCGCCGGCAAGACCACCACCGGGGCCGATCTGGCGCGTCTGCTGGGCTGGCCGCTGATCGACCTGGATGCCGAGGTCGAACGGCGCGCGGGCGTCTCGATCCGCGAAATGTTCGCGACCCGGGGCGAGGCCGAGTTCCGCCGGCGCGAGCGAGAGGTCCTGCTCGAGACCCGCGCGGGCGGGGACGGAGTCATCGCCGTCGGGGGCGGCACCTTCGTCGACCCGGCCAACCTCACCGCGGCGCGCGAGGCCGGCACCATCGTGTGGCTGCACCCTTCGTTCGAGACGATCATGCGCCGCATCGGCCCGCTGGGTAAGCAGGATCGCCCGCTGTTTCGCGACGAGATCTCCGCTTTTGCCCTCTACCGCGAGCGGCTGCCGTCCTACCGCGCCGCCGACCTGACCGTCGACGTGCGCGACGACGAGACCCCGGCCGAGGTGGCGGCGCGAATCCGGCTGCTGCTGCGGCTCCCGGAGCGGGCGTGCTCTACCTGATCCTCTCGGATCTGCACGGCAATACGACCGCCCTCTCGGCGGTGCTCCGCCGTGTGCGCCGCAAGCACTTCGACGGCACCTTTCTGCTCGGCGATCTGGTCGGGTACGGTGCCGGCCCGAACCAGGTCGTCGAGGACGTGCGCCGACGCCTGCCGGGCCCGGTGTGGAAGATTCGCGGGAACCACGACAAGGTCGTGGCGGGGATCGAGACGGGAGAGAACTTCAACCAGGCAGCGCTGCAGGCGGCGCGCTGGACCGCGGGCAAGCTGACCGCGGCCAATCTGCGCTTCGTGCGCGAACTCCCTCAGGGGCCGATCGGCGCGCCGGGTGAAGTGACTCTCTGTCACGGCTCGCCCGCCGACGAGGACCAGTATCTGTTTTCGGTCTACGAGGCCTGGGAGGCGTTCAACCTCTGGGACGGGCAGGTGGCCTTCTTCGGGCATACCCACGTGCCGTCGCTGTTCGTTGCCCAGGGGCGGGAGGTCCGCGTCGCCCTGCTCAGCGGGACGACCGGTTCGATCCGCATCGAGCCGGGCCTGCGCTACCTCATCAACCCGGGTTCAGTCGGCCAGCCCCGCGATCGCGATCCCCGGGCGGCCTACATGACGTTCGACACCGAGAAGCGTCTGGTGCGCTGGCACCGCGTTCCGTACTCGGTCCAGCGGGCTGGACAGCTGATCCTCGACGCCGGGTTGCCGAAGGTGCTCGCCGACCGGCTCGCGCTCGGCGTCTGAGCCGGATCAGCTGCCGGGCGTCGCGGCGTCGAGACGGCGCAGCTGACGCGCGCGGGCGATCAGCGCCAGGATGCCGCCGGCCAGCACGACGTACATTCCCCACCAGACGGCCTGCACGAGCGGCTTGCGCGTCACGTCGAGAGACAGGCGCGGCGGCACGCCTTCTTCGCCTCCCACGCCCTCGAACAGCAGCCGCACGGCGCCGGCTGTCGCGTCGATCCCGCCGACGGCCACTCGACCGCCGCCGGCGAGGGCGACCGGCGCGAAGTCGACCCGCCCGTCGCCGCTGAATCGATAGGCCGGCTCGAGCCGTTCGACGGCGCCGTTGCGCGTGATCTCCAGAATCGCGCCCACGGAGACCGGCTGGCCGGCGGCCATCTGTGCGAGGGCATTGCCGTCGTGCTCCAGGTTGAATCCGACGAACCGGACCTCGGCCTCGCCGATGCGGTCCGACTCACCCTTGCGCAGGGCGAGCCGGGCGATCCCAGCCGGCTGGCCGGGGTCGTACTCGAGCGGCGACAGGTACAGGTCCGCGAGCATCGTGCTGCGGATGTCGGGATTGACCATCAGCTGCCGCGTCCGCTGGTTGGCAAAGATCGCCGGGTGCGCCGTCCAGATCGTCTCGCCGTTGCGGCGGACGGTCACTTCGGTGCGCTCTTTCTGAAAGCCCTGGCGCTCGATGAACCGTTCGAAGGTCAGCGTGTAAGCGCCGACATCGACCGGCTGGCCGCGCAGCAGGGTCACCTTGACGCTCTCGTCGTACGCCGACGAGGCGAGAAATCCGACCAGCATGATCCCGACGCCGACGTGGGCGAGGTAGCCGCCGGCGCTCGCCAGCTTGCCGTTGCGCGCCAGCTGCGCGACGCGGAGCAGGTTGTTGGCGAGGGCCGAGCAGGCCAGCAGCAGGAAGAGCACATGGAACGGATCGTGGACGCCGAGGCCGATCGCGCCACAGGTGGCGAGGAAGCCGAACGCAATGCCCGGCAGCGCCTTGCGCAGGATTGCCCGCCAGGTCTCCTCACCGCGCCAGGTCAGAAACGGCACCAGCGCGAGCAGAAAGGCGATCAGCAGGGCGATCGGAAGATTGACGCGGTTGTAGAACTCGGGGCCGACCTGGCCGGGGTTCTCCATGAAGCGAGTGAGCAGCGGCGCCGACGTCCCCAGCGTCACGACGGTCGCGCAGGCGAGCAGAGCGACGCTCGCCAGCACCAGGAAGGTGCCGCGCGACAGGCCCGGGTCGACGTTGGTACCGGTTTCGACCGAGGACAGCCGGGTGCCGAGCAGGATCACCGCCATGCCGCCGAACAGCGCCATGATGGCGATCAGCCAGCCGGAGATGCCGAGGTCGACGAAGCTGTGTACGGAGAAGTCGGCCAGAACGCCCGAGCGGGTCAGGAAGGTGCCGTAGAGCACCGACAGGAAGACCAGCGCCGCCAGCACCAGGTTGAGGCGCCGGAAGCGGCCGCGGGTACGCTCCAGGTAGAGGCCGTGGACCAGCGCCGTGCCGAACAGCCAGGGGATGAGCGAAGCGTTCTCCACCGGGTCCCAGCCCCAGAAGCCGCCCCAGCCGAGAGTGGCGTACGCCCAGTAGCCGCCGAGCAGGATCGCGCCGCCCAGCACCAGGAATCCGGCCAGCGCCCAGGGGAAGGCGCGGGTGGCCCACTCGGACGTGTCTCGCCGCAGCAGCGCCGACATCGCGAAAGCAAACGGGACGGCCGCCAGGGCGTAGCCGACGAACATGATCGGCGGGTGGATCACCATCCAGTTGTCCTGCAACAACGGATTGAGCCCCTGGCCGTCCACCGGCGCATGGCCGAGCATCGTGAACGGGTTCTCGCGCACCAGGATCAAGAGCAGCCCGAGCTGGGCGAGCAGGTAGATGCCCATGACCGAGGGCTCCTGCCGGCCGGTGGTGCGCATCAGCGGCAGACCGATCAGGGCGCCGAAAAGCAGCCAGATCAGGAAGCTGCCTTTCTGACCGGCCCAGAAGGCGGCGAGCTGGAAATACCACGGCAGGTCGAGGCCGGAGTACTGGAAGACGTAGTCGATACGGAAGTCCCGACGCCCGAGCGCCAGCAGCAGCAGCAGCGACGCGCCGACGATGGCGAGGGTGAAGCAGAGGTAGGCGCGACGCGCGAACGGCCGCGCCGACGCGTCGCCGCGGTACAGGTCGAGCCAGCCCCACAGAGCGGCCAGCGCGAAGGCGAGCGCGCACCAGAGCGCCACGGCCCCGGGCAGATACAGTCCTGCGAGTCCGTCCATCAGTTCCACCGCCGCGGCCGCCGGCTGTTGTGCATCATGAGTACTCCTTGACCTCGACTTCGGCGCCCTGGTACTTGCTCGGGCACTTGACGAGCAGCTTCCCGGCGGCGAAGCGGGAGGCGGCGGCGTCCCAGCGCCCGATGGCAACGATCGAGATCGCGTCCTCGAAGTTGGCCGGCTTTACGCCGTCGTACTCGACCTCGAGGCGCTCGCCGGTCGTCGGGTCGAGGAGTCGAAAACGCAGCCTGGACGACTCGGTGTCGTAGCTGGTGCTGCCCTTGTCGAGCGACCCGGCCACCTGCACGGTGCGCCCGGCGCGGCGGGCCTCTTCATAGGACACGTAGGGAGTCAGGCTGGAACGGAACGAGGCGAACGCGAAACTCGCGAACACCGCCAGCAGCACGAAGCCCATGATGGTCCAGCCGCGGCGGCTCATCGCTGCTGCTCCAGCTCGTCCAGGCGGCGATCGATCCGATACAGGTACCAGACCAGCCCGGACCAGATGACGAGGTTGACGGCAGTGACCCAGATCGGTCCACCCATCAGACGATCCTTTCGCGGTGAGCATGCGCGGCGGTCTCGGCGCGTCGGCGCAGGCGGTGGAGGAGGAAGTAGAACAGCGTGAAACCGCACATGCTGGCCAGCAGCACCGTCAGCATGCGCGGCTCGACCTCGACCTCGCCGCTCCGGTTGACGACGGGCTCCGGATGCAGGGAGAAGCCGAGGCGCGGCAGCACCCAGTAGAAGAACGGCGCCACCACCAGCCCGAGAGATGCGTAGGCGGCGGCCAGCCGGCCGCGCGACTGCGGATCGGCGACTGCGGCTCGCAGCGCCAGGTAGGCGGCGTAGAAGAGCAGCGCCACCACGATCGAAGTCTGCCGCGGGTCCCAGTTCCACCAGCTGCCCCACTCGATGCGGGCCCAGATGGCGCCGCTGACGGTGGCCAGCACCGCGAACAGCAGACCGATTTCGACCGCGGCCGCCGCCGAACGGTCGTGGCGTGCTTCCCGCGCACCGGCCAGGTAGCGCACGCTGGACACCCCGGCGGCCATGAAGGCGACAAAGGAGACCCACGCCACCGGCACGTGGAAGAAGAGAATCCGACTCGAGTCGCCCTGGAACCCTTCGGCCAGCGGCGCCCAGTGGTAGGCGGCGACGATGACCGCGCACATCCACAGCCAGCAGAGGCAGAGGAGCAGCGACGACGGGGCAGGCCTTCTCATGGGTTCCAGATCGCGGGGAAGAGGAGGAAGCCCGCGACCACGACGGAGCCATCATACAGGAGCAGCTGCGTCAGAACGGGCCCCGCGGCGGCCTCGGCGACGAGGGCCGAGCGTGTCGCGGCTACCGCCAGGACGGCCAGCGGGACGAGCAACGGGAAGGCGAGCGCGGCGAAGAGCGTGGTGGCGCCGCGGCCCTGGGCAACGATTGCCGCCAGCACGGTCGTCGCTGCGGCCAGGCCCAGTCCACCGGCCGCCAGCGCGGCGACGAAGCGGCCCGGCGCCGCCACCTGCAGGTCGAACAACGCCACCGCGAGCGGTGCTGCGATCGCCTCGAGCAGGGCGATCAGCGAGCCGACCCAGAGCAGCTTGCCGGCGAACACCGCAGACGGCCGCGCTGCCAGGCGGAGCGCCGCGGCAGTTCGCGCCTCTTCCTCGTGCACGAACGCCCGCGGCAGGCCGGCGGCGGCGGCGAACAGCAGCAGGATCCAGAGCAGGGCCGCGACTACCTCGGCGCGCCCGTCGGCAGGACCGGCGAGGGGCCCGAGCGCCAGGCTGGCAATCAGCAGCGTCGACAGGGAGAACAGCACCAGCGAGGTCACGGAGTGTCGGGCGCGAGCTTCGCTGCGCCAGTCCTTACCGAAGACCGCCAGCGCTTCAGCCAGCCAGGTCGACTTCACCGGCCACTCCGGGCAGCGCGATCGCGGCCGGGCTCGCCACCACGGCGAGCCCGCCCGAGGCCAGATGTTCGTCGAGCAGGGCGCGGGCGGTCTGCACGCCGGCCTCGTCTAGGTTCTGGAACGGCTCGTCGAGCAGCAACACGCAAGGAGCGTGGAGCAGTGCGAAGACCCACCGCATGCGCTGCTGCATACCCGACGAGAGGACGCGCCACGGACGCTGCGGCGGCAGTTCGAATCGCGCCGTCAGCCGGGAGGCCAGGTCCGGCGAGACGCCGCGCAGGCTGGCGAAAAGCTCACCGTTCTCGCGCACGGTCAGTTCCTCGTAGAGCGCCAGGTCGGGAGCCAGGTAGCCGGCGCGCCGCCGCCGGTGCGCGGTGTCGAAGTCGAGTCCGTGCTCGCGGACCCGGATGTCGCCGCGGTCGGGCGCCAGCAGGCCCGCCAGACAGCGCAGCAGCGTCGACTTGCCGCTGCCGTTCGGCCCGCGCACCGCCAGCAGGCCGCCCTCCTCGACCTCGCCCGACACGTCGCGCAGGACCGGGAGCGCGTCGAAGCGGCGGCTCAGGCCGACAAAGGAAAGGCTCGTTGCGACCACCGGAGCAGCCTATCGGATCGGCAGCGGGCGGATTAGCATCGGGTATGACTTCGTCTGCACGCCAGGTGACGTGGCTGTTCCTGCTCGCTCCGACGCTGGTGCTGGCCGCCTGCCGGTCGACAACGGCGCCGCCGCCGCAGCCCGGGCCGACACCGGACCTCGCCGCCCCCGATGCCGGCACGCTCGAGAGCCGGGCCATGCTGCTGCTGATGGCGGACCGGCGCCTCTACGACTCCACAGCCCTCGAGCTGATGCTCTCCGGGCCGGTGGAGGTCCGGCGCCAGCTGGCGGTGACCCTCGGACAGATCGGAGACGTGCGCGGCCGCAGCCTGCTCCAGGGGCTGCTGGTCGATATCGACAATGAGGTTCGGAGTGCGGCGGCGTTCGCGCTCGGGGAGCTGGGCGCGCCGGAGGCTCGGCGGGCGCTGATCGTGGCAGCAGTCGACGACGATCCGGCCGTCGGCCGCCTGGCGGTCGAAGCGCTCGGCAAGATCGGGGCCCCGCTGGCGGAGGTCCGTCGCGCGCTCGGGGCCCTGGAGGCAGACGAGGCGTGGGCGCGCCTCGCCCCGTCCCTGTTCCGCTTCCGCGAGCCGGCGACCGTCGACGCGGCCGTCGAGGGGCTTACCCGAACCGAGCTCGCGGTGCGCGCCGGCAGTGCCTATGCCCTTGGCCGCGAGCCTCGACCGGACGGGGCCGAGGCGCTTCGGGGCCTGCTGACGGACGACGATCCATTCGTGCGCGCCTGGGCGGCGCGCGGTCTCGGGGAGGTGGGCGGCCTCGGCGACCTGGCGCGGCTGCTGCCGCTGCTCGACGACGCAGAGCTGTCGCCGCGCGTGCAGGCGATGCGCGCCGGGGCGCGCCTTCTCGCCCGCTTCGAGGCGCTGCCGCCGCTCGACTGGGGAGACCGGCTCGCAGCGGCAGTCGACGACGCGCAGCCGGGCGCCGCCGCCACGGCGATCGAGGCCGCCGGCCGGTTCCTGCCGCACCCGGAGCTCGAGGCACGACTTCGCAAGGCGCTCGACGACGGCGAGCCCCGCCAGCGCGAGCTGGCTCTGCTGGCGCTCGCGACTGGCGGTGTCGACGATGCGGCCGGCCTCGTCACTGCCGCGGCGAGTGCCGGGGAGCGGTTGATGCGCGCCCGCGCCGCAGAAGCGGCGGCCCGCCTCGGCGACCTCGACACCCTCCTGGCCCTGCAACTCGATCCCGAGGCGATGGTGCGCGTGGCAGCGCTCGAGGGGTTGGCGAGGGGCGCCGGCGGCGCGCTGGGAGACCTGGTGCGCCGGAGCCTGCGCGACTCCGACCCGACGGTGCGCGCCACCGCGCTGGACCTGCTGGCGGGGGAGCCGGTGCTCGCGGCTGCCGAGCTGGCGCCGGTGATCGACGCCGAACGCGGAGAGCGAATGAACGATGCCCGGCTGGCGGGAATTCGGGCGCTGGTGTCGCGGGGGCGGGCGGAGGAGTCCGAGCGGGCCGCGGTCGTCGAGGCGCTGCTGCGGCTCCTCGAGGACGAGGACCCGCTGGCGCGGCGGGAGGCCGCGGCCGGGCTGGCGGGACTGGGAGAGGCGCGGCCGGGGATCGGCGCTGCCGCTCCTCTCCACGGCCTGGGCTACTACCGTCAGGTGTTGCTGCAGACCACCGCAGCGCGGCGCGTTCGCGTGGTCACCGAACGGGGCCCGGTGGAGATCGAACTGACCTGTCCGCAGACGCCGCTCACCTGCCTGTCGTTCTTGCAGCTCGCCGGGCAGCGCTACTTCGACGGGCTGACGTTCCACCGCGTGGTCCCGGACTTCGTCGTCCAGGGGGGCGATCCGCGCGGCGACGGCTGGGGCGGGCCCGGCTACACCCTGCGGGACGAGGTCCATCCCCTCCGCTTCGAGCGCGGCGTGCTCGGCATGGCGTTGTCGGGCCCGGACACGGGCGGCAGCCAGTTCTTCCTGACCCTTTCGCCGCAGCCGCACCTGGATGGTGGGTTCACCGCCTTCGGCCGCGTGGTGTCCGGCCTCGATCGGCTCGACCAGATCCGCCAGGGCGACCGGATCCTGGAGGTTCGGGAGATTCCTGGCGGCGGCGGCCCGGTCCGCTAAGATCGCCGCTCCCATGCCTCTGGCGGCCGCCGCGCCCCTGCGCCCCCGGTAGCGGCGCCCGACCGTCCGATCTGCAACCTTCCGCGAACCGGAGACGTACTTCGAATGCCGCACGAGCCCCCGAGCCCTCCGGACGAAGAGCTGGTGCGAGCGGTCCTTGCCGGGGACCCGGAGCGCTATGGCGAACTCGTCGAGCGCTATCAGGCGCGGTTGATCAACTACCTCAACCGCCTGGTCCGGAACCTCGACGAGGCCCACGATCTGGCGCAGGAGGTGTTCGTGCGGGTGTACCAGGCTCTCGATCGATTCGATCCGCAGTACCGCTTCTCGACCTGGATCTTCCGGGTGGCGCAGAACGCGGCGATCGACGTGATCCGCAAGCGGCGATTTCGACTGGTGCCGCTGGTGCGAGCCGGGGAGGACGGCGAGGGACCGCGTGAGCTGGAGATCGCCGCCGAGGGTCCGAACGCCCAGGAGGCAATGGAGTCGGACCAGAGTGACGCCCGGGTGCGCGCCGCGATCGAGCGGCTGCCGGGCGAGTACCGGGAGCTGATCGAGTTGCGGCATTACGGCGAGCTGGCCTACGACGAGATCGCGACGCTGCGCACGATGCCGCTCGGAACGGTGAAGAACAAGCTGTTCCGGGCTCGCCAGATGCTCAAGAATCTGTTGCAGGCCGAGGGCTGACCGGGAAGCAAGCGGAGAGACGGGCACATGGAGCATCGGACCTATCTCGAGTGGCTGGATCTCGACGCCGACGGCGCCCTGGGGGGCGACGAGCGTCGGCAGCTTGCCGAGCACCTGGCGGGCTGCCCGTCGTGTGCGGCCGAGCGCGAGCGGCTCGCGGCGCTGCTCTCCACGCTGGCCGCCGACCGAGTCGCGGTGCGGCCCGACTTCCGCGCCACGGTGATGGCCTCGCTCCCGGTAGCCCCCTGGGAGAGCCGGGCGCGTAGCGCCTGGCGCCTGCCGGCCGCACTGCTCGCCGGTCTGGCGATCGCCGCCACGCTGCTGGCTAGCCTGGCGGCCGCCGAGCCGGCGCCGCTCGCCGGCCCGCTGTCCGCACTGGCCGCGCTCGGCGAGCTGTTCGTCGCGGCGCTCGCCGCGGGCACCGGAATGGTCACTGCGAGCTGGCGCGGTGTGGGCTCGGCCGTCGGAGAGTGGCTCGGCGCGTCGACGGCCAATCAGATCGGCGCGCTGCTGCTGGTCGTGGGTCTGAATCTGGTCGCCTGGCGGCTGGTGCGTCGAGTGCGGCGCCCGCAACCCGAGCGGCCCGGTCGCCGGCCCCGCTGACCTCGCCTCCCGGAACACGTAGCATGCGGTCGATGCGACCGCTCATCGCCCTGCTGCTGGCCGGCGCTGCCGGCCTCGCTGTGCCCGTCGACGCCCGCGCGGCGGCCGGTCCGCCTCCCGCACCGGCACCGGCGCTGCGGCTCGACGCCGGGAGCGTGGCGCGGCACCGGGTCGTCGCAGTCGGCCGCGACGTCCTGATCGCTGGCGAGGCGCTGGCCGGGGTGACCGCCCTCGACGGCAACGCGCGCATCTCCGGGACCGTGATCGGCGACGTGACGATTCTCGGCGGCAGTGCCGAACTCGAGTCGACCGCAGTCCTGCGCGGCGAGGTCTTCATTCTGGGCGGCGAGCTGCACGCGGCGCCGGGCGCGCGCATCGAGGGGCGCTCGGTGGTCTATCCGTCGGTGTCCCGAGCCTGGATGACGCTGCTCGAGGGGCCCAGCCTCGGCCTATCGGCCGCGGCTCCGGTGGTCCTCGCGGCGAAGCTGGCGCTGGCAGCTGCCTGGCTCGTCCTGACGCTGCTGATCTTCGGCTCCGGGTCGCGGCCGGCGTGCGCGACTTCCGACGAGGTGCGGCGGGAGCCGTTCGCCTGCTTTGCCGCCGGTCTCGTGTCGATCCTCGCCGCTACCCTGACGGTCGTGTTCCTTGGCTCCCTCCTGCCACCCGTCGTCGCGGTGCCGTTGCTGGCCCTGGTAGTGCTCGGCGCGCTGCTCGCCAAGCTCTGGGGGATGGTGGCGGTCTTCCACGCCCTCGGAGCGGCGCTGGCTGCGCGCCTCGCTCCCGGCCGCCGCGTGGCGGCGCTTCACCTGGCGGTGCTCGGGCTCCTGGTTCTGGCACTGATCAAGTTTGCGCCCGTAGTCGGCCTGTGGGCGTGGACGGCCGCGACGCTGGTCGGCGTCGGCGCGGCGCTGCGCACCAAGTTCGGGCGCGGCGAGGCCTGGTTCCCGGAGCCGCTCTCGGAGTCGGCGCTCTCCACACGGGTCTGAGCCGGGCGCGGCGGCACACCGACCTGTGGCGAACGGCCGCTGCGCGATAGGCTGCGCGGCGAAGGAGCGGGAGCGATGGAGATCGGCAAGTTCGGCGTCGTCGGCGCCGGGACGATGGGGAACGGAATCGCCCAGACCGCGGCTGCGGCCGGGTTCGAGACCGTACTGGTGGACGTGGCGCCGGCCGCCCTCGAGCGCGGCCTGGCGGCGATCGGCAAGAGTCTGGATCGGCTGGTGGCCAAGGGCCGGCTCGACGCGGCAGAGGCCGCGACGACGCGCGGCCGGATCGTCGCCGCCGGGGATCTCTCGGCGCTGGCCGGTTGCGATCTGGTAGTCGAGGCGGTCGTCGAGCGCTTCGACGTCAAGCGGCAGGTGCTCGCAGAGCTCGACACACTGCTCGCCGCCCCGGCGATCCTGGCGACCAACACCTCGTCGATCTCCATCACCCGGCTCGCCGCCCAGACGAGCCGCCCGGGTCAGGTGATCGGCATGCACTTCATGAACCCGGTGCCGGTGATGCAGCTGGTCGAGATCATCCGCGGGCTGCAGACGACGCAGGAGACCTGGGACGTGGTCGAGGCGGCCACCCGCCGGATGGGCAAGACGCCGGTGGAGGTCAACGACGCTCCGGGTTTCGTCTCGAATCGTGTGCTGATGCCGATGATCAACGAGGCGATCTTCTGCCTGCACGAAGGAGTGGGCACCGCCTCGGCGATCGACGAGGTGATGAAGCTCGGCATGAACCACCCGCTCGGCCCGCTGGCGCTCGCCGATCTGATCGGCCTCGACGTCTGTCTCGACATCCTGCGCGTCCTGCACGAGGGGTTGGGCGAGGACAAGTACCGGCCCTGCCCGCTGCTGGTGCGGATGGTCGACGCGGGCTACCTCGGGCGCAAGAGCGGGCGCGGATTCCATGACTACACGCAGGCCGGCTGAGCGGCCGGGCGGGACAGAGCTGCGCGCCGTGCCGGCGACCGTGCTCTGCCAGGCCTGCGGGGCGCCGAACCCGGCCGAGCAGGATCTCTGCGGGCGCTGTCATCAGAAGCTGCTGGTGCTCTCGGGGCCGCCGACCGAGGATACGGAGGACCTGGCGCGGGACCGGGACGCGGACTTCTCGCTCGACGAGCATCTGCTCGAGCGCGTCTCGATCCTCGAGGAGGCGGTCAAGCGGACGGCGGAAACCGTGCAGCGCCTGGTCGAGGCGCTCCACAAGCAGGAGAAGAACCTGCTGGTCAGTCAGACCGGCTTCGGCACCCTGCGCGAACTGCTCGAGCGCCGCCGGCTGATCGGGCGCGAAGAGTGGGCCGATCTCTGGCAGGCGAAGATGGACTACCAGCTCAAGGCGCTCGAGAAGCGCGAGCGGTTCGTCGGCGTCAAGGACCGGATAGCGGCGCTCTACCAGGGCGACCGTCGCAAGAGCTTTCTGCACCAGCTCGAGGATGCCGAGTACGCCCTGTTCGCGTTCGACGTCGAGCGGGCCCGGCACTGCCTGTCGCAGGCGTTCAAGCTCGACCGCGCGAACTACGAGCTGGCCCTCTATCTCGGCGAGACGGCTTTCAACGAAGGCGAGGCCGAAGAGGCGCTGACCTACTTCGCGCGGGTCCTGGAGGTGCGTCCCGATCACTTCGAGGCGCTGGTCTTTTCCGGCGTGATCTGTCACGAGCGCGGCGACTCCAGTCGCGCCGAGAAGCTGCTCCGGCAGGCTGTGGACCTGTATCCCGACGCCTTCCTGCCGCACTTCAGCCTCGGCGCCGTCTACGCGTCGACCGGCGATCTGGACCGGGCGATCGAGCACCTCGAGGACGCCTGCCAGATCGATCCGGTGCCGCAGGCCCTCTACATGCTCGGCAACTGCTTCTACGAGCAGGGCCGTTCCGCCGAAGCGGTGGAATGCCTGCAGGAGGCCGTCCGCCTCGATCCCGCGTTCGAGGAGGCACACTACCTGCTCGGTCTCGCCTACCTGGCGCGCCACTGGAACCGCAAAGCGCTGGCGGCGTTCCGCGAGGCACAGCGCCTCAACCCGCGACGGCTGCGCTACCAGGATCTCGTGCAGTTCCTGTCCGGCCGGTCGGTCGAGCGCCTTCCCGAGGTGGCGCCTCAAGTGGCGTCGCTGCTCGTCCGCGCTCAGAACCACGTGGCACGCGGTGAGGGCGACAAGGCGATGGCGCTGTTCGACAAGGCGATCGACTACGGCCCGGACAACGCCAACGTCTGGATGGCTTACGTGATGGCCTGCCTGACGCTGGGCCGGCGCCAGGAACTGGAGACTGCGGCGCGCCGGGTGCTCGAACTCGACTCCACCGAGATGCAGCGGGCCACGGCGGCGGCGGCGCTCATCGCCGCGCTGCGCAGCGAGGGCAAGTTCATCGAGGGCAACCGGATCGGCCTGGAACTGCTCGACGGCAGCAAGTCGAACTTCACGCGGACGATCGCGTTCTACGAGATGGCGTGCAACCTGGCCGAGATGGACGGCGAACTCGATCAGGCGCTCGACTACGCGCGTTCCGGTCTCGAAGCGGCTCCGGACGAACTCAAGCAGTTCCCGCTGGCCGTGCTCGGCTGGGTGCACTACAAGCGGCGCGAGTACGAGCAGGCGATCGAATGCCTGCAGCGGTCCGCGGAGCTGGGGCCTTCCGCGACGACGTACACCCACCTCGGCATGGCGCTGCTGGCGGACGGAGACGAGGAGGGGGCGCGCGCGGCGTTCAGCCGCTCGCGCAGCCTCGAGCCCCGTGTGGGGGCGCTCGAGGAGCGCATGATGGAATGCATGAAGGATTCGGCCCGGTTGCTCGAACGGGTCAGGAAGCGGCAGAAGAAATGATTCGCTGGAGCCGGTGGTACATCCACACGACACGGGAAGTTCCGAACGACGCCGAAGTCGTCTCGCACCAGCTGATGGTGCGTTCGGGCATGACGCGCAAGGTCGCGGCAGGCATCTACAGCTACCTTCCGCTCGGCTGGCGGAGCCTGCGCAAGCTGATGGACATCGTGCGGCGGGAGATGGATGCCGCCGGCGCGGTCGAGCTGTCGATGCCGGCGGTGCAGCCGGCCGAGCTGTGGGTCGAGTCCGGGCGCTGGCTCAAGTACGGCAAGGAGCTGCTGCGGATCCGCGACCGTCACGACCGGGAGTTCTGCTTCGGGCCGACGCACGAGGAGGTGGTGACCGACATCGTGCGCCGCGACGTGCGCAGCTACCGGCAGCTGCCGTTCAACCTCTACCAGATCCAGACCAAGTTCCGCGATGAGATCCGCCCGCGCTTCGGCTGGATGCGCGGGCGCGAGTTCCTGATGAAGGACGCGTACTCGTTCCATGCCAACGCCGGGAGCCTCGACGAGACGTACGAGGCGATGCGCACCGCCTATCGCCGCATCTTCGAGGCCTGCGGTCTCGAGTACACGGTGGTGGAGGCCGACACCGGGACGATCGGCGGCTCGTCTTCGCACGAGTTCATGGTCACGGCGGCGACCGGGGAGAGCGCGGTCGTGCACTGCCCGGCGTGCGGTTACGGGGCGAACCAGGAAAAGGCCGAGCGCGGTGCCTGGCCGACGGAGTCGGCGTCCGTCGAGCCGCCGTCGCTTGCCCGCGTGCCGACGCCCGGCCGTTCCTCGATCGCTGACGTCTCCGAGCTGCTCGGCCTGCCGCCGGAGCGCCTGGTCAAGACGCTGATCTACGAGACGGACAGCGGCCAGCTCGTCGTGGCGGTGATCCGCGGCGACCGCGAGATCAACGAGGTCAAGCTGCAGAACGCCGTGCCGGACGCGCTCCACCTGCGCCTGGCGCCGGAGGAGCGGGTTCGCGAGCTGACTGGCGCGCCGACCGGATTCGCCGGGCCGATCGGGCTGCGAGGCAGCGCGACGCTGCTGATGGATCTCTCGGTGGTCGGGATGAGCGGTTTCGCGTGCGGCGCCAACGCGGCCGACGAGCACCTGACGGGCGTCGACTGGCAGCGCGATGCGGCTGAGTTCCTCGGCGCGGCGCGGCAGCTCGATCTGGTGACAGTGGGCGAGTCCGACCCCTGCCCGACCTGCGGCGCTCCGCTGGCGGTCGTGCGCGGCATCGAGGTCGGCCACGTCTTCAAGCTGGGCGACAAGTACTCGCAGGCGATGCAGTGCGTGTTCACCGACGAGACCGGCGAGGACCGGGCGATGATCATGGGCTGCTACGGCCTCGGGATCGGTCGCACTCTTGCCGCGGCCATCGAGCAGAACCACGACGCGGACGGCATCATCTGGCCGCTGCCGCTGGCACCGTTCTCGGTGCTGGTCGTCTCGCTCACCCCGGGCGACCCGGATTCGGCGCGCGCGGCCGAGACGCTGGCCGCCGGGCTGACGGCGCGCGGCCTCGATGTGCTGCTCGACGACCGCGAGGAGCGGCCGGGCGTGAAGTTCAAGGACGCCGACCTGATCGGAATCCCCGTGCGCGCCGTGGTGGGCGGCAAGTCGTTCGCCGCCGGCTCGATCGAGGTCTCCCTGCGCCGCGATCGCGAAAAGGTCGCCGTCCCGATCGGCGAAGCCGAAGCCCGCCTCCTCGACCTCGTCGACCGCCTGCGCTGACCGGCAGGTCCAGCCTCAGCCGAGCGCAGCCGGCTGGGGGGTTGCCCAAAGCGTCCGAACGGTGAGCGCGGCTTTGTCGATGCCATCGACTCCGTGCGATGGGAGCGGCACACCGGACGGCGGAGCGGATCCGCCACCCGACGCAGCGACTCTGCGCCCGTGCCGGTCTGCCGCTCCGCGGGCGGCTCGTTCCCTCCGGTCGCACGGAGTCAGCGCAGCTGACAAAGCCGCGCTCCCTGCGGGAACAATCCGCCCGCTGCGCTGTCGTTCGAGATCGTGGCCGGGCGACGATCTAGTCAGGGGATGTCGATCGTGGCCAGGGCGGTGGAGAGGAGGCCGGAGCCTTCATCGGTGATGACCACGGCGATACGGTGCGATCCGGCGGGCAGGCGCAGCTCGGCACGGTGTACCCAGTCCCGTGACAGGGCTTCCTCGACGTCTGCGGCGGGCACCTGGATGTCGATGGCGGCCGCTTCGCTGACCCGCAGGTCGCCGTCGGCGTCGCGCAGCGCCAGCTGCAGCCGCAGTCGACCGGAACGGCCGCTCTCGTCCGGCAGCAGGGCCAGCTCGCCGAGCGGGATGCGCACCGCGAACGGCAGGATCCAGCTCGTCTTGCGCCACGACTCGGGCTGGGGTTGCCCCAGCTCGAGAGAGATATCGAAGATCTCCTCGGCGGCACCGAGCGCGGCCGCCGCGGTGACTGCCTGCGCCGTCAGCTCGTCGAGCGACTGCCGGCGAAAGCCCGCCCGGTGACGCGTCTCAAGTTCGGGCCGACGCACCCGGACCTCGATCCGATGGTCGACCTGCTTCGCTTGCGGACCCACCGCAAACCCGAGCGAATAGGTCGACGCGCGGTCCTCGTCGACGCGGGCGAGCCGCTCGGAGAGGCCATCGTCGACGTAGAGCGGCTGGCCGCCGGTCGCTCCTGCGATCTGTACGACGCTGGCCGACTGCTCGACGATGCCGCGGTCGCGCGGCGGTGTCTGCTCGTTGTGGCGCCCGAGGCTGGGGAACTCGGCGGAATTCTGAATGACGGGCGGCGTGCGCGGTGCGATGGTGTAGAAGGCAATGCGTGCGTTCTGAGCCGCACGCAGCATCGCCGTGAACCTAGAGTTCAGATCCGCTGCGGCGGGGATCATCGGATCGACGCCACTGAAATCGGACTTCGGTCCGCGCCGCCCGCGCTTCATGTCCAGCAACGCACTGAAGTACGCCGTCGGTGAAGACGTGTAGCCCATCGTGGCGAGCAGCACGGATTTGTGCCCTTCGAGCGGGGAGAGCGCGTCGATGAAGTGCTGCAGTGAGGCGAGCGAGCGTTGTTGGCGGTCGAGCTCCTCGCGGCCGTACTGCTCGATCTCGTGCTTGAGCCGCTGGATCTGCTGGGTCAGGTAGTTGCGCGCACTCGAGGAGCCGGACTGCAGGCTTTCGGAACTCACGCCGCGGATCCTCATCGCGCGTCGATTCCCGCCCGCTGCATCCTCCAGGTCCACGTAGCGGTCGAAGTTGCGGATGTCGCGCTCGAGGTAGTTGCGGGTGGAGGCGATTTGCGTGCCGCGTCCGCGCATGCGCTCGATCTCGTCGAGTGCCGCCAGCACGTCGCCGTGTTCGGCCGTGCCGTCGGCGAGGATGCGCAGGTCGTCGGTAAATGCCGCGACGAACACGCGCGCACCGGCCTCGACTCGCGGCTGCAGGTACTCACGGATCTCCGTGATGATCTGCTGCGACGTGTGCCATTCGAGGGCACTCTGGTCGACGAAGACCACGAGCGAGTCAGGCGTCGGCGCAGCGGCGGGCGAGCGCTCCGGCGTCGACAGGCCGGCGATGGCCTGCGGCGCGAGTACCGCGTCCGCCCCGCTCTCGGGCGGCCCCGGGAGCCGGGTCGCGGGAGCCGCGAAGTATTCGATCGCCACGGCTTCACCGTCGACGAGCAGTTCGAATTCGTCGCGGCCGAGGTCGAGCACAGGCTGCCCGGCGCGATCGGTCACTACCACGTCGACGTTCACGACCTCGACATCCACCCGCTCGCCGAAGCGGGTGCGGGCGGGCTCGTCGGCGTCGGTCGGCGGTGCGGCCACGAGCAGCAGTGCGAGGCCGGCGAGACGCGCACGGGCAAGTAGCTGGGGCATGCCCCGGAACCCCTGCAAGGTCTGGACCGGGGGGCCTTCGCCGAGCGCAGCCGGCCGGGGTGCTGCGTAGGGAGCGCGGTTCTGTCGATTCCATCGACTCCGTGCGACCGGAGCGGCACACCGGACGGCGGAGCGGATCGACCTCTACATGCCACGACCTTGCGCCCGTGCCGGTCTGCCGCTCCGCGGGCGGTTTGTTCCCTCCGGTCGCACGGAGTCAGCGTAGCTGACAA